>NZ_LT629688.1:1274768-1912152 GCF_900101785.1 Auraticoccus monumenti | reverse complement strand
CGAGGCGCTGGGGCGCCGAGTTCGACGAATCGAGCCTGACGGCGCGTCCGGGACCGGCCGAGTTTGAGCTCCTTCCGCGGACGGGGTGCGCCCGTCCGCGGCGCCGGGGAGGGGGCGCTACGTGCCGGTGCCCGAGGGCGGGCGCCACCCGTCCTCGTCGCGGATGGAGCTCTGGATGCGACGGCAGATCTCCCGCAGCTGCCGCCTCTGCGCCCGCGTCAGCGGGTCCAGGACCAGTCGCCGGACCGTGCCCACGTGACCGGGGGTGGCCTGCTCCACCTTCTCGAGCCCCGGGTCGGTGAGCCGGGCCAGCGTCGAGCGCCCGTCGCCGGGGTCGCGCGAGCGTCGCACCCACGCTCGCGACTCCAGCCGCGAGACCGCTCTCGAGAGCCGGGACAGCGAGCTGTTCGCGTAGCCGGCCAGGGCGCTCATGCGGAGCGTGCGGTCGGGCGCGTCCGCGAGGGCGTAGAGGATGCCGTACTCGAAGTGGGTGAGGTCCGCATCGCGCTCCAGCTGGCTGTCCAGGGCGGTCGGCAACCACTCCAGGACGGTGGCCAGCGCCGCCCACGCCTCGAGGTCCTCACGCAGGAGAGCGGCGTCGGACGGGTCGTCGGTCATGGGTGCAGGGTACGGCAGGCACTGCGGTCCCGACGCGCTACGAAACTTGCTCAGGAAACCTTTCTCGCCTACCGTTCACTTGATCAGTCAAGTAATTGAAACCCTGCACGGCGGTGACGAGGAGAATCCATGGACCTGCGGCTGGCGGGAAAGCACGCGTTCGTGAGCGGCTCCACCCAGGGCATCGGCTACGCGATCGCGGAGGCCCTGCTCCGGGAGGGGGCGTCGGTCGTCGTGAACGGGCGGGACGAGGACCGGGTCCGGACCGCCGTGGCCGCTCTCCGGGCCACGGCTCCTGAGGGCGCCGTCTCGGGGATCGCCGCGGACTTCCAGGACCCCGAGCAGGTGCGGCGGCTGCTGGGGTCCCTCGACGAGCTCGACATCCTGGTGAACAACCTGGGCGTGTTCGAGGTCAAGGCCTTCGAGTCCGTGTCCGACGAGGACTGGCAGCGCTACGTCGACGTCAACCTGATGAGCGCCGTCCGGCTCTCCCGGCACGCGCTCCCCGCCATGCTGGCCCGGAGGTGGGGCCGGATCATCTTCATCAGCAGCGAGTCCGGCGTGAACGTCCCCGCCGACATGCTGCACTACGGCGTCACGAAGGCCGCGCTGCTCGCCCTGGGCAACGGCCTGGCCAAGCTCACCCGCGGCACCGAGGTGACCGTCAACACCGTCCTCGGCGGGCCGACCTACTCCGACGGCGTCGCCCGGGCGGTCACCGAGATCTCGCAGGCCCGGGGCCTGGCCCCCGCTGACCTCAAGGACGCGATCGCCGCCGGGAACCAGACCTCGCTCCTGCAACGGTTCATCGAACCCGAGGAGATCGCCAACCTCGCCCTCTACCTGGCGAGCCCCGTCTCGTCGGCGACGAACGGCGCCGCCCTCCGGGCCGACGGCGGGGTCCTGACCTCCATGCTGTGAGCCCGTCCCCGGACGCACGCCGTAGGCCGCCCGGGGCTCCGGTCCCCGCAGCGAGGAGGGTCAGCGGGCGAAGCCGGGGAGCACGACCTCCTCGAGCAGCCGGGCCCGGTCCGGGAGCGGCAGGAAGGCGTGGTCCAGGGCCGTCAGCTGCAGCACCTCCAGCTGCTCGAGGTCCCAGTCGAAGGCCTCGCAGCACAGCGCCAGCTCCCGGCTCAGCGTGGTCCGGCTCATCAGCCGGTTGTCACAGCTCACCGTGACGGCGAAGCCGAGGTCGACCAGCAGCCCGATCGGGTGCTCGTCGATGGTGGCGGCGATGCCGGTCTGCAGGTTCGACGACGGGCACACCTCCAGCGGGATTCCGGTGTCGCGGACGAAGGCGGCCAGCGGGCCGAGGCGTCGGGTGCCGTCCTCGGCGACGGTGACGTCCTCGATGATCCGGACGCCGTGGCCCAGACGCTGGGCCCCGGCCAGGTGGACGGCCTCCCAGACCGAGTCGACCCCGGCGGCCTCACCGGCGTGCACGGTCCAGCGGGCGCTGGCCCGCTTCAGCACGTCGAAGGCCTCCAGGTGCTGCGAGGGCGGGAACCCGTCCTCGGCCCCGGCGATGTCGTAGCCGCAGACCGAGTCGTCACGGTGCTCCACGGCCAGCTGGGCGATCTCGGTGGAGCGGTCGGCGTGCCGCATCCCGGTGACGATCTGGCGGGCGATGATGGTGCGGCCCCGGCTCGCGACCTCCGCCTCGCCCTCGGCGAGCCCGTCGCGGACGGCCTCGACCGCCTGCACGAGGGTCAGCCCCTGGTGCAGGTGCTGCTCCGGCGCCCAGCGGGTCTCGGCGTAGACCACCCCGTCCTCGGCCTGGTCGAGCACGAACTCCCGGGCCACCCGGCGCAGCGCGTCGGCGGTCTGCATCACCGCGATGGTGTGGTCGAAGGTCTCCAGGTAGCGCACCAGGGTGCCGGAGTCGGCGGCCTGGAAGAACCAGTCCGCCAGCGAGGCGGCGTCCGCGGCGGGCAGCTCGTGGCCGACCTCGGCGGCCAGGTCGAGCACGGTCTGCGGCCGCAGCCCGCCGTCCAGGTGGTCGTGCAGGGCGATCTTGGGCAGGGTGCGGATGTCGTCGATGGTCAGCGCGTCGGTAGGCACGGACGCGAGCCTAACGACTCCCCGGCGCGGGGTCCGGAGCGGTCAGGAACCCCGGACGGCGTCGAGGTCCTCGGGGCCGAAGGCCTGCGGCAGGACCTCGGTCATCGGCCGGACCCCCTTCGGGGTGTCCACCAGGAGGTCGGCCCCGCCGTTCTCCCAGAGCAGCTGGCGGCACCGGCCGCAGGGCATGATCGCCACCCCGCGGGCGTCGACGCAGGCGAAGGCGACCAGCCGCCCTCCCCCGCCGGCGTGCAGCGAGGAGACCAGCCCGCACTCGGCGCACAGGGTCACCCCGTAGGCGGCGTTCTCCACGTTGCAGCCCACCACCACCCGACCGTCGTCGACCAGGGCCGCCGCCCCCACCGGGTAGCGGGAGTAGGGCACGTAGGCGCGCTGGGAGATGTCGCGGGCGGCCCGGCGCAGGGCCTCCCAGTCGACCTCAGGGCTTGTCATAGGGGACCCCGTCCGCGGCCGGGGCGCGGACCCGGCCGATCAGCCCGGCCACGGCGATGATCGTCGCGACGTAGGGGAACAGCAGCAGGAACTGGCTGGGCATCGGCGTGCTGAGGGTCTGCAGCTGGGAGGCCATCTGGGTGACGAAGCCGAAGAACAGCGCCATCAGCGTGGCCCAGACGGGGTGCCACCGCCCCATGATCAGCGCCGCCAGCGCGATGAACCCGTTGCCGACCGTCATCTCCTTGGTGAACGAGCCGGTGGCGGCCAGGGAGAAGAACGCCCCGCCGAGACCACCGAAGACGCCACCCACCAGCACCGCGGACCAGCGGATCCCGCGGACGCTGATCCCGACGGTGTCGGCGGCCTCGGGGTGCTCCCCCACCGAGCGCACCCGCAGACCCCAGGACGTCCGGAACAGCAGGAACCAGACCAGCACCACCGAGGCGATGGCCAGGTAGGCCAAGGCGTTCTGCTGGAACAGCACGGGCCCGAAGAAGGGGATGGCCGAGAGCCCGGGGAGCGGGATCGGGGTCAGCAGCGGGGCGCTGTTGAGATCGCTGCTGTTCGGCTGCACCAGCTGGTCGAAGAGGAAGCCGGTCAGCCCCACGGCCAGCAGGTTGAGCACCACGCCGAGGACCACCTGGTCCACCTTGTAGCGGATGGCGAACAGGGCCAGCAGGGTGGCCATGAAGACCCCGCCCACCACGGCGGCCAGCAGCGCCAGCGGGATGGAGTCGGTGATGCTGCCGACCACGGCGGAGGTGAAGGCGGCGGTGAGGAACTGGCCCTCGATCGAGACGTTGACCACGCCGGCACGCTCGCAGAGCACCCCGCACAGGGCGCCCAGCACCAGCGGGGTGGCCAGGGTGAGGGTGCCGGAGAACTGGTTGCTGACCGGGAACGGCAGGTCGCGACCGGCGGCGGCCCAGGTCAGGAACCCGAGCACGAACGCCACCCCGGCCACCGTGCCGGCCAGCGCCCGCACCCGCGAGCTGAGCCGTCCGACCAGGAAGCCGGCACCGGCCAGCAGGCAGGCCAGTGCGCAGAGCACCACCACCGGTACCCCGGGGAGGCCGAAGGTGGGCAGCTGCACCTCGTCGAAGACGTTGGAGAGGGCGAAGCGGGCGGTGCCGGAGGTGCTGAAGGTGAGCACGGCCAGCACCAGCCCGACGACGACCACCAGGACGCCGACGGAGAGGCGGTGGGTGCGCTCCTCGCGCGACTCCAGACGGGCCGGCTGGAGCGGGCGGGCGCCCTCGTCCTCGGGGCCGACGTGCACGGGCGTGGACGTGGTCACGGGGCCAGGCCTCCTCCGGTGGGGGTGGGTGTGGTGCCGGTCAGCGGCGCGCGGCGCGCCCTCAGGAAGGGCATCACGGTGGTGACCAGGGCCGGGGCGGCCACGAACAGGACGATCAGGGCCTGCAGCACGGTGGTCAGCTCCGCCGACGTCCCCGCCTGGGACTGCATCGCCAGCCCACCGGCGTGCAGGCCGCCGAAGAGCAGCCCGGCCAGCACGGTGCCCAGCGGTCGCGAGCGTCCGAGCAGGGCGACGGTGATGGCGTCGAAGCCGATGCTGCCCACCAGACCGGCCGAGAGGGGTACCGGTGTCCCGGCCACGCTGGGACCGAGGGCGGCCTGCACCCCGGCGAGCCCGGCTAGGCCGCCGGCCAGCAGCATGGCCAGCACGGTGGTGTTGGGGACGCTCATGCCGGCGGTGCGGGAGGCGTGCGGGTTGATGCCGACGGCCTTGATGGTGAAGCCGGCGGTGGAGCGCTCCATCACCACCCACACCAGCACGGCCGCCAGCAGCGCGAGCACGAAGCCGAGGTGCAGGCGTCCCCCCTCGAGCCGGGGCATGGTGGCGTTCCAGTCCACGATCGGCGAGATCGGGTCCGAGCGGCCGGGGCGCTGGAAGGCGGTGGTGGTCAGGGCGAAGGCGAGCAGCCCGGTGGCCACGTAGTTCAGCATGATGGTGACGATCACCTCGTGCGCACCGGCGCGGGCCTTCAGCCAACCGGCGATCCCGGCCCAGAGCGCGCCGGCCAGCACGCCGCCGGCGACGGCCACCAGCAGGTGCAGCCCCGGCGGCAGGTGCCAGGTGAACCCGATCCAGGCCGCCACCATGGCCCCGACCACGGCCTGGCCCTGGGCGCCGATGTTGAACAGACCGGCCCGGAAGGCCAGCCCGACGCCGAGACCGGCGCAGATCAGCGGGGCCGCCTGGGCGGTGGTCTCGGTGATCGGCCCCCAGCCCCCGATCGAGCCACCGAGCAGGGCGGCGTAGGCCGAGGACACCTTCTCCCAGGACGCGCCCAGCGGCAGCCCGGGGGCGGTGAAGAGGTAGGCGTACTGGCTGATCACCTCGGGGTCGGAGACGATCATCAGCACCGCCCCGACCAGGAAGGCGAGCACGAAGGCCGCCAGCGTGATCAGCGCGGTCACCAGCTGGGACCGCCAGCGCACGAACCAGGGACGCCACCGCCTCCGCGGGGCCGTCCCGGCCAGCGGCTCAGACATGCTTCTCCTCGTCGTCGCGGTGCGCCGCCCGGACGGGCGGGCCGGGCTCGTCGTGCTGGAGGGCCCCCCGGTGCTGCTCGACCTCGGCCTCGAGGCGGGCGTCCTCCTCCTCGGCCGTGGTCACCGAGGCGGCGGCCAGCGCCTCCTCGTGCGGGACGCCGGCCATCATCAGGCCGAGCACCTCCCGGGAGGTCTCGGGTCCGACCACGCCGACGACCCGGCCGCGGTACATCACGGCGATCCGGTCGGCCAGGGCGGCCACCTCGTCCAGCTCGGTGGAGACGATCAGCACCGCGGTGCCCTTGTCGCGCTCGGCGACGATCCGCTGGTGCAGGAACTCGATGGCGCCGACGTCCACGCCGCGGGTGGGCTGGGAGGCGATCAGCAGCGACAGCGGCCGGGAGAGCTCGCGGGCCAGCACCACCTTCTGCTGGTTGCCACCGGAGAGCGACCCGACCGGGGTGTCGATGGACTGGGTCCGGACGTCGAACTCGTCGGTCAGCCCGGTGGCGTGGCCGCGGATCCGGCCGAGGTCGAGCAGCCCGCGGGAGGCGAACTGGTCGACGTGGTTGAGCACCATGTTCTCGGCCACGGAGAAGCTCCCCACGAAGCCGTCGTGCTTGCGGTCCTCCGGCACGAAACCGAGCCCGGCCGACAACCGGTCCCGCGGTGGCCGGCGGCTGAGGTCGACCCCGTCCAGCTCGACCCGGCCGGCGTTGGCCGCGGTCACGCCGAGCAGCGCCTCGGCCAGCTCGCTCTGGCCGTTCCCCTGGACGCCGGCGACGCAGAAGATCTCCCCGCCGCGGACGTCGAAGGACACGTCGTCGACGACCACCAGGCCGTCGGGGCTGGTGACGGTGAGGTGCTGCACCGACAGCCGGACGTCGCGCGGGCTGGGCGGCTCCTTGGCCACGGTCAGCGAGACGGCGCGGCCGACCATCATCTCGGCCAGCTCGGACTCCGTGGCCGACGGCGCCGCCTCCCCCACCACCGCACCGCGGCGGATGACGGTGATCCGGTCGGCGATCGCGCGGACCTCGCGCAGCTTGTGGGTGATGAAGACGATGGCTCGGCCCTCGTCGCGCAGCGAGCGCATCACCTCGATCAGCTCGTCGGTCTCCTGCGGGGTGAGCACCGCGGTCGGCTCGTCGAAGATCAGGTAGCGGGCGTCGTTGCTGAGTGCCTTGAGGATCTCGACCCGCTGCTGGACGCCGATCGGCAGGTCCTCGACGCGGGCGTCGGGCTCGACGTCGAGGCGGTAGCGGGCCGACAGCTCCCGCACCCGCTGGCGGGCCTGGCGCATGCTGAGCACCCCGGCCGAGCCGGGCTCGCGGCCGAGCACGATGTTCTCCGCCACGGTGAAGACGTCGACCAGCATGAAGTGCTGGTGCACCATCCCGATGCCGGCGTCGATGGCCTGGCGGGGGTTCCCGAACCGCTGCGGCACCTCGTCGACGAGGATGTGCCCGCCGTCGGGCTGCAGCAGCCCGTACAGCTGGTTCATCAGCGTCGACTTGCCGGCACCGTTCTCCCCCAGCAGGCAGTGGATCTCGCCGGGGCGGATCTCCAGGCTGACCCGGTCGTTGGCCACCAGCGACCCGAACACCTTGGTGATCTGGTCCAGCCGCAGCACACCCGCCGTCGTCGGTCGGGTGCTCCCCTCGGCGATCTCCGTCACGTCGCGCATCCTCTCAGATCGTCCTGACGCCGCTTGCCCGCGCTGTGGCGCCGGGTGGGGCCGGCCGGGTGCGGCGCGCCGACCGGCTCGCCAGCGGTCCACGACCCGCCCGTCACGCACCTGCCGGCGGCCCCGACCACGTGGGCCCGGACCGCCGGCAGGGTCAGATCACTTCGGCTGGGCCGCGGACTCGATCTCGATGGTGCCCGACTCGATGTCGCTCCTGAGCTGGTCGAGCTCGGTCTTCAGCTCGGCCGGCACCTTGTCCTCGAACTGGTTGAACGGGGACAGCCCGGTGCCCTCGTTCTCCAGGGTCCCGACGAACGGGGTGTTGTCGAACTCGTCGTTCATGCTGGCCTCGATGGCGTCGAACACGGCCACGTCCATGCCCTTGTAGACGCTGGAGACGATGTTCTCGCAGTACTGCTCGGCGGAGACGCAGCCGTCGGTGTCGACCCAGATGGCGTTCACGTCGCCACCGCTGGACTGGGCGACCTGGAGGGCGCCCTCACCGGCCGGTCCGGCGACGGGGAACAGGATGTCGGCACCCTGGCTGACCAGGGTCTCGGCGGTCTGCTTGCCACCGGCGATGTTCTGGAACGGGTCGTCGCCGGGGACGAACTGGCCGTCCTGGGACTCGGAGTTCCAGCCGATGACCTTGACGTCGGTGCCCTTGGTCTCGTTGTGGTGGGCCACGCCCTGGGCGAAGCCGTCCATGAAGATCGTGACGGTCGGGATCTGCACGCCGCCGAAGGTGCCGACGGTGCCGGTCTCGGACATGCCCGCGGCGAGGTAGCCGGCCAGGAAGCTGGACTCGGCGGTGTTGAACAGCAGCGGCTTCAGGTTGTCCAGGTCCGCGCTGCCCTCGGGGTTGGAGTCGACGATCGCGAAGTCGATGTCCTCGTTGGCCTCGGCGGCGGCGGCGGTGGCGTCGTTGAGCAGGAAGCCGACGGTGACGATGATGTTGCAGTCGGCGTCGACCATGGCCTGGACGTTCTTGTCGAAGTCCGCGGCGGTGGAGGACTGCACCTCACCGGTCTCCACACCCAGCTGCTCGGCCGCATCGGTCAGCCCCTTGTAGGAGGTCTGGTTGAACGACTTGTCGTCGAAGCCACCGGAGTCCGACACCATGCAGGCCTTGAAGGCGGCGTCGCCAGCACCGGCGCTGGCGGAGGTCGACGGGGCGCCGCTGCTGGCGGGCTCGGAGCCCGGCGGCTCGGCGCAGGCGCTCAGGGCGAGCAGGGACGCGGCCATGACGGCCGGCGCGGCGAGGAACTTCTTCACGGGTGGTGGCCTCTCGAGTGGATGATTCCGGCTGACGACCCCTGCCCACGCGTGAATGTCGTGGCCGGGTCCGATCAGGCGCCTGCACTGTAACGCCGCCCACGAGGCTGCGTCTGCCTCGCGAGGGGCCCCGGGCCAAGTGGATACGCACTTGTGACAAAGCGTCACCCGGACGTCGGGCTCAGGGGGCGCGGGACTCCAGCCGGGCCGAGCCGACGGCGGCCAGCCGGCTGAGGGCCTGGACCCCGATGCCGATGCAGCGCTCGTCCACGTCGAACCCGGGACGGTGGATGTCGGGCCAGTCGGTGCGCCCGGGGGTGCGCACCCCCAGCCGGGCCATCGCCCCCGGCACCTTCTGCAGCATCCAGGAGAAGTCCTCCCCGCCCAGGGACTGCTCGGTGCGGGTGACCGAGCCGGGGCCGAGCTGGCTCTGCGCGGCGTCGATCATCCGGTCCACCCCGGCCGGGTGGTTGACCGTGGGCGGCAGGCCCTCGTCGAGGTCGAGCTCGAGGGAGACGTCGTAGGGGGCGACCAGGTGCTCCAGCACCTCCGGGAGCAAGGTGCGGGCCTGCTGCCAGCCCTCCACGGTGAGGGTGCGCATGGTCCCGGACAGGACGCCGTGGCGCGGGATGGCGTTGGGGGCGGTGCCGGCCTGGACGTGGCCCCAGATCAGCGAGGTCCCGCTGCGCGGGTCCAGCCGGCGGGACAGCACCAGCGGGGTCTGGGTGATCACGGTGCCCATCGCGGTGACCACGTCGGAGGTGGTGTGCGGACGGGACGTGTGGCCGCCGGGACCACGCAGGGTGACCCGGACCCGGTCGGCGGCGGAGGTGATCGCCCCCTTCTTCAGGGCCAGCTTCCCGACGTCGGTGCGGGGGTCGCAGTGCAGCGCGTAGACCTCGTCCAGGCCGATCAGACCACCCTCGGCGATCACCTCCGGCGCCCCACCGGGGCTGGCCTCCTCGGCGGGCTGGAAGATCAGCCGGACGGTGTTGCGCAGCAGCCCGCGCTCCCGCAGCCGGGCCAGCACCAGCCCGACGCCGACCACCACGGTGGTGTGCACGTCGTGTCCGCAGGCGTGGGTGACGCCCGCGGTGGTGGAGGCGTAGGCGACGTCCTTGGTGTCGGTGATCGGCAGGGCGTCGATGTCGGCGCGCAGCCCCACCGTGCTGGGCCGGCGCTCCCCCTCGACCAGGGCCACCGGCTCACGCGGGGCGATCTCGCAGAGCAGCCCGGTACCCATCCGCAGCACCTGCGGCTCCAGCCCGGCCCGCTCCAGCCGCTCCTTGACCCGGGCCGTGGTGCGCCGCTCGTTGTAGCCGACCTCGGGGTGGGCGTGCAGATCGCGACGGAAGCTGATCAGCTCGTCGGAGAAGCCCGAGGCGGCCTCACGGATCGCTTCCTGCAGCTGGTTGATCACGAGGGGGTTGCTCCTGGGAGGGCTCGACGACCCGTCGAGTCTGCCAGACCGGCGCCCGGGAACCGCTTCGCCACCCGGACACGGTGCCCCGACGGCGAACCGGTGGCGTGGTCGACGACCGCTCCGTCAGAAGGTCTCGCGGGGGCTGTGCACGCCCCAGACCCCGCGCAGCGCGTTGCACACCTCCCCGACCGTGGCCCCCAGCCGCAGCGCCTCCCGCATCGGGTCCAGCACGTTGGTGGTGCCCGCGGCCGCGGCGACCAGCGCCTCCAGCGCCCGGTCGACGGCCGGCTGGTCGCGCTCGGACCGCAGCCGGACCAGCCGGGCCACCTGCTCGCGCTCCAGCACGGGGTCGACCCGCAGCGGCTGGTAGGGGTCCTCGACGTCCACGGTGAAGCGGTTCACCCCGACCACCACCCGCTCACCGGCGTCGATCTCACGGGCGATCTGGTAGGCCGTCCGCTCGATCTCGGACTTCTGGAAGCCCTCCTCGATGGCCCGCACCGCACCCCCGAGCTCCTCCACCGCCGCCATCAGCCGGAGCGCCTCCGCCTCGACCGCGTCGGTCAGGCTCTCCACCACGTAGGAGCCGGCGAAGGGGTCCACGGTGGAGGTGACGTCGGTCTCGTGGGCGATCACCTGCTGGGTGCGCAGGGCCAGCCGCGCCGACTTCTGGGTGGGCAGCGCCAGCGCCTCGTCGAAGGAGTTGGTGTGCAGGGACTGGGTGCCGCCGAGGACGGCCGCCAAGGCCTGGATGGTGACGCGGGCCAGGTTGACCTCGGGCTGCTGGGCGGTCAGCTGGACCCCCGCGGTCTGGGTGTGGAAGCGCAGCATCAGGCTCTTGGGGTGCCGGGCCCCGAACCGCTCGCGCATCACGTGGGCCCAGATCCGGCGTGCGGCGCGGAACTTCGCCACCTCCTCCAGCAGCGTGGTCCGCGCGACGAAGAAGAAGGACAGCCGCGGGGCGAACTCGTCGACCTCCAGCCCAGCGGCCAGGGCCGCCTCCACGTAGGCGATCCCGTCGGCCAGGGTGAAGGCGATCTCCTGCGCGGGCGTCGCCCCGGCCTCGGCCATGTGGTAGCCGCTGATGGAGATGGTGTTCCAGCGCGGCAGCCGCCGCTGGCAGTAGGCGAAGGTGTCGGCCACCAGCCGCAGCGACGGCTCGGGCGGGAAGATGTACGTGCCGCGGGCGATGTACTCCTTGAGCACGTCGTTCTGGATGGTCCCGGTGAGCCGGTCGGCAGGGACGCCCTGCTCCTCGGCCACCAGCTCGTAGAGCAGCAGCAGCACCGCGGCCGGGGCGTTGATGGTCATCGACGTCGACACCTCCCCCAGCGGGATGCCGTCGAAGAGGACCCGCATGTCCTCGATCGAGTCGATGGCCACGCCGACCTTGCCGACCTCGCCGGCGGCCAGCGGGGCGTCGGAGTCGTGGCCCATCTGGGTCGGCAGGTCGAAGGCCACCGACAGCCCGGCCGTCCCCTGCGCGATCAGCTCGCGGTAGCGGGCGTTGGACTCCGCGGCGGTGCCGAACCCGGCGTACTGGCGCATCGTCCAGGGCCGGGAGGTGTACATGGTCGGGTGCACGCCGCGGGTGTAGGGGAAGGCGCCCGGCTCCCCCAGCTTCTCGGCCGGGTCGAAGCCGGCGAGGTCGTCGGGGCCGTACACGCCGGCGAAGGGGGTGCCGGACTCGGTCTGGTCGCGCACGTCGGCCTCCTCGTCGGCTCGGGCCCCCGGCGGGCGCCCGCGGCCGATGATGCCACCCCGTCCCGTCCCCGGCACCGCGCACCGCGCACCAGGACACGGGCACCGGCACCGGCACCGGCACCGGGCACACGGGCACACGGGCACCGGGCACCGGGCACCGGGCACGGGGCACGGGGCACGGGGCACGGGGCACCGAACGCTGCCACGGGGCGGGTGGCGGGCTCACGCGGCGCTCCGGTCCCGCAGCCGGGGCTGCGGTGGCACACTCGGCCCATGACGGACTCCCAGATCATCCAGGTCGCCACGCCGGACGGGCCGATGCCGGCCGAGTGGTTCGCGCCCTCGGGCGAGGTGACCGCCACGGTGGTCGTCTGCCAGGAGATCTTCGGGGTCACCGACTACATCCGGGGCCGCTGCCGGGACCTCGCGGCGGAGGGCTACGGCGTGCTCGCGCCGCACTTCTACTGGCGGCTCGGCCCCGAGGGGGCTGCACCGGAGATCACGGAGGCCGGGCCGGAGGCGCTGGAGCAGGCCATGGGCCTGGTCGGGCGGCTGGACTTCGAGGCGGCGGTGGCCGACGGTGCGGCCGCGGTGGAGTCGCTGCGCTCGTCCGGGAGCGGCGGCGTCGGTCTGCTCGGGTTCTGCTTCGGCGGCGGGCTGGCCTTCGCGGTCGCGGCCCGGACGTCCCCGGCCGCCCTGGTCAGCTACTACGGCTCCGCGCTGCCCTCCCTGCTCGACCTGGCCCCGCAGGTGGGTGCGCCGAGCCTGCACCACTTCGGCGAGGCCGACTCCTTCATCGACCTCGAGGCCCAGCGCCTCGTCCGCAACGCCGTGACCCCGCAGGGCGCCCGCTGGGAGAGCCACCCCGGCGCCGACCACGCCTTCGACAACTCCGTCGGCCCCTGGCACCACCCCGAGGCCTCAGCCCGGGCCTGGGCCACCACCCTCACCTTCCTCCACCACCACCTCCAGCCCGCCTGAGCGCCACGCCGTGACCCGGCCAGTGCGACGTCGGGCCGGGACTGCGCGGCAGCACGTCGCACTAGGGCGCCGGGCACTGGCGACAGCGCCGGAACGGTGCCGTCCAGCCGCGCTGGCGGAGCACGGTGGCGACCTGCACGGCCACCAGACAGGCACGGCCGAACGTGTCGTGCCAGCCGTAGCGCAGGGTGACCTCCCCTCGGAGCTGGTGCGCGTTGTCCCGTCGCATGTCACGCAGCCGCCGCTCCTGGTGCCACCTGACGCCGTCGAGCTCCACCACGACACCGTGGTCGAGGTACACGACATCCCGACGGTTCCCGACCGAGTGGTGCTGCCGAGAGGCGGCCGGAAGACGGTGGGCGCGTTCCACCTTCGTCCGGTAGAGGGCCTCCAGCGGTGACTCGACCCCCTCCACGGCGTCCTCGAGGAGGCTGGCCAGCAACGACCTGCGGGCCACCCGGGAGCGGCTGTCCATGCTCCGTCGCAGCCGCCCGGGGGAGGTCCGGCGCATCGCCTTGTGCACCAGGTCGATCGTGTCCAGCTCGCCGACCTCGCCCGCCAGGTCCAGCACGGCGTCCTCCAGGCTGAGCAGCGGAAGAGCCCCCGGCGCCGGACGCCGGCCCTCGACGTCGAGCCGGAACCGCCACCGGTCGCCGGAGCGCGGCAGCGGGCGTGCGGGCACCCACACGTCGACCACCTCAGGTGGGTCCACCAGCTGGTGCAGGTGCCCGGCCGCCGACCCCCCGACCAGACTCCCCTCCCCGGCCACCCGGACCCCCGCCCAGGCCCAGGTGCTCCAGCTCGGACGTCCGTCGGTGAGGTAGAGCCCCCGGCCGAGGGGCACCCACCTCCCGTCGCGGACCAGACGTGCGATCGAGTGCCGCCCCACCCCGGCCGCCGAGGCCTCTCCCCGGGAGACGACACCCCCGCGTCCCCGGGCGTGCCGGAGCAGCTCTCCTGGTGGCTCGACCCGCGCGTGCACGGCTCCACGCTCGCACCGCGGACCCTCCCGTGACCCCGTCCCGCCCCCCACCTGTGCACAACTTGTGGCCTCACGGCCGCCCACGACGTCCAGTACGACCTCTGGCCGCGACTACCCGGCCCCACGTCGCACCAGCGCGGCGTCGCGGGCGTCCGCGAGGGTCCGCGGGCCTGCGTTGCCGGGGGCCGGCCGTCCAGGGGCTCAGCGGACCTGGCGGACCAGGGCCTCGGCGGCGTCGATGATGAAGGAGGTCTCGCGCTCCCAGTGGGGTTCCTGGCTGCGGTAGGGGCCGGTGGCCAGGGAGATGATCACCGCGGCGGCCCGCAGCCGGAGCTCGGTGGGGTCGACCCGGGTGTCGAAGACGGGCACCCAGCCGGCCAGCAGGGCGCGCACCCGGGCGGCCTGCTCGGTGTTCATCCGCTGCACCGTGGAGAGGTGGGCCACCATGCAGGCCAGGTCGTCCACCCGCCGGCCGGGGCCGATGGTGTCGACGTCGAGGACCCCGACGACCCGGCCGCCGTCGACGTGCACCTGGCCCTCGTGGAAGTCCCCGTGGGTGGGCTCGTCACCGGGGGCGGTGCCGGCCAGACCGGACTGGATCTCGGCGGTGATCCAGTCCAGCCGCCGCTGCTCGCCGGGCATCGCCCGCTGCACCATCACGGTGTAGTGCTGCACCGAGTCCGTCCACGGCGGGCGGCGCTGCAGCTGGCTGACCGCCGCCGGCATCGCGTCCAGCACCCCGATCAGGCGCTCGGCCGACGTCGGCGGGTGCGGGTCGAAGATGGCCTTGGCCAGCGGGCGTCCGGACAGCTCGCGCAGCACCAGCAGGTGGTCGGAGGTGGAGGCGGCCACCGGGGGGGCGGGCACGCCGACCTCGAGCAGCATCAGGTGACGGCGCTCCACCTCGGCGAAGAGCTGCCGACGGAGCACCTTGACGTAGAAGGTCACCGGTCCGCCCGGGGTGGTCACGGTGGCCCGCAGCACCGCCCGGCGGCGCGGGCGGTAGGCGATCATCTCCAGCGCCACCTGCTCCGGACGCACCGGGGAGGGCAGCACCCGGTGCTCGTTCAGCACCTCGGCCATGCCCGCGGGGTAGGCCGCCCGCACCAGCCCGGGCAGGTCGGGGTCCTTGGGGTAGATCCAGACGGCCAGCTGGCGCGACCCGGCGGCGAAGATCTCGGCCCGCTCGTCGCTGGGAGCCGGTCCACCGACCCGGGCGCTCACCCCGAGCAGCTCCTCGCGCCGGCCGAAGGGCCACTGCACGGTGGCGTTGTAGGTGGCGGTGGTGGAGTGCTGGGGGTTGGCGTCGACGTGCTCCATCCGCCAGTCGACCAGCTGGCCGCCGGAGTGCTCCACGGCGGCGCTCAGCAGGTCACCGACGTCGCGTGAGGTCAGCAGCCGCGAACCGTCCGGGTCGTCGCGCTCCATCGCAGCCCCCTCCCCCGTCCTCGTCGCCTCGACCGATCAGCGCAGCAGGCCGACGGCGTCGTACACGTCGGCCAGTGTCTTCGACGCCACCACCCGGGCGCGCTCGGCCCCCTCGGTCAGCAGCCGCTGCAGCTCGGTGCGCTCCTGCATCAGCTCCAGGGTGCGCTCGCGGAACGGGACGACCTCCGCCATCACGGCGTCGGCCACGGCCACCTTGAGGTGGCCGTACATCTTGCCCTCGAAGTCGGCGACGAGCTTCTCCACCGGGTCACCGGTCATCACCGACAGCAGGCTGAGCAGGTTGGACACCCCGGGCTTGGCCTCCTCGTCGTAGGAGATGACGGTGCCGGAGTCCGTCACGGCCGACCTGAACTTCTTGACGTTGACCTTGGGCTCGTCGAGCAGCTCGATGATGCCGGCCGGCGAGGAGGAGCTCTTGCTCATCTTCGAGGTGGGGTCCTGCAGGTCCATGATCTTGCCGACCGACTTCACGATGTGCGGCTCGGGCACCGTGAAGACCTCGCCGTAGCGGTGGTTGAAGCGCTGGGCGAGGTCGCGGGTGAGCTCCAGGTGCTGGCGCTGGTCCTCACCGACGGGCACCCGGTCGGCCTGGTAGAGCAGGATGTCGGCGGCCATCAGGACCGGGTAGGTGAACAGCCCGACGTTGGTCTTGTCGGCGCCGACCTTGGCCGACTTGTCCTTGAACTGGGTCATCCGGCTGGCCTGGCCGAAGCCGGTCAGGCAGCTCAGCACCCAGGCCAGCTGGGCGTGCTCGCCCACGTGGCTCTGGGCGAAGACCGGGGAGCGCTGCGGGTCGATGCCGGCGGCGATGAACTGGGCGGCGCTGCGCAGGGTCCGCTCGGTCAGCTGGGCCGGCTCCACCTCGACGGTCAGCGCGTGCAGGTCGGCCACCCCGTAGAAGGCCTCGTACTCGTCCTGCAGGGCCACCCACTGCCGCAGCGCCCCGAGGTAGTTCCCCAGGTGCAGGGAGTCGGCGGTGGGCTGGGTCAGGGAGAGCACGCGGGCTGGCATGGCCGCCATCATTCCAGGCACGGGCTCGTGGTGCTGCCGGGATCCCCGCGGGCCGGGACGGTCCACGCTCACCCCAGCAGGGTGCTGGCGTGGTCGGTGAACACCTGGGCGGCGCTCCGTCCGGCGGCGAGGGCGGGGTCGTGCAGCGTGGCCACCAGCTGCGCGACGCGGGGCGTCATCACCAGCAGGTAGCGCGCCGGCTCGTCGCCGACCACGCCGAAGGTGTGCGCGACCCCGGCTCGCGCCAGCGCCGCGCCCCCGGGACCCACCTCCACGACGTCGGGGCCGAGCCGGAAGACCATCCGGCCGCTGAGCACGTACCAGGCCTCGTCGTCGGCGTGGTGGACGTGCAGCGGCGCCTGCCAGACCGCACCGCCGTCGGGACCGGGCTCGGCGACCCACTCCACCAGCTCCAGGTCCTCACCGGAGAGCCGTGCCGCCGCCAGCGCCGGGACCACGTCCGGCGACCCGGCGGACGGCGACCCGGCGGACGGCGACCCGGGAGAAGTCTGGTCCCGGTCCCCCGTCGTCACGGCGCCACCTCCGCGGGCTCCTCGGCGGGTGGACGGGTCAGCACGGAGAAGCGCGACGCCCGCCGGCCGTCCACCTCGATCACCCGGAACACCACCGTCACCTCCGCGGACCCGTCCTCGGCCTCGGCCCGCCCGAGCTCGACCTCCAGCTCGTCCTCGGCCCGGGGCAGCCGACCGAGCCGGGCCATGAACCAGCCGGCCACGGTGTCGTAGGGGCCCTCGTCCAGCAGCAGGTCGAACTTCTCGCTGAACTCCTCCAGCGTGGTGAGGCCGTCCACCTCGGTGTCGGCGCTGGCCCGGGCCTCCGGCAGCACCACGTCGTACTCGTCGGTGATGTCGCCGACCAGCTCCTCGACCAGGTCCTCCATGGTGACGATCCCGGCCGTCCCCCCGTACTCGTCGCGCACCACCGCCAGGTGCGCCGAACGCCGTCGCATCTCGGTCAGCGCGGGCAGGATCCGGACGGTGTCGGGGATCGACACCACCGGCCGGGCCAGCTGCTGCACCGCACCACCCCGGGTGGCCACGTCGGGGTCGAAGAGGTCGCGGACGTGGACGAAGCCGACCACGTCGTCGGTGGACTGACCCGTCACCGGGTAGCGCGAGTGGGGGGCGTCGCGGACCTCGCGGACGGCCCGGCTGATCGGGGTGGTGCCGGCCAGGAACTGCACCTCGGTGCGCGGCACCATCACCTCGCGCAGGCTCCGCTCCCCGGCGGAGAAGACCTCGTCCATGATCCGGCGCTCCTCCGGGCCCAGGGTCAGCGAGGTGTGCACCATCGCCCGGATCTCCTCGTCGCTGACCTCCTCGCGGCTGGCCCGCGGGTCCCCGCCGAGCAGCCGCACGGCGATGTTGGTGGAGGCCCCCAGCAGCCAGATCACCGGCCGGGCCAGGGTGGCGATCAGGTCCACCAGCGGAGCCAGCGCCAGGGCGAACCCCTCGGCCCGCTGCAGCGCCAGCCGCTTGGCCGTCAGCTCGCCGAGCACGATCGAGACGTAGGAGATGACCACGGTGATGCCCACCAGCGCGACGGCGTCGGCCACCGCGACCGACAGCCCCATCCCCTGCAGCACCGGTGACAGCTCCCCCTGCAGGGTGGCGCCGCCGAAGGCCGCGGACAGGAAGCCCGACAGGGTCACCCCGATCTGCACCGCGGAGAGGAAGCGGTTGGGGTTGCCGGACAGCCGGGCCACGGTCTGGCCGCGCTTCCCCCGGTGGGACAGGCTCTTGATCTGGCTCTCACGCAGCGACACCAGCGACATCTCCGCGGCGGCGAAGACCCCGCCGACCACGGTGAAGAGCAGGATCAGCGCGATGTTGGCCACGGTCGCGTTCACGCCGTCACGATAGTGGTCGCGGCGTACGCCGGCCCCTGCCGTGGACGCCCGCGCGAAGCCCGGCGCGGCAGGGTCAGCGGCCGTCCACGACCAGGTCGGCGCGCAGGTCCGGACGCTGGCGGGCCCGGTAGGCCTCCTCGCTGGGGATCCAGTCCCGCGACCACTGCTCGCGCCAGGCCGTCTCGCCGTCGCGGGCCAGGGCCCTGGCGTGGCGCACCTCCGCCGGCGCCTCGACCCAGACCAGGACGTCCCAGGGCACCGGGACCGCGGTGTCGGTGGCCGAGACCCCCTCGACCACCACCGGGTGACCCGGCTCGGCCGAGCACCAGCCACCCGGACTTCCGGAGCGCCAGTCCCACCGCCGCCAACGGGCCGGGCGCCCCTCCAGCAGGGGCCGCAGGACCTGGCGGGTGAACAGCCCGTGGTCCCAGGTGGCCACACCCGGGCGGGCGAAGTCGTCCACCCCCACGAGCGCGGCCCCGGGCAGCGCGGCGACCAGCTGCTCGGCCCAGGTCGTCTTGCCCGAGGCGCCCATGCCGTCGACGCCGACCCAGACGGTCCTCCCCGGTGACGCCGCCACCCGGGCGCGCACCTCGGCCAGCGCCTGCTCTCTCGACAGCACGTCGTCCTCCTGCCCGTCCGGCCCCTCGCACCTGCTGCGTGGGGCCGGTGCGCGCCGGCGCCACGCTACCGGCGCGGGTGGGCCGCGACCCGGGCCGCGTACCCGGCGACGCCCCGTGATTGCTAGCGTCAGCCGCGAGCCCGTCACCCGGGCCAGCCCAACCACGCGGGCGGCGACGCCGCCGGGGTCGTGCGCCGGACCGGCGCAGAAGGAGTCAGACGTGAGCAACGCACCCGTCAAGGTGGCCGTCACCGGGGCCGCCGGGCAGATCTGCTACAGCCTGCTGTTCCGCATCGCCAGCGGCTCGCTGCTGGGCCCGGACCAGCCCGTGGAGCTGCGGCTGCTGGAGATCACCCCGGCGCTGAAGGCGCTGGAGGGCGTGGTGATGGAGCTGGACGACTGCGCCTTCCCGCTGCTGAGCGACGTGCAGATCGGCGACGACGCGAACACCGTCTTCGACGGCGTGAACCTGGCCATGCTGGTCGGCGCCCGTCCGCGCACCAAGGGCATGGAGCGCGGTGACCTCCTCGAGGCCAACGGCGCCATCTTCACCGCCCAGGGCAAGGCGCTGAACGACCACGCCGCCGACGACGTCAAGGTGCTGATCACCGGCAACCCGGCCAACACCAACGCCCTGATCGCGATGCGCAACGCCCCCGACATCCCCCAGCACCGCTTCAACGCCCTCACCCGGCTGGACCACAACCGCGCCCTGACCCAGGTCGCGCAGAAGGCCGGCGTCCCCGTCACCGACGTCACCCACATGACGATCTGGGGCAACCACTCCGCCACCCAGTACCCCGACCTGTTCCACACCCAGGTCGGCGGCCGCAACGCCGCGGAGCTGATCGACGACCAGGCCTGGGTCGAGGGCGACTTCCTGCCCACCGTGCAGAAGCGCGGTGCGGCGATCATCGAGGCCCGCGGCTCCTCCTCGGCGGCCTCGGCGGCCAATGCCACCGTCGAGCACATGCGCGACTGGGTGCAGGGCACCCCCGAGGGCCAGTGGGTCTCGATGTCGGTGCCCAGCGACGGCTCCTACGGGGTGCCGGAGGGGATCATCTCCTCCTTCCCCTGCACCGTCAGCGGCGGGGAGTACAGCATCGTCCAGGGCCTGGAGATCGACGAGTTCTCCCGCGGCAAGATCGACGCCAGCGTGGCCGAGCTCATCGAGGAGCGTGACGCCGTCACCTCCCTCGGCCTGATCTGAGCCGACCGGCCGGACGGGTGCGCGGCCCTGGCTCGCACCCGTCCGGGAGGCCGGGAGGACCGACCCCCGGGAGCGTTCACGGATCGGTCCGGCGACTTCCGGTGAGTCCGTGGCCGGACGACCCTCTCGTAGGCCACACTTCCACCCATGAGCAACCCCTACGGCCAGAACCCTGGCGATCCCCAGAACCCCTACAGCGGTCAGCCCGGGGGCGTCCCCGGTGCCGAGGCCCCCGGCATCGGCCTGGCCAAGATCGGCTTCATCCTCGCGGTGATCCCCTGCACGGCCACCATCGGCCTGATCCTCTGCATCGTGGCCGCCGTGCAGTCCAAGAACGCCGGGGTCCCGAACCCCAAGGCCAAGAACGGCATCATCGTCGCCTGCGTCTGGCTGGCCCTGAGCATCATCTTCCAGATCATCGCCGCGGCCATGGGGCTCTACAGCGGCAGCATGTGATCTGACCCTTCCCCGCACAGCAGCACCGAGGGCCGGACGCCACAGGCGTCCGGCCCTCGCTCCGTCCCGACTCGTGCGCGGCCGGCGGTTCAGCGGGACCAGGCGAGCACGGCGATGGCCACCGCTCCCCCGGCCAGCAGCAGGACGTCCACCGCCCGGTGCCGCACCCGCAGCAGCCCGACCGCCCGGGCGGGGGCGACCAGCCGCACCACGGCGCCGAGCCCCAGAGCGGCGGCGCAGACCCACAGCCCGATCCGCCACTCACCCAGGGCGACCACGGCGAGCCCGGCGCAGAAGGCCGCCGTCACCGCCAGCAGCCCGCCGGCGCGCAACGAGCGCGACACCGGCCGGCGCGTCCGCCGCTCAGCCACGTCGCCTCCCCCGCCGCACGCCCGGACCCCGCACCCTCGTGCTCAGTGGAAGAAGTGCCGGGTGCCGGTGAGGTACATGGTCACCCCGGCCGCCTCGGCCGCGGCGACCGTCTCCGCGTCGCGCACCGACCCGCCGGGCTGGACGATGGCCCGCACCCCGGCGTCCAGCAGGATCTGCGGCCCGTCGGCGAAGGGGAAGAAGGCGTCCGAGGCGGCCACCGCGCCCCGGGCCCGCTCGGTCCCGGCCCGCTCGACCGCCAGCCGGCAGGAGTCGACCCGGTTGACCTGGCCCATGCCGATGCCCACCGAGGCCCCGTCGGCGGCCAGCAGGATCGCGTTGGACTTCACCGCCCGGCAGGCCCGCCAGGCGAAGACGAGGTCGGCCAGGGTCGCCTCGTCGGCGGCCTGCCCGGCGGCCAGCGTCCAGGAGGACGGGTCGTCGCCCTCGGCGTCCACGTGGTCCACCTGCTGCAGCAGCAGACCGCCGCTGACCGCCCGCATCTCGGTGTCCGAGCGCGCCCCGACCGGGCAGCGCAGCAGCCGGATGTTCTTCTTGGCGGTCAGCACCGCCAGCGCGCCGTCCTCGTAGTCCGGGGCCACCACGACCTCGGTGAACACCTCGGCGACCTGGCGCGCCATCTCCACCGAGACCGGCCGGTTCACCGCGATCACGCCACCGAAGGCCGAGACCGGGTCGCAGGCGTGGGCCCGGCGGTGGGCCTCGGCGACGTCGGCGCCGACGGCGATGCCGCACGGGTTGGCGTGCTTGATGATGGCCACCGCCGGTGCCTGGTGGTCGGTGGCGGCGCGCAGGGCGGCGTCGGTGTCGACGTAGTTGTTGTACGACATCTCCTTGCCGTGCAGCTGCTCCGCACCCGCGAGCCCCGCCCCTCCCGGGGAGCGGTACAGGGCCGCGCCCTGGTGCGGGTTCTCGCCGTAGCGCAGCACCGAGGCGCGCTCCCAGGTGGCACCGGCGAAGACCGGGAAGGCCTCCTCGTCGGCGGCCCCGAGACCGGAGGAGAACCAGGAGGCGACGGCCACGTCGTAGGCGGCGGTGTGGGCGAAGGCGGCCGCGGCCAGCCGACGTCGCTGGGTCAGGGTGAACCCGCCCTCGGCCAGCGCCGCCACGAGCTCGGGGTACTGGTCCGGTGAGGTGACGATGGCCACCGACGGGTGGTTCTTGGCCGCGCCCCGCACCATCGACGGCCCGCCGATGTCGATCTGCTCGACGCACTCGTCGGGGGTGGCGCCGGAGGCCACGGTCTCGGTGAACGGGTAGAGGTTGCTGACCACCAGGTCGAAGGGCTCCGCACCCAGCGCGGCCAGCTGCTCGCGGTGGCTGGCCAGCCGGCGGTCGGCCAGGATCGGGGCGTGCACCAGCGGGTGCAGGGTCTTGACGCGGCCGTCGAGGCACTCGGCGAAGCCCGTCACCTGCTCCACCGACGTCACCGGCAGCCCGGCCTCGGCCAGGGTGCGTGCCGTGGACCCGGTGGAGACCAGCTCCACCCCCGCCTCGTGCAGCGCCCGGCCGAGCTCGACCAGGCCGGTCTTGTCGTAGACCGACACCAGGGCCCGGCGCAGGGCGATCCGGTCGGGCTGGTCCGTCTGGGTCATCTCGCGTCCCTCTCGCTGGGCGCCCGCAGGCGGCGGGCGTTCACTCGTGCGCCCGGCCGGTGCCGGCCGGGGCGTCGTCGGGGCCGGGGGCCAGGGCGGCCACCGTCTCGACCAGGATCTCCCGCTCGACCACCTTGATCCGCTCGTGCAGCGTCTCCACGGTGTCCTCGTCGAGGACGTCCACCGCCCGCTGGGCGAGGATCGTGCCGGTGTCGACGCCGGCGTCCACCAGGAACACGGTGGCCCCGGTGACCTTCACCCCGTGGGCGAGGGCGTCGCGCGGTCCGTGCATGCCGGGGAAGCTGGGCAGCAGAGCGGGGTGGGAGTTGATGGTGCGGCCGCCGAAGCGTTCCAGGAACGCCGGGCCCAGCAGCTTCATGAAGCCGGCGCAGACCACCAGGTCCGGCTCGTGGGCGGCGGTCTCGGCGGTGAGCCGGGCGTCCCAGGCCGTCCGGTCCGCCCCCCGCTCCAGCGGGACGACGAAGGTCGGCACCCCGGCGGACCGGGCCCGCTGCAGACCGAGGACGCCGTCACGGTCCGCGCCGACCGCCACCACGTGGGCGCCCAGCCGGCCTCCGGCGACGGCGTCCAGCAGCGACTGCAGCAGGGTGCCCGAGCCGGAGACCAGGACCACCAGCCGCAGGGGCCGTCGACTCTCCTCCACCACCACGCGGCGACCCTATCGCCTGGGTCGGGTGGGGCCCTCCGGCGAGGAACGGGCGGACGCCCGGGTCCACCGGTCCGGCGACCCGCCGCAGGTGACCGGGGCCCGGCCCCCACCTCACTGCTGGAGGCCCTGGTCGCGGACCGTCCCGTGGCTACAGTGGTGCGGTACCCGTGGGGCGGAGCCGACCACGTCCTCGAGCCACGCTCCCAGCACGGACCGGCACCACCGAGCCCGGAGGAGCACAGCGTGTTCAGAGGATTCGCCACCGTCAGCTTCTACGCCGACGACCTGGCCGCGGCCCGCGACTGGTACACCGAGGTGCTCGGCACCGAGGCGTACTACGCGTTCCCCGAGCCACCTGCGCCCCCGGCCTACGTCGAGTTCCGGGTCGGCGACGACGGCGACGAGCTGGGCTTCATCGACCGCCGGTACGCGCCGCCGGGCGCGACGCAGCCCCCGGGTGGTGCGGTGGTCTTCTGGCACGTCGACGACCTCACCGCCACGGTCGACGGGCTGCTCGCGATGGGAGCCCACGAGTACGAGCCGATCACCGAGCGGGCGGAGGGGTTCACCACGGCGTCGGTGGTCGACCCCTTCGGCAACGTGCTGGGGGTCATGCACAACCCCCACTACCTCGAGGTGGTCGCCGCCAGGACCGCGCGGTGACGACGCACCCGGCCGCGCTCGCGGTCCGCGGAGCGGTCAGTGGCGACGACCGAGGACGACGGTGCTCTCGGTCTCACCGGCGGTGGTCCGCCGGTGCGGACGGTCGTCGTCGGCGGGCGTCCGCCGGCCCCGCACCCGGGCCACCAGCCAGGCCACGAGGCCGGCCACCAACCCCGCCAGACCCATCACGGTGATGGCCATCACCGCCAGCTCCGGCATCCGCGGACCCAGGTCGACCAGCCTGCCGGTGCCCAGGCTCCCCCGCGAGGTGGCGGCCACCGCGGTGACCAGCAGCCCGCCCGCCACCCCGGCCAGTCCACCGGCCAGGGAGCTGACGTCGGCGCGCACCGGCGGTCGGCGGCCCATCAGCACGAAGGCGGCGACGCCGCCGGCCAGCACGCCGGAGAGCAGCCAGAGCGCGCGCCCCCAGTCACCGACGCCCTCCGCCGGCAGGGCGGCCAGCACCGGGAAGCCCGGCAGCAGGCCCAGCTCGGTGACCATCGGCGAGACCAGCGAGCCGCTGCCCACGGTGAAGCCCGCACCGAGGACGTAGCTGACCGCCCAGAGCACCAGGTTCGGCAGGTAGGCCAGCTGGGCCAGCACCAGCACGGCTGCGGCAGCGGGCTCGGGCGCGGCGGTGCTGGTCATGGCCCAGACGGCGTCGGCGCGCAGCACGACGGCCGCCACCAGCGCCCCGGTGCCGACCAGCGCCATCACGCCGAGGGCGGAGGCCGCGGCGACGGGGAGCCGGCGGGCCCAGCCGGGCAGCCTCCTGGGGGCCGGTACCCGCAGCCCGCGGACGGCCCCCCAGAGGGCGCTCGCCCCGGCCAGCACGGTGCCCCCGCCCAGGCAGCGCGCCACCTGCTCCGGCGTCCCGACCAGCACGGTGACCGCGCACAGCGGCAGCACGTAGGCCACGGTCAGCAGACCGGCCAGACGCAGCGCGGCGGGGAGCCGGTGCGGCACCCCGCGGGGCAGCTGACGGGCGGCGAACCCGGCGACGGTGGAGACCACCAGGACCTGCAGCAGGGTGGGGCCGAGCGGGACCACGGTCCAGCTGCCGGCTCCCAGCGCGGCCCACCCCCCGTGCACGGAGAACCAGAACTGGGTGGCGACCTGGAGCGGGAGGCTCATCGGACCCACCATGTCGGCCAGCCACCCGACCACGACCACGGCGGCGATCACCATCCAGCCGACCGCGCAGGCCGCCACCCCGCCCCCGGTGGCGGCAACCCACCAGGGCATCGACACCTGGTCCTCGTCGGGGTCCCCGACCGGCCGGTCCGTCCCCGCCTCGGTGACGCTGAGGGACAGGGGGACGCGGGTGCGGACGCTGCTGCGAGGACGAGTCATGACCACCTCATCGTCCCCCGGCCCCGCCGTCGGGATCGCCTGACACGCCCGGAGCGGCTAAAGTTTGGCCCCGCGACGAGCCGCTGGATACGCTCGGGCGTTTTGGCCTGGGCCGACGGGCCACTACTGTGGGCTACTTTGATCGAGCAGAAGGGGGAACGCGTGGTCGACCAGGACGCCGGGGGCCACCGGCCACGTCGGGCGCTGTTCTCGACCGACGACGACGACCAGACCCCTCAGGACGCCACGCCACGGACCTCGGAGAGCCCCTCGCGGGCCCGCCGCAGCGCCGAGCCGTGGCCCGATGAGACCGAGGACGCCGCCCCCGCCGCGCAGTCCTTCGCCGGCTCCCTCTCGACCGGGCCGCGCACCCCCGACCCCGTCGCCATCCAGGACGCCGCCCCGCCGGCGCGCGACGTCCGGATCACCACCGCCGAGCAGCACGGACCCGCCTTCACCGCCCCGGCGGCGCAGGGCGAGGGCCTCTCCATCGGCGCCCCCTGGGGACGTCCCGGGCCGGCCCCGGCCGAACCCCGCCCCGCCGTCGCGCCGCACGCCTCCCAGGTCGAGCGCTCCGCCAGCTCGCCGCCGCCGATGTGGCAGGAGCCGCACCGCCACGAGCTGGACCGGAGGACGAGGACGGGGCTGCTGGCCTCGGCCGCCGCCCTGCTCGTGGTCGTCTGCCTCTCCGTCGGCTTCGCCGTCTGGGCCAACCAGCGCCCCCAGGTGACGGCGCCGCCGCCCACCACCGGCACCCCCTCGGCCACGCCGCGGCCCGTGCTCAGCGAGGCCTCGATGATGACCGACGCCGACGCCAGGCTGATCCAGGCCGACGCCGGCTGGAAGGTCTCCCTCGACACCGAGGGCGTCACCGAGGAGTCGCCCCAGGCCACCTGCGTGGTGCGCTCCGAGGCCGGTCTCCCCACGCCGGAGCAGACCCGGCTGCGGACGCTGACCACGGCCAGCGACAAGGGCACCGCGGCGCTGCACCAGGCCGACCTCTTCCCCACCGCCGAGGACGCCCAGCGCGTCTACGAGGCCCGTCTCGGCCAGCTCGGCGGCTGCGCCAAGCAGCCGGCGTGGCTGGCCAGCGGCTGGTCGCCGGTCGAGCTCGGCAACCAGGCCGGCGGCGTGGTGGCCGTGGTCCAGGAGGAGGTGGGGGTGCACCACGCGCTGCTGCTGGTGCGCACCGGCCGGATGGTCAACGTGTTCGACGTCGCCCAGCAGGACTCCGCGGTCCGCTACGACGGCCTGGTGGCCGCCGCGGCCGAGGTCGTGAACAGCCAGTGCGGCCGCACCGCCGGTCGCTGCGCCACCGACGCCGAGTCCCGCCAGAGCATCCCGCCGCTGGGCACCGAGCAGGCCGGCTTCCTGGCCGGCGCCGACGTCCCCCGCATCACGCCCGGTCTGGGCGAGTGGGGTGGCACCCCGGTCGAGTCGGAGTTCAAGGTCGCCACCAGCCGCTGCGAGGGCATGGACCCCTCCACGGTCAGCGGCCCGACCGACCGCGCCAAGGTCACCTACCTGCTGAGCAACGACCCCGAGGCCCCGCAGCCCTTCGGCTTCGACGAGGTCGTGCTGACCATGGAGGACGCCGGGGCGGCCGGTGAGCTGCGGGAGCGCTTCGACCGCTCCGTGCAGGAGTGCGCCGACAACCAGCGCACCGCCGAGGTCTCCGACCGCACCGCGGTCGAGGGCACGGTCGGCCGGTCGAAGATCGCCGGCAGCGCCTACACCGTCACCCAGTCCGCCGGTGACGACGAGAAGGTCCGCTTCCGGATCGCCCTGGTGACCATCGACACCAAGGTGGTCTACCTCGTGCTCCCCGCCGACGAGGACTTCGACTTCGACGACGGCGAGTGGACGGCGCTGGCGCGACGGGCCGCCGAGCGCGCCACCCAGGGCACCTGAGCGCCCTCCTCCCCCGGGCTCGGCGCCCGACCCCTGCGGTCACGGCCCCGCAGCCCGCACGTCGCAGCGGCCCGCACCCCCGAGGGGTGCGGGCCGCTGCGACGTGCGGGGTCAGGCGCTCAGGGAGGCCATGATGTCGCGCATCAGCGAGGCGGTCTCGCTGGGGGTCTTGCCGACCTTGACGCCGGCGGCCTCGAGGGCCTCCTTCTTGGCCGCCGCGGTGCCGGCCGAGCCGGAGACGATGGCGCCGGCGTGGCCCATGGTCTTGCCCTCGGGGGCGGTGAAGCCGGCGACGTAGCCGACGACCGGCTTGGTCACGTTGGCCTTGATGTACTCCGCCGCCCGCTCCTCGGCGTCGCCGCCGATCTCGCCGATCATCACGATGGCGTCGGTGTCGGGGTCGTCCTGGAACGCCTGCAGGCAGTCGATGTGGGTCGTCCCGATGACCGGGTCGCCACCGATGCCGACGGCCGTGGAGATGCCGAAGTCACGCAGCTCGTACATCATCTGGTAGGTCAGCGTGCCGGACTTCGAGACCAGCCCGATCCGTCCGGCGTTGGTGATGCTGGCCGGGATGATGCCGGCGTTGGAGGTGCCGGGGGTGATCAGACCGGGGCAGTTCGGGCCGATCACCCGGGTGCTGCTGTCCTTGGCCAGGCTCCAGATCTCGGCGGTGTCCTTGACGGGGACGCCCTCGGTGATGACGACGGCCAGCGGGATGCCGGCCTCGATGGCCTCCACGGCCGCGGCCTTGGTGAAACGGGCCGGGACGAAGATCACCGAGACGTTGGCCCGGGCCTGCTCGACGGCCTCCGCGACGGTGCCGAAGACGGGGATGGTCACGCCGCCCTCGAAGTCGACCGTCTGGCCGGCCTTCTTGGGGTTCACGCCGCCCACGATGGTGGTGCCGGACTTCAGCATGAGCTGGGTGTGCTTCATGCCCTCGGAGCCGGTCATGCCCTGGACGATGACCCGGGAGTCGGAATTCAGGAAGATAGCCATGTCAGTCGCCCTTCAGCTCGTAGCCAGCTCGGCGGCGCGGCGGGCCGCACCGTCCATCGTGTCGACCTGCTCCAGGCCGGGGAGGTCCGCGTCGGTGAGGATCTGGCGCCCCAGCTCGGCGTTGTTGCCGTCCAGCCGGACGACCAGCGGCTTCACCTGCGCGCCGTGGCCCTTGAGGATCTCGAAGGCCTGGACGATGCCGTTGGCCACCGCGTCGCATGCGGTGATGCCGCCGAAGACGTTGACGAAGACGCTCTTGACCTGGGCGTCACCCAGGATGATCTCCAGGCCGTCGGCCATCACCTCGGCGCTGGCGCCGCCGCCGATGTCGAGGAAGTTGGCCGGCTTGGGGGCGCCGGGGAACTCCTCGCCGGCGTAGGCGACGACGTCCAGGGTGCTCATCACGAGCCCGGCGCCGTTGCCGATGATGCCGACCGAGCCGTCCAGCTTGACGTAGTTGAGGCCCTTCTCCTTGGCCTTCAGCTCCAGCGGGTCGGCCGCGGCGACGTCGTGCAGCTCGGCGTGCTCGGGGTGGCGGAACTCCGCGTTCTCGTCCAGCGTCACCTTGCCGTCCAGGGCCAGGATCGTGCCGTCGGCGGTCTTCACCAGCGGGTTGACCTCGACCAGGGTGGCGTCGCTCTCGACGTAGACCCTGCCCAGGGTGATCAGCACCTCGGCCACCTGGTCGCGGTCGGCCTCGGCGAAACCGGCGGCGGCGACGATCTCGTCGGCCTTGGCGCGGTCGATGCCCACCACCGGGTCCACGGAGACCTTGGCCAGGGCGTCGGGGCGCTCCACGGCCAGCTGCTCGATGTCCATCCCGCCCTCGACGCTGCACATCGCCAGGTAGGTGCGGTTGGCGCGGTCCAGCAGCAGGGAGAAGTAGTACTCCTCGGCGATGTCGGCGCCCTCGGCGACCATCACCTTCTGCACCACGTGGCCCTTGATGTCCAGGCCCAGGATCTGCTCGGCCTTCTCCGCCGCCTCGGCGGGGCTCTTGGCGACCTTGACGCCACCGGCCTTGCCACGGCCACCGGTCTTCACCTGGGCCTTCACCACGACCACGGGGGTGCCGAGCTCGGCCGCAGCCGCCCCCGCCTCCTCCGGCGTGGTGACGGTGATGCCCCGGAGCACCGGTACGCCATGCGCCTCGAACAGGTCGCGCGCCTGGTATTCGTAGAGATCCACGACGATTCCATCCTGATTCCGGGGGCTCTCGCCCCCTGTCCGTCCAGGGCCGGACGTGCCCGTCGGGGCGCGTCCGGCCGAGAGAATCGAGCGCACCCCGCGCGTGGCGGGAGAGTCGGACGGTCCCCACCGGGGACGCCTCGCTCGACGCAGGCGGGCGTCGCTGCTCGGCTGCGTGTGGTCGAGCCTAACGTCCGCACCGGGACGGCGGCCAATGAGCCCACCCGGTGCAGAGGTCTTACCCGACCGGGGACCGGACGGGCCGGCTCACCAGCTCCGGCGGGTCCGGCAGTTCGCCTCGACCCAGGCCACGATGTCGGCCATCGTCGCGCCCGGGGTGAAGATCTGCGCCACCCCCAGCTCGGCCAGCGGCTGCCGGTCGGCCTCGGGGATGATGCCGCCCCCGAAGACCACGATGTCGGTGGCGTCCTCGGCCCGCAGCAGCTCCACCACCCGGGGGAACACGGTCATGTGGGCCCCGGAGAGCACCGAGAGGCCGATGGCGTCGGCGTCCTCGGCCAGCGCGGTGGCCACGATCTGCTCCGGGGTCTGGTGCAGCCCGGTGTAGACGACCTCCATGCCGGCGTCGCGCAGGGCCCGGGCCACGACCTTGGCGCCCCGGTCGTGACCGTCCAGACCGGGCTTGGCCACCACCACCCGGATCGGCGGTCGGCGCACCTCGGAGGACGGCTCGACGGGGCTCGCTGCGGTGTCCTCGACGTCGTCGTCGAGGGGTCCGGCCGGCACGTCGTTGCTCACGTCAGCCACCCTAACCGCGGTCGCCGGGGCGGTCCCGGGGTGACCCGACTCACACGCTTGCGCACAGGACTTGGAGGAGAACCTGAGAATTGCTAAGGTTGCGGCTCAGTCGGGGTCAACGGGGTACAGAGGTCGCTGTCGTCGACCAGGTTGCCCAGGTCCCGAGGCCGTGAGGTACCACCGTTGTCGTCGTTCCGAGGAGAGTGCGTGTCCGCAAGATCGTTCCGCCGGGCCAAGGCTCGCAGGGCGCTCGCCGACGAGTCGCCGACGCCTCCCGCGCCGTCCTCCTCCTCCGGCATCCTCACCCACGGCCTGGCCGCCCTGGCGATCTCCGTCCTCGGCCTCGGGGTCGCCGGCTCGGTCAGCCTCACCTCCGCGGCGCAGTCCAACCAGGTCGACGCCCGCTCCTCCCTCACCGCCGACAGCCCTGACGTCACCCGGGCCGAGCCCGCCCCGCGCGCCGCCGGCCTGAGCAAGGCCAACCAGACCGCCGCCCAGGCGAGCGAGCGCGAGGCCGCCTCCTCCGACGACGCCAGCGACGACGGCGGCACGCTGGACTCCTTCAGCGGCCGCGACAACCGCGAGAGCCGCAACTCCGTCCGGGTCGAGCTGGACAAGGCCATCGCCGCCAAGGAGGTGGCCGAGCGTCAGAGCGAGCTGCTCAAGGTCGACGACAAGGTGGTCACCACCTCCCGCAAGGCGATCCAGGACGACCGGGCCGAGGAGCTCGAGTCGACCACCGAGGCCATCGAGGCCGAGGACGAGCGGATCAAGGCCGAGGAGAAGAAGGCCGCCGAGAAGAAGGCCGCCGAGGAGAAGAAGAAGGCCGAGGAGGAGCGCCGCAAGGCCGAGCAGGCCACGGGCACCCTCGTCAGCGAGAGCCCCACCGAGGACACCGGGACCGCCGAGACCACCTCGGACGAGCCCGACCACGAGTTCGACGCCGCCCAGCTGGGCGCCGGCGGCGGCACCAGCCCCATCTCCGGCGGCAGCTACTCCATCGCCGCCCGCTGGGGTGCGGTCGGCTCCTGGTCGCGCTACCACACCGGCATGGACCTCTCGGCCCCGATCGGCACCCCGATCCGTGCGGCCGCCGACGGCGTCGTGGTGGGCCCCGCCTCGGGCGCCGGCTGGGCCGGCATCCACGTCGTGGTCAAGCACGCCGACGGCAGCCACACGCTCTACGCCCACATGGCCAGCACGGCCGTGAGCCCCGGCCAGCAGGTCAAGGCCGGCACGCTCGTCGGCGTGGTCGGCATGACCGGCCGCACCTTCGGCCCGCACCTCCACTTCGAGTGGTATCCGGCGGGCGCCGCTCCTGGGGACGTCTACTCGTCCAAGGACCCCTACGTCTGGATGCTGGCCCAGGGCGTTCGGCTCTGATGCCTCGCCGCTGACAGCAGCCAGATCGCACAGACACGGCCCCCGCCGAAGAGGTGGGGGCCGTGGTGCGTCTCCGGTCCTCGTCCTGGTGGCCTGCGCCGGCCGGGTGCCGTCGGGGACGGACCGACCCCGGCGGCCCCTTCTCCGGTGGCGCACCCCGGGGACACCGCACGTCGCCGCCCTCGAGGAGCCCCCCTGCTGACCGAGGACGTCCGCACGTTCCTGCGCGACCGGTCCAGCTCAGGGACTCCGTCCTGAACCTGGGGCGAGTGGCCGCGAGTGGTCGTGACCCATGGCGTCCTGACGACCACGAGCGGCGAGTCGCCCCGCAACCGGGCGGCAGGGTCAGGTGGGCCAGGCGGAGTCACGGAGCTTGCCCGCGATGCGGGCCAGGGCCCGCTGCTCCGTGACCGACAGGTGGTCCAGCACCAGCAGGCGCACCGCCCGCAGGTGCACGGGGGCGGCCTGGACCACCGCCTCGTACCCGGCTTCGGTGAGGGCAGCGAGGGTGTAGCGGCCGTCGTCGGGGTCGGGCGAGCGCTCCAGCCAACCCCGCTGCTCCAGCCGCTTCACCACGTTCGACAGCCGCGAGAGCGACCCGTTGGCCAGGAAGGCCAGCTCACCCATCCGCAGCCGGCGCCCGGGGGCCTCCGAGACGTGGCTGAGCGCCAGGTACTCGAACAGCGTCATGCCGCTGGCCGCACGGAGCGGCGCCTCCAGACGTCCGGGCAGCAGCAGCATGAGGGAGGCCAGCCCGCTCCAGGCCTCCTTCTCCCCCGCGTCGAGCCACCGCACCGGCTCGCGACCGCCGGCGTCGGGCCCCTGGTCGTCGTCCACGGGCGCCACCCTAGGCCGCACCCGGCCTTGACTTCAAGGATGAAGCACGTAGTCTCGGTTCCAGTTCATCCTTGAAGTCACATCACGAAGGACACCCCGCCATGCCCCAGCCCCAATTCCTGCTCACGCCCGGTTACGGGCAGCGCCACCGGGACCTGCTCCACTACAGCCAGGCCGTCCGCATCGGCGACCGCGTCGAGACCTCCGGCCAGGGTGGCTGGGACGACCAGACGCAGCTGCCCGAGCGCCTCGAGGACGAGATCGTGCAGGCCTTCGACAACGTCGAGCGCACGCTGGCTACCGCCGGGGCCGGCTGGCCGGACGTGGTGTCGATGACCACCTACCACCTGGCCGAGGGCGAGGCGATCGGTGACAGCCACAACCGGGTCCTGGTGGAACAGCTCCGGGCCCGGATGGGTGACCGCGCCCCCATCTGGACCCAGGTCGGCGTGACCGCGTTCGGCCTGGCGGGGATGCGGATCGAGATCGCCGTCACCGCCTACCTCGGTCAGGAGTCCTGACCCGGACCCCGGTCACCGGTCCGGCCCCCCGGGTCGGCGACGACGGCCGTCCCGGGCACCAACGGCAGGGCTACAGCTTCTCCAGCGGCGCGTGCTTGAGCGAGAGCCGCTTGACCCCGACCGACCCGAAGTCGACGTCGGCCTTGGCCCCGTCCCCGGCCCCGGAGGTGGCGATCACCGTGCCCATCCCGAAGGTGGTGTGGAGCACCCGGTCGCCGGCGTCCAGCGACGGCACGGTCTTCACGGTCGGACGCGCCCCGTAGCCCACGGTGCTGCGCCAGCTCCCGAGCGAGCTGTCGGCCTCGTTGCGGCGGGTGGCCGAGGTGCTCGCCCAGCTGGCCACGGCCGCCCCGGTGCGGCGCCAGTCGTAGAGGTGGGACGGGATCTCCTCGATGAAGCGGCTCGGCGGGTTGTACTGGGGCGCACCCCAGGCCGTCCGGACCACGGCGCGGGAGATGTGCAGCCGCTTGCGGGCGCGGGTGATGCCCACGTAGGCCAGCCGGCGCTCCTCCTCCAGCTCCGAGCGGTCGGTCAGGGCGCGCTGGTGCGGGAACACCCCGTCCTCGCAGCCGGTGAGGAAGACGGTGTCGAACTCCAGCCCCTTGGCGGTGTGCAGGGTCATCAGGGTGACCACGCCACCGTCCTCGGCGGCATCGGGGATCTGGTCGGAGTCCGCGACGAGAGCGATCCGCTCCAGGAAGGCGGGCAGGGAGTCGTCCGGCTCCGGTGCCGCCTCGGCCAGCGCCTCACCCAGCTCCACCGCCTCGGCGTCGGTGGCGCCGTCGGCCACGGCCTCGGCCGCCAGCACCTCGGCGGTGATGTCCTGGGCGTGCGCGCCGGCCACGAACTCCGCGGCCACCGAGACCAGCTCGACCAGGTTCTCCAGCCGGGTCTCGTCCTGCGGGTCCTTGCTGTTCTGCAGCTCCTCCAGGTAGCCCGACTCCTGCAGGATCGAGGTGAGCACCTGGTCGGCGGGGACGCCGTCGGCGACCATCTGCTCGTGGGCGTCCAGCACCGCGGTGAAGGCCTGGATCTGCTTCAGCGAGCGGGTGGCCAGCCCCTGCGCCCGGTCGCTGCGCCGCAGCGCCTCGCCGAAGGAGACCTGCTCGCGCTCGGCGAGCTGGGCGATGGCCGCCTCGGCCCGGTCGCCGATCCCCCGCTTCGGCACGTTGAGCACCCGCCGCGTCGACACGTCGTCGGCGCGGTTGGCGATGGCGCGGAGGTAGGAGATGGCGTCACGCACCTCGCGGCGCTCGTAGAAGCGGACCCCGCCGACCACCTTGTAGGGCAGCCCGACCCGGATGAAGACGTCCTCGAAGGCCCGGGACTGGGCGTTGGTGCGGTAGAAGACGGCCGTGTCCCCCGGCCTGGTGGTGCCCTCGTCGGTCAGCCGGTCGATCTCCCCGGCCACGAACTGGGCCTCGTCGTGCTCGGTGTCGGCCACGTAGCCGGTGATCAGCGCCCCGTCCCCGGAGTCGGACCACAGCCGCTTCTCGGGGCGGTCGGCGTTGCGGACGATGACCGCGTTGGCCGCGCTCAGGATGGTCTGGGTCGAGCGGTAGTTCTGCTCCAGCAGGATCGTCTCCGCCCCCGGGAAGTCGCTGGAGAAGTCCAGGATGTTGCGGATGGTGGCGCCGCGGAAGGCGTAGATGGACTGGTCGGAGTCCCCCACCACCATCAGCCCCGGCGCCTCGATCGCGTTCGCGTCGCCGGAGGCGTCCACACCGCTCAGCTCGCGCACCAGGGCGTACTGGGCGTGGTTGGTGTCCTGGTACTCGTCGACCAGGACGTGGCGGAACCGGCGCCGGTACTGCTCGCGGACGTCGGGGAAGGCCTGCAGCAGGTGGACGGTCGTCATGATCAGGTCGTCGAAGTCCAGCGCGTTGGCGGCCCGGAGCCGCTGCTGGTAGGTCCGGTAGGCCTCGACGTAGGGCTCCTCCTGCGCCGAGCCGACGTGGGAACCGGCCGACTCGTGGTCCACCAGCTCGTTCTTGAGGTTCGACACCCAGTTCATGACCCCTCGCACCGGGTAGCGCTTCGGGTCCAGGTCGAGGTCGCGGCAGACCAGGGTCATCAGCCGCTTGGCGTCGGTGTCGTCGTAGATGGAGAAGGTGCGGGTGAACCCGAAGCGGCCGACCTCCTGGCGCAGGATCCGCACGCAGGCGGAGTGGAAGGTGGAGACCCACATCAGCCGGGCGCGGTTCCCGACCAGGTCGGCCACCCGGTGCCGCATCTCCGCGGCCGCCTTGTTGGTGAAGGTGATGGCCAGCACCGATCCCGGGTGGATGCCGCGCTGGCTGACCAGCCAGGCGATCCGCCGGGTGAGCACCCGGGTCTTGCCCGAGCCGGCGCCGGCGACCACCAGCACCGGGCCGCCCTCGTGGGTGACCGCCTGGCGCTGCGGCCCGTTCAGCCCCTCCAGCAGGTCGTGCTCGGTGAGCGCGCGCCGGCGGGCGGCGCGCTCCCCGGCGTCCTCGACGACGGCGGCCACCGGGGCCGGGGCGCGGTCGGTCGATGGCGGGAGGCTGGCGAAGAGGTCTGGCTGGCTCATGACCCGACCAGCGTAGTCGTCGGCACCGACGTCCCGAGCCCCCCCGGACGTCCCCCGGCGCACCCCCGGACCGGGTTCCGTGCGACTCTCCTGACCGGGTGACCTCGCTAGGATCGACTCATGCGGCTGCCCCGGTTCTCCCTCAGGCGGCTGCTGACCCGTGTCACCACCGCCGTGCTGGCCGTCCAGGGCCTCACGCTGGCCGCGCTGCTGCTGATCGACCAGCGTCGCAAGCGGCTCCGCGCCCCCGCCCGCTTCCCCAAGGTCCAGCCCGCCACCATCCCGGTCGGGGACGGCGACCTGACCGTCTTCACCTACGGCCAGGACCTCTACGACGACATGCTGCAGGGGATCCGCGCGGCGCGGCGCCGGATCGTGCTGGTCACCTTCATCTGGAAGGGCGACCGCACCGGCCGGGCGTTCAAGAAGGCCCTGATCGAGGCCGCTGACCGCGGCGTCGAGGTCTGCCTGGTCTACGACGAGTTCGCCAACCTGGTGGTGCCGCGGCCCTTCTTCCACTTCCCGCCGCACGTCAACGTCGTCCGCCACCCCCTGGTCTGGGGCGGCCTGGGCATGCTCAACCCCCGCAACCTCGGCCGCAACCACAACAAGCTGATGGTGGTCGACTCCGAGCAGGCCTGGGTCGGCGGCTACAACATCGGCTCGCTGTACGCGACGGACTGGCGCGACACCCACGTCCGGCTGACCGGGCACGTGGTGGCCGACCTCGAGGACGCCTTCATCGACCACTGGAACGAGCTGCCGGGACGCCACCCGGCCCTGCCGGACGTGTCCACCCGCAGCTGGCACAGCCCCGTCCGGGTGGTGCGGAACCTGCCCCGCCGGGCGCTGTACCCGATCCGGGGCATGTACCTGGAGGCGATCGACCGGGCCTACCACCACATCCTGCTGACCCACGCCTACTTCATCCCCGACGACGACCTGATCCGCGCGCTGACCGCCGCGGCCCAGCGCGGGGTGGAGGTCAAGCTGATCGTCCCCGGGCAGTCCAACCACATCACCGCCGACTGGCTCTCCCGCGGCTTCTACTCCCAGCTGCTGGCCGGCGGCGTCCGGCTGTTCCTCTACCAGGGCGCCATGGTGCACGCGAAGACCGCGACCATCGACGGCACCTGGTCCACCATCGGGACGGCGAACCTGGACCGGCTGAGCCTGGCCGGCAACTACGAGCTGAACGTCGAGCTGACCGAGCCGGCCGTGGCCCGCAAGCTGGAGGAGGTCTTCGCGATGGACCTCACCAACTGCGCGGAGCTCACCCTGGAGGAGTGGGTGCGGCGCCCGATGATGGTGAAGTTCTCCGAGACCGTGCTCCGTCCCTACCGCCGCTTCCTCTGACCCGCTCCGCTCACCGTGGCGGGACGTGTCCCGCGACCGCGGCCGTGAGGCGCTCCGCCAGCGCCCCCACCGCCGCCACCAGCTCGGTGCCTCCCTCGACGACGAAGGGGTGCGGGATCGCGGCCAGCCACTCCCCGGCGTACATCCGCGGGTCGCTGGTGGTCCCGGTGAGCAGGCAGGCGGACTCCCCGTCGGGCTCCAGCCGTCCCATCGGCGCCCCGACGTGCGGGGCCACCTCGGCCAGCGGGGCGCTGAAGCGCACCCTCGTCGGGTGCTCCCGACCGGCCCCCAGGTGCTGCTCGAGCACGGCGACCGCGTCGAGGTCGGCGGGCGGCACGAAGGGCTCGGCCAGCACCTCCAGCCGCTCGATGCGGTCCACCCGGTAGGCCCGCACCGCGTCGGGTGCGTGGGCGTGGCAGAGCAGGTACCAGTGCCGGTGGCGCACGACGGTGGCCCACGGGTCGGCCACCGTCTCGGTGGTCCGGCCCCCCGCGGTGCGGTAGCGGAGCCGGACCCGGCGGCGGGCGGCGACGGCGTCCACCAGCTCGGCCGTGGTGCCGGGGTCAGGGCGGGTCGTCTCCCGCTCGGGCGCGGCCAGCGCGTGCTCGCGCATCACGGCCGCCTGCCGGCCGACCTCACCGGGCAGGGCCCGGACCAGCTTCCCCAGCGCCGAGCCGACCGGTTCCTCGGGGTCGGCGGCGGCGTGCTGGCCGTCGAGCACGGCCATCACCAGCCCGAGCGCCTCGCTGCTGCTGAACAGCAGCGGGGGCAGCCGCAGGCCGGGCCCCAGCCGGTAGCCGCCGTAGCGGCCCGGGGTCGACTCCACGCTGATGTCGGCCTCCCGGAGGACGGCCACGTAGCGGCGTGCCGCGCGGTCGCTGACCCCCAGCCGCTCCGCGATCTGCGCGGCCGTGATGCCGGGGTGGCGCTGCAGCAGGGCGAGCACGTGCAGCGCCCGGGAGACGGGACGGGCAGCGGTGTCCTCCACCTCACCAGTGAACCAGGACGCCGATCGTCCGGGAACGGTCCTACCGTCGTCCCATGACCACCACGCACCCTCCCACCGACGGATCCGACGTCCTCCTGCTCGCCGGCCTCTGGCTGCCGGTCACGGTGTGGGACGCCGTGGCCGAGGAGCTCCGCCACCTCGGGCACCGCCCCCAGCCCCTCGCGCTCCCCGGGACGGCTCCCGGCCAGACCACCGCCACCCTGGAGGACCAGCTCGACGCCGTGCTGGCGGCCGTCGACGCCGCCCCGCACCCCGTGGTGGTCGGGCACTCCGCCGCCTGCACGCTGGCCTGGCTCGCCGCCGACCGCCGCCCCGAGCGGGTCGCCCGGCTGGTGCTGGTCGGCGGGTTCCCGGGTGCGGACGGCGAGCCCTACGCCGACCTCTTCCCCCCGGTGGACGGCGTGATGGCCTTCCCCGGCTGGGAGCCCTTCGAGGGTCCCGATGCCGCCGACCTCGACGCGGGTGCCCGCGCCGCGCTGGCCGCGGCGACCGTCCCGGTGCCCGCGACGGTCTCCCAGGCCACCGTGCGGCTCACCGACGAGTGCCGCTTCGGCGTGCCCGTGACGATGGTCTGCCCCGAGTTCTCCCCCGAGGAGGCCCGGGCCTGGGTGGCCGCGGGGGACCTGCCGGAGCTGGCCCGGGTCGCGCAGGTGGACTACCTCGACGTCGACACCGGGCACTGGCCGATGGTCAGCGCCCCCGCCGAGCTGGCGCGGGCGCTGGACGCGGCCGTACGGGGTGGCGGCGCGTGAGGCGTGCTGCCGGTCGGTGACCCCGGGGGCGGTGGGGCGGTGTGCCGCCCGGAACCCACGGTGGCTCACCAGAGCACGGCCACCGCGGCGTTCCCGACGGTGAGCACCGTGATCATGGCCAGCAGACCCCGGGGGATGGACGAGTACCGGCGGTTGACCACCACCAGCAGGGCCACGAACAGCGTGACCACCAGCTTGGTGCCGACCTGGAGGGCGTCCCAGTCCTGGTCGTCCACCTCGTCCAGGACCACCAGGCCCACTCCGCTGACCAGCTGGACGAGCGCGCCGTGCACCATCGCGGCGTTCACCAGGGGCTCGCGGTCACGCAGCTGCACGATCGCGCCGCCGAGGAGGGCGGCGAACCCGATGAGGTGCAGCAGCAGCACCACGTCCCTGGCCCAGGTCAGCGCGTCCATGCCGCGGATCCTACGGAGCACGGGGCGCAGGGGACGGCACGGCGGGCGACACGCCGACAAGGAAGTACAACCTTTCATGTTTGGACCCGCGCGCTATGGCTATGTTCTGAGCATGACGATTCTCTTTTACCTGATCATCGGGCTCATCGCTGGCGCTCTCGCCAAGTTGGTCCTCCCCGGCAAGCAGGGTGGGGGCATCATCGCCACGATCATCCTCGGCGTCATCGGCGCCCTCGTGGGTGGTCTGATCGGCAACCTCCTCGCCGGGAACGGTGTGGACTTCAGCCTCCAGGGCAACTGGTTCATCAGCCTGATCCTGGCTGTGGTCGGTTCGATCATCGTGCTCCTCATCTACGGTGCGGTCACCAAGCGCTCCCGCGCCTGAGCCTCACGAACCACTGAACGGCCCCGCTCCTGACCAGGAGCGGGGCCGTTCGTGCGTGTCCGGCGTGGGGCCGGGCGGGCCGGCCGGGGCCTAGACCAGGCGGCGGTCGGTGGCCCAGCGGGTCAGCTGGTGACGGTTGGAGAGCTGCAGCTTGCGGAGCACCGAGCTGACGTGGGTCTCGACGGTCTTGATCGAGATGAACAGCTCCTTGGCCACCTCCTTGTAGGCGTAGCCACGGGCGATCAGCCGGAGCACCTCACGCTCCCGGGCGGAGAGCCGATCCAGGTCCTCGTCCACGCTGGCGATGTCGATGGCCCCGGAGAAGGCGTCCAGGACGAAGCCGGCCAGCCGCGGTGAGAACACCGCGTCCCCCTCCGCCACCCGCCGGATCGCCGCGATCAGCTCGTCCCCGCTGATCGACTTGGTGACGTAGCCACGGGCACCGGCCCTGATCACGCCGATGACGTCCTCGGCGGCGTCGGAGACCGAGAGCGCCAGGAACCGCTGGTCGGGGTTGACCGCCAGCACCTGCTTGAGCACCTCGACGCCGCCCCCACCCGGGAGGTGGACGTCGAGCAGCACCACGTCGGGGGTGGTGGCGGTGATGGCCTGGACGGCGGTGGCGACGTCCTGACCCTCCCCCACCACCTGCACCGAGCGACCGATCTCCGACTTCACCCCGGTGCGGAACATGGCGTGGTCGTCGACCACCACCACCCGCAGCGGGCCGGGGCGGGGGGCCGGCGGTGGGGTCGGGGCCGACGCAGGGGCGGCCTGGGGGGTGCGGGGGTCGGGAACGGTCATCGTCGTCTCTCCAGTCGTACCTCGGTACCGCCGCCGGGGGCGGAGGTGATGGTCGCGGTGCCGCCGTGGCGCCGCATCCGGTCGATGATGCTGCCGCGGACGCCCATCCGGTCCTCGGCGACCTCGTCCAGGTCGAAACCGCGGCCGCGGTCGCGGACGAACACCTCGACCAGGTCCTCGGCTGCCTCGGCGAAGACGTCGATCCGGTCGGCGCCGGAGTGCTTGGCGGCGTTCACCATGGCCTCGCGGGCCGCCTGCACCAGGGCGCGGAGGTCGGGCTCCATCTCGCAGTCCCCCACCATCACGACCTCGATGGGGACCGTGCGCTCGTCCTCCACCTCGGCGGCGGCGGTGGTCAGCGCGGCGCGGAGGGTGGGCTCGTCGGCCTGGTCGCCGTAGAGCCAGCTGCGCAGCTCGCGCTCCTGGCGCCGGGCCAGGGTCTGCACCGCGCGGGGGTCCTCGGACTGGCGCTGGATCAGGGCCAGGGTCTGCAGCACGGAGTCGTGCAGGTGGGCGGCCATGTCGGCGCGGGCGTCGGCGCGGACCCGCTGCTCGCGGGCCTCGTAGAGCGCGCGGCGCGAGCGGTACAGCCAGGGGGCGGCGGCGACCACGACACCGGCGACCGCCAGCACCACCATCAGCAGCACCGTGGGCAGCTGCCCGACCCCGATCTGGGAGGCCAGGACCAGCGCGAAGGCCACCGCGACCAGGGCGAGCCCGACCAGCAGCCGGGTGATGGCCAGCCAGCCGCTGCGGGCCAGGAAGGGGGCGACCAGCGGGTGCGCCCGCTCCCGGGCCCCGGTCACGTCCTCGGCCGGGGCGGCATCGGCCTGGCGCCAGATCAGGGCCAGCCCGATGCAGGCCACCGCGAGGGGCCAGAAGACCTGGCTGGAGAAGCCGAAGCCGGTGACCTGGGACAGCCACACCAGGCCGGCACCGATGGCCACCAGGGCGATCAGCACGCCGCGGTCGCGGCCGCGGGCCGGGGTGTCGGAGCTGCGCATGCCCTGCCGGGTGGCGGCCTCCAGCCCCGGTGAGCGGACGGTCTCCGCGCGGGGCAGGGCCAGCCAGAGGATCGCGTAGACCACCACCCCGACGAACTGGCCGAGGGCCAGGGCCACGAAGCCGACGCGCAGCACGGTGACCGACCAGCCGAGGTGCTGGGCCAGACCGGCGCAGACGCCGCCGATGACCCGTCCCTCCTCGACCCGGGTGGCGCGCGGGCGGGGTGGCGGCTGCTCCTCGGTCGGGGGCTCGTCGGCCACGGACCAGGCCGGCGCCGCAGGGGCCTGCGAGGTCACCGGCAGCGGCTCCTCGAGCAGCACGGGGTGCCGCTGGGCAGGGCCGTCCCCCGTCGGGGCGGCAGGCGTGTCGGTCATGGTGGTCCCAGCCTCACACGTCAGGGCCCTCCCGGCCACGAGGGTTCCCCCGGGACGGACCCCGAGACACCCCTCCCGAGAGCACCCTCCGCCCTCGCGACCGCCGCGACCGCTCGTGGTCGGCTGCGAACCGGCTCTTCTACCGCGACGTGGGCTGGTCGTGAGGGGAGGACCCAGCCAGGGGCCGGTCCTCCTTCTACTCCGTCGTCGCGCCCCCGTGCGGTCAGCCGGCAAGCCCCGCGATGCCCGCGAGAAGCTGCTCCTGGGCGCACATCAGCGCTGTATACGGCCTGTCTGGTCACCAGCGACAGGTTCCCGCGGCGACACCCGGCCCGAGCGCCGTCTCCGGATCCCGGTCGCCTGCGCCCGGAACCGGTCGGCCTCGCTGGACCGCGAGCGAGGCGGGACCCCGGCGACGGGGAGCAAGGGTCAGCACCGTCGAGATATGGGTGCATCCCCCGATGGTGCCGGGTCCCCCGCCGACCGAAGATGGACCCATGGACGAGTTCTGGACGCTGCGCCGCTCCGGCGACCGCAAGATCGCCGGGGTCTGCGGTGCGTTGGCCGCCAAGTGGCAGGTCGACCCGCTGGTGGTGCGCATCGGCGCGGTGCTGCTCGGGCTGAGCGCCGGCGTCGGGGTCGCCCTGTACGTCTTCGCCTGGGCCCTGTGGCGCGACGAGCGCGAGGAGCAGTCCCCGGTCGAGCGCCACGCGCCGGGTCTGGCCCGGCAGAGCCGCGAGTTCTGGGTGGTGACCATGGTGGTCAGCTGCATCGTGGTCGCGGTCACCGTCGGCTCCTTCGCCCCGCTGGGCCTGGCGCCCGCCGCCGTGGTCCTCGCCGTCTGGTACTTCGGCCACCGCCGACCGCAGCAGCAGGCACGCCGCACGGAGTCCGCCTCCCTCCCCACCGGCAACCCCACCCACCACGACCCGTTCGCCGGCCCGGAGACCCCCTTCACCACCGCGGCCCGCGAGTGGCAGCAGACGGTGCTGCGCTACCAGCAGCTCCAGCAGCCCACCGGTGCTCCCGGCCCCGACGGTCCCCGCGCCACCGCACCCACGACCCGCGGCTCCTCCGACGCCGGACCGGTCCGCCCGCGGCCCGTCGTGGACGGCACGAGCAGGTACCCGTCGGCACCGACCGGGCCCGTGCCCCCGGAGCCCCGGGACCCCGAGCCCGAGGCACGCCGTCCCGGTTCCCCGTGGCCGACCTGGAACGACCGGCCGGCCGCCAGCGCGTCGATGCGCTGGCCCGAGCCGCCGTCGGCACCGGCCGCCACGGACGTCCCGGCCGCACCTCCGCGACCCGAGGCGCTGAGCGACCACACCGCGTCGGTCCGCTCCTACCTCAACGTGCCCGATCCGGCCGGGATCTACGTCCCCGAGCCGGCCGCCACGGCGGCGTTCGTGAGCCCGCGCCGACGCAGCCGCGCCGTGCTGGTCGGTTTCCTGGTGACCCTGGTCCTGGCCCTGACCGGGGTGGCCGTGGTCGACCAGGTCACCGGCGTCCCCGTCTCCCTCACCACCTACCTCGGCACCGCCCTGATGGTGTCCGCGCTGTCGCTGGTCGCCGGGGCGTTCCGTGGCCGGTTCCGTGGGCAGGTGCTGCTGGCCTGGCTGCTGCTGCTGGCCACCGCGGTCGCCGCGGTCCCGGCGACGGTGGCCCGCTCGGTCGACTGGCAGCAGCCGCAGATGGTCTACACGACGCTGGAGGAGCTCCCGGCCAGCAGCAGCATCGACGTCGGGGTCCTCGACATCGACCTGAGCCGGCTCGACGTCACCACCGACACCACCTACCGGGTCTCCGCCGACGCCGGCCAGATCTCCCTGCGGCTGCCGGCCGACACCGCGGTGGAGGTCCGCACCCAGCTGGACGTCGGCACCGTGATGGTCGACGGCTCCCAGCAGGGGGGCACCGAGATCGACCAGACCCACGTCTTCGGGCCCGCCACCGGACCGCGTCTGGTCATCGACGCCCGCGTCGACGCCGGCTCGATCGAGCTGGAGAGCGTCCGATGAGCCGGCACCCGGTCCGCCCCGACGCCCGCCGCCGGGTGGACGTCCCGCCGCTCATCCTCGGGCTGGTGCTGGCGCCGCTGGCCGTGCTGGCCGTGTGGACGTCCCTCGGGCTCACCGTGTCCTGGGGGCCGGTCCTGGTGGTCGCCCCGATCGCCCTGATCGCCCTCGGCGTGCTGGGCCTCGTCCTCTCCCGCCACCCCTCCTGACCCCCGCAACCCACCGGAAGGCCACACCATGCCCACCACCACCCCCCGCAAGCTCACCCGCAGCCGCGACCAGCGCATCGTCGCCGGCGTCCTCGGCGGGGTCGCGGAGTACCTCAACATGGACCCCACCCTGGTCCGCGTGCTGTTCGTGCTGCTCACCGTGATGACCGCCGGCACCGTCGGGCTGGTGGCCTACCTGGTCGGTGTGCTGGTGATCCCGGAGGAGACGATCGACACCGGGCAGATCCCGCCGCACGCGCCGACCACCGAGACCCCGGTGATGCGCTACCCCGAGGAGGAGCGCGACCTCCGCTGATCCGGCGGACCCCGACCCGGCGGTCGCAGCGGCCACAGGGAGGATGCTCCCGCCCTAGGCTGACGTCGTGATCGAGCTGGTGCTGTGCTCCGTCCCGTCGGTCATCTACCTCCTGGTGCAGGGCAGCCGGAGACGTCTCGGGTGGGCCCGGGCGGCCGAGCGGCTCGGGTTCACCCCGGGCACCGGCAGGGACCACCTCCGGGCGCTGGCGCTCCTGGTCCCGCTGACCGCCCTCGGTTACGGGGTGGTCGCGCTGATCCCCGACAGCGCGACGAGGACCCCGGGGGCCACGGTCGCGGCCGTCACCTCGGTCTGGGCCGGGGTCACGGTGCTGGCACGGGCCCTGGGTGAGGAGATCCTGTTCCGCGGTCTGGTCGCAGGGGTGCTGTTCCGCCGGCTCGGCCTCGCCCGCGGCAACGTCGTGCAGGCGGTCGTGTTCCTGCTCCCGCACCTGCCCCTGCTGCTGGTGGACCCGGCGCTGTGGCCGATCCTGCCGGTGCAGCTCGTGGCGGGGCTGCTGCTCGGCTGGCTCCGGCACCGGTCCGGGAGCGTCGTCCCCGGCACCCTGGTGCACGCGGTCGCCAACCTCGGTGCCGCCCTGGTCCCCGCCTGACGGCGGGAGATCCACGGCCCGCCCGGACCGGTCACCCGGCGAACGTCCCCACCGCGACCGGACGCTCGTCGACGGGGTCGCTCACTCCCACTCGATGGTGCCCGGCGGCTTGCTGGTGATGTCCAGGGTGACGCGGTTGATCTCGCGGACCTCGTTGGTGATCCGGGTGCTGATCGTCTCCAGCACCTCGTAGGGCAGCCGCGACCAGTCCGCCGTCATCGCGTCCTCCGAGCTGACCGGGCGGAGCACCACCGGGTGGCCGTAGGTGCGGCCGTCGCCCTGGACGCCGACCGAGCGGACGTCGGCCAGCAGCACCACCGGGAACTGCCAGATCTCGCGGTCCAGGCCGGCGGCGGTGGCCTCGGCGCGGGCGATGGCGTCCGCCGCGCGCAGGATCTCCAGCCGCTCCCGGGTCACCTCACCGACGATGCGGATGGCCAGCCCCGGACCGGGGAACGGCTGGCGCCACACCATCGCCTCGGGCAGCCCCAGCTCGGCCCCCACCGCGCGGACCTCGTCCTTGAACAGCGCGCGCAGCGGCTCGATCAGGGTGAACTGCAGGTCGTCGGGGAGCCCGCCGACGTTGTGGTGGCTCTTGATGTTGGCCGCGCCCTCACCGCCGCCGGACTCGACCACGTCGGGGTAGAGGGTGCCCTGCACCAGGAACTCGATCTCGTGATCAGCCGCGACCTGGCGGGTGGCGGCCTCGAAGGTGCGGATGAACTCGCGGCCGATGATCTTGCGCTTCTGCTCGGGGTCGCTGACCCCGGCGAGCGCGTCCAGGAACTGGTCGGCGACCTCCTTGACCACCAGGTCCACCCCGGTGGCGGCGACGAAGTCGTCCTCCACCTGCTCGGCCTCGCCCGCGCGGAGCAGGCCGTGGTCGACGAACACGCAGGTGAGCTGGTCCCCGATGGCCCGCTGCACCAGGGCCGCGGCCACCGCGGAGTCGACCCCGCCCGACAGCGCGCACAGCACCTGCTTGTCCCCGACCTGCTCGCGGATCGCCGCGACGGTCTCCTCGACGATGTTGGCCGCGGTCCAGTCGGGCCGGCAGCCCGCGATGTCGAAGAGGAAGTGCTCCAGCGTGGTCTGACCGTGCTCGCTGTGCAGCACCTCCGGGTGCCACTGGACACCGGCGAACCCGCGCTCGCGGTGCTCGAACGCCGCCACCGGGGCCCCGGGTGAGGTGGCCAGCACGGTGAAGTCCGCCGGCGCGCGGGTGACGGAGTCCCCGTGGCTCATCCAGACCCGCAGCGTGGGGTCGATCTCGCTCAGCAGGGCCCCGGGCTCGACGACGGTGGCCGGGGTGCGGCCGAACTCGCTGCGACCGGTGCGGGCGACCTCCCCGCCGAGCGCCTGGGTCATCGCCTGGAAGCCGTAGCAGATGCCGAAGGTGGGCACCCCGAGGTCGAACAACCCGCCGTCGACCTGCGGTGCGCCGGGGGCGTACACCGACTGGGGGCCGCCGGAGAGGATGATCGCCGTCGGGTTCCTGGCCGCCAGCTCCTCGGTGCTGATGGTGTGCGGGACGACCTCGGAGTAGACCCGGGCCTCGCGGACGCGGCGGGCGATCAGCTGGGCGTACTGGGCCCCGTAGTCGACGACGAGGACGCAGTCATGCTCACGCGGGCTCATGGCCGATGAGTCTAGGGCGTGGGGGCCGCCGCCCCGGTCCGGAGCGCGTCGTCGGACGTCCCCACTCACTCGTCGCGGGAGGAGAGGACGCAGAACTCGTTGCCCTCCGGGTCGGCGAGCACCGTCCAGGTGGCGGGACGGTCCGTCTCCGCCAGCGCGGACTGACCCACCTCCACTCGCCGGGCCCCCAGGTCCAGCAGCCGGGCCACCTCCGCCTCGTGGTCGTCCTCACCCCACGGCGCCAGGTCGAGGTGCAGCCGGTTCTTGACCTCCTTGCCCTCCGCCACCCTCACGAAGACCAGACCCGGACCGCGGTGCTCGCGCGGCATCGAGTCCATGTCGGTCAGCGCGTGCGGAGGTACCAGGACCATCTCCTCGGGCAGGTCGACCACCTGCGCCCAGCCGAGCGCCCGGGCCCACCACGCCGCCTGCGCGGCGACGTCCCGGCAGTCCACGACCACGCTGTACCACCGAAGCGCCACGACGTCCTCCTCAGGCTGGTCCCCGCGCCCATCGTGGCACTCGTCACCCGGCGGGGGCAGGGCCCGCGGACGGCCGATCCTCGGGCGAATCCCTAGTTCACCGCCCGGGACACTGGTCCATGATGTGAGACATCACGGGCACGATGGAATCCGGCCAGCGGGGTCCGGTGTTCTTCTCCCATGCGAATCTATGACGACGTCACCCAGATCGTCGGGGGCACCCCCCTCGTGCGGCTCAACCGGATCACCGACGGCGCCCAGGCCACCGTCCTGGCCAAGATCGAGTTCGTGAACCCGGCGCACAGCGTGAAGGACCGCATCGGCGTGGCCATCATCGAGGCCGCCGAGAAGTCCGGTCAGCTGAAGCCCGGCGGCACCATCGTCGAGGGGACCTCCGGCAACACCGGCATCGCGCTGGCCATGGTGGGGGCCGCCAAGGGTTACAAGGTCGTGCTGTGCATGCCCGAGACCATGTCGGCCGAGCGCAAGACGCTGCTCCGCGCCTACGGTGCCGAGCTCGTCCTGACCCCCGGCTCCGAGGGCATGAAGGGTGCGGTCTCCCGCGCCGAGCAGATCGGGGCCGAGCGCGGCGCCGTGCTGGCCCGTCAGTTCGCCAACCCCGCCAACGTCGAGGTGCACCGACGCACCACCGCCGAGGAGATCTGGAACGACACCGACGGCACCGTGGACATCGTCGTCGGCGGCATCGGCACCGGCGGCACCCTCACCGGCGTCGGCCAGGTGCTCAAGGAGCGCAAGCCCGGGCTGCAGATCGTCGCCGTGGAGCCCGAGGAGTCCCCGATCCTGTCCGGCGGCCAGCCCGGCCCCCACAAGATCCAGGGCATCGGCGCCAACTTCGTACCCGAGATCCTGGACCGCTCGATCCTGGACGAGGTCATCCCGCAGAACGCCGAGACGGCCGTCAAGTGGGCCCGCCGCGCCGGCGCCGAGGAGGGCATCCTCGCCGGCATCTCCTCCGGTGCCGCACTGGCCTCGGCGGTCACGGTGGCCCAGCGCCCCGAGAACGCCGGCAAGACGATCGTCGTGATCATCCCCTCCTACGGTGAGCGCTACCTCTCGACGATCCTCTACGCCGACCTGATGAGCTGATGTTCTCCACCCTCCTCGCCCGCCTCCCGCTGCTGGCCCGGACCAGCGGGGACGTCCCGCGTCCCCGGGCGGCCTCGTGGCCGCTCCGGGCGCTGGAGCGGTGGCGTGAGGACACCGAGAACGCGATGCGTCACGACCCGGCCGCCCGCAGCCGGGTCGAGATCACGGTCGCGTACTCGACCATGCACGCGGTCTGGTCCCACCGGGTGGCACACCGGCTGTGGCTCCGGGGCATGAGGCTGACCGCGCGGCTGCTGTCGCAGCTGGCCCGGGCGGCGACGGGGGTGGAGATCCACCCCGGTGCCGTGATCGGCCGGCGGTTCTTCATCGACCACGGCATGGGCGTGGTGGTCGGGGAGACCGCCGAGATCGGCGACGACGTGATGATGTACCACGGTGTCACCCTGGGTGGGCGCAGCCCGATGGCCCGCGGGAAGCGGCACCCGACCCTGCACGACGGGGTGGTGGTGGGCGCCGGCGCCTCGATCCTCGGCCCGGTGGTGGTCGGCGCCCGCGCCAAGGTGGGGTCGAACGCCGTGGTGACCCGCGACGTCCGGCCCGGCGCGACGGTGGTCGGTGTCCCGGCCGCCGAGCGCTCCCCCGCCGAGGCCGCCCGCGAGCCCGAGTGGCACATCTGACCCCCGCACGACGACGTGGCCCCCACCCGCACCGGGTGGGGGCCACGTCCGTGTCCGGAGCGGTTCAGCCCCAGGTGCCGCGCGCCACCCGGACGTCCTCGGAGTCGAGCACCTCGAAGGCGACGGCGTCGCGGAGCAGCACCCCGGAGTTGAGCCGGCAGAGCATCTCCCGCGACCCGGTGCCCACGAAGGCCCCGGCGGTGGACACGTCGCCGTCGTCCTCCACCACCAGCACCTCGTAGCGCTCGCCCTCGTCGAAGCCCTGCGCGTCCAGCACCACCTCCAGGCCCCAGGTGTGGTCGATCAGCTCCGCGCTGGCCACCACCGGGGTACCCGGCCGGGTCTCCACCTGGGCCGGCGTGGTGGGCGGGACCGGCGGCACCGGGCGCAGCGACCAGCCGCCGACCCCACCGAGGGCGACCAGCGCCACCGCGGCGGCGACCGCGGCCACCGTGCGTCCGGGGACGGTGCGGCGACGGCGGCGCTCACGGGCCACCCGCTCCTGCACCGCACGCCCCAGGCCGGACGGCGGCGTCGGCGAGTCCTCCAGATGCCGCAGGTCGACGCGGGCCAGCAGCTCCGCGGTCGGGGCCAGCTCGGCCAGCTCCCCGCGGCACGCGGGGCAGCCGTCCAGGTGCCCCCGCACCGTCTGGGTCTCCTCGGCCGACAACCGGCCCAGGGCGTAGAGGCCCAGCGCGTGACGGATCTCGGCGTGCTCGGGTCCGATCACGGTTCCACCCCCATCTCCTCCAGGACCAGACGAAGCGCCTTGAGGCCGTAGAAGACCCGGCTGCGCAGGGTACCCACCGGGATCCCCTGCTCGGCGGCGACCTCGTCCTGCGGGCGCCCGCGCAGGTGCACCTCCACGATGGCACCCCGGTGCTCCGGGCTGAGCCGGCGCAGCGCCTCCTCCACCGTCCAGGCGTCCATCAGGTCGTCGACGAAGCCCGACCGTCGCGGCACCAGGGCCGGGTCGCGGTGGTCGTCGAGCTCGACCACGCGCTGCCAGGGACGCACCCGGGAGCGGCGACCCTCGTCGATCACCACGTTGCGCAGGATGGCGAACAACCACCCCCGCAGCCCGGACACCTCCGGGTCGTAGCTGTCGGCCTTGCGCCAGGCGCGCAGGAAGGTCTCCTGGACGGCGTCCTGGGCGGCCCCCTCGTCCCCGAGCTGGCGCAGCGCGAAGCGGTACAGCTCACTGCCGTGGGCGTTGTAGGCGGCGCGGACCCCCTCGTCGCGGTCCAGCGCCAGCGGGTCGGGGCGACGGCGTGCGGCGAACAGGCCCATTCCGCTCCTCGGCTCGTGGTGGGAACCCGGCGCTCCCGGAGGTGGGTACGCACGCCGCGTCCCCGGCGTTCACCCGGGACGGCCCCGGACATCTTCTCCCCCACCGGTGAACGCCGGATGCGTGGGGTGCGTACTCCTGAGCACGCGGCACCGACGGCGGTGCCACCTCCCTGAGGAGCACCATGACCTTCCGCACCCACCTCGGCCGGCTGGCCCTGACCGGCGGCCTGACGCTGGTCGCCGGCTCCGTCCTCGTCCTCCCGGCCAGCGCCGAGACCGAGGTCGACCGTCCCGACCGCTTCACCAGCGCGTTCACGGTGAACGCCACCCCCGACGCGGTGATCAACCCCGACGGCGAGAGCGCCCCCGGTGAGGCCGGCACCAGCGGCACCTTCACCTTCATGATCAACTCCGACGAGGAGATCATCTGCTACGAGATCACCACCCGCGGCGTCACCCCGCCGTACCAGAGCAAGGCCAAGACGGCCACCCACGTCCACCAGGCCGTGGCCGGGGAGAACGGTCCGCCCCGGATCTCCTTCCCCAACCCCGAGGGCGACGGTGAGCAGCGCACCAGCAGCGGCTGCCTGCAGGGCCCCTTCACCACCGGGCTGGAGGGTGAGGACGGCAACGACACCGGCGAGGGCTTCTCGCTCGCCTCGATCGAGGCCGACCCGAGCGGCTTCTCCGCCGACACCCACACCTCCGCCTACGTCCCCGGCGCGGTCCGGGGTCAGCTGACCGAGATGCCGGTCGGCGGGGTCGAGACCGGCCTCGGTGGCGCGGCCGGCGACAGCTCCCCGGCCGCGGCCGGTCTGGCTGCCGGTCTGCTGCTGGCGGTCGGTGCCGGCGCGGTCGCGGTCCGGCGTCGGGCCCGTGCGGCGCTCTGAGCCCCGCTCCGACCGGGCCCGGGGAGGGCGCACGTCCTCCCCGGGCCCGGTCGCGGCCCTCGCCGGGCTGGCGCTGCTGCTCGCCGCCTGCGCGGTGCCGTCGGGTGGGGCGGGCGGCACCGCGGGCACCGCGCCCGCACCTCCTGCCGCGACCGCCGGCAGCGCCGCACCAGCCCCCGGCACCCCTCCGCCGGTGACCGCACCCCGGTCACCGGGTCCCACCGGCACGACCTCACGACCAGCCGGCACCCCGTCGGCGCCGAGCTCGGTGGAGATCGCCTCGATCGGGCTCTCGGAGGCGCTGGCACCGACGGGCCTGGCCGCCGACGGCTCCCTGGAGGTGCCTGCCGACCCGGGCCAGGTGGCCTGGTTCAGCGGCGGCGGACGGCCCGGAGGTGCCGGTCCGACGGTGGTGCTCGGGCACGTGGACTCCACCACCGGCCCGGCGGTCTTCGCCCGGCTCACCGAGCTCGTCCCCGGCGACGTGGTCACCGTGGGCAGCGACGACGGCGCCAGCACCCGCTACGTCGTGGACCGCGTGCAGGACGTCCCGCAGGACCGGTTCCCGACCGAGGCGGTCTTCGGTGCGACCCCGGACGACGAGCTCCGGCTGATCACCTGCACCGGGCCCTACGACCGCGTCAGCGGCTACCGCGACAACCGGGTGGTGTGGGCCAGCGCCGAGGGGTGAGGGCTCAGGCCCCGCCGCCCTGCTCGGACGCGCCCTGCTCGGAGACGCCCTGCTCGGAGGCGCCCTGCTCGGAGACGCCCTGCCCGGAGGCGATGGCCTCGTGGTGGCGGACCACCTCGGCCACCACGAAGGTCAGGAACTTCTCGGCGAACTCGGGGTCCAGCCGGGCGTCCTCGGCCAGCGCCCGCAGCCGTGCGATCTGACGGGCCTCCCGCTCGGGGTCGGCCGGCGGCAGCCCGTGGCTGGCCTTGAGCTCCCCGACCCGCTGGGTCACCTTGAACCGCTCGGCCAGCAGGTGCACCAGGGCGGCGTCCATGTTGTCGATGCTCGCCCGCAGCCGCAGCAGCTCGGTGCGCACCTCGTCCCCGCCAGGGGCCCCGGCGTCGGCCGGCCCCGCCGTCACGAGATGACCACCTCGACGCGCTGGAACTCCTTGACCTCGGTGTAGCCGGTGGTGGCCATCGAGCGGCGCAGCGCGCCGACCAGGTTCATCGAGCCGTCCGGGCGGCGCGAGGGGCCGAGCAGGATCTCCTCCAGCGGCCCGACCTGCTCGAACTGGACGCGCTCGCCGCGCGGCAGGGTGCCGTGCCAGGCCTCGGAGCCCCAGTGGTAGCCCTGGCCGGGTGCATCGGTGGCCCGGGCCAGCGGGGAACCGATCATGACCGCGTCCGCGCCGCAGGCGATGGCCTTGGCGATGTCGCCGGAGTGGCCCACCGAGCCGTCGGCGATGACGTGCACGTAGCGGCCGCCGGACTCGTCGAGGTAGTCCCGACGCGCCTCGGCCACGTCGGAGATGGCCGAGGCCATCGGGACGGCGATGCCCAGCACCTTGCGGGTGGTGTGCGCGGCGCCACCGCCGAAGCCGACCAGCACGCCCGCCGCACCGGTGCGCATCAGGTGCAGCGCGGCCTGGTAGGTGGCCACGCCGCCGACGATCACCGGCACGTCCAGGTCGTAGATGAACTGCTTGAGGTTGAGCGGCTCCTGCTCGTCGGAGACGTGCTCGGCCGAGACCGTGGTGCCGCGGATGACGAAGAAGTCGACCCCGGCCGCCTCCACCGTGCTGGCGTGCTCCTGGGTGTGCTGGGGGGACAGGGAGCCCGCCACCGGGACGCCGGCCGCCCTGATCTCGGCCATCCGCGCCCCGATCAGCTCGGGCTTGATCGGCTCGGCGTAGACCTCCTGCATGCGGCGGGTGGCCTGCTGGGCGTCGGCGATCCCGGCCAGCTCGTCCAGCAGCGGCTGCGGGTCCTCGTAGCGGGTCCACAGGCCCTCGAGGTTGAGCACCCCGAGGCCGCCGAGGCGACCCATGGTGATCGCGGTGGCCGGCGACATCACCGAGTCCATCGGCGCCGCGACCATCGGGAACTCGAAGCTCTGGGCGTCGATCCGCCAGCCCAGGTTCACCTGGTCGGTGCCGCGGGTCCGCCGCGACGGGACGATGGCGATGTCGTCGAGCGAGTAGGCCCGCTCGGCGCGCTTGCTCCGGCCGATCTCCAACATGTCTCTTCCTCGCCCCCGGGCGCGCGCCCGGATCGTGGGTCCGTCGGGCGGGCCCGGTGGGTCGGCCGCGAGCCGGCCGCTGCGACCGGTCTCAGCCCGAGTAGTTCGGGGCCTCGACGGTCATCTGGATGTCGTGCGGGTGCGATTCTCGCAGACCGGCGGAGGTGATGCGGACGAAGCTGCCACGCTCCTTGAGCTCGGGGACCGTCCGGGCACCGGTGTAGAACATCGCCTGACGGAGCCCGCCGACCAGCTGGTAGGCCACCGCCCCGAGCGGGCCGCGGTAGGGCACCTGGCCCTCGATGCCCTCCGGCACCAGCTTGTCGTCCGAGGCCACGTCGCTCTGGAAGTAGCGGTCCTTGGAGTAGGACGCCTTCCGCCCGCGGGAGGCCATCGCCCCCAGCGAACCCATGCCGCGGTAGGACTTGAACTGCTTGCCGTTGATGAACACCAGGTCACCGGGGCTCTCGTCGCAGCCGGCCAGCAGCGAGCCCAGCATCACGGTGTCGGCGCCGGCCACCAGGGCCTTGGCGATGTCGCCGGAGTACTGCAGGCCGCCGTCGCCGATCACCGGCACCCCCGCCTCGCGGCAGGCCCGGGCGGCGTTGTGGATCGCGGTCACCTGCGGGACGCCGACCCCGGCCACCACGCGGGTGGTGCAGATCGAGCCCGGCCCGACCCCCACCTTGACGCCGTCGGCGCCGGCCTCGACCAGGGCCCGGGCCCCGGCGTAGGTGGCCACGTTGCCGCCGATCACGTCGACCGCGGCGGCGGCCGGGTCGGACTTGAGCCGCTTGATCAGCTCGATCACGCCGCGGGCGTGGCCGTTGGCGGTGTCCACCACGATGGCGTCGACCCCCTCCTCGACCAGCGCCATCGCCCGCTCCCAGGCGTCACCGAAGAAGCCGACCGCCGCACCGACGCGGAGACGTCCCTGCTCGTCGCGGCTGGCGTGCGGGAACTGGTCGGACTTCACGTAGTCCTTGAGGGTGATCAACCCGGTCAGCCGACCCTCGGGGTCGACCAGGGGCAGCTTCTCGATCTTGTTGGCCGCCAGCAGCGCCAGCGCGTCGTCGGGGTGGATCCCGGCCGGACCGGTGACCAGCGGCATCTTGGTCATCACGTCGCCGACCTGGCGGGTGGGGTCGGTCTCGAAGCGCATGTCGCGGTTGGTGATGATGCCCAGCAGCACCCGGCCGGCGTCCACCACGGGGACCCCGGAGATGCGGAACTGACCGCAGAGCTCGTCGGCCTCGGCCAGGGTCGCCTCGGGGCTGATGGTGATCGGCTCGTCGATCATGCCCGCCTCGGACCGCTTGACCAGGTCGACCTGGTGGGCCTGGTCCTCGATCGAGAGGTTGCGGTGCAGGATGCCCATCCCGCCCTCGCGGGCGATGGCCACGGCCATCCGGGACTCGGTCACGGTGTCCATCGCGGAGCTGAGCAGCGGGATGCCGACGCGGATCCGCCGGCTCAGCTGGGAGGAGGTGTCGGCCTCGCTGGGGATGACGTCGGTCTCGTTGGGCTGGAGCAGGACGTCGTCGAAGGTCAGACCCAGGGCCGCGAACGGCTCGGGGACTCCAGCGGCGGTCAGGTCACCGGGCAGGGTCGGCACGTGTTCCCTCTCGGACGGTGGTGCGGGCGGTGACCTCATGCTACCGCCGCGCAACAGCCCTCCCGGACGCGCGGACGCCGGGCGGTCAGCCCCGCAGCAGCTCACCCAGGGTGTCGGAGAGGTCGGTGTCGCGGTGCACGAAGCCCAGCCCGACCAACCGGGTGGGCAGCACCCGCTGGCTGGCCAGCAGCGCCTCGCGCACCAGCTGGGGGCCGAGCAGGAGGTCCAGCGCCCGGGTCGGGGTGGGCACCAGGGTCGGGCGGTGCAGCGCGCGGCCCAGCGCCCGCGTGAGCTCGGTGTTGCGCACCGGGCGGGGTCCGACCAGGTTCACCGGGCCGTCGACGTCGGAGTCCAGCAGGTGCAGCACGGCCGCCACCTCGTCGCGCAGGCTGATCCAGGGCTGGAACTGCTCACCGGTGCCGATCCGGCCGCCGGCGCCGAGGCGGAAGACCGGGGCCAGCCGACCGACCAGTCCGCCCTCGCCCGAGAGCACCAGACCGGTGCGCAGCAGCACGGTCCGGACCGGGGCGCGGAGGGCGGCCAGCTCCCAGTCCTCCACCAGCTCGGCCAGGAAGCCCTGCCCCCTCGGTGCGGACTCCTCGAGCTCGGCCTCCCCGCCGTCGCCGTAGTAGCCGACGGCGGACCCGGAGAGGAACGTGCGGCAGCGGTCGGCGCCGGCCAGGGCCGTGACCACGGTGTTCGTGGTGTCCAGCCGGCTGCTGCGCAGGAGCTGCTTGCGGGCCTCGCTCCACCGCTGGTCCGCGATCCCGGCACCGGCCAGGCTCACCACCGCGTCGACGTCGGCGAGACCCGGACCCGAGACCGCCAGGCGGCCGGGGTCCCACTCGCGCTCGTCGGGGTGCTGCGGTGCCCGGCGCACCAGCCGGACCACCTCGTCGCCGCGCTGGTGCAGCGCCTGGACCAGCGCGCTCCCGATCAGACCCGAGCTGCCTCCGACCGCGATCCTCATCGGGCCATGCTGTCACGCGGGTGCCCGCCGTCCGCGCTCGCCCGGGGTGGGCGGTGCGCCGACCAGGGGTGCGAGGTGCGGGCGCCGGGCGTGCGCGAGGACGGCGCGGCGCGCGTGCCCGGTGCGTCCCGAACCCTCAGCCGGCTGCCACCACCGCACGCCCGGCGCCGGTCAGGAGAGAGCGGCGTACCAGGCGGTGACCGCGTCCGGACCGGGGGCGTCGTACTCGAAGTCGGTGCGCGCGTCGGCCTGGGCCACGTCGTAGGTGACACGCACCTGGCGGACGGCATCAGGCCCCTCCTCCATCCGGGCGAACAACCGCTCCCAGGAGCGGCGCTGCTCGTCGAGCAGCTCGCGCGGGTCCCCCGCGTCGACGACCCTGGCCACCACCTGCTCCGCGTCGAGCACCTTCCCGGCCAGCCGGTAGGCCACTCCTGCTCGGACCAGCCGGCCGTCGTCGAGGCCGAGGAGCCAGATCTGCTCGATGTGGTCGTCGAAGCCCGCGTGCTCGTAGGCCTGCTGCAGCAGCTCCGGCAGCAGGTCCTCGAAGGCGTCGGTCCAGACGGCCGTCACGACGACACCGAGGTCTCGCCGGTCCGCTCGACCTCCGCCCACCAGGCCTCGAAGACGTCGAAGGTCGTGGTCCGGGTCAGGTCGAAGGGCTCGTCCGAGGCGTCCAGCTGCAGCCCACCGTCGGGCGCGGTCCAGCGGGCGACGATCCTCGAGGGTCTGGGCGAGGGCTCCTGCAGCACGCCCGCGGCGCCCTGGAGCAGCTTCACGGCCAGCTCGTCGGTCAGCTGGTCGTTGCGCTCGTCGGAGCCGATCGGCGAGCTGAGCGCCTGGTCCAGGAACTGGCCCGACCACCATCGCCGCCCGACGCGGTAGGCCGGTTCCACCATGAACCCTCCCTCGTCCAGGTGCAGGTAGACCAGCACCTCCTCGACCTCCGGCGACCTGGCGCACGCCTCCCAGGAGTCCCGGACGAGCTCGGCGAGCACCTCACGGCCCGCGGGGCTGATCATGTCGCTCACAGTTCTCCTCAGTTCGTGAACATGGGGTGCTTCAGCCGTCTGCCGTTGACCACCTCGGTCACCGAGATGCCGATCGGCCGGTCCCCGGGACCATAGAGGACCTTGATGTCGACGTCGATCTTGGCCGGTGGGGTCTGGTCGAGCAGACGCGCCCAACGGTTCTCCATGGACTTGTACCTGCCCAGGTTCTGGGAGCTGAGCTGGGCCACGATGTTGTCGTGACGCTGGGAGCCGCCGAAGAGGTCGGCGATCAGGTGCCCGGCGTGGTCGCCCGGCCGCTTGCCCATCGGGTCGTTGGTGTGCGACGCCCGGTTGCCCCGGTGCAGCTGCAGCGGGCGTGCGTGCGCGGACCGGATCCGGCCCTGGGCGTCGGTGGAGTAGTGGTACTTCGCGGTGGTGCCCCGCTTGCCGGTGGTGTACGCGGCGTTCGGCTCCAGCCGCCGCGTCCCCCGCTTGATCGGGGTGTCGACCACCTTGAGGACGTCGTCGAGCATGCTGCCGAAGACGCCCCGCAGCGCCGCCGCGCGACCGCGGGCCATCAGGCGCCGCCCATCAGCTGCTCCAGGGCCAGGTTGAGGGCCAGCTCCAGCAGCCGCCGGGCGATCTCCTTGGCCACCGGGATCCAGGCCAGGGACGCCCCGAAGGTCACCGCAGCCGAGGCGATCGCCGTGGCGATCTGCACCGCCAGCGCGACCAGGTTGACCACGAAGGCCACCTTGAGGGCGATGATCACCGCACCCACCAGCAGCAGGCAGCCGCCGGTCAGGTTGCCGGCCGTGGCCAGCTTGGTGGCGACGTCCTTGACCCCCTCGATGTCGTCGAAGGACTTCTGGAAGGCCTCCATCGCCGGGCCGGAGTTGGCGCCCAGCGCGTGCTGGGCCGCCTGCGTGCCGAGGTTGTTGGCCTCCCCCGCCTCACCCGAGAAGGCCATCCACCGCGAGCCGTAGTCGAAGACCTTGTCCTCGTTGCCCTCGGGCCACTCGAAACCCAGCATGTTGAGCAGGTAGGACACCTCGCCGGGAAGCATCACCGCCATCAGAGACCTCCTCCGGACCCGTCCCAGGTGGATGTGCCGAGCTGGGCGTTCGCGTCCTCGGTGCCGGCGTAGCCCTCGGCCGCGGAGGCCAGGGCGCCGCCGTGGGCCCCGAGCTCGCTGCTGACCGAGTCCACCGTCTCCTGCACGCGGGCCAGCACCGCGGAGTAGAGCATCGAGGCGATGCTGCCCAGGGTGTCGTTGGTGCCCAGCGCCGACACGTCGCCGACCTCGCTGAGGAGCGCCTGCGCCTTGGACAGCAGCTCCTGGGCGGCGTCGTCCATGCCGGCCGCCGCGCGACGCAGCGACTCGGGCTCGAACTGGATCTGGTCGAAGGAGCTCACTGCTTGGCCGCCCTCAGCATCTGGGCCATCTGGTCGGTGTAGCGCTGCATGCTCCGGCCGGCCTCGGCCTGGATCTCGCGCAGCCGGCCCTGCAGGGCGCCGAAGTCGGTGTCGCCCTCCTGCACGGCCTCCAGCACGGCGGCCTGGTACGCCTTGAGCGCGGCGTTGACCGTGTCGCGCACGTGGTCGGCCAGCTCGGCGTTGCTCAACCGCATCGCGGCGGGGTGCAGGTCGAGCTCGGTCACCTCGCCGTCCACCATCGCGACCCTGATGCGGTCGTCGTACCCGGTGGCCTCGGCGGTGACCGGTCGACCCGGCCCCACCTGCTGACCCTGGACCTCTGCGGCCCTGCCTGCCTCGGCGACGAGGCGGTCGAAGACGTCGTCGAACGGTTGCGACATGGTGCTCCCTCCCACGCTCGACGCTAACAGCCGAGGGGGTCGCCGGGCCGCGCCCGGAGCGTTCAGCCGGGCCAGTCCCGCAGGATGCGGTCTCCCACCCGGAAGGCGTTGGCCATCACGGTCAGCGCGGGGTTGACGCTGCCGTTGGTCGGGTGCAGGGAGGCGTCGGCGACGTGCACGCGGCGGGTCCCGTGCAGACGGCCGTCGGGTCCGGTGGCGGAGGTGCGCGGATCCTCCCCCATCCGGGCGGTGCCGCTCGAGTGCTCGCCGGCGGCCGAGGCGGTGGCCGAGCCGTGCCGACGGGCGACGCCCACCGCGCCGACCTCCACCATCCAGCGCGCGGCGGCCTCGGCCATGCCGCGCTCGACCTCCAGCGACGCCGGGTGGGTGTCCTTGCGGATCCTGGCCCCCGGACGTCCCCAGCGGTCGCGGACGTCGGCGAGGCGGACCCGTGAGGTCGGCAGCGGCACCTCCTGGCCGATGCCGAAGACGCCGAAGACGCGACGACGCCCCTCCCGCATCCAGTGCTTGTGCCCCTCGCCCCAGGCCGGGACGCCGGCCACCGGCGGGTCCATCGCCATGGTCAGCGGCAGGATGCCCATCAGGTCGACCAGCACGCCGCCGCCCCAGGGGATGCCGGCGTGCTCGTGGTCGCGGGTGGCGATCGAGTGGCCGGGACCGCGGAAGTCCTTCACGGGCGGGTCGACCTGACCCAGCACGGTGACGAAGCGGTGGTCGTGCAGGTGGCGCCCGAGCTGGTCGTTGCCCAGACCGCTGGCCAGCAGCAGCCGCGGCGTCTCCACCGCACCGGCGGCCACCACCACGACGTCGGCGCCCACCTCCAGCGCGACGGGCTGCCCGGTGGAGGCACCGGCGACCAGCCGGACCGTGGCCGACCCGGCGCCGTCGGTCACGTGCACGGCCTCGGCGTCGAGCAGCAGGTCGCACCGCCCGGTGGCCAGGGCGCGTGGGACCACGGTGTTGTGCGACCCGTTCTTGGCCGCCACCGGGCAGGCGTGACCGACGCACTGCGGGCAGCGCACGCAGGCGGGGCGGCCCTCGGAGGGCACGCTGTTGATCGCCAGCGGGATCGGGCCCCAGCCCCAGCCCAGCCGCTCCGCGCCCGCGGCCAGCAGCTCGCGGGCCGGCTCGGTGCCCATCGCGGGCATCGGGTAGCCGCTGCGCCGTGGCGTCCGGGTGGTCAGCGCGCCGACCTCCCCGGCCACGCCCAGCTCGGTCTCGGCCCGCTCGTAGTAGGGCTCCATCTCCTCGTAGCCCACCGGCCAGTCGGCCAGGCTGGCGCCCTCGGGGTTGCCGTAGGTGCTGGCCATGGTGAAGTCCTCGGGCATGAAGCGCCAGGACATGCCCTGCCAGATCCGGGTGCCACCGCCCAGCAGCATCGCGTTCAACCCGTAGCGGGACGCGCTCTGGTCACCGTCGACGACGGTGGAGTCCTCGCCGTGCTCGGCCACCCGGGGGTGGCCCGGCCCCGGTCCGGCAGACGGGCTGTAGACGGCGTTGCGCTTGCCGTGCAGGTGGTCCCCGCGGAGCTCGGCGTTGGTCATCGGACGGGCCCGCTCGACCAGCAGCACGTGCTTGCCGGCCGCGCTCAGCACCCGGGCCAGCGTGCCGCCGCCGGGCCCGGAGCCGACCACCACCGCGTCGTAGCGCGGGGCCACCTGGGCGGCGGTGACGGTGGGCAGCGGGTCGGGCTCGACCACGCGCGTCCCGGCCGGGACCGGCTCGAAGCCCAGCATCTGCAGCCCGGCCGGGTGGAGACCCGGGCGGGCGGCGTAGTAGCCCTCCCAGCAGACCCGGCGCAGGGCCGCGAGCTCCGCGGCGGCGTCCGGATCGGCCTCCAGCCCGGTGAGGAGCCGGTCCTGCTCGTCGGTGGGCAGGGCGTCGAAGCCGAGCCCGGCCAGCCGCTGGGTCAAGGACCCCAGCAGCGGCCGGGCCCAGCCCAGGTCCGGAGAGGTGGTCAGGTGGTGCTCCACGCCACCGGACCACCCGGCGGGCCAGCCGTCGGCTGGGACGACCCGGTCGACGGCTGCCCGCAGCTGCTCCGTCCCGGTCATCGACCGGCCAGCGAACCGCCGATGCCCCCCACGCTGAAGTACTTGTTCAGGAAGGCGAAGACGATCACCGGCGGGAGCATCATGATGACCGCCATGGCCATCACCGGTCCCCAGTTGGTGGTGTTCTGCTGGAAGAAGGTCTGCAGCCCCACCGGCAGGGTGAAGTTGGCGTTGGAGCGCAGGAACACCAGGGCCACCAGGTAGTCGTTCCAGGCCAGCAGGAAGCAGAAGATGGCCGTGGACAGCACCCCCGGCAGGGAGTTGCGGAGCACGATCCGCGCGAACCCGCCGAAGACGGAGGCCCCGTCGATCCAGGCCGCCTCCTCCAGGGCCACCGGGATCGTGTCGTAGTAGGCCGTCATCATCCAGATGGCCACCGACATGGTGGACCCCACGTAGATGACCGTGATGCCGGCCAGCGTGTCCACCATCTGCAGCTGGGCGAAGAGGATGAACAGCGGGATGACCGAGATGACGATCGGCACCGACTGCACCACGAAGAGCAGCAGCGAGTACCCCGAGACCAGCTTGTTGCGACCCCGGGAGAGGACGTAGCCGGCCGGGGCCGCGACCACCACGGCGATGACCACGGTCACCAGCGCGGTGAGCAGGCTGTTGCCGAGCCAGGTGAGCACCTGGGTGCGGCCCAGCACGATCTCGAAGTTCTCCAGGGTGGGGGTGCTCTCCGAGCTGCCCAGCCCGGGCCGGAAGGAGAGCCAGACGACGGCCGCGATGGGGACCAGCACCACCGAGGTGATGACCCCCATCAGGAGGAACCGCCACCACTGGCCACGGGCGCTCCGCTCGGTGACGTCGCCCTTGCGGGGTGCGCCGGTGCCGAGGCGACGGGGCGCCAGCGCCGCCGGCGCGTTCGGGGTGGAGGTGCTCATGCGATGTCGACCTTCCGGATCTGGCGGTACAGCACGACCGAGATGATGACCAGCGTGATGGTCATCAGCAGGGCGATGGCCGTGCCGGGACCGGTCTGGTACTGCGCGAACGTGGTGCGGTAGGACAGCACCACCAGGGAGGTGGTGGCGTTGACCGGCCCGCCACCGGTCAGCAGGAAGATCGTCGGGAAGTCGTTGACGCAGAAGATCGTCATCAGGATCCAGCTGATGTAGGTGGACCGCGAGATCAGCGGCAGCGTCAGGTGGGTGAAGAGCTGCCGCCGGCTCGCCCCGTCCACCCGGCCGGCCTCGTAGACGTTCTCGTCCACCGCGGCCAGCGAAGCCGACATCATCATCATCATGAAGGGGAAGCTGATCCACACCTTGAACAGGCACACGGTGATCGTGGCCAGCAGCGGGTCGGCCAGGAACAGCAGGCGCGGCAGGCCGAGCGCGTCGACCAGGATGGGCAACGGGCTCTGGGGCGTGGCCACCAGCCAGTTCCAGGAGGTGGAGGAGACCACCACGGGAACCACCCAGGGCAGCAGCAGCAGCACCTTGAACACCCGCCCCGCCGGGATCCGGGTGCGCAGCAGCAGCGCCAGGGCCAGCCCCACCAGCCAGCTCCCGAACACCCCCACCAGGGTGAAGAGCAGGGTGAACCGGGCGGCGGCCCAGAACCCCGGTGAGGTGAGCACCCGGCGGAAGTTGTCCAGGCCGACGAAGTCGCCGGCGGAGATGAGGGTGCCGTTACGCAGGCTCTGCATGGTGCCGTACAGCACCGGATACAGGTTCAGCAGCGCGATGAGCAGCACCGAGGGCGTCACCAGCAGCAGCAGGGTCAGCGTCCTCGCGCTGGGCCCCCGGCGGGCGGGACGGCGGTCCTGCTGCCGTCCCGACCCGCCGGGGGCGACCCCGGCCCGTGCTCGTCGTACGCGTTCGGTGAAGGCCACGTCGGTCATGGGTCCAGCTCCGTTCGTGAGGCTGGATCAGCGGGTGATGGCGTCTTGGATACCGGCCTGCAGCGCCTCGAGCGCGCTGCGGGCGTCGGTGGCCCCGGTCAGGATGGACTGGGTGAAGGTGTCGATGATCGGCGTGGCGTCGACGCTGGTCACCCCCTGGAACAGGGCGGCACCGCCGGGGGCGGCCCACGTCCTGGCGATGGGCTGGTACTCGGAGATGATCTTGACGTTGTTGGCGTCCTCCTGGAACTCCGGCGTCTCGGTGATCGAGATCAGCGGCGGGAGCCCGATGCCGGTGCCCTCGGTCCACAGCCGCGCCATGTTCTGGTAGTAGTACGTCACGAACGCCTCCGAGCCCTCCTGGCTCGGCGTGTCCTGGTACATCATGATGTTGTTCGGGAAGTAGAGCATCCCCTGCACGCCGGCGGGGCTGGTCAGCGGGGAGTTGACCACGATCTCCTCGCCCACCTCACCGCCGATGTTGGCGGCGAGCCCCGCACCGTCGAAGCCCATCCCGAACCGGCGGGCGCGCCACTGCTCCTGGACGTTGTCGCTGGTGTAGGTGGCCGAGGCCGGGTCGACGTAGCCCTTGGAGACGCACTCCAGCACGAACTCCATCGCCTCGATGTTGGCGGGGGTGACGCAGTCGGGCTGCTGCTCGGCGTTGAACAGACCGCCGCCGTTGCCGATCATCCAGCTGACCAGGATGTGGCCGCCGGTGAAGCGGCCGGAGCCGGACCCGTCGCCGTAGCCGTAGACGTCGATGGCCTTGAGCGCCTCGCAGGCGTCCAGGAAGGACTGCCAGTCCGTCGGCGCCTCGGTGCCGGCCTCCTCCAGCAGCGTGGGGTTGACCCACAGCACGCGCATGTCGAGGTTGTAGGGCACCGCGGCGTAGCCGCGCTCGGTCTGCATGGTGTCGATCAGCCCGGGCAGGAAGTCCTCGTAGAGACCGTTGCCCTTCCAGCTCTCCAGCAGGTCGTCGGCGTAGGCGATGGCGCCCTGCTCCTCGAACAGGAAGGCCTGCGTCCCACCGCCGGAGCTCACCGCGGGTCCGGTCTGGGAGGCCACCGCCGAGGAGAAGGTCTGGGTGAAGTTGGCCCACTGCACCGTCTGGTAGGTCGCCGTCGGCAGCCCGTCGGCCGGGACGTACCCGGTGACGATCTCCTCGTCGGTCGGGTTGAACTCGTCGTTGCCCCACGGCATGTTCCAGAAGCTGATCGGCTCGGTGGAGCCGCCCCCGCCGCCACCGCCCTCGCCGCCACCGCTCTGGCAGGCCGCCAGCACCGCACCGGCGGACAGGCCGCCGGCCGCGCCCAGCAGACCACGACGGCTCAGCTCGAATCCTCGGTTGTTCCCCATCGACTGCTCCTCCAGTCAGGAGGGGCGGGCGCTCACGCCAGACCCTCGACTCCGTTGTCGTCCGGCCCCCGTCCGTGGCGCAGGAAGGATCCTCGCCGGCGGGGGTCGCACCTTGATCGTTGGTCATGCCGGGGCCCACGTCAAGGAGTATCGAGGAACCTGCAACAAATTCGAGACCTAAGCGCTTACGTGCTGAGGGAGCGCTCTCACGACGCCGACCCCTCTCGGCGCCGGACGCACGAGGGCCCCGTTCGCGTGGCGGACGGGGCCCTCGTGGCACCTCAGGGAGGGGACGGCGTCAGTGGCTGTGGCCGTGCTCGTCGTCCTCGTCCGCGGGCTTCTCCACCACCAGGGTCTCGGTGGTGAGCAGCAGCGAGGCGATCGAGGCGGCGTTGGCCAGCGCGGAGCGCGTCACCTTCACCGGGTCGATCACGCCGGCGGCGATCAGGTCGCCGTACTCGCCGGTCGCGGCGTTGTAGCCGTGGCCCGGCTCGAGCTCGGCCACCTTGGAGGTGATGACGTAGCCCTGCTCGCCACCGTTCTCGGCGATCCAGCGCAGCGGCTCGGCCACCGACTTGGCCACGATCTTGACCCCGGCCAGCTCGTCACCGGTCAGGCCGAGACCGTCGGAGAGCACCTTGGCCGCGTGGATGAGGGCGGAGCCGCCACCGGCGACGATGCCCTCCTCGATGGCCGCACGAGTGGCCGAGACGGCGTCCTCGATGCGGTGCTTCTTCTCCTTGAGCTCCACCTCGGTGGCGGCGCCCACCTTGATCACGCACACCCCGCCGGCCAGCTTCGCGACCCGCTCCTGGAGCTTCTCGCGGTCCCAGTCGGAGTCGGTGCCGGCGATCTCGGCCTGCAGCTGCGCGACCCGGTCGGCGACGGCGCTGGACTCGCCCGCACCGTCGACGATGGTGGTGTTGTCCTTGGTGACGACGACGCGACGAGCGCGGCCGAGCACCTCCAGACCCACCTGGTCGAGCTTCAGACCGACCTCGGGGGCGACGACCTGACCACCGGTCAGGATCGCGATGTCCTCGAGCATGGCCTTGCGACGGTCACCGAAGGCCGGGGCCTTGACCGCGACGGAGGTGAAGGTGCCGCGGATCTTGTTCACCACGAGGGTGGACAGGGCCTCGCCGTCGACGTCCTCGGACACGATGAAGAGCGTGCCGGAGGCGCCGATGATCTTCTCCAGCAGCGGCAGCAGGTCGCTCATCGAGGAGATCTTGCCGCTGTGGATGAGGATGTACGGGTCGTCCAGCACGGCCTCCTGACGCTCGGCGTCGGTGACCATGTAGCCGGAGATGTAGCCCTTGTCGAACTGCATGCCCTCGGTGAACTCGAGCTCGGTGCCGAAGGTGTTGGACTCGTCCACGGTGATGACGCCGTCCTTGCCCACCTTGTCGAAGGCCTCGGCGATCAGCGCGCCGATCTCCTCGTCACGGCTGGAGATGGTCGCCACCTGGGACATGTCCTGGGTGGTCTGCACCTCCCGGGCCTGCTCGCGCAGACGGGCCTCGACGGCCTTGACGGCCTGGTCGATGCCGCGCTTGAGACCGATCGGGTTGACCCCGGCGGCGACGGCGCGCAGACCCTCGTGCACCAGCGCCTGGGCGAGCACCGTCGCGGTGGTCGTCCCGTCACCGGCGACGTCGTTGGTCTTGGTCGCCACCTCCTTGGCCAGCTGGGCCCCGAGGTTCTCGTAGGGGTCGCTCAGCTCGACCTCGCGGGCCACGGTCACACCATCGTTGGTGATGGTGGGGGCGCCCCACTTCTTGTCCAGGACCACGTAGCGGCCCTTCGGACCGAGCGTGACCTTCACGGTGTTCGCGAGGATGTCGACACCGCGCTCGAGCGAGCGGCGGGCCTCCTCGTCGAACTGCAGGATCTTCGCCATGTGTTGCTCCCTCAGCTGTCGGTGATCACTTGGTGACGACGGCGAGGATGTCGCGCGCGTTCAGGAGCAGCAGCTCCTTGCCGTCGTACTTCACCTCGGTGCCGCCGTACTTGCTGAAGATGACGGTGTCGCCCTCGGCGACGTCGAGGGGGACACGGTTGCCGTTGTCGTCGACGCGACCGGGGCCGGTCGCAACGACCTTGCCCTCCTGCGGCTTCTCCTTGGCGGTGTCGGGAATGACCAGGCCGGAAGCAGTGGTCTGCTCGGCCTCCAGCGGCTCGACGAGGATCCGGTCCTCGAGCGGCTTGATCGTGGTTGCCACGTCAAACCCCTTTCACGGGTTCAGTGTTCTTGGTCGTTGTCCATGCACACGCCGGGGCGTCGTCGCGGTGCCGTCCCGTCGTGCTGGCACACTCACGGGGAGAGTGCCAGCTCCGACGATAGGCCCGGCTTAGCACTCGGTCAAGCCGAGTGCCAGCACCGATGAGTCCGCCCCCGTGAGGTGGTCCCACCCGTCATGACGACACACACCCTGAGCACCGACGGCGCCGAGCTGGTCTACGACGTGAACGGACCCCTGCCCCCGGCCGACAACCGCCCGCCCCTGCTGCTGGTCGGCCAGCCCATGGACGCCAGCGGCTTCCGGGCCCTGGTGGCCGGGCTGCCCGACCGCACCACCGTCACCTACGACCCCCGCGGGCTCGGCCGCAGCGTCCGCACCGACGGCCGCACCGACCACGACCCCGTCCAGCAGGCCGAGGACCTGCACCAGCTGGTCGAGGCGCTCGGCGCCGGGCCGGTGGAGCTCTTCGCCAGCAGCGGCGGCGCGGTGACCGCACTGGCCCTGGTGGCCGCCCACCCCGGGGACGTGCGGACGCTGGTGGCCCACGAGCCCCCGCTGATCGGGTTGCTGCCCGACGCCGACGCCGCGGTCCGCGCCAACGAGGCGGTCCGAGCCGCCTACACGTCCTCGGGCTTCGGTGCCGGGATGGCCGCCTTCATCGCGATGACCTCCTGGCAGGGACCCTTCACCGAGGAGTTCCTCGCCCGGGCGCCCGCCGACCCCGCCGCCCTCGGTCTGCCGACCGAGGACGACGGCTCGCGCGACGACCCGCTGCTGTCGGACCGGTCCGACGCCGTGGTCGGCTTCCGACCCGACGTCGCCGCGCTGACCGCGGCACCGACCCGGGTGGTGGTGGCCGTCGGGGAGGAGTCGGTCGACGTCCTCACCGGCCGGACGTCGGCGGCCACCGCGGAGCTGCTCGGTCAGCAGGTGACGGTGTTCCCCAGCCACCACGGCGGCTTCGTGGGTGGCGAGCACGGCTACGCCGGACAGCCCGAGGCCTTCGCCCGTCGGCTCGAGGAGGTGCTGGGGGCCTGAGCCCTCAGCGGCCGGCGGGGTCGGTGACCCGGTCGGCCAGCACGGCGCGGGCGCCCTGCGGGGTGCGGGTCAGCAGCAGCGTGACCGCCTCGGGCCCGGACGGCTTGAGCCGGCGGCGGAGCACGGCGGGGTCGAGGTCGAGGCCGCGCTTCTTGATCTCGAGCCGGCCGATCCCGTGCTGGTGCAGCCAGGCCCGGACCGTCTTCTCCTTCCACGGCAGCACCTCGCGCACCCGGAAGACGTCGACGAAGGGGCTCGCCGGGGCGGTCGGGGCGCTGAGGTAGGCGATCTGCGGGTCGACGAGGTGCGCGCCGAGCTCCTCGGCCAGCACCGCCACCCCGCCGGCCCGGACCACCGAGCCGGCCGGCTCCAGCAGGTAGGCGCCGATCTCGCCCACCGGCGCCCGCCGCGACCGCTCACCCGCCGGGACGCGCAGGCGCTCACCCCCCGGCAGCAGGGTCGCGGTGCGGGTGCCGGGGTCGGCACCCGGACCGGACCAGAGGCAGACCTCGACGGTGTCGCCGCGGTGCGTCACCCACTCCGCCTCGACCCCGTCGGGCAGCAGCGAGTGCGGCAGCGCGGGGCCGAGCTTCACCGCGGCGGGCTCGGCACGGGTCAGCAGCGAGGAGACGAGGTCCCAGCCCGGGCTGAACTGGCTGACGTCCCAGAGCCGGCCCCGGGCGTCGCGCCGGGCGGGGTCGCAGTAGGCGGCGACCCCGGGGCCCAGCAGGGAGCCGACGTCCTCGGCCGGCCCCTCCACCACCTCGGCGAGCCCGGACAGGTTGGCCCGGGCGACCGCGGCGGTGACGGGGTCGCGCTCGACGGCGACGACCCGGAGCCCCGCCCGGGCGAACGCCAGCGCGTCGGCGCCGATCCCGCAGCCCAGGTCCACCACCGCCCCCACGCCGGTGGCCGCCATCCGACGGGCCCGGTGGTCGGCGACCTCGGGCCGCGAGGCCTGCTCCAGACCGTCGGGGGTGAGCAGCAGGGTGGCGGCACCGGCACCGAACTTGGCCACCGCGCGACGTCGCAGGGTCTCCTGCTGCAGGGCGGCCGAGGCCAGCGCCGGGTCGACCGAGCGGCGCAGGGTGGTCGCCGCGGCCGGGCTGCTCGGGTCGGGCTGGGCGGCGGCCAGCTCCAGGGCGCGACGTCCCTCCGTCCCGCCGAGCCGCTCGACCAGGGCCGCCTCCATCAGACCAGGACGCGGCTGACCGGGAGGCCCGGGTCCACCCCGAGGTCGGGGGACGACGGGCGCCCGCCGGCCCGGACGACCTCGGCCCCCAGGGCGGCGATCATCGCGCCGTTGTCGGTGCACAGCGCCGGCCGCGGGATGCGCAGGGTGATCCCGGCCTCGGCCGCGCGCTCGGCCAGCAGCGACCGGAGCCGGGAGTTGGCCGCGACCCCGCCGCCGATCAGCAGGTGGTCCGCGCCGGCGGAGCGGCAGGCGTCGACCGCCTTGGCGGTCAGGACGTCGCAGACCGCCTCCTGGAAGGACGCCGCCACGTCGGCCAGCGGCACCTCGACGCCGTCGCGACGGGCGGTCTCCACCCACCGGGCCACCGCGGTCTTGAGCCCGGAGAAGGAGAAGTCGAAGCGGTGCCGGACCAGGTCCTTGGGCACCGTCAGCCCGCGCGGGAACCGGATCGCGCGCGGGTCACCGCCGGCGGCCGCCCGGTCGATCACCGGGCCACCCGGGTAGGGCAGGCCGAGCACCCGGGCCACCTTGTCGTAGGCCTCCCCCGCGGCGTCGTCGATGGTGGCGCCCAGCTGGGTGATGTCGGTGGCGACGTCGCCGACCCGCAGCAGCGAGGTGTGCCCGCCGGAGACCAGCAGCGCCACGCAGGGTGTGGGCAGCGGTCCGTGGTCGAGCAGGTCCACGGCCACGTGACCGGCCAGGTGGTTGAGGCCGTACAGCGGCTTGCCGAGCGCCGCGGCCAGGGCCTTGGCCCCGGCCATCCCGACCACCAGCGCCCCGGCCAGACCCGGCCCCGCGGTGACGGCGACCGCGTCCACCTCGGAGAGGTCGACGTCGGCGGTCCGGCAGGCGCGGCGGATGGTGGGCACCAGGGCCTGCAGGTGGGCCCGGCTGGCCACCTCCGGCACCACACCGCCGAAGCGGACGTGCTCCTCCACGCTGGAGGCGACCTCGTTGGCCAGCAGGGTGTGGCCGGAGACGATGCCCACCCCGGTCTCGTCGCAGGAGGACTCGATGCCGATCACCAGGGGCTGGCCCGGCTCGCGGGGCGGGCGGGTGGCGGTGTCAGTCATCGTCGCGCTCCAGTCGGCGTCTCATCACGACCGCGTCGCTGCCCCGGCCGTAGTAGCCCGGGCGACGGTCGATCTCGGCGAACCCCAGCCGCCGGTAGAGGGACAGCGCGGCGACGTTGTCGGCCCGCACCTCCAGCAGCAGCTGGCTCGCCCCGGCGTCCCGGCAGCTGCGGACCGCCTGCTCGACCAGCGCGGCGCCCAGGCCGTGCCGGCGCTGGGAGCTCTCCACCACCACCCGGTGCAGGTCCGCGGAGTCGCCCACCACGCGGCAGGAGATGACGCCCAGCAGACCGCCGTCGCCGGACCGGGCCACCCAGACGAGTCGGTCGAAGCCGCGCAGCTCGGCGGCCCAGGTGCTCTCGCTCCACTGCTCGCGGGGGTCGAAGCTGGACTCCTCCAGCTCGACCACGAGCTCCAGGTCGTCCGGGCGGGCCCGGTCGAGGTCGGGCACGCTCATCGCGGGCCCTCCCGACGGGGCCGCGGGCGCAGCCGCGGCGGCGGTCCGACCAGGGTGGACTTGGGGCGTCCGGGCACCGTGGCGTCGGGACGGCGCAGGTAGCGCGGCTCGAGGCCGGTGTCGGGCAGCAGGTCGACCTCGAGGGCCATCACCCCGGCGTCCAGCGCGCCGGCCAGGCCGGTGCCGCGGGCGGCGAGACCAGGGTCGACGTCGGTGCCGGGGCCGGCGACGGGCAGCGCGGGGAGCGAGTCCGGGGCGCCGACCTCAGGGCCCTCCAACCGGAGGCCGGTGGCGTCGTGACGCGACCAGTACACCTCGCGGCGACGGGCGTCGCTGACCACCAGGAACTCCTCGGGGGCTGCCCCGGACCGGGCGACCTGCCGGGCCAGCACGTCCAGGCTGGTCACCCCGGTGAGCGGCACGCCCAGGGTGAGGGCCAGCACCTCGGCGGTGGCGATGCCCACCCGCAGACCGGTGAAGGGACCCGGACCGGTGCCCACCACCAGCCGCTCGACGTCGGCCAGGGACAGCCCGGCCCCGTCCAGCACCGAGCGCACCAGCGGGAGCAGCTGCTCCACGTGGGCCCGGGTGTCCTCGAAGCGCTGCGAGGCCAGCAGCTCCCCGCCGCGGGCCAGCCCCACGGCCGCCACCGTGGAGGTGTCCAGGGCCAGCGTCAGCCGGGCCCCGCTCACCGTGGCTCCCCCGTCAGCACCGCTCGCAGGTCCACGCCGTCCCAGCGCTCCCCCACGGCGGTCACCTGGACGGTGCGCACGTCCGAGCCGGGCTCGCGGGCCACGTCCACCTCGAGGCGGTGCGGGGCCAGCTGCTCGGCCCGCCCACGGCCCCACTCGACCAGGGTGACGTAGCCCGGCCCGCTGCTCGGCAGGTCCAGGTCGTCGAGCTCGTCGGGCGAGCCGAGGCGGTAGGCGTCCACGTGCACCAGACCGGGGCGCTGCCCGAGCGGCGGGTGGACGCGGGAGAGCACGAAGGTCGGGGAGATGATCGGGTCCGCGACCTGGAGACCGCGCCCCAGGCCCTGGGTCAGTGTGGTCTTGCCCGCCCCCAGCGGCCCCTCGGCGACCACCAGGTCACCGGGGCGCAGCACCCCGGCGAGCCGCTCCCCGAGCTGCTGCATGCTCTCCGGGGTCGCGGCCTCGACCGTCACGGGGAGGGTCCGGGCCAGGATGACCCCGTGGTCACGGTGGTCGACCACCCGGTAGCCGTGGCGCTGCCACCACCGGGTCAGGGCGGGGAACTCCTCGCGGGCCAGCAGCTCCACCGAGGTCAGCCCCATCTCCGAGGCCAGCCGGTGGGCGGCGGCCACCATCTCCGCGGCGATCCCGTGCCCCTGGAAGTCCGGGTGGACCGAGACCCGCTGCAGGGTGCCCACCGAGGAGCGGGCACCCTCGCCGGGGACGACGAGCAGCACCCCGGCCAGGCGGTCCCCCATCCAGGCCGTGACCCCGCTGCCACGCTCCAGCAGGGCGCGGATGCTCTCGGCGGTCTCCCGCCCGGCGGTGGCCGGCGGGTCCACCGGGGGCCGGGCGGCGAAGGCCGCGTGCACCACCTCGACGATCGCCCCGGCGTCCTCGGGGCCGGCCAGCCACAGCGACCGCTCGGTCCCGGGGTCACCCGGGGCGGTCGCCGCGGCGGCGGAGTCAGCGCGGATCACCGGCACAGTGTAGGGAAGTCCGCGGGGCCGCTCAGCCGTGACGGCTGTCGCGACGACCACGTCCACCGGTGGGCCGACCGCCGCCGAAGGAGCGGCCACGACCACGCGCGCCACCCCCACCGGGACGGCTGCTGCGGACCTTGACGGGAGGCGCGATCAGCGTCTCGTACTCGCGGTCCTCGATGGCCGGGCGGGACGGCTTGCGGGCCCCGGTCGACCGGTACACGCGCTCGTCGTCCAGGGTGACGTCCTCGGCCATGATGCGGACGCCGGCCTGCTTGACCAGACGCGCCACCTCGTGGCGCTGGTGCGGCAGGGACAGGGTCACCACGACACCCTCGCCACCGGCGCGGGCGGTGCGCCCGGCGCGGTGCAGGTAGTCCTTGGAGCTCATCGGCGGGTCGACCTGGAGCACCAGGGAGACCTCGTCGACGTGGATGCCGCGGGCGGCGACGTCGGTGGCCACCAGGACCGGCACGCCGCCGTCCTTGAAGGCGGTCAGGATCCGGCTGCGGGCGCCCTGGGTCAGGCCGCCGTGCAGCGCACCGGCCATCACGCCGGCCTCACGGAGCTGGCCGGCGATGCGGTCCGCGCCGCGCTGGGTGCGGACGAAGACGACGGTGCGGCCCTCGCGGTTGGCCACCTCGGCGGTCAGCGCCTGCTTCTCGAAGGGCTTCACCTGGTAGACGATGTGCGTCATCGTGCTGACGGTGGCCTGGCCCGAGTCGACCTCGTGGGTCACCGGGTCGGTCAGGTACTCCCGCACCACCCGGTCCACCCCGCGGTCCAGGGTGGCCGAGAACAGCAGCCGCTGGCCCTTGGGCGGCACCGAGTCCAGGATTCGGCGGACGGCGGGCAGGAAGCCCAGGTCAGCCATGTGGTCGGCCTCGTCCAGGACGGTGACCTCGACGTCGCTGAGGTCGGCCTCGCCCTGGTCCATCAGGTCGATCAGGCGGCCGGGGGTGGCCACCACGACGTCGACGCCCTTGGAGAAGGCCTTGAGCTGCGGCCCGTAGGCCATGCCGCCGGCGATCAGGACGACGGACAGACCCAGGGTGCTGGCCAGCGGGGAGAGCACGTCGGCGACCTGCATGGCCAGCTCGCGGGTGGGCACCAGGACCACGGCGCGGGTGCGACCGCGGCGGCCCTCGGCCAGGCGGGTCAGCAGCGGCAGCCCGAAGCCCAGGGTCTTGCCCGAGCCGGTCTGCCCGCGGCCCAGCACGTCCTTGCCGGCGAGCGCGTCGGGGATCGTGGCGGACTGGATCGGGAAGGGCGTGGTGATGCCCTGCGCCGACAGCGCGTCCACCAGGACGGCAGGCAGACCGAGACCGGCGAAGCCGTTGTCGGCACCGGCCGGGGTGAGGGACTCCACGTCCACCGCGGTGGCCTCGCTCCAGCTCATCTGGTCCTCGACGTCACGCTCGTAGCCGCTCACCTGCTGCCACTCGGGACGACGCTCGTCACGGTCGCTGCGCGGGGCACGCTCGGGCCGGCTGTCGCGGCTGGCGTGGCTGCGCTCGGCGAAGCGGTGCGGCCGGGACTCGAAGCGGCGACCGCCGTGCTGGTCGGCCGGCGGGCGGCTGCCGCCGCGGCTGTGCGCCGGGCGGTCGCGCCACTCGTTGCGCGGGGCGCGGTCGTCCGTGCGGGCGCCGCGGTCGTCGGAGCGGGGGCCGCGGTCGTCGGAGCGGGGGCCGCGGTCGTCGGAGCGGGGGCCGCGGTCGTCACGCTCGAAACGGGGCTTGCGGTCGTCGCGCTCGAAACGGGGCTTGCGGTCGTCCCGCTCGAACCGGGGAGCACGGTCGTCGCGCTCGAAACGGGGCTTGCGGTCGTCCCGCTCGAACCGCGGGCCACGGTCGTCGGTGCGGGGGCTGCGGTCGTCACGCTCGAAGCGCGGCTTGCGGTCGTCGCGCTCGAAACGGGGCTTCCGGTCGCCCCAGCGGTCCTCACGGGCGGTGTTCGGGCGGGCCGGACGGTCGTCACGGCGCGGTCGGTCGCTGCGCTCGAACGCGGGACGGTCGCTGCGCTCGAAAGCAGGACGGTCGCTGCGCTCGAAAGCAGGACGGTCGCTGCGCTCGAACGCGGGACGGTCGCTGCGCTCGGTGCGCGGGCGGCCGCCGCTCTTGCGCGGGTCGTGCCCGCGGGTGGCGCGCTCGGCGCTGCTCCAGCGCTTCTTGGCGGTGCCGTCGGCCTTGTGCGACTTGGCACTGGCCTTGCCGGCGGGGGTGGAACTGTACTTGTCGGACACGCAGACTCACATCCGGGCCACGTGGGGCCCCGTCGTGGGCACGCCCGTCCCGGTGATCTCGTCATCGGGGGGAGGTAGGGCGAGCCGCGTGCGCCACGACGTCTCGGCTCACCCGTGGGGAGCTGTGCCAGGCGCATCATTTCCCGAACTGCGCTGCGCAGCCGGGGACTCGTGTACATTACCAGCCCCACCCCGGAAACGGAGAATCCCACCCGCGGGTCGCCCGACCGGCTCCCACCGGCGTGCCACCATGGAGGCGTCCGGCGTGCCGGCACCCGTTCGTCACCGACCGTTGTGCGACACGTCTGCATTCCACCGTCGGGAGGTCACTGAGTGAGGATGGGGTCGTGGGTGTGCGCGTAGCGATCGTGGCAGAGAGCTTCCTCCCGTCGGTCAACGGTGTCTCCCACTCGGTGCTCCGGGTGCTGGAGCACCTGCGCGAGGCCGGGCACGAGGCCCTGGTGATCGCACCGTCCAGCGGCGGCCAGGTGCCGTCCTCCTACGCGGGGTTCCCGGTGGTGGCGGCCCCCTCGGGCACCTTCCCCGGCTACCCCGACCTCCCCTTCGGCGTCACCACCAGCCTGCGGATGGAGACGGTCCTCGCCGACTTCCGCCCCGACGTGCTGCACGCCGCGGCCCCGATCAGCATGGGGCACAAGGCGATCACGGTGGCCCACCGGATGGGCATCCCGACGGTGGCGATCTACCAGACCGAGTACGCCTCCTTCGCCACCCGCTACTGGATCGGGCCCGCCCAGTCCTTCATCTGGCGACGGGTGCGCCACTCGCACTCGCTGGCCACCATGACCCTGGCCCCCTCCTCCTACACGCGCCAGGAGCTGATCAACCGCGGCATCCCGCGGGTGGGGCTGTGGGGCCGCGGGGTCGACTCCGTGCGCTTCTCCCCCGCCCACCGTGACGAGGCCTGGCGCCGGGAGGTCGCCCCCGGCGGGGAGCGGATCATCGGCTTCGTCGGGCGCCTGGCGCCGGAGAAGCAGGTCGAGGACCTCCGCGTGCTGGCCGACCTGCCGGGCACCCGGATGGTGGTGATCGGTGACGGTCCCCGACGCGCGGAGCTGGAGCAGCAGCTCCCCCAGGCGCTCTTCCTGGGCCAGCTCACCGGCGACGCGCTCCCGCGGGCGATGGCCAGCCTGGACGTGCTGGTGCACCCCGGTGAGCTGGAGACCTTCTGCCAGACCATCCAGGAGGCCCTGGCCAGCGGCGTGCCCGCGGTGGCCCCGGCCCGCGGCGGCCCGATCGACCTGATCGACCCCAGCCACACCGGCTGGCTCTACCCCGCCGGCGACCTGGCCACCATGCGCAGCCAGGTCCAGGACCTGGTGGGTGACGACCGCAAGAGGCACGCGTTCGGCCGGGCGGCGCGCGAGGCCGTCCGCCACCGCAGCTGGAGCGCGGTCTGCGCCGACCTCGTCGGGCACTACCGCACGGCCGTGGACGCCCACCGCCTGCAGGGCGTGGTCTGAGCCTCAGTCCCGCTCGCGGTGGTTGCGCTCCACGCGCACCAGCAGCGCGTCGAGCACCTCGTCGACCTGGACGTGGTGCTCGATCAGGGCCAGGTGGCCGGAGTTCTCCAGCACCAGGGCGTCGGCCCCGGGCAGCAGGTCGATGATCACCTCGGTGTGCTCCACCGGGGTCATCGCGTCGTCCTGGCCGCCGATCACCGCGGTCTCCACCCCGGCCAGCACCGGGAAGGCGTCCAGCTCGTCGAGCTCGGAGAAGGCCGGGTAGAAGTCGGCCACCACCTGCAGCGGGGTCTCGGCGATCATGTCCCCGACGAACTCGACGTAGTCCGGCGGCACGTCGGAGCCGAAGGCGAACTGCTTGGTGGCCACGAAGGCCAGGTCCGAGCCGGCGCGTCGGGTCCGGGCGATCACCTCCGGGACCCGGTTGAGCACGGTGAGCAGCGGGGGCACCACCCGGGAGAAGGCCCGTCCGGGGATGCCGCGGATCGGTGAGTGCTCGGCCATGTCGGCCGGGGAGGTGGAGATCAGCACCACCCCCTGCACCAGGTCGCCGAACAGCTCGGGGTGACGGCGGGCCAGGTTCATGATCGTCATGCCGCCCATGGAGTGACCGATCAGCACCACCGGGCCGGTCACGCCGGTCTGCTGCAGCACGGCGAAGAGGTCGTCCCCCAGCTGGTCGATGCGGCAGGTCTCGGCCGGTGCGGCGGGTGATCGTCCGTGGCTGCGCTGGTCGTAGAGCACCAGCCGGGCCCGCCCGCGCAGGTGCTTGCGCTGGAAGTGGAAGCAGTCGAGGCTCAGGGCGTAGCCGTGCACCAGCACCACCGTCAGCTCCGGGTACACCGCTCCGGCCCCGGGCCGGGGCTCGTGGTCGGCCAGCTCGTCGATCTCGGTGTGCAGCACCAGCCCGTCGGTGGTGGTCACCCCCGGTCCGGAGGAGCGCAGCGAGAAGAAGTCCTCCGGGCTGGACGGCCCCGAGCGCGAGGTGCGACTGACGATGCGACGCTCCAGCTCGAGCCCGGCGACCAGCCCGCCGGCGCTGAGCGCGGCCAGCCCGGCCAGCAGACCGGCGGCCCGCGTGATCCCGCCGGGCTCGCGCCGGCCGGTGGGACGCCGCGGTCCAGGCAGCCGGGAGGGCACCGTCGGGCGCGGGGGGAAGGGGGCCGGGGCCCGACGCTCGGGCGCGGAGTCGCGGGGCGGCACCGGTCGTCGGCCCCTCATGCCGGCGCACCGACGTCGACCCGGGCGCCACCGTGGTGCCGGCGCGGGACCCGGGGGCCGATCCTGGTGACGATCTCGTAGCCGATGGTGCCGCACACCTCGGCCCAGTCCTCTGCGGTCGGCGCCGGTGCGGCACCGAAGAGCACGACCTCCTCGCCCACCTGCTCGCCGGCGTCGGGACCGAGCTCGACCAGCAGCTGGTCCATGCAGACCCGGCCGCGGACCGGGACCCGTCGACCGCCCGCCCACGCCTCGGCCACCGAGCTGGCGTGTCGCGGGACCCCGTCGCCGTAGCCCAGAGGCACCAGGCCCACCACCGTGTCGGCGGGCGCGATCCAGGTGTGGCCGTAGGAGACGCCCTCCCCCGCGGCGACGGCCTTCACGGCGACCAGCTGGGCCCGTAGCGTCATCACCGGGCGCAGCGCGACGCCGACCGAGGCCGCCACCCCGGGAGCCGGGTCGATGCCGTAGGTGGCGATCCCCGCCCGGACGAGCTGGTGGCGGGCCGCCGGCAGCAGCAGCGCGCCGGCGGAGTTGGCCAGGTGGTTGGTGCGGGGGTCGAGCCCCTCGGTCCGGGCCACCTCGAGGGCGTCGCCGAAGGCCGCGAGCTGGGCCGCGACGCTGGGGTGGTCGGGGTCCTCGGCGGTGGCCAGGTGGGACCAGACGCCGACGACCTCCACCGCGCCGAAGCGCTCGCCCTCGGCGGCGGCCCCCACCACGGCGGGCCAGTCCTCCACCGGGCTGCCGTTGCGGTGCAGACCGGTGTCGATCTTGAGGTGGACCCGGGCCACCCGCTCGGTCGTGGCCGCGGCGCCCACCAGGTCGCTGACCTGCTCGACGGAGGCGGCGGAGACGTCGACGTCGGCGGCGACCAGCGGGCTGAGGTCCTCGTCGGGGCCGTACAGCCAGCACAGCAGACGGCCCTCGTCCCCGCTCTCCCGCAGGGCGAGCGCCTCCCCGGGCGTGGCCACCCCCAGCCACTCCACGCCGGCGGCCCGGGCCGCCCGGGCGCAGGCCACCAGGCCGTGGCCGTAGGCGTCGGCCTTGACCACCGCCATCAGGGCCGCCGGCGCGACGTGCGCGGCCAGCACCCGCAGGTTGGCGGCGTAGGCGTCCAGGTCGACCTCCGCCGAGGCGGTGGCCGGGTGGGTGCCCGCCGCGACCACGTCCGGGTCGGTGGTGGGGACGGCACCGCCGTCAGGGAGGACGTTCACAGGAGCCATTCTGCCCGCCCCGTCACGGCCCTCGGCGCCCAGCACGCCAGGACCCGACGCCGACCAGCTCCGACACCACCTCGGGCAGCCTCGCGGCCAGCTCCTGCGGCGGGTGCGGGCCCGGTCTCCGGGCTGCGGCCACGGCCTGCAGCGAGGCCCCGGCCGCGCCGGCCCGGGCGGCGGGGAGCCCGGCGGCCAGCAGCGCGCCGCAGATGCCGGCCAGCACGTCACCGGAGCCGGCCTGCCCGGTCCAGGCGGGCCCGGGCACGGCGACCTCGACCGGCCCCTCGCCCGGTCCGACCACGTACTGGGTGGCTCCCTTGAGCAGGACGGTGGCGCCGAGGCGCTCGGCCGCCTGGCGCGCGTGCGCCAGCGGCTCCTGCTCGACCTGGCTGCGGGGGACGTCGAGCAGCCGCGCCAGCTCCCCGGCGTGGGGGGTGAGCAGCAGCCGGTCCGGACCGAGCTCGGTGAGCCCGCGAGGACCGCGACCGGTGCCGAGGGAGGTGAGGGCGTCGGCGTCGAGGAGCAGCGCCGATCCCTCGCCCACCACCCGGTCGACCGCCTCGCGCAGACGCCGGCCGGTGTCCTCGGAGTCGCCCCACCCGGACCCGAGCACCAGCGCCTGCACCCGTCCGTCGGCGGTGACCACGTTCGGCAGGGCGGTGGTCACGACGTCCCCGGCCGGGCCGAGGTAGCGGACCATGCCCACCCCGGTGTGCACCGCCCCGGAGACGCCGAGCAGGGCCGCGCCGGGGTACCGGGTGGAGCCGGTGTCCAGCCCGACGACCCCCCGGCTGTACTTGTGGTCCAGCGGTCCGGGGACGGGCAGGGCCGCCACCAGGTCCGCGACCTCCCAGCCCAGCAGGGTCGGCCGGCCCAGCTCGATCCCGATGGGCACCACCCGGACCTCCCCGCAGCGCGAGGCCGCCGGCTCCATCAGGTGAGCCAGGCGGCGGGCGCCGAAGGTGACGGTCAGGTCGGCGGAGAAGGTGTCCCCGACCGCCCCGCCGTCGGCCACCGTTCCGGAGGGGACGTCCACGGCCAGCACGGGGGTGCTGGTGTCGCGGCAGAGGGCGGCCAGCGTGGCGACGTCGGCTGGCAGGTCACCGCGGCCGCCGAGGCCGAGCACGCCGTCGACGACCAGCCGAACGCGACCGGCCCGGAGCAGCGCCCCTGCGCCGGCGAGGTCCACCGGTCGGCCGCCGGCGGCCCGGCAGGCCGCCTCGCCCTCGGTGTGCAGCCCCCGCCCGCTGGTGCCGCAGTACCGCACCGCCGCACCACGGCGGGCCAGCCGGGCGGCGGCGTGCAGGGCGTCCCCGCCGTTGTTGCCGGGGCCGGCCAGCACCAGCACGGTGCTGCCGTAGGCCCGGCGGAGTAGACCGAGGGCCGCGGTGGCCACCCCGGCGGCGGCCCGCTGCATCAGCTCCCCGCCGGTGCCCCCACCCTCCCGGGCGGCCGCCATCGCGACCTCCTCCGCCGCGCGGACGTCATCGCCGCGGTACGCGTTGAGCACGGTGCCTCCTCCGGGTCGGGTCGGGCATCAAGCCTCGCAGACCACCATCGCCACGGCGTGACCGCCGTCGTGGGAGAGCGAGAGGTGGACGCGGGTCACCCCGAGCTCCTGCGCCCGGGCCAGCACCGTGCCCCGCATGGCGATCGAGGGGGCGCCGGCCGCGTCCTTGACCACCTCGGCGTCGTGCCAGGCCAGCCCCCCGGGTGAGGTGAGCGCCTTGGCCAGGGCCTCCTTGGCCGCGAACCGGGCGGCGCGGGACGCCAGCGAGGTGGCCGCCTCGGCCTCGGTCAGGCAGCGTCGGGTGAGGGCGGGATGGCGCCGCTCGGCCGCCTCGAACCGGGCGATCTCGCAGAGGTCCACCCCCACGCCGACGATCACCGCCGACCTCCGGACGACCTCACTCGACGGTGACCGACTTGGCCAGGTTGCGCGGCTGGTCCACGTCGTGGCCCTTGAGGGTGGCCAGCTCGCAGGCGAACACCTGCAGCGGGACGATGGCCAGCATCGGCTGGAACAGCGTGGACACCGTCGGCAGCCGGATCAGCACGTCGGAGTAGGGCTCGGCCTCGGTGTCCTCCCCCTCGGCCAGCACGATCGTGCGCGCCCCGCGGGCCCGCACCTCCTGGATGTTGGAGACGACCTTGTCGTGCAGCATGTCCCGGCCCCGCGGGGGGACGATGACGAACAGCGGCAGCCCCTCGTCGACCAGCGCGATCGGCCCGTGCTTGAGCTCGCCGGCGGCGAAGCCCTCCGCGTGGATGTAGGCCAGCTCCTTGAGCTTCAGCGCGCCCTCGAGGGCGATCGGGTAGCCGACGTGGCGGCCCAGGAAGAGCACCGACGGTGCGTCGACCAGCTCCCGGGCCAGGGCCATGGCCTGCTCGGTGGTCGTGTCCAGGACCTGCTGGATCTGGGCCGGGAGGGCCTCCAGCTCGGCCAGGACGGCGGCGATCTCGTCGCCGAACTTGGTGCCGTGCACCTGGGCCAGGTACAGCCCGAGCAGGTAGCAGGCCACCACCTGGGTCAGGAAGCCCTTGGTGGAGGCGACCGCGATCTCGGGACCGGCGTGGGTGTAGATGACGGCGTCGGACTCGCGCGGGATGGTGGAGCCGTTGGTGTTGCAGATGGCCAGCACCTTGGCCCGCTGGGCCTTGGCGTGGCGGATGGCCATCAGGGTGTCGGCGGTCTCGCCGGACTGGCTGATGGCGACCACGAGGGTCTGTGGGCTGACGATGGGGTCGCGGTAGCGGAACTCGCTGGCCAGCTCGACCTCGCAGGGGATCCGGGTCCAGTGCTCGATGGCGTACTTGGCCACCAGCCCGGCGTAGGAGGCGGTGCCGCAGGCGATGATGATGATCTTGTCGATGGAGCGCAGCTCGTCGCGGCTCAGCCGGATCTCGTCCAGCACCAGCGAGCCGTCAGGACCGAGGCGTCCGAGCAGGGTGTCGGCGACGGCCTTGGGCTGCTCGAAGATCTCCTTGCGCATGAACCAGTCGTGGCCGCCCTTCTCGGCGGCGGTGAGGTCCCACTCCACGCGGTAGCGGGTGGACGGCGCCGGGGACCCGTCGAAGTCGGTGACCTCCCAGTCGTCGGCGGTGATCACCACGACCTGGTCCTGGCCGAGCTCGACCGCCTCGCGGGTGTGCTCGATGAAGGCCGCGACGTCGGAGGCGACGAAGTTCTCCCCCTCACCCAGCCCCACCACCAGCGGCGAGTTGCGTCGGGCGGCGACCACGGTGCCGGGCTGCTGGGCGTCCAGGGCCACCAGGGTGAAGGCCCCCTCCAGCCGGCGGCACGCGCCTCGCATGGCCTCCACCAGCGTGGCCCCCTGATCGAGCTCGGCGGCGAGCAGGTGCGCCACCACCTCGGTGTCGGTCTGCGAGGTCAGCACCACACCCGCGGCCTCGAGCTCCCGGCGCAGGGGCAGGAAGTTCTCGATGATGCCGTTGTGGATCACCGAGACCCGTCCGGAGGTGGAGGTGTGGGGGTGGGCGTTGACGTCGTTGGGGGCACCGTGGGTGGCCCACCGGGTGTGCCCGATGGCCGTGCCGCTGGTCGGCATCGGGTTGGCTTCGATCTCGCGCTCGAGGTTGACCAGCTTGCCCGCCTTCTTGGCCACGACCAGCTGTCCGTCGGCAGCCACCGCCACGCCAGCGGAGTCGTAGCCCCGGTACTCCATCCGCTTCAGCCCGCCGAGGACGACCCCTGAGGCCTGCTGGGGACCGACGTAACCCACGATTCCGCACATGGGCTCCACCCTAGGGGTGCTGGAGGAGGATCCCGCGCTGTGACGCCGGGTGGCCCGGGCAGACGCTACTGTCCCGGCACCGGCCGTCCGCACGCGGCAGCGGACGACCGGACGGGTCCTGCTGCCGCGCGGACGGGGGGGCGATGTCGGCGGTGACCTTCGCCTCCGTCCTGGCCGGCGCGGTGGAGCGCAGCGGTACGTCGCTGACCCGGCTGCACGCACAGCTACGAGCCCGGGGAGCGCGCATCAGCCTGTCCACCCTCAGCCACTGGCGCTCCGGCCACCGGTTGCCGGACCCGGTCACCTCCCAGGAGGTGCTGCCCGCGCTGGAGGAGCTGCTGGAGCTGCCGTCCGGCCATCTCCGCCGTGCCCTGCAGCCCCGCCGACGCGTGCTGCCGCTCTCCGCCCCGGCCGACCTCGCCCACACGATGACCGCCGGCCCCCTGGTGCAGGAGGCGCTCGACGAGCTGGGGATGGAGGACTGGGCCAACGGTCTGCAGACGGTCAGCGCGCACTCCACCATGGACGTCGACGCCGACGGCCGGCCCAGCACCATGATCATGAGGTCGCTGGACCGGGCCACCCGGACCGGGATCGACCGCCGGGCGCTGGTCATCTTCTTCGAGCAGCCGATGGTGCGCCGCCCCAGGTTGAGGTTGCTGGCGGGAGCCCACGAAGGGCGGCTGGTCTCGGCCCCGGAGCACGGGTTCTTCGTCACCGAGCTCCTCTTCACCCGGCCGCTGCTGGTGGGTGAGACGGTCCTGACCGAGCACCAGTACGAGCTGCCGCCCGACCTCGAGCTGCCCGGACGCTTCTCGGTGCTCCGGGTGCGCCCGTCGGCGGAGCTCGTGCTCTGGGTCCGTTTCCACCCCGACGCGGTGCCGGCCCGCTGCGAGACGGTGGTGGAGTCCGACACCGACACCCGGGTGACCCCCCTCGACCTGCGCGGGGCGAGCTCGGCGCACCTGCGGCTCCAGGACTTCGGGCCGGGCAAGGCGATGATCCGATGGAGCTCCTGAGGTTCGCCCAGGCCCTGCCACAGGGCGTGCACCTACGTCCACCGGCGCTGCTGGCGCCAGGCTGGTACATCGTCAGTGGCACCGCGAACTGGCCCAGAACGCACGAATCCCCTGGACAGGGTCCCCTCCGAAGAAGGGCCCCCGTCCAGGGGAATCCGTACATTGTTTGTCCGGCGGCGTCCTAGTCTCCCACACACTCCCGTGTGCAGTACCATCGGCGCTGAAGGGCTTAACTTCCGGGTTCGGAATGGGACCGGGTGTTTCCCCTTCGCCATGGCCACCGAAACTCTATGGAGATGTCAACAAACCCCATATGTCGGGTTGTGTTGATGTCTCGAGAGACCTCACAGTGGACGCAAACATCGAATGCAGTGTCAGACAAGCCCTCGGCCTATTAGTATCGGTCAGCTCCACACATTGCTGTGCTTCCACATCCGACCTATCACCCGGTGGTCTGCCGGGGGCCTTACCAGATTATTCTGTGGGAGCCCTCATCTTGAAGCGTGCTTCCCGCTTAGATGCTTTCAGCGGTTATCACTTCCCGACGTAGCCAACCAGCCGTGCCCTTGGCAGGACAACTGGCACACCAGAGGTCAGTCCGTCCCGGTCCTCTCGTACTAAGGACAGCTCTTCTCAAGACTCCTACGCGCGCAGCGGATAGGGACCGAACTGTCTCACGACGTTCTGAACCCAGCTCGCGTGCCGCTTTAATGGGCGAACAGCCCAACCCTTGGGACCGACTCCAGCCCCAGGATGCGACGAGCCGACATCGAGGTGCCAAACCATGCCGTCGCTATGGACGCTCGGGCAAGATCAGCCTGTTATCCCCGGGGTACCTTTTATCCGTTGAGTGACGGCGCTTCCACATGCCACCGTCAGATCACTAGTCCCGACTTTCGTCCCTGCTCGAGATGTCTCTCTCACAGTCAAGCTCCCTTGTGCACTTACACTCAACACCTGATTGCCAACCAGGCTGAGGGAACCTTTGGGCGCCTCCGTTACCTTTTAGGAGGCGACCGCCCCAGTCAAACTACCCATCAGGCACTGTCCCTGATCCAGATAATGGACCTAGGTTAGATATCCAGAACAGCCAGAGTGGTATTTCAACGATGACTCCACAACCACTGGCGTGGCCGCTTCACAGTCTCCCACCTATCCTACACAAGCTGTACCGAACACCAATACCAAACTATAGTAAAGGTCCCGGGGTCTTTCCGTCCTGCTGCGCGTAACGAGCATCTTTACTCGTAGTGCAATTTCGCCGAGTTCGTGGTTGAGACAGCGCCCAAGTCGTTACTCCATTCGTGCAGGTCGGAACTTACCCGACAAGGAATTTCGCTACCTTAGGATGGTTATAGTTACCACCGCCGTTTACTGGGGCTTAAGTTCACCGCTTCGCCTTGCGGCTAACAGTTCCCCTTAACCTTCCAGCACCGGGCAGGAGTCAGTCCGTATACATCGTCTTTCGACTTAGCACGGACCTGTGTTTTTGGTAAACAGTCGCTTGGGCCTGGTCTCTGCGACCCTCGACGCTTCCCTCCGAAAAGGAGGTAACGCCTCAGGTCCCCCTTATCCCGAAGTTACGGGGGCATTTTGCCGAGTTCCTTAACCACGATTATCTCGATCGCCTTGGTATTCTCTACCTAACCACCTGTGTCGGTTTGGGGTACGGGCGGCTCACAACTCGCTCACGAAGCTTTTCTTGGCAGCATAGGATCACCCACTCCACCGCTGATGCGGCAGAGCCATCATGTCTCAGGCTGTATGAGGTGCGGATTTGCCTACACCTCGCCCTACGCACTTAGCCCGGGACTACCATCGCCCGGGATGGGCTACCTTCCTGCGTCCCTCCGCAGCTTGCCTACTACACGATCGGGTCGAAGAGTCACCGGTGGTTCACCCGAAGGATCCCCACCAGCTTCCGTTCTTAGCATCACGCGCCTCGGCACGGTCGTTGTTTCGCCGGCGACGGGAATATCAACCCGTTGTCCATCGACTACGCCTGTCGGCCTCGCCTTAGGTCCCGGCTCACCCAGGGCAGATTAGCTTGACCCTGGAACCCTTGGTTATTCGGCGGACGGGTTTCTCACCCGTCATTCGCTACTCATGCCTGCATTCTCACTCGTGTGCTCTCCACCCCTGGGTCACCCCGAGGCTTCTTCGTACACACGACGCTCCCCTACCCATCCACACACCTGGATCCGAAGACCAAGTAAATATATGAATGCCACAGCTTCGGCGGATAACTTGAGCCCCGCTAAATTGTCGGCGCAGAATCACTTGACCAGTGAGCTATTACGCACTCTTTCAAGGGTGGCTGCTTCCAAGCCAACCTCCTGGTTGTCTGCGCAACTCCACATCCTTTTCCACTTAGTTATCGCTTAGGGGCCTTAGCTGGTGATCTGGGCTGTTTCCCTCTCGACTATGAAGCTTATCCCCCACAGTCTCACTGCCGCGCTCTCACTTACCGGCATTCGGAGTTTGGCTAATTTCGGTAAGCTGTTGGGCCCCCTAGACTATCCAGTGCTCTACCTCCGGCAAGAAACACACGACGCTGCACCTAAATGCATTTCGGGGAGAACCAGCTATCACGGAGTTTGATTGGCCTTTCACCCCTATCCACAGCTCATCCCCCAGGTTTTCAACCCTGGTGGGTTCGGTCCTCCACGACGTCTTACCGTCGCTTCAACCTGGCCATGGATAGATCACTCCGCTTCGGGTCTAGAGCGCGCGACTCAATCGCCCTGTTCGGACTCGCTTTCGCTACGGCTTCCCCACACGGGTTAACCTCGCCACGCACCACTAACTCGCAGGCTCATTCTTCAAAAGGCACGCCGTCACCTCACCCTTGCGGGCTCAGCTCCGACGGATTGTAGGCAATCGGTTTCAGGTACTATTTCACTCCCCTCCCGGGGTACTTTTCACCTTTCCCTCACGGTACTTGTCCGCTATCGGTCACCAAGGAGTATTTAGGCTTAGCGGGTGGTCCCGCCAGATTCACACGGGATTTCAGGGGTCCCGTGCTACTTGGGGTGACGTCTGAGAGTGGTCGTCTTACGTCTACGGGGGTATTACCCTCTATGCCGTACCTTCCCAGAGTACTTCGACTTCATCGACCATTTCTTACTCTCTGACCAGTCAACAGCCCGGTCCAGACGGCCCCACAACACCGCACGTGCAACGCCTGTCAGCTCTCACACACATACGGTTTGGCCTGTTCCGCGTTCGCTCGCCACTACTGACGGAATCACTTTTGTTTTCTCTTCCTGCGGGTACTGAGATGTTTCACTTCCCCGCGTTCCCTCCAACTACCCTATATATTCAGGTAGAGGTCGCCGGACATGACTCCGGTTTCTTTCGAGGTTTCCCTATTCGGAGATCCCCGGATCGGTGCTCGTTTACCAGCTCCCCGGGGCTTATCGCAGGTTCCCACGTCCTTCATCGGCTCTTGGTGCCTAGGCATCCACCGATTGCCCTTAGTAGCTTGTCATTAACACTACAAAGATGCTCGCGTCCACTGTGAAGTTCTCAACACACCAGCAGCAACCCCCACCCTCCCACCAACCGGTGAAAGAAGTTCAGAGCCTGCAAGAAGGTCACCCGCACCCCCACCCCGACAAGACCGAAGTCCTCCCAGGGTGAAAACAGTGCAGCTGAATCCCTCAGGACCCAACAGCGTGCTTGCCACCCGATCTCCCTCTGTCCACCACCCTCCACACCCTCACGCCGAAACGCATCAGGTAGTACTAGCAGTGAGCAGAGCTCAACCAGGCTCACAGGTCATTGTTCCACTATCCAGAGCCACGAGCGCGGGAACGAACGCCCCACCAACTCGTGAATGAGCAACCAAGCGCCGGCTTCCACCAGACACCAGCTGCTGCAAGCTCCTTAGAAAGGAGGTGATCCAGCCGCACCTTCCGGTACGGCTACCTTGTTACGACTTAGTCCTAATCACCAGTCCCACCTTCGACGGCTCCCCCCTCAAGAGGTTGGGCCACCGGCTTCGGGTGTTACCGACTTTCATGACTTGACGGGCGGTGTGTACAAGGCCCGGGAACGTATTCACCGCAGCGTTGCTGATCTGCGATTACTAGCGACTCCGACTTCATGGGGTCGAGTTGCAGACCCCAATCCGAACTGAGACAGGCTTTTTCGGATTCGCTCGACCTTGCGGTTTTGCAGCCGTTTGTACCTGCCATTGTAGCATGCGTGAAGCCCTGGACTTAAGGGGCATGATGACTTGACCTCATCCCCACCTTCCTCCGAGTTGACCCCGGCAGTCTCCTATGAGTCCCCACCATGACGTGCTGGCAACATAGGACGAGGGTTGCGCTCGTTGCGGGACTTAACCCAACATCTCACGACACGAGCTGACGACAGCCATGCACCACCTGTATACCGACCTTGCGGGGGCTACATCTCTGCAGCTTTCCGGCATATGTCAAACCCAGGTAAGGTTCTTCGCGTTGCATCGAATTAATCCGCATGCTCCGCCGCTTGTGCGGGCCCCCGTCAATTCCTTTGAGTTTTAGCCTTGCGGCCGTACTCCCCAGGCGGGGCACTTAATGCGTTAGCTACGGCACGGAGAACGTGGAATGTCCCCCACACCTAGTGCCCACCGTTTACGGCGTGGACTACCAGGGTATCTAAGCCTGTTTGCTCCCCACGCTTTCGCTCCTCAGCGTCAGGAAAGGTCCAGAGAACCGCCTTCGCCACCGGTGTTCCTCCTGATATCTGAGCATTCCACCGCTCCACCAGGAATTCCGTTCTCCCCTACCTTCCTCAAGTCTGCCCGTATCGGAAGCAGGCTCAGGGTTAAGCCCTGAGTTTTCACTTCCGACGTGACAGACCGCCTACGAGCTCTTTACGCCCAATAATTCCGGACAACGCTCGCACCCTACGTATCACCGCGGCTGCTGGCACGTAGTTGGCCGGTGCTTCTTCTCTCACTACCGTCACTTGCGCTTCGTCATGAGTGAAAGCGGTTTACAACCCGAAGGCCGTCATCCCGCACGCGGCGTTGCTGCATCAGGCTTCCGCCCATTGTGCAATATTCCCCACTGCTGCCTCCCGTAGGAGTCTGGGCCGTATCTCAGTCCCAGTGTGGCCGGTCGCCCTCTCAGGCCGGCTACCCGTCGAAGCCTTGGTGAGCCGTTACCTCACCAACAAGCTGATAGGCCGCGAGCCCATCCCTGACCGCAAAAGCTTTCAACCCCCCACCATGCAGAAGGAGGTGATATCCGGTATTAGCAGCAGTTTCCTACTGTTATCCCAAAGTCAGAGGCAGGTTGCTCACGTGTTACTCACCCGTTCGCCACTCGTGTACCCCCGAAGGGGCCTTACCGTTCGACTTGCATGTGTTAAGCACGCCGCCAGCGTTCGTCCTGAGCCAGGATCAAACTCTCCATTGAAGTTACCGACACCCGAAAGCGCCGTCCTTACAACACGAGTCCAACCACTGACAGAACCATAACTGGTCCAATCAACAATCAATCTCAAAGAAACCATCCCCAACCACACCCCAAAAGGATGAGCCAGGAGACGGAGACATAACCAAATTGGCAATGACCTACAAGCACACTGTTGAGTTCTCAAGAATCCGCCACACACCTCGCCCGACCTCACAGCCGAACTTGGGGCAACCCGGTCAAACTTACCCGTCCCCCGCTCCCGAGTCAAACCCGGTTCCGAGCTCCGCCACCACCCCACGAGGTCCAGTCCTGTGAGCCGTCTACTCGACGGACCCAGCCCTGAGGCCTTGATCGTTGTGGTGGTCGCCTGGCGGTTCCCGGCCCCTGGACCTCGCGGTCCGGGCCAGTCCCCTGCACTGGCGACTCGGAGAACATTACGCGCGGATGTCCAGGAGCGCAAATCGGGACGTCCCGGGTGCAGACAGCCGGCTGCGGCGCCCGTCCCGCGGGCGGGCCGAGGTCCGTGGGACGTCCGTCCGGTGGGCACAATGGCGGCCATGTCACTGGACAGCAGCGGTGAGACCAACGGTCCCTACGTCGAGCGGGACCGCGAGGCCTGGGCCGAGCTGGCCGCCTCCACACCCATGACCCTGGACGAGGAGACGCTGTCGCGGCTGCGCGGCATGAACGACCCCACCAGCCTGCAGGAGGTGATCGAGGTCTACCTCCCCCTGACCCGGCTGATGAGCGAGTACTTCCGGCACTTCGGCGACCTCTACCGCTCCACCAACGACTTCCTGCGGCTGTCCGTGGGGCGCACGCCGTTCGTGATCGGCGTCGCCGGCTCGGTGGCGGTCGGCAAGTCGACCACGGCGCGCCTGCTCAAGGAGCTGCTGTCGCGGTGGCCGCACCACCCCCACGTCGAGCTCCTCACCACCGACGGGTTCCTGTTCCCCAACGCCGAGCTCGAGCGCCGGGGCGCCCTGCACCGCAAGGGGTTCCCGGAGTCCTACGACCGGCGGGCGCTGCTGCGCTTCGTGATGGACGTCAAGAGCGGCAAGCCCTCCGTCACCGCACCCGTCTACAGCCACCTCAGCTACGACATCGTCCCCGACCGCCGGATCGTGGTGAACCAGCCCGACATCCTGATCGTCGAGGGGCTCAACGTGCTGCAGCCGGCCAGGCAGCGCGCCGACGGGACCACCAGCCTGGCGGTCAGCGACTTCTTCGACTTCTCCGTCTACGTCGACGCCTCCACCGAGGACATCAGGACCTGGTTCCTGCAGCGCTTCTCCACCCTGCGCGACACGGCCTTCCGCGACCCCGGCTCGTACTTCCGTCGCTTCGCGGCCATGAGCCAGGACGAGGCCCTGGCCTACGCCGGCAACATCTGGGACACCATCAACGGCCCCAACCTGGTGACCAACATCCTCCCCACCCGGGGACGGGCCACCGCGATCATGCGCAAGGGCACCAACCACGACGTCCGCTGGGTGCGGATCCGCAAGGTGTGACCCCCCCCGAGGGACTCAGGCGTCGCGCCACTGGGGCAGCAGCGCCGCCACGGACTCCAGGGTGTCCCGGGAGCCGGCGTAGACGCCGCTGCGCCGTGGCCAGTGCGTGACCAGGTCGGTGAAGCCGAGCCCCGCCGCACGCTCGACCATCCCGGTGAAGGTGTCGACGTCGGCCAGCGCGTAGCGCGAGGAGCCGTCCAGGCTCAGGTAGCGACGCAGCTCGCAGCCGGTCTCCTCCTGCAGCCGGTCCATCCGGCGGGACAGGTCGCTGAGCGAGTCCCACCAGTCCTCGTCCTCGGTCCCCGGGCCGCCGGTGGTGACCCAGCCCGAGTCCGGCTGCCCGGAGCCGAAGCGCACCGCGAGCCGCTGCGAGCGAGGGCCGTTGGCGGCCACCACCAGGGGCACGTCGACGGCCGTCGTCGGCAGGGTGCGTGCGTCCACGGTGGTGAAGTACTCCCCCGTGTGGTCGACGTGGTCGCGGGTCAGCAGCTCGCTGAGCAGCGTGGTGAACTCCACCAGCCGGTCCACCCGCCGCCCGGGGGGCAGCGGAGCAGACCCGAGGACCCGGTCGTCGGGTGATCCGCCGGCGCCGAGCCCGAGCAGCAGACGCCCCTCGGAGACGTCGTGCAGGCTCAGCACCTCCCGCACGAAGGCCGCCGGGTGGCGGAAGTTCGGCGACACGACGAAGGTGCCCAGCCTGATCCGCGACGTCACCAGCGCCGCCGCGGTGAGCGTGGGCACGGTGCCGTACCAGGGGACGTCGGGCAGCCCGCCCCAGCTCAGGTGGTCGTAGGTCCAGGCGTGGTCGAAGCCGAGCTCCTCGGCTCCGCGCCACAGCGGCTCTGCCTCGGCCCACGGGTGCTCAGGGAGGATCGTGATGCCGAAGCGCATGGCTCGACGCTAGCGGGGCGCGAGGTCCCGGTGACCGGCAGGGTCTCCCGCTTCAGCGGAGACGGAGGCGAACCACCTCGGCCAGGGACTGCGCGACCTGCTGGGCCCGCTCGAAGCTCTCCGCCTCCACCATGACGCGGACCAGCGCCTCGGTGCCCGATGGTCGCAGCAGCACGCGGCCGCTGTCCCCCAGCTGCTCCGAGGCCTGGGCGACGGCGGCCAGCAGCTCCTCGTCCGAGGACGCCCGGGAGCGGTCCACGTCGTTGACGTTGACGAGCACCTGCGGGAGCCGGGTCATCACGGCGGCGAGCTCGGAGAGCGGACGTCCGCTGGTGACCATCCGCGCCATCAGGTGCAGGGCGGTGAGGGCACCGTCCCCGGTGGTGGCGTACTGGGAGAGCACCACGTGACCGGACTGCTCGCCGCCGAGCGCGAACCCACCGGCGCTCATGGCCTCGAGCACGTAGCGGTCGCCGACCTTGGTCTGCAGCACGTGGATGTCGTGCTCGCGCATGGCGTTGACGAAGCCGAGGTTGCTCATCACGGTGGCCACCACGGTGTCCCCGGTGAGGGTTCCGGCCTCCTTCATGCCCACGGCCAGCACCGCCAGGATCTGGTCGCCGTCCACCAGCGTGCCGTCGGCGTCGACCGCCAGGCAGCGGTCGGCGTCCCCGTCCAGGGCGATGCCCAGGTCGGCGCCGTGCTCGACCACGGCCGCCCGGAGGTCGTCCATGTGGGTGGAGCCGCAGTCCTGGTTGATGTTGACGCCGTCGGGCTCGGCGTGGATGGCCACCACGGTGGCCCCCTGGGTCTCGAAGGCGGCCACGGCCGTCATCGAGGCCGCGCCGTTGGCGCAGTCGACCACCACGGTGATCCCCTCGAGGCTGACCGCGGCCCCGTCGCCGTCGGGCCCGTTGAGGCTGCCCACCAGGTGGGCGACGTAGCCCTCGATCAGGGCACCGTCGTCGCTGACGCGTCCCACGCCGGCTCCGGTCGGCCGCTGCCAGGGCTCACGGAGGCGGGCCTCGATCGCGTCCTCGATGCGGTCGTCGAGCTTCACGCCACCGCGGGCGAAGAACTTGATGCCGTTGTCGGGCATCGGGTTGTGGCTGGCGGAGATCATCACGCCGAGCTCGGCGGCGGAGTGCCCGACCAGCCAGGCCACACCCGGGGTGGGCACCACGCCGAGCCGGACCACGTCCACGCCCGCGCTGGCCAGCCCGGCCACGACCGCGGCCTCCAGGAACTCACCGGAGGCCCGCGGGTCCCGGCCGACCAACGCGCGAGGTCGCGCCCGATCGAACTCCCCCGCCTCGCCCAGCACGTGGGCGGCGGCGACGGAGAGATCGAGCGCGACCTCGGCAGTCAGGTCCTGGTTGGCCCGACCCCGGACACCATCGGTGCCGAAGAGTCGACCCACGTGATCAGCGCTTGCTGTACTGGGGCGCCTTGCGGGCCTTCTTCAGACCGGCCTTCTTGCGCTCCTTGATCCGCGCGTCGCGGGTCAGCATCCCGGCCTTCTTCAGGGCGGGACGGCTGGCCTCGGCGTCCACGGCGTTCAGCGCGCGGGCCACACCGAGACGCAGGGCGCCGGCCTGACCGGTCACGCCACCACCGTGCAGGCGGGCGATGACGTCGTAGGACCCGTCGACACCGGCGGTGCCGAAGGGCTCGGAGACGATCTGCTGGTGCACCTTGTTGGGGAAGTAGTTCTCCAGGGTGCGGCCGTTGATCGTCCACTGGCCGGAGCCGGGGACGATCCGCACGCGGGCGATCGCCTCCTTGCGGCGGCCGGTGGCGCCGGCGGGGGCCACCACGGCGGCGCGGCCGGTGGAGGCGGCCTGCTGGCCGGCCCCCGTGCCGGTCTCCGACCGGTAGGCGATCTCACGGTCGCCCTCGGCGAACGGCGTCGACTCGACGGTCTCTTCTACGGTCTCGGTCATCGGGTTCCTCGCGTGCTCACTGGGCGATCTGGGTGATCTGGTACTCGGCCGGCTGCTGGGCCTTGTGCGGGTGCTCCGGGCCGGCGTAGACCTTGAGCTTGCTGAGCTGCCGACGGCTCAGCTTGTTCTTGGGCAGCATGCCCCAGACCGCCAGCTCGACGGCCTTGCGCGGGTCGTTCTTGAGGAGCTCGCCGTAGGGCACGGCGCGCAGACCGCCGGGACGACCGGAGTGGCGGTAGGCCATCTTGTCGGTGGCCTTGTTGCCGGTCAGGGCGATCTTGGAGGCGTTCACCACCACGACGAAGTCACCGCCGTCGACGTGCGGGGCGTACGTCGCCTTGTGCTTGCCGCGCAGCAGGGTGGCGGCCGAGACGGCCAGGCGACCCAGCACGATGTCTTCGGCATCGATGACATGCCATTCCCTGGTCACCTCACCAGGCTTCGGGCTGTACGTAGACACGCTCGTGGACCATCTTCCGTAGTGTTTGCCGCCGGTACTTCGACCAGCGTCGTGAACTGACATGTGTGGCTCTCACGCCGAGTGCCGGCTCTCCCGGGCCACGATTCCGGGGACGGATCCCTGGTCGCAGCACCGCGGTGGGCACACCTCAGCGCAACAGCGGCTCAGACTACTCCGAGCCCACCCAGGGGTCAAAACGACCTCGGTGCCGCGGGGAGCGACCTCCCGCGTGCGCGCGCCCCGCGATTCGCCCGCCCCCCAGGCACCCCCTATCTTGACCCCATGACCGACTCACTCACGATTCGCGACAACCGGACTGGTGAAGAGCACGAGATCGAGATCGTCGACGGCACCATCCGCGCGGCCGATCTGAAGAAGGTGGGCGGTCTCGCCACCTACGACCCCGGGTTCGTCAACACCGCCTCCTGCCGCAGCGCCGTCACCTTCATCGACGGCGACGAGGGCATCCTCGAGTACCGCGGCTACCCCATCGAGCAGCTGGCCGAGCACTCGACCTTCCTCGAGGTCTCCTACCTCCTGCTCAACGGTGAGCTCCCGACCTCCGACCAGCTCGGGCAGTGGACCCACGACGTGACGCACCACACGTTCCTGCACGAGAACATCAAGGGCCTGATGACGGGGTTCCGCTACGACGCGCACCCGATGGGCATGCTGATGTCCTCGGTCAGCGCGCTGAGCACCTTCTACCCCGACGCCAGCGACATCGCCGACCCGGCGAACCGCTACCTGCAGACCACCCGGATGATCGCCAAGATGCCGACCATCGGGGCCTTCGCCTACCGGCACAGCCAGGGCAAGCCGTACGTCTACCCCGACAACGAGCTGTCCTACTGCGCGAACTTCCTCTCCATGCTCTTCAAGATGAGCGAGCCGACCTACGCCGCCGACGAGCGGCTGGTCAAGGCGCTGGAGGTGCTGTTCATCCTGCACGCCGACCACGAGCAGAACTGCTCGACGAACGCGGTCCGCTCGGTGGGCTCCTCCCAGGTCGACCCCTACTCCGCGGTGGCCGCGGGCATCGGGGCCCTCTACGGCCCGCTGCACGGGGGCGCCAACGAGGCCGTGCTGAAGATGCTGCGGCGCATCGGCAGCACCGACAACATCCCGGGCTTCATCGCCGGGGTGAAGGAGGGCAAGGAGAAGCTGATGGGCTTCGGGCACCGGGTCTACAAGAACTACGACCCGCGCGCGAAGATCATCAAGAAGGCCTGCGACGACGTCTTCGAGGTCACCGGGATCAACCCGCTGCTCGAGATCGCCCTGGAGCTGGAGAAGATCGCGCTGGAGGACGAGTACTTCGTCTCCCGCAAGCTCTACCCCAACGTGGACTTCTACTCCGGGCTGATCTACGAGGCGCTGCAGTTCCCGCCGGAGATGTTCACCGTGCTCTTCGCCATCGGCCGGACCCCCGGCTGGCTGGCCCAGTGGCAGGAGCTGGTGGTGGACAAGGAGCAGAAGATCGCCCGTCCCAAGCAGATCTACACCGGTCACCGCACCCGCGACTTCGTGCCGATGGGGCAGCGCTGACCTCTCGGCTCCCGCCGGGCCCCACGAGGGGCAGACCTCCGGGTCTGCCCCTCGTGGCGTCTCCGGACCCTCCGGACCGACCGGACCCCAGGTCACAGTTTGGTAACGTCACCGGTGCAGGTCTCGCCACCACCCCTCGACGCGCACAGGATCAGGGGACGAGACCACACCCCCTCGCGCCGGCTCCGGCCGCCGTCGTCCGTGCGACACCCCCCGCACCGCGTCACAGGAAGAAGGCATCACCGTGCCCCAGTCCTCACCCACCCGGTCGCGAGCCGCAGCGCTGCGGCGCACCGGGACCCCCCTGGTCGTGGGGCTCTCCGCCCTGGCCCTGCTCGCCGGCGGCTCGCTGGCCTCGCTGCCCGGGGGCACCGCCGCCGCGGACCCCGCCGAGGTGAACCCGTACGGGCCGTCGGACGCCTACATCAACTACGCCGCACCGCAGTTCGAGGCGGCGGTGGGTGAGGACGTCCAGGTCGGGGAGGCCGAGCGGGTGGTGGCCGAGGCGAAGGCCTACGGCTACAAGCACGCCGAGGGCAACCCCCGGGCCGCGGAGGCGCTGGCCAAGGCCGAGCAGAAGGCGGTCAGGACGGGCCGGAACCCGCGGGAGTTCAAGAAGGCGCCGGCCACCCAGGAGGCCCGGCTGCTGACCCTGCTGGTGGAGTACGACGAGGACGTCAGCTACGACTGGTCGGGCGTGATGGTCCCCCGCAGCGTGAACGGCGACCGCACCTGCGTGCCCGCCGCCGACGTCCCCTCCGGCCCGCTGCACAACAACATCCCGGACCCCGCCGACTGGGCCGAGGGTGAGGACAACAACTCCTTCTGGGTCGAGGACTTCTCCTCCGAGCACTACAACAAGATGCTCTACACCGACGAGGGCATCACCGAGCGCGTCCGCCCCGACCTGACCGGTCCGGACGGGGAGCCCGGCATCGACATCTCCGGCTACACGATGAAGGCGATGTACGAGGAGATGTCCAAGGGCGCCTACACGGTGGACGGCGAGGCCTCGCCCTGGATCACGCTGGACAACTCCGAGGCGTACTACGCCGCCGACACCTGCCAGCTGGTGACCGACGACGAGGGCAACCAGACCTGGGAGGCCGGCCGGGTCCAGGACATGGACGGCTACCCCGGCAGCGGCGGCCCGCAGCAGATGGCCCTGGACGCCGTCACCAAGCTCCACGAGATGGACCCCGACTTCCCCTGGGCCGACTACGACGTCGAGGACCAGGGTGACGTCGACGGCGACGGCGACCTGTACGAGCCCGACGGCGTCGTCGACCACCTGGTGCTGGTGCACGCCGGCGAGGACAAGTCCGGGGGCGGCGGCACCGAGGGCACCTACGCCATCTGGGCGCACAGCTCCGCACTGGCCACCGCACCGGAGATCGGCGACACCGGGATCCGGATCAGCAACTACATCGTCCAGCCCGAGGACTCCGGCGTCGGCGTCTTCGCCCACGAGTACGGCCACGACCTCGGTCTGCCCGACCTCTACGACGTGACCAGCGGCGGTGACTCCGACGTCGACTTCTGGGACCTGATGAGCTCCGGCAGCCACGCCGGCCCGATCTTCCAGAGCATGCCCACCCACATGGGGCTCTGGGACAAGTGGGTGCTCGGCTGGGTCGACCCGCTCGAGTTCAACCCCGGCGACCGGCGCCGCACCGTCCAGGTCGGCCAGACCTCCCGCACCCCCCGGGGCAGCGAGGACGGCCTGATCATCAACCTGCCGAACAAGGTGCAGGACCTGGGCGACCCGCACAGCGGCGAGAACATGTGGTGGAGCGGCCAGGACGGCGACTGGGCCGACTTCACCCTGACCCGCAGCATCGACGTCCCCGCCACCGACCCCAAGTTCTGGATGTGGAACGACTACGTCATCGAGGAGGACTGGGACTTCGGCTTCGTCGAGGTCTCCACCGACGGTGGCGCGACCTGGGTCGAGCAGAAGGTCTTCGACGACGCCGGGAACGAGGTCACCACCCCCGAGGGCTACCCGGACCCGAACGGCAACCTGGCCGGGTTCGGCGGCAAGAAGTACGGGCTCACCGGCTCCTCCGAGGGCTGGCGCCACGACTACATCGACCTCTCCGCCTTCGCCGGCCAGAGCATCCAGGTCCGGCTCCGCCAGGCCACCGACGCGGCGTTCCTCGAGCGCGGCTGGTTCGCCGACGACTTCTCGGTCACCTCCGGCAGCCAGATCGTCTGGAGCGACGACGTCGAGGGCGGCACCAACGGCTGGACCACCGCCGTCGGCAGCTGGGTGGCCGGCAGCGCGCCCGGCACCGGCTGGACCATCACCACCGGTGAGCGCGAGCAGGCGCAGTACTACCTCGCGGAGTGGCGCAACTACGACGGCTTCGACGAGGGCCTGAAGTACGCCTACGACACCACCTACGCCAGCAACGGGCCGTGGAAGGTCGAGAAGATCGCCTACAACGCCCCCGGCCTGCTGGTCTGGTACCGCGACACCACCTACGGCGACGCCAACCCGGTGCTGGCCACCACCAACGACGCCCCCAGCGTCGGCAGCAAGGGTGGTCTGCTGATCGTGGACAGCCACTTCGACCCGCTGCGGCGCTCCGGCGAGGCCGCGGTGAAGGACACCTCGACGCTGGACAACCTGCCCTCGCGGGCGCAGTCGTCCAACGCCGCCTTCGGTGCCGCGACCAGGCCCTTCACGGAGTGCCTGGCCGAGCTGCCGGGCGAGGCCTGGACCAACGAGTACTGCACCTCCTTCGGCTCGCTGCCGGCGGTCAGCACCTTCGACGACTCCAAGGGCTGGTACCCGGGCATCGAGGTCCGTGGCAGCAGCCTCTTCTACCGCGACGTGGACGCCTCGACGGTCATCCCCAACGGGGGGAACGAGCCGTACCCGGTCCGCGTGGTCGACGCCGAGGGCAACCCGCTGACCGAGCTGTACGGCGAGGACGTCGGGCTGTCGGTGCCGCTGGGTGACGGGAACCCGAACGACCCCTACGGCGTGAAGCTGACCGTGGGCAAGACCCGGGCCGGCAACTCGATCGCCCAGGTCGTCGTCCAGCCGCCGAAGGCCGACGGCTGATCCCGACGCAGCTCCTCACGGGGGCGGTCACCGCACTGCGGTGGCCGCCCCCGCGGCGTCTCCGCCGAAGGGTGGGCTGAAGCCGAGGTCGAGGGACGTTGACGGCGTCGCCACCGCTCCGGTAGACCGAGCGGGTTGCTGACGGCCGACGCGGCCGGGAAGTGAGGACCCATGGAGATCAGGCTGGACGCACAGCTGATCGACTACCTGTTGATCGCGCTGTACTTCGTCTTCGTGCTGGGGGTGGGGTGGTACGCCAAACGGGGCGTCTCCAACTCCATCGAGTTCTTCCTGTCCGGACGCTCGCTGCCTGCGTGGGTGACCGGGCTGGCGTTCATCTCGGCCAACCTCGGCGCGGTCGAGGTGATGGGCATGTCGGCCAACGGCGCCCAGTACGGCTACCCGACCTTCCACTACTTCTGGATCGGCGCCGTCCCGGCCATGCTGTTCCTCGGCGTGGTGATGATGCCCTTCTACTACGGCTCCAAGGTGCGCTCGGTGCCGGAGTTCATGCGGATGCGGTTCGGCACCGGGGCCCACCTGGTGAACTCGATCTCCTTCGCCGTGGCGCAGCTCCTGATCGCCGGTGTGAACCTCTACCTGCTGGGCACCATCGTGAACCGGCTGCTGGGCTGGCCGCTGTGGGTGGGCCTGGTGGTGGCCGCGGCCATCGTGCTGGCCTACATCACCCTCGGCGGGCTGAGCGCGGCGATCTACAACGAGGTCCTGCAGTTCTTCGTCATCGTGGCCGCCCTGCTCCCCCTCACCCTGATCGGCCTGCACAAGATCGGCGGCTGGCAGGGCATGCTCGACCGCGTCCGCGGTGACGGCGTCGGCGGGGCCGAGCAGCTCAACGCCTGGCCGGGCACCCAGCTCTCCGGCTTCGAGAGCCCCTTCTTCAGCGTGGTGGGCATCGTGCTGGGTCTGGGCTTCGTGCTCTCCTTCGGCTACTGGACCACCAACTTCGTCGAGGTCCAGCGGGCGATGGCCTCCAAGGACCTCACCTCGGCCCGGATGACCCCGATCATCGGCGCCTTCCCCAAGATGTTCATCCCCTTCATCGTGATCATCCCCGGCATGATCGCCGCGGTGCTGGTCGGCGAGCTGGCCGAGTACAAGCGGGTCTACGCGGCGCAGGGTGAGGCCGCGGCCAACGCCACCGGCGTCACCTACAACGACTCGCTGCTGCTGCTGATGCGCGACGTCCTGCCCAACGGTCTGCTCGGGGTGGCGATCGCCGGTCTGCTGGCGGCCTTCATGGCCGGCATGGCGGCCAACATCTCCGCCTTCAACACCGTGGTCAGCTACGACCTCTGGCAGCAGTACGTCCGCAAGGACAAGCCGGACGGCTACTACCTCAAGGTCGGTCGCTGGGCCACGGTCGCCGCCTCCTTCATCGCCATCTTCACCGCGCTGATCGCGGGCAACTTCTCCAACCTGATGGACTACCTGCAGACGCTGTTCGGGTTCTTCAACGCCCCGCTCTTCGCCACCTTCCTGCTGGGCATGTTCTGGAAGCGGGCGACCCCGACCGCCGGCTGGATGGGGCTGGTGGCCGGGACCCTGTCCGCGGTGTTCGTCTTCGTCCTCGCCGAGACCGGGGTGATCTCGCTGCCCGGCCAGGGCGCGGCCTTCGTCGCCGCCGCCACGGCCTTCGTGGTGGACATCGTGCTGATGGTGATCGTCTCGCTGATGACCAAGCCCAAGCCGGTGGCCGAGCTGAAGGGTCTGGTGTACTCCGAGACCCCCCGGGCCGACCTGGTCGACCCCGACGAGAAGGACCTGCCGGTGTGGAAGCGGCCGGTGCCGATGGCAGGGCTGGCGCTGGTGCTGATCATCATCCTGAACATCGCCTTCGCCTGAGCCGGCTGAGGACGAGAGGAGACTGACATGGACGACACGACCGCCCCGCAGGGAGCGCACGTCGAGAAGGTGGGCGGGTTCGACATCCGCAACTTCATCGGCCTGCTGATCGGCATCTACGGGCTGGTGCTCGTGGTGTGGGGCCTGTTCTTCTTCACCGCGCCCGAGGCCGAGAAGACCGGTGGGGTGAACGCCAACCTGTGGGCCGGTCTGGGCATGCTGGCCTTCGCCGCGGTGTTCATCGCGTGGTCGCGGCTGCGACCGCTGAAGATCGTGGTGGCCGACAACGAGCCGGGTGCGGAGCAGGGGCGCGACATCGCCCCCGCCGAGTGAGCCGACCGGCAACGGGTAGTGACCGGGTACGACCCCGACGAGAGGACATCCTGTGTGGGCCTTCATCAGCGCGAGACTGCGCGTCTGGCTCTTCTTCGCCGTCGTCGTGCCGGTGCTGACCTCGGTCGTCGCCCTGGTGCGCCGGCTGCTGGAGAAGCGCTCCGGTCGCACCAAGGTCGTCCGCGGCCTGCAGCGGCTGGAGGACCTCGGCCGACGGCAGAAGCAGCGTCACTGACGCCTCCTCCCGACCACGCCACCGCACCCCGGGTCCACCTGGACCCGGGGTGCGGTGCTGCCCGGGGCCGTCAGCGGGCGCGGACCACGCGGCTCTCGTCCCAGACCGGCTCGTCGGACTCGTAGACCGAGCCGTCGGAGCCGAACACCAGGAACCGGTCCAGCCCGCGGGCGAACCAGCGGTCGTGGGTGACCGCCAGCACGGTGCCCTCGAACCGGCCGAGCGCGCTCTCCAGGGCCTCGGCGGACTCGATGTCGAGGTTGTCGGTGGGCTCGTCCAGCAGCAGCATGGTCGCTCCGGACAGCTCCAGCAGCAGGATCTGCAACCGGGCCTGCTGCCCACCGGACAGGGTCTCGAAGCGCTGCTCGGCCTGACGGGCCAGGCCGTAGCGGTCCAGCGCCCGGGCGGCGGGCTCCTGGGGCAGCCCCTCGCGGTGCTCGTCGCCGCGGTGCAGGACGTCCAGCAGGGTCCGCCCGACCAGCTCGGGGTGGTGGTGGGTCTGGGCGAACCACCCCGGTCGCACCCGCGCCCCCAACCTGGCCGCGCCGGTGTGGGCCACCGGGTCGATCTCCAGGTCCCCCACCGGGCGGTGCTCGGCGTCGGGCAGCGTCCCCCCACGGGCCAGCAGCCGCAGGAAGTGCGACTTGCCCGAGCCGTTGGAGCCCAGCACGCCGACCCGGTCACCGAACCAGACCTCGGCGTCGAACGGCTTCATCAGCCCGGTCAGGCCGAGGTCGGTGCACACCACGGCGCGCTTGCCGGTGCGTCCGCCCTGCAGCCGCATCGACACCTTCTGCTCCAGCGGCACCGCCTGCGGAGGACCCTCCTCCTCGAAGCGGGCCAGCCGGGTCCGGGCCGCCTGCAGCCGGCTGGCCATGTCGGAGTTGTTGGCCGCCTTGATCTTGTACATCAGCACCAGGGCCCTGAGCTTCTCGTGCTCCTCGTCCCAGCGGCGCCGCAGCTCCTCGAAGCGGGCGAAGCGCTCCCGACGGGCCGCGGCGAAGGAGGCGAACCCCCCGCCGTGCACCCACAGCGTGTTGCCCGCGGCCCCGAGCTCCAGCGCGGCGATCGCGGTGGCGCTCTCGGCCAGCAGCTCGCGGTCGTGGCTGACCATCAGCACGGTCTTGCGGGTGGCCCTGAGCTGCGCCTCCAGCCACCGCTTGCCCGGGACGTCGAGGTAGTTGTCCGGCTCGTCCAGCACCAGCACCTCGTCCGGGCCGCGGAGCAGGTACTCCAGGGCCAGCCGCTTCTGCTCACCGCCGGACAGGGTGCTCACCGCGCGCCAGCGGGCCCGCTCGAACCCGACCCCGAGGGCGGTGGTGCAGCAGCTGTCGAAGACGACCTCCTGCTCGTAGCCCCCGGCGTCGGCGTACTCGGCCAGCGCGGTCGCGTAGCGCATCTGCAGGCTCTCGGAGTCGTCCTCCATCAGCGCCAGCTCGCAGGCGTCGACCTGCGCGGCCGCCGTCCGCACCCGCTCCGGGGCCAGCGAGAGCAGCAGCCCACGGACGTCGGTCTCGTCGCGGATGGAGCCGATGAACTGGCGCATCACCCCCAGCCCGCCGGTGCGGATGACGGTCCCCTCGGTCGGCTCGAGGTCGCCGGCCACGACCCGCACCAGGGTGGTCTTGCCGGCCCCGTTGGCCCCGACCAGCGCCACCACCGCCCCCTCCCCCACCCGGAACGAGACGTCGCTCAGCAGCACCCGCCCGTCGGGCAGGTGGTGGCTGACGTGGGAGAGGTCGACGTGGCCCATGCCCAGGATGCTAGGAGGTGGGCCCCCGCGCGACGAACGGTTTGGCCCCTGCCGGGGCCTCCTCCGGCCGACCGGGGGCGCTGGGAGCGGGAGGTACGATGCTGTGTCGCACCCCGGCCCGGTGGACCGAGGCGCTCCCCCCGCTCACCCACGGAAGAGATGGATGTCCCCCTCGGCTCGCGCGCGGATCCCCTGGCTGGTCGCCCTGCTGGTCACGGCGGTCGCCGTCCAGGCGGCCATCGGCTGGCAGTACGGTCAGCCGCCGCTGCTCGGGCACGAGGGTTCTGACCCCTTCACCTCCTCCTGGGCGGCCGGTCTGAGGCTGCTGGCGGCCTTCGCCGGCCTGGGCACCGCGGCAGCGCTCGCCTCGGTGGTGGTCACCGCCCGCCGCGGCACCGAGCGGCGCGGGCTGCTCGGTGAGCCGGCGCTGGACCGGCTGGCGGTCGCCCGGCACTGGGCCCTCGGCTGGACCGCCGCCGCGCTGGCGCTGGTGCCCTTCGACGCCGCCGACACCAACGGGATCGCCGTCGGCGTGGTGCTCCCGAGCCTGTCGGACTTCCTGCTCTCGGTGCAGACCACCCAGGCCTGGCTGCTCACCGCGGTGGTGGCCTTCCTGCTGTCCTGCGTGCTGCCCTTCGTGCGGACGTGGCGGACGGCCGCGGTGGCGCTGGTGGTCGTGGTGCTGGTGCACCTGCCCCCCGTGGTGACGGCCCAGGTCTCGGTCGGGGCCGACCACGACCTGGCCACCGACGCCGCCATCGTGATGACCCTGGCGGTGACGGCCTGGTCGGCCACCGCCCTGGCCCTCTCCGCCGGCTCCCGGCCGCCCACCGACGTGCTGCGGCGCTACTCCCGCATCGCGGGGCTGGCCCTGCTGGTCGCCCTGCCCGCCCGGGTGCTGGTGGGGTGGTTCGAGATGGCCGGCCGGCCGTGGGTGAGCCCGGGCTACGGCCTCTCGGTGCTGGTCGCGGTCGGTCTCCTGGTCGTGCTCGGGGTGCTCTGGCTGGTGCGCTGGACCCGGCTGCGACGGGACCCGTCGACCGCACCGGCCGGGCTGCGCCTGGACGCGCTGCTGCTGCTCCTGCTGGCCGGGGTGTCGGTGGTGCAGTCCCAGCTGGTGCCGCCCCGCTTCCGCGAGCCGCAGAGCTCCCAGGTCAACTTCCTCGGCTACGAGGTGCCGGACCCGCCGAGCATGCTGGCCCTGGTGCTGCCCGGGCGCCCGAACCTGCTGCTGGTGCTGCTCGCCGCGGTGATGGTGGCGCTGTACCTGGCCGGGGTGCGCCGGCTGCGGCGGCGTGGCGACCGCTGGCCCGGTGGGCGGACGGCGGCCTGGGTGATCGGCTGGGCGGTCATCGCCTTCGTCTCCCTGACCCAGGTCTGGCAGTACGCCAGCACCACCTTCAGCTGGCACATGGTCGTGCACATGGTGTTCAACATGGCCACGCCCGCCCTGCTGGTGCTGGCCGGCCCGCTGACCCTGCTGCTGCGGGCCCGCGCCGGTGCCCGCGCCGGGCAGCTGCTCTCAGTCCGCGACCTGGTGAACGCCGGGCTGGGCTCGCGGGCCCTGCACGTGCTGGGGCACCCGCTGGTGATCTGGGTCCTGTTCGTCAGCTCCTTCTACCTGCTCTACCTCACCGGGCTGTTCGAGGTGGCGATGAGGTACCACTGGTCGCACCAGCTGATGAACGTCCACTTCATCCTCGTCGGCACGCTGTACTACCAGGTGGTGATCGGGATCGACGCCCCCGGCCGACCGATCCCGCACGTGGCCAAGCTGGGCTACATCCTGGCGGCGATGCCGTTCCACGCCTTCTTCGCCGTGGCGGTGCTCAACAGCGCGGTGATCGGGGCGGGCTACTACTCCGGGCTGGACCTGGCCTGGGGGCCGAACCTGGCCGCGGACCAGCAGGTGGGCGGCCAGCTGGCCTGGGGCATGGGCGAGCTGCCGCTGCTGGGGGTCACCATCGCGCTGCTCGCGCAGTGGTTCTCCTCCGACCAGCGGGCCGCCCGCCGCTTCGACCGCGCCACCAACGCCGGGCACGACACCTCCCTGGACGCCTACAACGAGATGCTGGCCGAGCTGGCCCGGCGCGACCGCGGTGAGGCCCGACCCGCACCGACCGCCGCCCCGCGCCAGCCCCCCGCCGCCACCGCCGACGACGACGCCGAGCGACCCACCCCGAGCGGGCAGCGGTGAGCACCCCGACCACGGCCCGCCCGGAGGCGCTGCCCACCACCCGGACCCGCGAGTACGACCTCGAGGGGATGACCTGCTCGGCCTGCGCCAACCGGATCGAGCGCAAGCTGAACAAGCTCGAGGGCGTCAGCGCGGTCGTGAACTACGCCACCGAGCGGGCGGTGCTCAGCGGTCCGGAGGACGGTCTGGACGACCGGGTGGTGAAGGCCGTCCGCGCCGCCGGCTACGACGCCCGGGTGGTGGACCGCGACGCCGACCCCGACGACACCTCCCACCCCGACCGCACCCGCAGCCTGCGCTGGCGGATCGCGCTGGGCGCGCTGACCACCGTCCCGCTGGGCAGCCTCACCATCATCCTGGCGCTGGTGCCCGAGCTGCGCTTCCCGGGCTGGGAGTGGCTGGCGGTGGCGCTGGCCACCCCGACCGTCACCTGGGGGGCCTGGCCCTTCCACCGCGCCACCCTGCGCAACCTGCGCCACGGGGCGACCAGCATGGACACCCTGGTCTCGCTGGGCATCACCGCGGCCTACCTGTGGTCGGTCGTCTCGATCGTCATCGGGCCGGCGTCCGGGCCGGGCTACTGGCTGGGCTACGGCGTCACCCCCGAGGGGGCGGACGCCATCTACCTCGAGGTGGCCACCGCGGTGACCACCTTCCTGCTCACCGGACGCTACGTCGAGGCGCGCTCGCGGCGGGCCGCCTCGGACGTCCTCGGGGCGCTCAACGCCCTGGCCGCCACCACCGTGCGGGTGGTGCGCGACGGCGTCGAGGAGGTCCGCCCGGTCGGCGAGCTGCGGCGCGGGGACGAGTTCTCGGTGCGCCCCGGCGAGACCGTGGCCGCCGACGGCACCGTCGTCGACGGGACGTCCAGCGTGGACACCTCGATGATGACCGGTGAGCCGACCCCCACCGACGTGGTCGCCGGCTCCTCCGTGCTGGGCGGCACCATCAACCGGTCCGGACGCCTGCTGGTGCGGGCCGAGCGGGTCGGCGCCGGCACCCAGCTGGCGCAGATGGCGACCATGGCCGAGCAGGCCCAGGCCCGCAAGGCCCGGGTGCAGCAGCTGGTGGACCGGGTGGTGACGGTCTTCGTGCCCGTCGCCCTGGGGATCGCCGCGATCACCCTGGTGGGCTGGTTGCTGACCGGCGGCACCGCCCGGGAGGCCTTCAACGCCGCGGTGTCGGTGCTGATCATCGCCTGCCCCTGCGCGATGGGGCTGGCCACGCCGACGGCGCTGATGGTGGGCGTCGGCCGGGCCGGGCAGCTGGGGATCGTGATCAAGGGCCCGTCCGCGCTGGAGTCGTCGGGGGTGATCGACACCGTCGTGCTGGACAAGACCGGCACCCTGACCACCGGGGCGATGAGCCTGGTGGGCGTGCACCCCGTCGGCGGTGCGGACCGCGACGAGGTGCTGCGGCTGGCCGGCGCGGTCGAGCAGCACTCCGAGCACCCGATCGGCCGCGCCGTCGTGGCGGCGGCGCTCGAGGCGCTCGGACGCGACACCGGGCCGACTCCCGGCGGTGCCGTCGCGCTGCCGGCCGCCGAGGGCTTCACCGCGCTCAGCGGGCTGGGTGCGGAGGCGGTGGTCGAGGGCCGCCGGGCGCTGGTCGGCAACCGGGCGCTGCTGGCGGAGCGGGGCGTCACCGTCGACCCGGCCACCGCCTCCCGGCTGGACCAGGCCGAGGCCGCGGGCCGGACGGCCGTGCTGCTGGCCGTGGACGGAGCGGCCGCCGGCGTGCTGGAGCTCGCCGACACCGTCAAGCCCTCCGCCCCCGAGGCCGTGGCCCGGCTGCGCGCGCTGGGGCTGCGCACCGTGCTGCTCACCGGTGACTCGCGCCGGGTCGCGGAGCAGGTGGGTCGTGAGCTCGGGACCGACGAGGTGGTGGCCGAGGTGCTGCCGGCCGACAAGGCCGCCCACGTGGAGCGCCTGCAGGCGCAGGGGCGCCGGGTGGCCATGGTGGGCGACGGGATCAACGACGCCGCCGCGCTGGCCACCGCCGACCTGGGGATGGCCGTGGTCAGCGGGACCGACCTGGCGATGAAGTCGGCGGACATGATCCTGGTGCGCTCCCACCTGGGGGTGGTGGCCGATGCCGTCTCCCTGTCCCGGCGGACCCTGGCCACCATCCGGGGCAACCTGGTCTGGGCCTTCGCCTACAACGTGGCCGCCATCCCGCTGGCCGCCTTCGGCCTGCTCAACCCGCTGGTCGCCGGGTTGGCGATGAGCCTGTCCTCGCTGTTCGTGGTGGGGAACAGCCTGCGGCTGCGCGGCTACGACCCGAGCAGCAGGTAGCCTCCGCCTCCGTGACCGGTACGCCGCAGGACCCGCCTCCCTCCGACCCGCCGCGCTACGAGCCCTACCAGCCGCCCGCCGGGTCGGGTCCGTACGACCCCCGGGCCCGCCCGGGGTGGTCGCCCTCCCCCGACGGCCCGTCGTCCTCGGCGACCCCCGACCCGTACGGCCCGTCGTCCGGACCGTCCGCGTACGGCGCCGGACCCGGGCAGCCGGCGTACGGCTCGAACCCCTACGAGCAGCCCGGCGCAGGCTACGGCGCGAACCCCTACGAGCAGGCCGGCGCGGCCTACGGCTACGGGACGCAGCCCCAGCAAGGACCGGGCTTCACCGGGAACCCGCGGATGCAGCCGCTCTACGGGGCCGGCTTCGGCCAGGCGGTCGGCCGGTTCTTCAGCAAGTACGCCGTCTTCCGCGGACGCGCCAGCCGCAGCGAGTACCTGTGGGTCGTCCTCTTCACCACCCTGGTGGTGGGTGCGCTGTACGCCGTGGCCATCCCGCTGTTCAGCGCCAGCGAGGCGGGGACCTCCTCCACCGACGTGCTCACGGCGCTGTGGGGGCTGCTGTTCCTGGTCGTGGTGCTCGCCATGATCGTCCCCTCGATCGCCGTGGCCGTGCGCCGCCTGCACGACGCCGGCTACTCCGGGGGGATGTACTGCCTCACCTTCATCCCCTACCTCGGTCCGCTGATCGTGTTCATCCTCTGCTGCCAGCCGACCTCGCCGAACGCCTCCCGCTTCGACGCCTGAACCGCCGGGTGACGCCGTCCCCGGGCTCCCCGCACCGGCCGGCGTCCGCCACCCCGGGCCGCCCGCGCGCGTACCCTGTGCTCCGTGCCCGCCTCGAGACCCCCGCGTGACGACCGCGACCTGAAGGCCGCCCTCGGCCGGGAGGCCAGGCTCTACGGCCTCGGTCTGGTCTGCGCCACGCCCGCCGCCCTGGCGGTGTGGCGCACCGGCTCGATCTGGGTGGGGGTGATGGTCTTCCTCGCCGTGCTGGGGGTCGCCGGGAGCGCCCTGCTCGTGCACGAGCGCAAGCGGGCCGCGCGTCCCCGCGCCGAGGACCAGCGGACGGCCCTCGGGAGCCAGGTCGCGCGTGAGCGCGCGCGCTTGGACGGGGCGGAGCAGACCGTGGCCGACGAGGCGCGACGGGTGGCCGAGCAGGAGCGACGCGAGCAGCACGCGGCGCGGCAACGCAGCGGGGGGTCCCGCCGACGTGGCCGCAGCGGAGGGCGGCGCCGGTGAGCACCGCCGAGCGCCAGCCCGTGGCCGAGCACCGACGCGGGATCAAGTCCTACGTCCGGCGCACCACCCGGATGAACGAGACCCAGCAGCACGCCTGGGACCGCTTCGCCGGGCGCTGGGTGGTCGACGTGCCCGAGGGCCCGCGGGAGACGACGATCGCCGAGGGCACCCCGCCACTGGACCTGCCCGCGGTCTTCGGACGCCGGGCGCCCCTGGCGGTGGAGATCGGGTCCGGCACCGGTGAGTCCCTGGTGGCCATGGCCCGGGCCCGTCCCGAGCTCGACGTGCTGGCCTTCGAGGTCTACCAGCCGGCGGTCGCCAGCACCCTCAGCCGGATCAACCGCGAGGGCGTGGAGAACGTCCGGCTGGCCATGGTCGACGCCGTCCAGGGGCTCACCGTGCTGCTGGGCGAGGCGTCGCTGGCCGAGCTGTGGGTGTTCTTCCCCGACCCCTGGCACAAGCTCAAGCACCGCAAGCGCCGGCTGGTCACCCCCGCCTTCGCCGACCTCGTCGCCTCGCGGATGCCCCCCGGCGGGCTGTGGCACCTGGCCACGGACTGGCAGGACTACGCCAACCAGATGCTGCGGGTGCTGGAGGTTCACCCCTCCTTCGAGAACGTCCACGACGGCTGGGCGCCGCGGCTGCAGGACCGGCCGGTGACCAAGTTCGAGACCAAGGGCCTGGAGAAGGGCCGCACCATCCGCGACCTCACCTTCCGGCGGACCGGGTGAGCGCGGAGCGTCCCGCCACCCGGCTGCGCATCGACCTGGCCTACGACGGCACCGACTTCCTGGGCTGGGCGGTCCAGCCCGGGTACCGGACCGTCCAGGGGCTGCTGGAGGAGTGGACGCCCAAGGTGCTGCGGCTGGCCGCCCCGGTCGGCCTGGTCTGCGCCGGGCGCACCGACGCCGGGGTGCACGCCCGCGCCCAGGTGGCCCACCTCGACGTCCCGGCCGGCACCGACCCGGCGGTGCTGCTGCGCCGGCTGCGTCGGGTGCTGCCCCCCGACATCGCGGTCCTCGACGTCGCCGCGGCCCCACCGGGGTTCCACGCCCGCTTCTCCGCGCTGTGGCGCCGCTACGTGTACCGGATCAGCGACGGCGAGGGGATCGCGGACCCGCTGCAGCGCGCTCACGTGGCCACGGTGCGCCGGGTGGTGGACGTCGACCGCTTCAACGCCGCCGCGGCGTCGCTGCTGGGCCTGCACGACTTCGCCGCCTTCTGCCGCCGCAAGCCGCACGCCACCACCATCCGCACCCTGCAGGACATCGAGGCGCGACGGGTGCCGGCTGACCCGCTGGCCAGCAAGGTCGAGGTCACCGTCCGCGCCGACGCCTTCTGCCACTCGATGGTGCGCTCGCTGGTGGGCGCGCTGACCCAGGTGGCCACCGGCCAGCGCGACGAGACCTGGCTGGCCGAGGTGGCGGCCAGCAGCCGGCGCCACACCCAGGTGAACGTGATGGTCGCCCGCGGGCTGACGCTGGAGGAGGTCCGCTACCCGCCGGACCACGAGCTGGCCGCCCGCGCGGCCGAGGCCAGGACGGTGCGCGGACCGGTCGAGCGGCCGTGGACCCCAGACGACGAGGACGAGGACGACGAGTGAGCCACTACTTCACCACCCCCGAGGGCCCCGAGCAGCGCCGCCCGCTCCAGGTCACCCTGTGGGGCCACGAGCTCGGTCTGCAGACCGCCGGCGGGGTGTTCTCCGCGAACAGCCTGGACCTGGCCACCCAGGTGCTGCTCCGCAGCCACCGCCCGGCGCCGACGTCCCGGCGGCTGCTGGACCTGGGCTGCGGCTGGGGCCCGATCGCGCTGGCCCTGGCCCTGGAGCTCCCCGACGCGGTCGTCGACGCCGTCGACGTCAACGAGCGCGCCGTGGCCCTCACCCGGGACAACGCCCGGGCGGCCGGCGTCGGGGGCCGGGTCCGGGCCCTGCTCCCCGACGCGGTCGGCCGCAAGGTGCGCTACGACGAGATCTGGTCCAACCCGCCGATCAGGGTCGGCAAGGAGGCCCTGCACGAGCTGCTCCTGACCTGGCTCCCCCGGCTCGCCGACGACGGGGTCGCCCGGCTCGTGGTGGGGCGCCACCTCGGCGCGGACACCTTGCAGCGATGGCTGGTCGAGCAGGGCCACCCCTGCCAGCGGACCGCCAGCGCCAAGGGGTTCCGCGTGCTGGAGGTCCGTCCCCGGGTCTGAGCCGCGACCCCTCCGGCGTCCCGGTGGTACCTTGCCCTCGACATCCAGGGTGTCTGCAGGGGAAGTCGGTGAGAGTCCGACGCTGGCCCGCAACCGTGTCGTCGACCTCGGTCGACCCAGTCGGATCGCCTGCGACGACCCCGGCTCACCACCACCCGCCGTGGCCCGCGGGACGAGCCCGGTGCGTGGTCGAGCGACCCGTGCCGGTGCCGTCACGGCCCCGGCAGACAGGACACCATGTCTCCCACCCTGAGGTCGCTGGCGGTCGGGTCCACCGCCGGCGCGCTGCTGCTGCTCAGCCCCCTGACCACCCCCGCCCACGCCGCACCAGCACCGGAGCGGGCCGTCGCGGCGACCAGCTGGCTGGCCGGCCAGACCGAGGACGGGTTGGTGCCCGGGTTCGCCCCCGGCTACCCCGACACCGGGCTCACCATCGACGCCCTGCTCGCCCTGGTCGCCGCCGGCGCCCCCGACGAGGACGTCCGCGCGCTGGCCACCGGCGTCGAGGGGGTGGCCGCGGACTTCATCGGGTACTCCTGGGAGGACGGCGGGCAGACCACCACGGTGGTGCTCGGCGGCTCGGTCGCCAAGGTGCTGCTGCTGACCCAGGTGCTGGCCACCGACCCCACCGACTACGCCGGCGAGGACGTCCTCGCGCTGACCCGGGAGTCCCTCGGTGACGACGGGCTGGTGCGCGACACCACGGACGGGGTCGGCGACCGGGTGGGCAACGTCTTCGCCCAGAGCCTCGCCGTGACCGGCCTGGCCCGCGCCGACGAGCTCCCCGTCGAGGGGGTCGAGGGTCTGCTGGAGCAGCAGTGCGCGGACGGCTGGTTCCGGCTGTACCCGAGCGAGGGGCTCAGCTGCGAGGAGAGCGGGGACTCCGCCCCCGACCCGGACGCCACGGCGATGGCCGTGATGGCGCTGCTGGCCGCCGACGCCGCGGAGGTCGGGGAGGTCGACGGGGCCGTGGACGACGCCGTGGCGTGGTTGCTCGACCAGCAGCGCGCTGACGGGTCCTTCGGCGGCGGCGTGGGGACCGAGGCCCCCAACGCCAACTCCACCGGTCTGGTCGCCGCGGCGCTGCACTCCGCCGGCGAGACCGGGGCCGCCGGCCTGGCCGGGGACTGGGTCGCCGACCTGCAGCTCGACGACCAGGACGCCGTCGACCCCGCCGACGTCGGGGCCGTCGCCTACGACCCGGGCGCCTTCGACGCCGCCCGGGTGGACGGCATCGGCACGGCGGGCGACCAGTGGCGCCGGGCCACCGCCCAGGCGGTGCTGGCGCTGGCCCCCGTCGGCCTGCACACCCTGGCCTGGACGCCGTCGGCCGAGCCGACCCCCGACGCCACCGACCCGGGCACGACCGCGCCGACGCCCGGCCCGAGCACGACCCCGGACCCCGGGTCCTCGCCGACCCCGGACCCCGGGTCCTCGCCGACCCCGGACCCCGGGTCCTCGCCGACCCCGGGCCCGGCACCCTCGACGACCCCGGACCCGGTGCCCGGCCCGGACGTCTCCCCGGCACCGAGCACCCCGGCCGCGCCGTCGGCCACCGAGACCCCGAGAGCCGGCAGCGGGCCGGGTCAGGGCGGCCCCGCACCGACCCCGACCACCCGGCCCACCACGTCGCCCGCGCCCGCGACCGCCACGCCGGAGCCCGCACCGGCCGTCGGTGACGGCGGCGCCGCCCCGGCGCTGGCTGACTCAGGGGGCCCGTCGGTGCTGCTGCTGGCGGTGGGCTCGCTGGCCGCCGTGGGCGGCGGTGGGCTGCTGCTGCGACGACGGGGACGGCGGTGAGGACCCGACGGGAGGCGCGTCCGCGCCGGGAGCCCGCCCTGCTGGGCCGGGCCACGGCGGTGCTGGCGACCGCCCTGGTGGTCGCCGTCGGCGGGCTCGCCACCCCCGCGGCCGACGCCGCCGGGTCCACCGGGGTGTGCACCGAGGAGAGCGGGGTCACCGTGGTGGTGGACCTGCGGGCCCTGGGCGGGGGCACGGTCGTGCGGTGCGCCGGGGACGTCGCCGGCGGCACCGGTCTGGACGCCCTGCAGGCGGCCGGCTTCGACACCGAGGGCGTGCGGCGCTGGGGCGACGCCTTCGTCTGCCGGCTGCACGGACGTCCCGGCGCGACCGAGGAGCTGGCGGTGCCGGGGCGGTCGGGGTACACCGAGCGCTGCATCGACACCCCGCCGGCCACCGCGTACTGGTCCTACTGGCACGCCACCGACGGCGGCTCCTGGACGTACTCCCAGCAGGGCCTCACCCAGCGTCGGGTCGTCGCGGGCGGGTTCGAGGGCTGGTCCTTCTCGTTGGGCAGCGGCGACGCCAGCGCCCCGGGCGTCACCCCCGTCCGCCCGGCCGCCCCCGAGCCCGAGCAGCCGCGTCGCGACGACCCGCCGCGGCCCGCGGACCAGCCGGACCCCGAGGCTCCGGGCCGCGAGGACGACAGCACGGCCCCCGAGGACGCAGGGTCCACGTCGGGGCCGGCGAGCGCGCCGCCCGACCGGCCCGGTGACGCCCCCCGCCCGGCCGACCGTGCCCCCGCGGAGGAGCGGCCAGGGAGCGAGCGCGCCGGGTCGGCCCCGCCCGACGTCCGCGCAGACGGCGGCCGCGAGGTCCCCGACGAGCCCGGCCGCCCCGAGGACACGCCCGTGGCGACGCCGTCGGCCGCACCCAGCGGCTCGCCGTCGCCCTCAGCCAGCCCGAGCGGTCCGGCGACCACTCCCTCGTCGACCCCCACCCCCGCAGCCCCGCCGACCCCCCGCACCGGGTCGGCCGGGGCGCCGGCCGGGGTCGGACCGTCCGCCGGCGCCGTCCCCGACGCCGTCCCGGTGAGCGGCGCGTCGGCGGCGCCCGGGGCCGGGGTGCTGCTGGCCGGGCTCGCGGGGGTCCTGGTGCTGGGGGCTGCGGCCGGGGCCGTCGTCCGGCGGCGCCGCGGCTCGTGAGCGCCGTGCTCCCGCCGCGGACGTCCTGGGCCCGGCACCGGCTGCCCCGCTCCCTGCACCCGGGGGCGTGGTGGGCCTGGGCGCTGGCCCTGGCGGCCACGGCCAGCCAGACCACCAACCCGCTGGTGCTGGTGCTGCTGGTCGCGGTGGTGACCAACGTGGTGGTGTCCCGACGCGGCGACGGTCCCTGGGCGCGGTCGTTCCGGCTGTACCTCGCCCTGGGTGCCTTCATCGTGGTGATGCGGGTGCTGTACCGGGTGGTCTTCGGCGGCGGGGACGGCGGGGCGGTGCTGCTGCGGCTGCCAGAGGTCCCGCTGCCGTCGTGGGTGGGTGGGATCCGGCTGCTGGGCGAGGTCACCGCCGACGCCGTGGTGTACGGGCTGCAGGACGGGCTGCGGCTGGCCGCGGTGGTGGTCTGCGTGGGAGCGGCCAACTCCCTGGCCAACCCGAAGCGGCTGCTGGCCGCCGTCCCCGGGGCGCTGTACGAGGTGGGCGCGGTGCTGGTGGTCTCGGTCACCGTCTTCGCCCAGCTGGCCGACTCGGTGCAACGGGTCCGCCGGGCCCGGCTGCTGCGCTCGGCCACCCCGGCCGGGCGCGGGGTGCGCCACCGTCACCGGGTGGTGCGTGCGATCGTCGTCCCCGTGCTGACCGACGCGCTGGACCGCTCCCTGCAGCTGGCGGCGTCGATGGACGCCCGGGGCTACGGGCGGCATGGCTCCACCACGCCGCGCCGTCGCGCGGTGACGGGCGCCCTCGTGCTGGGCGGGCTGCTGCTGCTCGCCTTCGGCAGCTACGCCGTCGTGACCGGCGCCCTGCCAGGCCTGCGCTGGCTGCCCGCCAGCGACGCGGCCTGGGCCGAGCTGGACGGCGGGGTGCTGGTGCTGGCGGCCGGCGTCCTGCTGGGCGCCCTCGGGTTCCGGCACGCCGGGCGCACGGTCCGGCGGACCCGCTACCGGCCCGACCGGTGGCGCGGCCCGGAGTGGCTGGTGCTGGTGTGCGGGCTCGGCTGCCTCGTCCTGGTCCAGCTGGTGGCCCGCGGGCCCGAGGCGGCCGTCCTGGTCCCCCCGGTGCAGCAGTGGCCGACCCTGGTGCCCGCGGTGGTGGTGGCGCTGGCCGTCGCGCTGCTGCCCTCCGTCCTGACGCCCCCGCCCGCGCTGACCGCCGCCCCCGCCGCGGCGGCCGGGGGGTTGTCGTGAGCACCGGGGCGTCGGCGTGCTGAGCATCGAGCACCTCAGCCTGCGCTACCCCGGTGCCGACTCCGACACCCTGGTCGACGTCTGCCTGGAGGTGGGCGAGGGCGAGCTGGCGCTGGTGGTCGGGCGCACCGGCAGCGGCAAGTCCACCCTGCTCGGCGTCGTGAACAACCTCGTGCCCCGCTTCACCGCGGGGCGGCGCACCGGCCGGGTCCGGCTCGACGGTGAGGACGTCTCGCTGGCCACCCCGCGGGAGCTGGCCGACCGGGTCGGCTGGGTGGGTCAGGACCCGCTGGCCGGGTTCGTGACCGACACCGTGGAGGAGGAGCTGGCCTACGGCATGGAGCAGCTGGGGGTGGCCCCGGCCCGGATGAGGGCGCGGGTGGAGGAGACCCTGGACCTGCTGGGCATCGCCGACCTGCGCTCCCGGGCCCTGCGCACGCTCTCCGGCGGGCAGCAGCAGCGGGTGGCGATCGGCAGCGTGCTCACCTTCCAGCCGCCGCTGCTGGTGCTGGACGAGCCCACCTCCGCCCTGGACCCGGTGGCCGCGGAGGAGGTCGTCGCCCTGCTGCGGCGCCTGGTGCACGACCTGGGCACCACGGTGCTGGTGGCCGAGCACCGGATGGAGCGGGTGGTCGAGTCCGCGGACCGGGTGGTGGCCGTGCTCCCCGGTGGCCGCGTCGAGCACGGCGACCCCGCGACCCTGCTGGCCCGCGCCGCCCTGGTCCCCCCGGTGGTCGACCTGGGTCGCCGGCTCGGCTGGTCGCCGCTGCCGCTGGACGTCCGCGACGCCCGTCGGCACGCCGCCCCCCTCCGCCGGCGGCTGCCCGGCCCGCCCGCCGAGCCGGCACCGGCCACGACGTCACCCGGCCGCGGGCTGGTCGCCCGCGGCGTGGTGGTCCGCTACGGCGGCCTGGTGGCCGTGGCCGGGGTCGACCTGGACGTCCCGCCCGGCCAGGTGTGCGCGCTGATGGGCCGCAACGGGTCGGGCAAGTCATCGCTGCTGTGGGCGCTGCACGGCGCCGGTCGGGCCGAGGCCGGTGAGGTCCGTCTCGACGGCGCCCGGGCGCGCGGGCGGGTGGCCCTGGTGCCGCAGACGCCCACCGACCTGCTGTACCTGGAGACCGTCGAGCAGGAGTGCGCGGAGGCCGACCAGCAGGCCGGCCAGGAGCCGGGCACCACCCTGGCCACGCTGGACGGGCTGGTCCCCGGGATCGACCCCGGCCAGCACCCCCGCGACCTCTCCGAGGGCCAGAAGCTGGCCCTGGTGCTGGCCCTGCAGCTGGCTGCGGAGACGTCGCTGGTGCTGCTGGACGAGCCCACCCGCGGGCTGGACTACGAGGCCAAGGCGGTGCTGGGCGCCCTGGTCGGCGACCTCGCCGCCCGCGGCCGGAGCGTGCTGGTGGCCACCCACGACGTCGAGTTCGTGGCCCGGACCTGCCGGCGGGTCGTGGTGCTGGCCGGCGGCGAGGTGGTCAGCGACGGCCCGACCCGCGACGTGCTGGCCGGCTCGGCGCTGCTCGCCACCCAGGTGGCCAAGGTGATGTCCCCGCTGCCGTACCTGACCGTCGACGAGGTGCTCGCCGACGTCCGGGCGCTGCCGACCACGGGTGGGGAGGCGTGATGGCCGGCTCCGCGGCGTCCCGGCTCGACCCGTCGCTGCCCGTCGTGGAGGTGGGGGCGGCCCCGGTCGGGGTCCGGCTGCACGGGTGGTCGGCGGTGGTGGTGGCCGTGGCCAGCGTGCTCGCGCTCTCGGTCTTCCTCTGGCCGTTGTGGCTGCCGGCGGACGCGGGCGGCCAGCGGGGGGACGCCCCCTGGCTGCTGGCCCTGCTGCTGCCGGCCCTGGTGCTGCTCACCCTGGCCCAGCTCGGCGAGCGGGGGCTGGACTCCCGCACGCTGGCCGTGCTCGGGGTGCTGTCGGCGCTGAACGCGGCGCTGCGGCCCACGCTCAGCGCGGGGACCGCCGGGGTGGAGTCGGTCTTCTTCACGCTGGTGCTGGCCGGTCGGGTGTTCGGGCCCGGGTTCGGGTTCCTGCTGGGCTGCACCTCGCTGTTCGCCTCGGCGCTGCTGACGGCCGGGGTCGGGCCCTGGCTGCCGTTCCAGATGGTGTGCGCGGCGTGGATCGGCATGGGTGCCGGCCTGCTCCCCCGTCGGCTGCGGGGACGTCGGGAGCTCGCGGTGCTGGTGGTCTACGGCATCGTCTCGGCGTACGCGTTCGGGCTGCTGATGAACCTCTGGTTCTGGCCGTTCGTGACCAGCACCGGCGGGGCGGCCACCCCCGGCGCCCTGGACTACCTGCCCGGGGCCCCGGTGCTGGAGAACCTGCGGCGCTTCGCCGTCTTCACCCTGATCACCTCCACCGGCGGCTGGGACACCGGCCGGGCCGTCACCAACACGGTGGCCCTCCTCGTCCTCGGCCCGCCCGTGCTGGCCGTGCTCCGCCGCGCCGCCCGCCTGCCCTGACCGACGCCCCAAGGCCGGCAGGGCTCGCCGGGCACCGTCGCGTCCGCTGCCTCCCGGGTGGCTCCGACGCCGGCACGGGCCTGGTCCTAGCATGACGGACGTGGTGGCGCGGGAGCTGTCGGACGGTGTCGGGCTGCGGGTGCTCCAGCAGGAGGACGCCCCGGAGCTGGCCGCGGCGTACGCGCGCAACCGGCAGCACCTGGCGCCCTGGGACCCGGTCCGCGAACCCGGCTGGTTCGAGGCGGCGACGCAGCAGCGCGTGGTGGCCGGCCAGCTCACCGCCCTGCGCGCCGGCGAGGCGCTGCCCCTGGTGCTGGTGCGTGGCGTCGAGGTGGTGGGACGGGTCAACGTCACCGGGATCGTCCGCGGGGCCTTCCAGAGCGCGGCGCTCGGCTACTGGCTCGACGCCCACCTGAACGGACGCGGCCTGATGACCGCCGCCGTGGCCGCCGTCTGCGAGATCGCCCGCGACGACCTGGCCCTGCACCGGCTCCAGGCCGGCACGCTGCTGCACAACGAGGCGTCGCAGCGGGTGCTCACCGCCTGCGGTTTCGAGCCGATCGGCATCGCCCCGGCCTACCTCCAGATCGCGGGCCGCTGGCAGGACCACCGGCTGTTCCAGCGGATCCTGCACGACTGAGGAGCCGACCCCGCCTGCAGAGACGGATCGTGACGGTCAGTCCCCCTGCGGCTCGGGTGTGGGCCCGGTACGGCGCGGTGCTGCCTGTCGCGACCCGTCACCGACCGTCAGAATCCGTCACCGTCGCGGACGGGCCAGCTCGACGGTGCGCGGCGGGTAGCCGTAGGGCGAGTAGCTCACCACCCGGTCGCCGGGGTGCAGACGGGCGTCCTCGTGGAACCGTGCGGCCAGCTCGTCCTCGGCACCGCCGTCGCCGGCGTCCGCGCGGACCAGCAACCGCGCCAGCTCGTCGGTCTCCTCCGGGTCGAGGGGCTCCTCGGTGGCGCCCCAGCCGTCCCACAGCAGCATCTCCTGCCCGAAGCGGTGCGCGATCTCGAAGACGACGTAGGTCTGCACGAAGTCGGGTCCGCTGAGGCCTGGCACGCCGTGCACCCCGTAGCGGTCCAGGTCGCGGTCGCCGGCTCGTCCGCCGAGCCACGCCTCCGCAGCGGTCTCGAACGGGGCGTCCCGTCCGGTCGGGAGGTCGTGCACGTCGAAGGGGTGACCGTCCCCCAGCTCAGGGTCCGCCCGCACCCAGCGGCCCTCGTGCCAGAGCTCGACCACCACGTGGTCCGCGGCCCAGCCGCGCTCGAAGTAGGAGGCGAAGCCGATGCGGTTCCGCGCCGGGACGCCTCGCTGGCGCAGCGCACCGACCACCATCAGCGAGTGGTCACGACAGCAGCCGGCCACCTTGTCCGCGGTGGCTCGCGGCTGGTCCAGGCCGACGGGATGGCGCTGCTGGTCCAGGTCGAGGACGACCTCCAGCCAGCGGCTGTCGATCTCGGGGCGTCGTTCCTCCGGGAGGTCGGGCAGCTCGGCCCGGTAGTGCGCGATCACGTTGCGTGCCGCGGCGCACAGGCTGGCCAGGTCGTCGGGCACCTCGGCCAGACGGGCTGAGTACCGACCCGGGTCGGAGCAGGGGCTCTGGCGGGCGAAGACGTCGATGTCGACCACCTGCGGATCCTCTCACCCCCGGTCGCGACCCGGTAGCGGTCGCCGGCGCCTGATGACCCTGCTCTGCGCGGCGTTCGGACGGGGAGGGATGCCCCGCGCCGTCGTCGGATCCCCTCCCGGGCAGCCGCGGTGGGGCCGGTGGGACGGCTCCAGCACGAGGCGCTAGTACTGGGCCCGGCCGTGGCGCCAGTAGCCGACGAAGGTGACCCGCTCCTTGGGCAGCCCGCACTCCTGCACCAGGTGCCGACGGGCACCCGTGGCCAGCGCCGACTCGCCCGCCACCCAGGCGTAGGTGTCGGGGGCGGGGCGGGGCAGCTCACGCACGCGCTCCAGCGCCTGCGCGCCCGGCACGGCCTGCGGGTCGCTGCGCACCACCCAGCGCACCTCGACCTCCGGGGGGCCCTCCAGCTCCCGGACGTCCTCCGGGTGACCCACCTCCACCAGGGCCAGCCCACGGGCGGCGGCAGGCAGGGAGCGCAGGATGCCGGCGACCGCGGGCAGGGCCGTGTCGTCACCCACCAGCAGGTACGCCCCGGTGTCCTCGGGGGCGAGGAAGGTGGTGCCCTCGTCGATCAGGGCGGCGCGGTCCCCGGCGACGCAGGCCGCGGCCCAGCCGGCCGCAGGGCCCACCTCGCCGTCCGCGCCGGGCTCGTGCAGCACGAACTCGAGGTCGAGCTCGGAGGTCGAGCCGTCGTGACGGACCGCGGCCACCGTGTAGTTCCGCAGCACCGGCCGGTGCGCGGCGGGGATGGCGCGGTACCGGGCGTAGGAGACCAGGCCCATCGAGGCGGGCAGCCGGTCCAGCGAGCCCTCACCACGCGGCAGGAAGAACCGCACCCAGTGGTCGTGGCCCAGCGGCCGCACCAGCGAGAGCTGCGGACCCTGCAGGGTCACCCGCACGAATCCCGGTGAGACCAGCTCCCGGCGGGCCACCTCGGCCTGCACGAGACCCTGGTGGGGCGGCTTGGCCCGGCGCGTCGACATCGCTCCTCCTCCTGTGGGTTAGGACAACCTAACCACAGCCGGTGGACGCTGCCCACCCCACGACCTGCGCGCTGGGGCTCTCGGTAGAGTCGAGAGCGAACACGTCCCCGATCCAGGAGGAACCTCATGGGGGTCTACACCCTGCCCGACCTGCCCTACGACTACAGCGCGCTCGCGCCGCACATCGCGCCCGAGATCATGGAGCTGCACCACAGCAAGCACCACGCCACCTACGTGGGCGGCGCCAACACCGCCCTGGAGAAGATGGAGGAGGCGCGCGCGAACGGCGACTTCGCCAACATCAACAAGCTGGAGAAGGACCTCGCCTTCAACCTCGGCGGCCACGTCAACCACTCGGTCTTCTGGAAGAACATGTCGCCTGACGGCGGCGGCGAGCCCGACGGCGAGCTGGGCGCGGCGATCACCGAGTTCTTCGGCGGCTTCGACGGCTTCAAGGCCCAGTTCGCGGCCAACGCCGCCGGCATCCAGGGCTCCGGCTGGTCGGTGCTGGCCTGGGACGTCCTCGGCCAGCGCCTGAACGTGCTGCAGCTGTTCGACCAGCAGGGCAACGTCCCGCTCGGTCAGGTGCCGGTGCTGCAGCTCGACATGTGGGAGCACGCCTTCTACCTGCAGTACAAGAACGTCAAGGCCGACTACGTCACCGCCTGGTGGAACGTGGTCAACTGGTCCGACGTGACCGAGCGCTTCACCCGCGCCCGGAGCACCGTCGGTCTGGTCTGACGAGACGCACCCGACGAGGGCCGCACCCCACCGGGGTGCGGCCCTCGCCGCTACCCGGAGGTCCTTGATGAGCACCCGGCTGCTGCTGCTGGCCGACACCCACGTCCCCCGGCGCGCCCGCGTCCTCCCCGAGCAGGTCTGGCGGGCTGTCGACGAGGTCGACGTGGTGCTGCACGCCGGGGACTGGGTAGACCCGGCCACCCTGGACGCGCTGCAGGAGCGCGCCCGGCGGGTGGTCGGGGTGTGGGGCAACAACGACGGCCCCGGGCTGCGGTCGCGGTTGCCGGAGGTGGCCCGTCTCGAGCTGGAGGGGGTGCGCCTGGCGATGACGCACGAGACCGGCGCCGCCCGGGGCCGGGAGGAGCGCTGCCAGGCGGCCTTCCCCGACACCGACGTGCTGGTCTTCGGCCACAGCCACATCCCGTGGGACACCACCACCGCCGGTGGGCTCCGGCTGCTCAACCCCGGCTCCCCCACCGACCGGCGGCGCCAGCCCGTCTGCACGATGATGACGGCCACGGCCACCGACGGCGTCCTCACCGACGTCACCCTCGTCCCGGTGCAGCGCTGACCCCGCGCGGCCACCCGGACCCCGCTCACGCCGGCCCTGGGAGGGGGGAGGCACGATGAGCAGGTGACCAGCGCAGATGACGACCTCGTCGTGCTCGTCGAGGAACGGCTCCGCGAGCTCGAGGCGCAACGGGCCTCGCTCCGGTCCGACGTCGAGCAGATGCGGGTCTCCCGCAGCCTCGACTTCACCGACGACGAGCACGACCCCGAAGGCTCCACCGTCTCCCTGGACCACGCCCGGGACCGCGCCCTGCTCGCGGCGACCGAGCAGACGCTGGCTGAGCTCGTGGCGGCCCGGGAGCGTCTGGCCGCGGGCTCGTTCGGACGGTGCGAGGGGTGCGGGGAGGCGATCCCCGAGGAACGGCTCCGGGCCCGGCCAGAGGCGCGGTACTGCATCTCGTGCGCCTCGAGGCAGGCCGGGCCGCGTCGCCGCTGACAGAGGTGCAGGCCCACCGCGAGTTCTTAGCAGCCGCCGACGTCCGGCAGGAGCGGCGGCGCGGGACGGCCAGAAAAGGCTCAGGAGGCCAGGCGGCGGCGCAGCGGCCGGTGCGGCACCTCGTCGGCGAGGCGACCGTGCAGGGCCAGCATCCGGTCCACGGTGGTGGCCCAGTCGTAGCGCTCGGCCCGGCGCCGGGCCGCCTGCCGGAGCTCGTCCTGGGGTCGTGCGGCCAAGCGCTGGACCGCGTCGGCCAACCGCTCGGCCGTCGGCTCGCCCCACTCGCCGCAGGTCGCGTCCACCAGCTCGCGGGCCCCGCCGCGGTCGGAGGTGACCACCGGGACCCCGGCGGCCAGGGCCTCCAGCACCGCCAGCCCGAAGGTCTCCACCGGGCAGACCGAGAGCGAGATGTCGGCCTCCGCGGCGCGCCGGGCGATCTCGGTCCGGGAGCCGACGTAGCCGTGGAAGACGACCGGGGCGTCCCCGGCGATCTCGCGCAGCTCGTCGGCGTGCGGGCCGGTGCCGTAGACGTCCAGGCGGACCGGCAGCCCGCGCCGGTGCAGCTCCACGGCGGTGGCCACAGCCAGGTGGGGGCTCTTCTCCCGGGAGAGCCGGCCGATGTAGACCAGCTTGAGCACCCCGTCGTCGACCGGGGACCCGGCCTCGGGGGTGAAGGTCTCCAGGTCGACCCCCAGCGGCACCCGGACCAGCGAGGCACCGGTGGGCGCCCACTCGTCGGCGGCGTAGGCCGAGGTCACCACCACGGCGTCGAAGGCCTTGGCCAGCCGGCCGTTGAGCGTCGTCACCCCCGGCACCCGCGCCGACGGCCGCTTGAGGAACAGCGAGAGCTGGGCGTCCAGCCGCTCGTGGCTGAACAGCACCGAGCCGATCCCCCGGCGACCGGCCCACCGGGCCACCGGTGAGAGGGTCCACTTGTCGGAGACCTCGACGGTGGTGGGGCGGAACTGGTCCAGCACGTCCAGCGCCCGCCAGGGCTGGGCGATCATCCGGTACCCGCCGGCCAGCCGGGGAGCGCGCACCCGCACCACGATGCCGGAGTCGGTCTCCTCCACCTCGTCGTTGCGACCGGGCACCACCAGGATGCGCTCAGCACCGGCGGCGGTGTAGCCGCGACCCAGGTGGTCCACCGCTGTCCGCATGCCGCCCGACACCGGCCCGACGAAGTTGGCCAGCTGGGCGATCCGGAGCCTGCTGTGATCGGTCACTGCTCTCCCTGACGTGGTGGACCTTCGCCCCGGACGCGGACGCGGTGCCCATCGGGGACGATGGGCACCGCGTCGGGTCGGGTCATGTGGACCGCTCAGGCGTCCTTGGACTCCTGGGGCGTCCCCTCGTCGGAGGCCGGGGCCTCGGCCTCGCGCTCCTCGACGACGTCCTCGGAGGCCGAGCCACCGGTGGTCAGGTCGTCACCCTCGGGCTGCAGCGCCTCGGCCGGGGCCTCGGTGCTCACCTCGCCACCCTGGGTGTCGGCCGGGGTCACCTCGCCCGGGTCCTCCTCGGTCGCGCCGGTGGAGGCCACCGGGGCGGCCGTGGCCGCGGGAGCCGCAGCCACCCGGGTCGAGGCCTTGACGGCCTCGGTGATGATCTCGATCACGGCCATCGGGGCGTTGTCGCCCTTGCGGGGCCCGACCTTGGTGATCCGGGTGTAGCCGCCGTCACGACCGGCGACCGCCGGGGCGATCTCGGCGAACAGCTGGTGCAGGACCGACTTGTCGCGGATGTGCGTGGCCGCCAGACGACGGGCGTGCAGGTCGCCGCGCTTGGCCTTGGTGATCAGCTTCTCCGCCAGCGGACGGACGCGCTTGGCGCGGGTCTCGGTGGTGGTGATCCGGCCGTGCTCGAACAGCTGGCTGGCCAGGTTGTCGAGGATGATCCGCTCGTGGGCCGGGCTGCCGCCCAGGCGGGGGCCCTTGGTGGGTGTGGGCATGTCTCAGTTCTCCAATGCGTGAGGCGAGTAGTCGGTACTGCTCGGCGTCGACGTCAGTACGTCAGTACTGCTCGGTCTCGGCGTAGTCGACGTCGTCCTCGGCGGTCTCGTCGAAGCGGCCGACGGCGGTCAGCGGGTCGAAGCCGGGGGCGCTGTCCTTGAGCGACAGACCCATCTCGGCCAGCTTCTCCTTCACCTCGTCGATCGACTTGGAGCCGAAGTTGCGGATGTCCAGCAGGTCCTGCTCGCTGCGCGAGACCAGCTCGCTGACCGTGTGGATGCCCTCGCGCTTCAGGCAGTTGTAGGAGCGGACGCTGAGGTTCAGGTCCTCCACCGGCAGCGCCAGGTCGGCGGCCAGCTGCTCGTCCACCGGCGACGGGCCGATCTCGATGCCCTCGGCCTCGACGTTCAGCTCGTGCGCCAGACCGAACAGCTCGACCAGGGTGCGGCCGGCCGAGGCGACGGCGTCACGCGGGGTGATGGCCTGCTTGGTCTCGACGTCGACCACGAGGCGGTCGAAGTCGGTGCGCTGCTCGACGCGGGTGGCCTCGACCTTGTAGGTCACCTTGAGCACCGGGGAGTAGATCGAGTCGACCGGGATGCGGCCGATCTCGGCGTCGATGTTCTTGTTCTGCACCGCGGAGACGTAGCCACGGCCGCGCTCGACCACGAGCTCCATCTCGAGCTTGCCGTTGTCGTTCAGGGTGGCCAGGTGCAGGTCGGGGTTGTGCACCTCGACACCGGTCGGCGGGGCGATGTCCGCGGCGGTCACGGCACCGGCACCGGCCTTGCGCAGGTACATGGTGACGGGCTCGTCCTCCTCCGAGGAGACCACCAGACCCTTGAGGTTCAGGATGATCTCGGTGACGTCCTCGACGACGCCCTCGATGGTGGAGTACTCGTGCAGGTTGCCGTCGATCTTGATGCTCGTCACGGCCGCGCCCGGGATGGAGGACAGCAGGGTGCGACGCAGCGAGTTGCCGAGGGTGTAGCCGAAACCGGGCTCGAGGGGCTCGATCACGAACCGCGAGCGGTAGTCGGAGACGACCTCTTCGGAGAGGGTGGGGCGCTGTGCGATCAGCATGTTCGGGTTCCTTCCCCACGTCGACCACTATTTGAGGACGTGGTACCGCCCGTGCATCCGGCACGGGCGGGGTGCCCCCGAAGGGGCGAGGAGGGACGGCGGGCCCTCGGGAGGGCCCGCCGTCACGTGCTCACTTGGAGTAGAGCTCCACGATCAGCTGCTCCTGGACGTCGACGGTGATCTGCTGACGCGTCGGGAGCGAGTGGATCAGGACGCGCATCCGGTTGGGACGGGCGTCCATCCAGGCCGGGACCTCGCGCTCGCCGTGGGTCTCACGAGCCACGACCAGCGGGTGCAGGTTGAGCGACTTCTCCCGGACGTCGACGACGTCGTGGGCGCTCACCCGGTAGGAGGGGATGTTCACCTTCTGGCCGTTGACCAGGAAGTGGCCGTGGACGACCAGCTGGCGGGCCTGGCGGCGGGTGTTGGCGAAGCCGGCGCGGTAGATCACGTTGTCCAGACGGGACTCGAGGATCTGCAGCAGGATGTCACCGGTCTTGCCGGCCTGCCGGTTGGCCTCCGCGTAGTAGCGACGGAACTGCTTCTCCATCACGCCGTAGGAGAAGCGGGCCTTCTGCTTCTCACGCAGCTGCAGCGAGTACTCGGAGTCCTTGGTGCGGCCTCGGCCGTGGACACCCGGGGGGTAGGGGCGGCGCTCGAACGCCTTGTCGTTGCCGACCAGGTCGGTCCCGAGTCGACGGGACTTCTTGGTCATGGGGCCGGTGTAACGGGCCATCGTTAGTCCTCTGCTTCTTCTCGGGCCGTCAGATGCGGCGGCGCTTGGGCGGGCGGCAGCCGTTGTGCGGCACCGGGGTGACGTCGGAGATGGCCCCGACCTCCAGCCCGACGGCACCGAGGGAACGGATGGCGGTCTCACGGCCCGGGCCGGGGCCCTTGACGAAGACCTCGACGCGCTTCATGCCGTGCTCCATCGCCCGGCGCCCGGCGGACTCGGCCACCATCTGCGCCGCGAACGGGGTCGACTTGCGGGAGCCCTTGAAGCCCACCGTGCCCGAGGAGGCCCAGGCGATGACGGCGCCGGTCGGGTCGGTGATGGTCACGATGGTGTTGTTGAACGAGCTCTTGATGTGAGCGTGGCCTGCGACCACGTTCTTCTTCTCCTTGCGGCGCACCTTCTTGGCGCCGGCGTTACGGCCTGCTGTAGCCATGTGTTCTGGTCTCTCCTGGAGTTCGCTGGGTGTCTCGCGTCCGGACCGCTGTGCCGCGGCGCCCGCAGGTGCGGGGCGCGGCGCCCGTCAAGGGCGTCAGCGGGTCTTCTTCTTGCCGGCGACGGCCTTGCGCTTGCCCTTGCGCTGACGCGCGTTGGTGCGGGTGCGCTGACCGCGGACGGGGAGCCCGCTGCGGTGACGTCGGCCCTGGTAGGAACCGATCTCGACCTTGCGGCGGATGTCGGCGGCCACCTCGCGGCGCAGGTCACCCTCGACCTGGTAGCTCGCCTCGATGTGGTCGCGGAGGGCGACCAGCTGGTCGTCGCTCAGCTCGTGGACGCGGAGGTCACCACTGATCTGCGTGGCCTCCAGGGTCTCCAGCGCGCGGGTGCGCCCCACGCCGAAGATGTAGGTGAGTGCGACCTCGAGGCGCTTGTCGCGCGGGAGGTCCACACCGATGAGACGTGCCATGACGGCGTTCCCTTTCAGTTCCGGTCCCGGCCCGGGTGGGCCGATCGAGTTTCCAGCTCTGGAGACCGCGAAGGTGTCTGGCGTGACGCGTCCCCTCGCTCCGTGCGGAGCCGGGGCCTCGGCCTTCGTCCGAGGGTGGACCCGGTGCGTTCACCGGGGTGCGTCCACGCTGTTGGTCGTCGCCCACCGGGGTGGGCCCCGCCTGGCGGCGGGTGGTGCTCGCTGCGCCGTGGCGGCAGCCTCAGGTCAGCCCTGACGCTGCTTGTGCCGCGGGTTGTCGCAGATCACCATCACGCGACCGTGCCGGCGGATGACCTTGCACTTGTCGCAGATTCTCTTGACGCTCGGCTGAACCTTCATCGAGCTGCTTTCTTGGTCGAGGCCGTGGTCGACCCCCGTCGGAGGACGGAGGAGGGCCGGGCGGCCTGTGGTGGACGGTGCGAGACCTGCTCGATCACTTGTGCCGGTAGACGATCCGGCCACGATCGAGGTCGTAGGGCGAGAGCTCGACGACGACCCGGTCGCTCTTGAGGATGCGGATGTAGTGCTGCCGCATCTTGCCGCTGATGGTGGCCAGGACGGTGTGACCGTTGGCCAGCTCCACGCGGAACATCGCGTTGGGGAGCGCGTCGACGACAGTGCCCTCGAGCTCGAGTGCGCCTTCCTTCTTCGCCATTACCTCTCGAAATCCTCCGCAGCTGTCCAGCTCTCGCCGGTGCCCTGCGGATCGTGGTGGATGTGGTGGCCTCCCGGCACGGGTGACCGACGATGCAGCCTACGCCATCACCGCGGCAGCACCCAAATCCCGGCGACGGGGACGATCAGCTGGTCGCGCGGGCCCCGAGGCCCTTCTCGGCGTAGAGCTCAACGGACTCCCGGAGCGCGCGCATCACGTACTGCGGGAACTCCATCCCCTGGTGGTGGGCCCACAGCAGCTTGGCCTCCAGCCGGCCGATCTCGCGGGCGTAGTCGTGCAGGTCCTGGTCGTAGCCCAGGGCGTTCATCACGCCGCCCATCTGCATCTTGTAGCGCTCCATCGCGTTGGTACCGACCAGGTTGTAGCTGATGCCGCGCAGCTGGCGCGCCAGGTACAGCTGCCACGGCTTCATCCGACCGCTCTGCACCAGGGCCGTCGCCGACATCTTGTAGAAGGCGAAGTGGCCCGGCTCCTGCTGCTTGATCGGGCCGATGATGGTCTTGGAGATGGCGTCCTCCCCCATCTGGTTGAGGCCCTTGGTGAAGGTGTTGTAGGCCAGCACGGCCTGGCGCTCGGTGCTCGCGCCGGTGAGGTAGTACAGCAGCCGGGTGATGTCCTGGATCGGGCGGAGGTGGCTGAGCGCCCCGAGGATCTTCATCTTGACCGACACCTCGAGCACCGGCTCGGCCGGCGGCTGGCCGAGGTCGGTCTGCAGCCGGTCCAGGATCAGGCCGTGCTGGATCTCCTGGGGCTGCCAGACGTCGGCGTAGAAGACCCGGTCGACCTCCGTCACGTCGGGCAGCAGCACCAGCAGCTCGAGCACGTTGCGGTCCACCTCGAGCTCGACGCGGGCGAGGTAGTCCAGGACGTGGCCGAAGCGCTGGCTGACGAGGCGGGGGTTCTTCACGGTGCGGTCGACCGAGGAGAGGGCGATCGGCGGGTACAGGTCACCCAGGCGCAGGACGTGGTCCATGATCTTCTGCTGGGTGATGACTTGGCCGGGCACGACGTCGATCGTAGTCGAGCGAAATGGCCGGAAGAACGTCGATCCGAAACGTCTTTGTCGCGTTAATCACCGCGTTCCCACCCATCCGTCGGGGCCCGGGCTACGGCACCAGGAGACGGTCCCACCGTGGCAGGATCGCCCGCGTGGACGACACCCGACCCGGCCCGGAGCCGACCGAGCTGGTCGGGCGCTGGCACCTGGAGCGCACCGTGCAGGACCGTCGCCACGGCCGGTCCGGCACCGTCACCGGCACCCTGCGCATCGAGCCCGGTCCCGACGGCCTGGTCTGGGCCGAGTCCGGTCTCCTGGTCTGGCAGGGCCGGACGGTACCGGTGCACCGAACGCTACAGGTCCGTCCCGCCGGCCGGGGGTGGGAGGTGACCTTCGAGGACGGGCGTCCCTTCCACCCGTGGGTACCGGGGACGTGGGTGGACCACCTCTGCGGGGCCGACCACTACCGCGGGCTGGTCGAGGTCGGCCCGGACCGGCGGCGCGTGGACGTCACCTGGGTGACCACCGGCCCGACCAAGGACGACGTGCTCCGCACCCGGCTGACCCGCACCCCCTGAGGACGTCCGGAGCGGTCAGCGCGACCGGGCGTCGCTCAGAGCAGGAGCAGCAGCACCAGCAGCACGGCCACGAGGATGCCGCCCGCCACCACCGCGGCGGCGACCCCGACCGCCATCCCGCCGGGGCGACGGCTCTCGCTGAGCTCGCCGGGGCGTCCCTGCTGGGAGACGATCGCCGGCTGGGCGTGGGTGGGGGCGGGCGCGAGCCCCTGCACCACCGGGACCAGCTCGCCCAGCGTGGTGGCGGCGAAGAGGGTGTCCATCCGGGCCCGGTAGTCGTCCTCGGCCAGGCTGCCGTCGGTGTAGGCGGTGTTCAGCCGGGCGTTGAGCTCGGTGCGCTCATCCTCGCTGACCGGCTCGTCGGGCCGGCTGCGGTACCTCGACGAGATCGGTAGCTGCTCCACCCTGCCCACCCTACGGTCGGAGGGGCCCGGCCCGCCCCGCACGCTCCAGGTCGGCTCAGCCCGCCTCGGGCAGGGCCGGGGTGAGCAGCTGGCCCGAGACGGCGTCGCCCGGCTCCTGACGGGAGCGCCAGCGTCCGATCGCCGTGGAGGCGACGACCACGGGGGTCGGGGCCGGACCCGGCACCCGGCGCCGCAGGTACTTTGCGGAGGACTGGGTCACCTCGAGCACGCCGGGCAGCGGGTCGCGCAGCGAGGCCACGGCGTGCACCTTCGGCCCCCGCACGGAGCCGACCCAGGCCCTCGGCGTCAGCTCCCCGCGCCGGGCCAGGCGCAGCGAGGCCAGCAGGTCGCGGCGGTCGTCGATCCAGCCGACCGCGCTGTCCCCCTGCAGCCGCCGGCCGGGCAGCGGCAGGCCCAGCACGTCGGCGTACATCGTCATCAGCAGCTCGACCCCGCCCGCCTCGGCCATCGCCGAGCGGCCCGTGGGTCGGCCGACGTTGGCCTCGATCAGCGACCAGCTGCCGTCACGCCGGTCCCGCTTGACCTCCAGGTAGGCCAGCCCGGTGAAGCCGGCGGCGCCGAACAGCTGGGTGGTCAGCTGCACCAGCCCCTCGTCGCGGACCGAGCGGGCCAGCGAGGCGGTGCCCACCCCGGCCGGCCACTGGCGGACCTTGCGGCTCACGTAGGTGGCCAGGGGGCGCGAGCGGGCGTCGAAGTAGGCGTTGCAGGTGTAGAGCTCCTCCTCACCACCCGGGACGAACTCCTGCACCACCAGGCGGTCCGACCACGGTGACAGCTCCTCCCACGCCGACAGCAGCGCCGCCGCGTCGGGGGCCCGACGGACCTTCTCGTTGGCCCCGGCCTTCCAGCGGGCGTCCTTGATGCTGGGCTTGACCACCAGCGGGAAGCGCAGGGTGGCTGCCGCGTGCTCGGCGTCGGCACGGGTGGTCAGCACGAGCGTCCGCGGCGTGGTGAGGCCGAGCTCGGCGGTGAACCGGGCGAAGCCCGCCTTGTCCGCCAGCATCACCATCGTCTCGTGCGGGGCCAGGCTCGTGCGGTAGGTGGGCGCCAGCTGCTCGCGGTGCTCGGAGACCAGCAGCGCCGCCTGGTCGGTGCAGGGCACCAGCACCGCTCCCGCGCCGAAGCGGGGGCGGATCCGCAACCGGTCCAGCAGCTGCAGGAACCCACCGCCGTGGATGTCGGCCTCGTGGACCTCGCGGCAGACCCGCGTGCGGGCGCCGAAGTGGTTGCGGTCGCTGGTGATCCCGACCACCGGCACGCCCCGTGCGGCCAGCAGCCGGGCGGTCTGCAGCCCCGCGACGGACCCCAGCCCGACGACGACGACCGGTATAGGCTGACCGCTGCTCACCGGCACCTCCGGACCTCCGCGCCGCCCGGTCGGGTGCGGCGCGCGTCCTCGGCGTCGTCGGTCGGCACGGCTTCATTAGACGACACAGGGGGCGGGTTTGGCCGGCAAGCGCGCCGTGTCGCGGGCCGCCGGCCTGCTGATGCTGCTGACCGTGGCGAGCCAGCTGCTCGGGCTGGTGCGCGACGCCGTCATCGCCGCGGTGTTCGGGGCCGCGGCCGCGCTCGACGCCTACCTGGTGGCCCTCGGGCTGATGAACCTGGTGTTCACCCTGGTCGCCACCGCGATGGCGCGGGCCGTGGTGCCCTCCCTCACCCGCGCCTTCGAGGCCGACGACTCCGCCCGGGCGAACCGGACCGTGCAGGTGGCCCTGACCAGCGCCGCCGTCGTGCTGGTGAGCGGGTCCGTGGTGATGTACGCGGCCGTGCCGGTGGTGGTGCGCGTGGTGGCGCCGGGCTTCGACCCGGGCACCGCGGAGACGGCCGTGCTCCTCACCCGGGTGCTGCTGGTGGCCACCGTGGTGGTCGCCACCAGCGACTTGCTGGCCGCCGCCGCCCAGGCCGACGGACGGTTCTTCTTCTCCGGTCTGGAGGGCATCGGGTTCAACCTGGTCATGATCGCGACCACGCTGCTGCTGGGTACCCGCCTCGGGGTGCCGGCGCTGGCGGTGGGCTTCGTGCTCGGCTCGGTGGTGCGGATGCTGCTGCAGCTCCCGCCGCTGAGGTCGATGGGCTGGCGGCTGAGGCCGCGGCTGCGCTGGACCGGTACCGACTTCCGCGAGGTCCTCCACCTGCTGCCCGCCCTGATGGTGACCTCGGCGGTGGTGAACGTGAACACCCTGGTCGACCGGGCCGTCGGGTCCGCCCAGGGCGAGGGCGTGATCACCGCCCTCACGTTCGGCTGGCGCGTGGTGACGCTGGCCAACACCGTCGTGGTGCTGACCGTGGCCGCCGCCGTCTTCCCCGCCTTCAGCGCCGCCACCGACCCGGAGCGGCGTGCCGAGCTGCGCGGGCTGGTGGACCGGGCGCTGCGGGTGGTGCTGTCCCTGCTGGTGCCGGTCACGACGGTGCTGGTGGTCGCCGCGGGCCCGATCATCGGGCTGGCCTTCGGCCGCGGGGCCTTCGACCAGGCCGACGTCGCCCTCACCGCGGTGGCCGTCACGGGGTACGCCCTCGGCGCCACGGTGCTCGGGCTGCGCACCATCGCCTCCCGGGCCTCGCTCGCTCTGGGCGACGCCCGCTCCACCCTGGTCACCTCGGTGGTCATCATGGTCACCAACGTGGCCGGGGACCTGACGCTCGGGGTGCGCTACGGGGTGATCGGGCTCTCGGTCTCCACCTCGGCGTCCCTGGCCCTGGGTGCGGTGGTGCTGCTCGTCCAGCTCTCCCGCCGACACCGGGCCGTCGACCTGCGCTCCCTCGGGTGGACCAGCCTCAGGCTGGCCGTGGCCGCGCTGCTGGCCGGCGGGACGGCGGCCTGGCTGGGTCTCGCGGAGCGGCTCGGCGGTGCGGACCCCTCGACGCCGTGGCAGCTCCTCGGTCTGCTGGCGAGCGCCGGCGTGGTCGCGGTGGTGTACCTGCTCGTGCTGTGGCTGCTGCGCAGCCCCGAGCTGGGCGACCTCACCGGGGTGCTGGCCGAGCGCCTGCGACGACGACGCCGACCGGACGCGACCCCGTAGGCTGCCGGGCCGTGAGCGAGAGAGGAGCCGGCATGAGCCCACGTCGTCTGCACCGGGGGGTGGCGGTCGCTGAGTCCCTGACCTGGGCTCTGCTGCTCCTGGGGATGGTGCTGAAGTACCTGACCCGCACCACCGACGTGGTGGTGAGCATCGGCGGCGGTCTGCACGGCTTCGTGTTCCTGACCTACCTGGTGACCACGGTGCTCGTCGCGGTGGACGGCCGCTGGCGGGCGGGCACCACGCTGCTTGGCCTCGGCTCGGCGGTGCTCCCCTTCGCCAGCATCCCCTTCGAGCGATGGGCCCGACGTCGCGACCTGGTCGGCGAGCGGTGGCGGTTGCCGGCCTCCCCACCGGGCGGACCGCTGGAACGGCTGGTCGGCGCGCTGCTGGCCCGCCCGCTGGTGTCGGCCGCGGTGACGCTGGTGGTGCTGGCGGTGGTGTTCGCCGTCCTGCTCGCGCTGGGCCCGCCCACCCGCTGGTTCAGCTGAGGGTCTCCCCCGGGCTCGGCGGCACCAGCCCGGTGTGGGCTGCGGCGAAGGCCAGCTGGTCGGCCCACTCGGCGGCCACCTTGGCCCGCGGGCGCCCGGCGCCGTGGCCGGCGTCGGTGTCCACCCGCGTCAGCACCGGGGCCCCGCCCGCCTGGGCCTCCTGCAGAGCGGCCACGAACTTGTGCGAGTGCAGCGGCACCACGCGGTCGTCGTGGTCGCCGGTGGTGACCAGGGTCGCCGGGTAGCGCGTCCCCGGCCGCACGTTGTGCAGCGGGGAGTAGCGGCGGAGCACCTCGAAGTCGTCGCGGTCGCCGGGGTCGCCGTAGTCGGAGCGCCAGGCGCCTCCGATGGTGAAGAGATGGAAGCGGAACATGTCCAGCACCCCCACCGAGGGCAGGGCGACCGCGGCCAGGTCGGGCCGCTGGGTCATCACCGCGCCGACCAGCAGACCGCCGTTGCTGCGGCCGTGGATGACCAGCTGACCGGGGCCGGTGGCGCCGGAGGCCAGCAGGTGCTCGCCCACGGCCACGAAGTCGTCGAAGACGTTCTGCTTGGCGCCCAGCCGGCCCTGCTCGTACCACTCCGTCCCGAACTCACCGCCCCCGCGCAGGTTCGCGATGGCCACCGCGCCGCCGGCGGCCAACCAGGCCGACCAGCCCGGCCGGTAGTCGGCGTGGACCGGGATCTTGAAGCCGCCGTAGCCCCACAGCAGGGTCGGACGCGGACCGTCGTCGCCACGGCGGCGCACCAGGAAGTAGGGCACCTCCGTGCCGTCGGCGCTGACCGCCCGCTCGCGGCTGGTGACCACGTCCAGCACGGGCAGCGCCGGGCCGTCGCCCTCCGGCGGGCCCGGCAGCGCCCGGACCGTGCCGTCCCCGCTGTCCACCCGCCAGCTCCGCACCGGCTCGGTCACCGTGGAGAGGCCGACGAAGCCCTCCGGTGAGGAGGGGTCGCCGTCCAGCGCCAGCACGGCCCCGCCCTGCACGTCCAGCCGCCCGCGCGGGGTGCCGTCGAGGTCGAACAGCTCCAGCACCGGGGAGGCGTCGACCAGCCGGCTGGTGAGCAGCCGCTCCCCCACCACGACCACCGCCTCCAGGGTCGCCCCGTCCTCGGCCAGCACCGGCTCCAGCCGGACGTCCGTCCCCGCACGGACGGCCGCCAGGTCGAGGGCCACGACGCGTCCGCGGGGGGCGTCGAGGTCGGTCTGCAGCAGCAGCCGGTCGGCCACCACCGCCACCGGCAGGTACTCGGCGTCGGCGTCGTCGAGCACCGTGACCGGCTCACCGAGGACCGACCCGTCCTCCGCGGCCTCGATCGGCCACAGCCAGACCCGGTTCACGTTCTCGGTCCCCCGGTACAGCGACATCACCAGCCAGCGGTCGTCGTCGCTGACCTCCACCGCCACCTGCTGGCGCTCCTCGCCGGGGTCGGTGTGCACCAGCTCGTCGGTGGACGGGTCGGTGCCGAGCCGGTGCCGCATCAGGTGCGCGCGGCCCACGTCGGAGGTCTCGGTCCCGGCGGACTCGGCCCGCCCGGCCTGCGGGTAGGCCACGTAGAGGTAGGAGCGGCCGTCGGGCAGCCAGACGGGTCGGGAGAACTTGGAGCTGACCGGCGGCTCGTCCAGGGGCTCGCCGTCGCGGGTGCTGACCCGGACCTCCTGCCAGTCCGAGCCGCCGAAGCTCACGGTCCAGGCGACCAGCGAGCCGTCCGGGCTGACCGAGAGGGACCCGACGGCGGCGGTCTGGCCGTCGCCCAGCGTGTTCGGGTCGACCAGCACGTGACCGCCGCGTGCCAGCTCCTCCAGGGAGTCCGCGGCGTACCAGACGTCCTGGGCCTGGGTCCCGTCGTTGCGGTTGACCAGGTAGAGGCCGTGGCTGCGCCGGGGCGTCCCCTGGGTCGGGCGGGACATCAGCGTGCTCATCGTCGCGGCGAACCAGTCCCGGTGCGGGAGCCGGCCCAGGGCCGCCGCCGTCGCCTCGTTCTGCCGGCGCACCCACTCCCGCGTCTCCGCGGAGTCGGGGTCCTCCAGCCAGCGGTACGGGTCCGGGACCAGCCGGCCGTGCAGCAGGTCGGCGGTCTCGTCGCGACGGGTCTCGGGGACGGCGGGGACGTCGGGGGTCATCGGGGCGGTCACGTGGCCGAATCTAGGGCCCGGCGGGGAACAGCCGTCGGCGAGGGCCGGTTGTCGCCACCATGACCGAGACGATGCGAGCAGTGACCTACGACCGCTTCGGGGGCCCGGAGGTGCTCCGGCTGACCGACGTCCCCGTCCCCGTCGTCGGGCCCGGTGAGGTCCGGATCCGGGTGCGCCGGGCGGCGGTGAACCCGGTGGACTGGAAGGTGATGGCCGGTGGCCTGACCGGGCTGATGCCCCACGTCTTCCCGATCGTCCCGGGCTGGGACGTGGCCGGCGTGGTCGAGGCGGTCGGGCCGGACACCCCCGAGCTCGCCGAGGGCGACGAGGTGCTCGCCTACGCCCGCAAGGACTGGGTCCAGGCCGGCACCTTCGCCGAGCAGGTCACCTTCAGCGTCCGCGGCGTCGCCCGCAAGCCCGCCTCCCTGAGCTGGGACGAGGCCGCCGGGCTGCCGCTGGCCGGGGGCACCGCGCTCCGCGTCCTGGACGCGCTGGGCGTGGCGGCCGGGAGGACGGTGCTGGTGCACGCTGCCGCCGGCGGGGTGGGCGCGCTGGCCACCCAGATCGCGGTGGCGCGCGGCGTCCGGGTCATCGGGACGGCCTCGGAGACCAACCACGACTTCCTCCGCGGTCTCGGGGCGGAGCCGGTGGTCTACGGCGACGGCCTGGCCGACCGGGTGCAGGCCCTCGCCCCCGAGGGGGTGGACGGCGTCGCGGACCTGGTCGGCGGGGTCCGGGAGCCCTCGCTGGACGTGCTCGCCGACGGTGGCCGACTGGTCTCGGTGGCCGACCCCGGGGTGCAGGAGCACGGCGGCCGGTGGGTCTGGGTCCGCCCGGACCGCGAGCAGCTGGCGCAGCTGACCGCGCTGACCGAGGCCGGCCGGCTCCGCGTCCCGGTGGCCGAGGTGGTCGACCTGGCTGAGGCCGCACGGGCCATGGAGCTCAGCCAGCAGGGACACACCCGCGGCAAGATCGTGATCCGCGTCTCCGACTGAGACTCCCCTCACCCCCGCGCGGGGTCCAGGACCGGGAGCAGCACGGCCGAGGCCCAGCCCCGCAGGGTGCTGGACGTGGTGCTGGTGACGTCGCGCGGGGTCTCGGGCACGAACCCCGAGGCCATCCCCCGGGCCATCCCGACGACCGCCTGCACCCGGGGCTCGGCGAACCCGAGGGCGCGGAGCTGCCCGGCGACGTCCTCCTCGTCGACCCGCTCGGCCCGGACCGGACGTCCCAGGGCAGCGGTCAGCACCTCCGCGGCCTGGGTGTGGGACAGGTCGTGCGGGCCGAGCACCGCCTGGACGACCGGCTGCGTCGGTGCCGGCGCCAGCAGCCGCAGCACGGCCACGGTGGCCACGTCGGCCGGGTCGACCCAGGCCAGCGGCAGGTCGAGCGGCATGGTGGTGGCCAGCACCCCGTCGGCGATCGCGGGCAGGTCCATCAGCAGGTTGGTGAAGAAGTAGCCGCACCTCAGCACGGTGAGCCCCGAGGTGGCCCGTGACAGCTCGTCCTCGGCCGCACCGAGCCCGTCGATCTCGCCGAAGCCGTGTCGGGCCTCGGCGCCCACGCTGCTCTGCAGCACCAGGTGGGCGATGCCGTTCTCACCGACCGCGCGGGCCGCCGTCCGCGCCAGCACCCGGTGCTGCTCGACGGGGTCCTCGGCGCCGGTGTCGGGCTGGATCCACAGCAGGGCGTCGAGACCGGCCGTGGCCCGGACGACCGCGTCGGGGTCCTGCAGGTCCAGCACCACCACGTCGCAGCGGGCGGCCAGGTCCTCGGGGAGGCGCCCGGGGTCCCGCAGCAGCAGACGCGGCCTCAGGCCCGCCTGCACCAGCAGGCGGGCGGCGACCGATCCGACGTTCCCGGTGGGTGTGGTGACGGCGACGTGCATGGTCCTGCTCCTCTCCAGGGAGCCCCCCGGCTCCTGCGGCCGACCCTGCCACCGGCCACCGACAGTTCCGGTCCCGCGCCGTGGCCCCGGGCGCGGTCGTCACCCAACCGCAACGCGGCGGTCCTTGCCCTGGCGCGGCCGGCGGCTGATCATGAGGTGACCAGCTCCGGTGGAGGAGGTCGTCATGGGTGGTCACCGCAACGCGATCGAGGTCGCGCCGCTGCAGTCCGAGGGCGTGCTCTCGGGGTTCCTGCTCAGCGGGAGGTGGCCCGACGACCTGGTGGAGTGGTCGAAGGTGCTGGCCCTGACCGTGCGGATGGCCGCCGTGCCGGGGCTGCTGCGCACCACCACCGTCTTCCGCGTGAGCGAGGAGTCCCTGGACGACCCCGCGCCGAGGGCGGTCGGGCTGGTCCTCGCCGAGGGGACGCTGGTCGGTCCCGACGCGCTGGAGCCCGGCTCCATCCACCCGCCGCAGCCGCTCGCGCTGCTGGTGCTGCACCCACCGGCGTCGACCGTCTCCAGCGTCCCCGACCACGAGGTGGCCTCCGGGTGCATCCTGCTGCCCGGTCTGCCCCACCTCGGTCTGGACCACCGCGCCAGCTGGGTCGAGGCCGACGTCGACGGCACGGTGACCCGGCTGGTCAACCGGGGCGAGCTCGACCCCTGGTCCGACGCGGACACCGCCGCGCTCTCGGTGCTGCTCGCGGCCTGACCCGCCGGGCCGTCGCCGCCGACCGGCAGGCGCCGGACGCGCGGCTCAGGGGCGGCGCGGGAGGCGGCCGGTGCGTGCGGCGGCCAGGGCCGCGCGGGCGGCGTTCTTCCCCGGCGCCCCGTGCACCCCGCCACCGGGGTGGGCCGAGGCGGAGGCCAGGAACAGCCCGGCCACCGGGGTCTCCGCGCGACCGAGACCGGGCACGGGGCGGAAGACGAGCTGCTGGTGCAGCTGGGCGGTGCCGCCGTTGATCGCCCCGCCGGCCAGGTTCTCGTCGGCGGCCTGCATCTCGTGCGGCCCGGTCACCCGGCGGCTGAGCACGCGGTCCCCGAAGCCGGGGGCCAGGGCCTCGATCCGCTGCTGCATCCGGTCGGCGAACCGCTCGTTGTCGTCGCGGTCCCAGCGACCCGTCACCCGCCCGGAGGGGCTGTCGGCGCCGGCGTCGGGGGCGTCGGCCCCGTCGGCGTGCGGCTGGGGGACGTGGGTGTAGGCCCAGGCCGCCTCGGTGCCCGCCGGCGAACGGGTCGGGTCGGCGGTGGTGGTCTGGCCCATCAGCAGGAACGGGTGCTCGGGGATGCTCCCGCTGGCCACCTGCCCCAGCGACTGGTTCATGTCGGCCAGCGAGCCGCCGACGTGCACCGTGCCCGGGGCGTGGGCCGGGGTCTCCCGCCACGGGACCGGGCCGTCCAGGGCCCAGTCCACCTTGACCGTGCCGGGGTCGAGCTGGAAGCGCTCCAGCGCCCGGTGGGTGCGCGCGGGGACGTCCCCCTCGTCCAGCAGCCGCCGGTACAGGGCGGGGGCGAGGACGTCGGCCAGCACGGCCCGGCCCACCGGCACCCGCTCCCCCTGCTCGGTGCGCACGGCGACCGCGCGGCCGTGCACCACCTCGACGTGCTCCACGCGGCTGGAGCAGCGCAGCTCACCGCCACGCGACTCCAGCCGCCGGACCAGGGCCCGCGTCAGCGCCCCGGCGCCCCCCTCGGGCACCGGGTAGCCCACGGTCTGGCCCAGCATGGTGAGCAGCAGCCCCATCAGCCCCGACCCGGCGGCGTCCAGCGGGACGTCGGTGTGGGCGGCGTTGCCGGCCAGCAGCAGCCCCGGTGAGTCACCGCCGAAGCGGCGGGCCAGGTCGGTGGCGGGGGTGAGCAGGGTCCGGACGAACTGGAGCCCCCCGACGCGCGGCAGCCGGGCCAGGAGGCCCAACCCGTGCCGCACCGGTGGGAACGGTGTGATCAGCGCCCGCACCAGCTGGTCGCCGACGGCGTCCCACTGCTCGCAGACCCGCAGCCACTCCGCGCCGTCGCCGCGGTGCTGCTCGTCCATCAGCGCCGCGGTCACCTGCCGGTCGGGGTGCAGCAGCGCCCAGCCGCCGTCGGGGCGGGGGTGACCGAGCACCGCGGGTGCCCGCCGCCAGACCAGCCCGTGGTCCTCCAGCTGCAGCCCCTGGATGGTCGGGGAGGCGGCGGCCAGCGGGTAGTAGGAGCTGAAGGTGTCGTGCACGAAACCGGGGTGGACGTCCTCGCTGCTGCGCACCGCTCCACCGGGCTCCGGCTGGGCCTCGAGCACCAGCACCGACCAGCCCGCGTCGACCAGCGCGTTGGCCGCCACCAGGCCGTTGGGACCCGCGCCGATCACGACGGCGTCGGGCGTGCTGCTCACGGTCGGCCCTGGGCGATCAGCGCGAGCCGGCGGAGGGTCTCGGTGTTGCGCAGGCCGATCGCCACGCTTCGCACCGGACGGGGGACGAGCACGCCCGGTCCGCGGACGGCGTCCTCGAGGATCTCGACCTCGGTGTGCGCCCCCTGCGGGTGCAGCAGGACGGTGACCTGCGCCTCCCCGGCCGGCCAGCCGCGGGCCCGCAGCACCAGCCGCCGGGGCGGGTCGGCCTCCAGCACCTCGCTGTGGTCGTCGATCATCAGCGGCCAGAGGCCTGCGCTGTGGTGGATGCGGCTGCCCACGGCCGGCCAGTCGGGCTCGACCTGCCGGATCCGGGCCGCTCCCACCACCCACGACGAGTAGAGCCAGCCGTCGGACAGCACGGACCAGACCTGGTCGGGGGAGGCCTCCACGAGGCGGGTGTTGCGGCTCACGGACCCAGTTCTACCCCGCCTGCGCGGCAGCCACGCCGACGGGGTGCCGATGTCGGTGGCAGCTGCCCGGAGCCCGGGGGCACCCGGCTGGTGGTCGTCGGGTAGGAAAGGGGGCATGAGCACACGACCCCTCGCCCTCGTCACCGGCAGCAGCACCGGCATCGGGCTGGAGATCGCCCGCGAGCTGGGGCGTCGCGGCCACGACCTGGTGCTGTGCGCCGACGAACCGCTGGACGAGGCGGTCAACCGGCTGGGACGCAGCGGTGTGGTCACCCACCCGGTGCATGCCGACCTGGGCACCGAGCAGGGGGTGCAGGAGCTGCTCGACGTCGTCGACGGGCTGGGCACACCGCTCGAGGTGGCCGCGCTCAACGTGGGCATCGGGCAGGGCGGGGCCTTCCTCGACTCCCCCGTGCAGGCCCACCTCGAGGTGGTGCGGGTCGACGTGGTCGGTACCGTCCAGCTCGCGCACGGCCTCCTCGCGGGCATGGTGCAGCGCGGCCGCGGCCGGGTGCTGGTCACGTCCTCGGTGGTGAGCGGGCTGCCCGGTCCCTACCAGGCCACCTACAACGCCTCGAAGTCCTTCGTGCAGTCCTTCACCGAGGCCCTGCAGACCGAGCTGGCCGACACCGGGGTGAGCGTGACGCTGCTGCGGCCGGGAGCCACCGAGAGCGCCTTCTGGCGGCGGTCCGGGCTGACCAGCTCGCTGCTCGGGCGGATGCCCAAGGACGACCCCGGGGCCACCGCCCGCGCCGGCGTCCAGGGGTTGTTCGAGGGGAAGCGGCAGGTGGTGCCGGCCACCCCCACCGGACGTCTGCTGGACGCCACCGCCGCGGTGGTCCCCTCCCGGGTCAAGGCGGCGCTGCAGGCCGTCATGTCCAGGCCCCGCTGAGCCCCCACCCGACCGCCCCCGCTGGTCGGGTGACCCGCCCCGGCGGGGCTCAGCCCGCCGTGCTGCGGCGGACCACCAGCTCGGTGCCCAGCACGGTCCGCTCCTCGACGTCCTCCCCGGCCAGCAGCCGCAGCAGGACCTGCGCCATCGTCGTGCCCATCTCGACCAGGGGCTGGTGCACCGTGGTCAGCGCCGGGTGGGCGGTGGCGGCGAAGCGGTCGTCGTCGAAGCCGACCACGGCCACGTCCTCCGGTACCCGGAGCCCCGCCGCGGCCAGCGCGGAGTAGGCGCCGATGGCCATCTGGTCGTTGGCGGCGAACACCCCGTCCAGCCGTGGCTCGCGCTGCAGCAGCCGCGCCATCGCCCCCGCCCCGGATCCCGGGGTGAAGTCCCCCAGCTCGACCAGGTCGTCGGGCAGGCCGTGCCGGGCCACCGCGCGGCGCCAGCCGTCCAGGCGGTCCAGCCCCGGCGGCATGTCCTGCGGGCCGGCGATGGTGGCCAGCCGGCGGCGTCCGCGGTCCACCAGGTGGTCGACGGCCATCTCGCTGGCGGCCACGTTGTCGACGTCCACCACGTGGCGCACGCCCTGCACCGGGACCAGCGGCCGACCGCCCATCACCACCGGCAGCCCACCGGTCAGCCCGAGGTAGGAGTGGTCGCCGACGTGGTGGGAGACCACCAGCGCGCCGTCCACGTTGCCGCTGAGCAGGAAGCGCCGGGTCTTGGCCGACTGCACCTCCGACTCGATCAGCAGGGTCATCGTGTACTCGGTGCCGGCCAGGCACAGGGCGACGCCCTGCACGATGGAGGCGAAGAACGGGTCGGCGAAGACCTTGGCGGTGGACTCCGGCATCACCAGCGCGACGGCCTGGGTGCGCCGGCTGACCAGCGACCGGGCAGCGCGGTTGGGCACGTACTCCAGGGCCTCGATGGCGCTCTGGACGGCGCTGACCACCTCGGGCGAGACCCGCGGCGAGCCGTTGACCACCCGGGACACGGTGGCCCGCGACACCCCGGCCCTGGCGGCGACCATCTCCAGCGTGGGCGCCCCCGCCACCGCGTCCTGGGTGCTCATCCGCCGCTCCTCGTCCTCACCTGCTGCCGCTGCCCCCGACGGGCACGGCCGCGTCCCGCTCCGGCACCCTCGGCGCACCGGCCGTCCCGTCCGCCCGGGCCGCGGCGATCACCGCCGCGTACGCCAGGGCGCTGTCCTTGGGCGTCCGGGCCATGGTCGCACGGTCGACGTGCACGATGCCGAAGCGCTTGTCGTAGCCCCAGGCCCACTCGAAGTTGTCCAGCAGCGACCAGACGAAGTAGCCGCGGACGTCGGCCCCCTCGGTGATGGCCTGCGCGACGGCGTCCAGGTGGGCGTGCAGGTAGGCCACCCGCTCGGTGTCGTGCACCGCGCCGTCCTCGACGACGTCGTCCCAGGCCGAGCCGTTCTCGGTGACGTAGAGCGGCGGCGCCCCGGGGTACTCCCGGCCGAGCCGCACCAGAAGCTCGCGCAGGCCGTCGGGGTTCACCTCCCAGCCCATGGCCGTGCGGGGCAGCCCGCGGCTGGGGAACGTCAGGTGCTCGCTGCCGGGGAACGGGGAGCGCCCCGGGCGGTCGGTGGGCCTCAGCGAGGGCGGCTCCCCCGGGGCCGGCGGCCGCCCGGAGACGTTGTCGTCGTGGTAGTGGTTCACGCCCAGGAAGTCGATCGGGGCGGCCACCGTCTCCAGGTCGCCGGGTCGGACGTGGTCGGTCAGGCCCAGGTGCTCGACGTCGGCCAGCACGTCCTCGGGGTAGCGGCCCAGCAGCACCGGCTCGAGGAACAGCCGGTTCCACAGCCCGTCCAGCCGCCGGGCGGCGTCCAGGTCGGCGGGGTCGTCGGGGTCGTGCGGGACGGCGTTGGTCAGGTTCAGGGTGATCCCGACGCTGATCGCCCTCTCACCGGCGAGCTCGCGGAGCCGGCGCACGGCCAGCCCGTGGGCCAGGTGCTGGTGGTGCACCGCGGCCAGCCCGGCGACGGGGTCGGTCCAGCCGGGTGCGTGCTCGCCCCCGACGTGGCCGATCAGCGCCGAGCACAGCGGCTCGTTGAAGGTGGTCCAGTGCTGCACCCGGTCACCCAGCCGGTCGTGCACCGCCTCGGCGTAGTCGGCGAAGCGGAGGGCGGTCTCGCGGTCGGTCCAGCCGCCCTGCTCCTGCAGCGCCTGCGGCAGGTCCCAGTGGTAGAGGGTCAGCCAGGGCAGGATCTCGGCCTCCAGCAGCTGGTCGACCAGCCGGGAGTAGAAGTCCAGCCCGGCGGGGTTGACCCGGCGCCCGTCGGGGACGACGCGGGCCCAGCTGGTGGAGAAGCGGTAGGAGCCGAGCCCCAGCGCGCGCATCAGGGCGACGTCCTCGGCGCTGCGGTGGTAGTGGTCGACCCCCTCGGCAGGGGTGTCACCGCCGGCGACGGCGCCGGGCTCGCGGGCGAAGGCGTCCCAGATGGAGTCGCCCTTGCCGTCCTCGGTGGCGGCCCCCTCGACCTGGGCGGCGGCGGTGGCGGCCCCCCAGAGGAAGGACGTCGGGAAGGTGGCGCTCATCCCTTCACCGCCCCCTGCATGATGCCGGCGATCAGCTGCCGCCCGGCCAGCGCGAAGAGCACCAGCAGCGGGAGGGTGGCCAGCACGGCCCCGGTCAGCACGACCGAGTAGTCGACGTAGTAGCCGGACTGCAGCTGGCTGAGCGCCGTCTGCAGGGTCGGGTTCCGGGGACCGAGCACGACCAGCGGCCACAGGTAGTCGGTCCAGGCCATCATGAAGGTGAAGAGACCGAGGATGGCCATCGCCGGTCGCGCGGCGGGCACCGCCACGTGCCAGAACGTCCGGAGCTGGTTGGCCCCGTCCATCCGGGCGGCCTCGACCAGCTCGTCGGGGATCACGTCGACCAGGTACTGGCGCATGAAGAAGACCCCGAAGGCGGTCACCAGGTTCGGCACGATGACCGCACCCAGGGTTCCGGTCCAACCGAGCTCACGCATCACGATGAACAGCGGGATGATCCCCAGCTGGGTGGGGATGGCCATGGTGGCCACCACCGTGATCATCAGCGCGTCCCGGCCACGGAAGCGCAGCTTGGCGAAGGCGTAGCCGGCCAGCGTGGAGAAGGTGATCACCGAGAGCGTGATCACCCCGGAGATGATCACCGAGTTGGCCAGCGCCTTCCAGAACGGGATGGCGTCCAGCACGGTGACCGCGTTGGCGAAGAAGTTGCCACCCGGCAGCAGCGGCAGGGTCTCCCCCACCGTGGCGTTGCTGGTCGAGCCGACCACGAAGGACCACCACAGCGGGTAGACCGAGCCGGCCACGAAGGCGATCAGCAGGCCGTAGACCAGGAAGCCGGGACGGCTGCCCAGACCGGCCGTGCCCGCCCCGGGCCGGCGGCGGCGCCGCGGAGCGGGCTCCGCGGGCGGCGCCACCAGCGCGGTGGCGGTGGCGGGGGTGTCCAGGGCGGTCATCGACGTCCTCCAGCGATGCGACGGGTGATGGCGAAGTTGATCATGCCGATACCGACCACCAGCACGAAGAGCAGCCAGGCCACGGCGGCGGCCTCGCCGAAGTCGCGGCGGAAGAAGGCCATCTCCCACATGAACAGCACGGTGGTCTGGAACTGGCGGTCCGAGCCGCCGATGCCCCCGGCGGTGGAGACGTCGAACAGCCGCGGCTCGGCGAAGATCTGCAGACCGCCGATGGTGGCGGTGATCACCACGAAGATCAGGGTGGGGCGGATGCCGGGGATCGTGATCGACAGGAACCGGCGCAGCGCGCCCGCCCCGTCGATGGCCGCGGACTCGAGGTGCTCGCGCGGGATGGCCTGCATGGCGGCCAGCAGGATCAGCGCGTTGTAGCCGGTCCAGCGCCAGTTGACCATGCTCGCGATAGCCACGTTGGACAGGAACCGGTCGTTCTTCCAGGCCTGGTCCTCGATGCCCACCACGTTGAGCAGGTTGTTCACCAGGCCGTCGGCCTCGCTGAAGGCGCTGGAGAAGATGATCGCCACCGCGACCGGGGTGACGACGTAGGGCACCAGCACGCTCATCCGCCAGAAGCCGGCGGAGCGGAGCCCCTGGTCCAGCAGGAAGGCGACCAGCAGGGCCACCAGCAGCTGCGGGACGGCGGAGAGCAGGAAGATCGAGACGGTGTTGCGGATGGAGTTCCAGAACATCGGGTCGGCCAGGACCTCGGCGAAGTTGGCCAGCCCGACGAACTCGCCCTGCCCCTTGAGCAGGTCCCACTCGTGCAGCGAGACGACCAGCGTGTAGAGCAGCGGGAACGCCCCCACCAGCGCGAAGAGCAGGAAGAACGGGGAGACGTAGAGGTAGGGCGAGACCTTAACGTCGAACCGGGACATCCGCTGACGCCGGGTGAGGCGGTCCCGCCCGCCCGGCCCGACGGGCGGAGCGACCCGCTCGTCGAGCCGGGGAGCGGTGGTGGTCACTGCTCGACGACCTGGTTGAGCAGGTTGACGGCCTCGTCCCAGGCACCGGCGGTGTCGAGCTTGCCGGCGTCGAGCTTCTTCAGCGCGGGGCCGAAGACGTTCTCCTGGATGAGGGAGTCGTCACGACCCTTGAACTGGGCCTGGACGCCCTCGGCGCGGGCGGCGAGGATCTGGCCGGTCGGGGCGCCGTTGAAGAACTCGTTCGGGGTCCCCTCCTCGGCCAGCGTGGCCTGGGCCTCGACGGTGCTCGGGAAGTTGCCGGCCGCGGCCGACTGCTTCACCTGCTGCTCGGGCTCGGTCAGCCAGCTGGCGAGCTCGGTGGCGGCGTCGACGTTCTCCGAGCTCTCGGGCACGGCCAGGAAGGCGCCGCCCCAGTTGGCCGGACCGCCGGGGAAGACGTCGGCGAAGTCCCAGCCGTTGTCGGCACCACCGCCAGCGGTCTCGATCTGGCCCTGCATCACGCCGAGCATCCAGCCGGGGCAGACGAAGGTGGCGAAGCTGCCGTCGAGGAAGGACTTGCCCTTGTTCCAGTCCCAGGCGGTCTGGTTGGCCGAGAGGCCACCCTCGGTGGCCTGGCCCAGCAGGTCGAACTGGGCCCGCATCGCGGCGTTGCCCTCGACGTTCAACGTGCCGTCGGCCTTGTAGTAGCCCTCGGGCATCTGGTTCACCATGGCGTTCCAGACGAACCCGGAGTGGTCGTACCAGGCCTTGCCGGTCTCCTCCTGGTACTGCTCCCCGAGCTCGAAGTAGCCCTCCCAGGTGGCGCTGTCCCCGCCCATCAGCTCGGCGACCTCCTCGCGGTCGGTGGGGAGACCCGCGGCCTCGAAGGCCTCGGTGGAGTAGCAGATGCCCTGGGGACCGATGTCGGTGCCGTAGCCGATCACACGACCCTCGGGGTCGGTGGCCTGGTCGTACTTCCAGGGGACCCAGTCGGCCTTGCGGTCCTCGATGCCGTGCTCGCGGAGGTCGACGAAGTTGTCCGACACCTCCATCACGGCCCCCAGCCAGCCCTCCTCGATGGCCACCACGTCGGAGAGACCGGAGCCGGCGGAGAGCTTGGTGAAGGTGTCGGTGCGGGCGTTGCCGCCGGTGTCGATGTTGGTGGCCTCGATGGTGACGCCCGGGTGGGTGGCCTCGTACTCCTCGTACAGGTCCTCGTAGCCGAAGGTGCCGAAGGTGGTGACGGTGAGCGTCACCTCCTCACCCGGCTGGGCCCCACCCGAGCCGGCGGCGCCGTCGTCGGCTCCACCGGCGCATCCGGCCAGCAGTGCCATCGATGCCGTGACCGCCACGGCGGTGGTCAGGCTGCGGTTGATCTTCACGTTCACTCCCTTGTGTCGCATGCGTGCTGCGGTGCGGTTGGTCGGTGCGGGACGGCGGCGGAACCTCCTGACCGCACGTCGCAGCAGGCGTCCGGCTCGAGCCGGACGACCTGTGAGAGCGCTCTCACGCTCGGTGCAGCAAGAGTGCACCGCGCTCCTGCCCGGAGTCAAGAGAGCGCTCTCATGGCGAGGCGACGGTTCGGCCACGACCTCTTCGGCGGAGGCCGTCCGCCGGTCGGCGGCGCGGCGCGGTCGCGTCGAGGCCTGCGGTCCCACCCTGGATGCACCGGAGAGGCGTGAGATGGATCACACCTGGCCGGTGGACGCCTCTTCCGGCCGGTCGCGTGAGAGCGTAACCATCGCGGACCCGCGCGGGATGCGACCGGGACGGGGCCGGGGAACCACTCCCTTCCCTCACCCCGGGTGGAGCCGCGAGGAGCCTCGCCGGGCGTGAGACACCCCGCGTGCGGGTAGTCCGGAATGGGGCTGTCGGTTGAGCAGACAGCCGGCAGTCCCTTTCAGGCCGGGGTCGGGGCCCCGTGCGCGGCCAGCTGCTGCAGCGCCTCGAAGCGCCCGCGCGTCAGGAAGGCCAGGACCGCCCTCTTGGTCGGGAGCTCGATCTCCGGCCCGAGCTCGAAACCGCTGCGCCGCAGCCGGGCCACCGCCTTCTCGTTGCGGGCGTCGGGCTCGACCACCAGCCGCTGCACCCCGGGGTCGGCGAAGAACCAGGGGGCCAGCGCGGCTCCCAGCCGCCCGGTGAACCCGGCGCCGGGCGCGTCCTCGGCCGGACCCAGCAGCAGGTGCAGCCCGAGGTCACCCTCCTGCACGGGGTAGCAGTCCCCCACCGGGTCGTGCTCGGGCTGGTACGTCTGCAGCAGCGCGGCCGCGCGGCCACCGACCCGCACCATCCAGGCGTGGTGGGTCTCCAGCCCGTCCAGGAACCGGTAGATCCGGGTGACCTCCTCCAGCGACCTACCGACCATGCCCCAGAACCGGGCCCGCTCCTCGCTCACCCAGGCGTGCACCCGGACCAGGTCGGGGCTGCCCCCCTGGACCCGCAGCACGCTCACCTCGACCTCGCCCAGCACGCGGTCGGTGGTGGACCAGGTGGGGACGGCGCTCATCGGGGCTCCTCGGGCTCGGGGGTGGGGTCGGGGACGAGCCGGTCCCAGTCGGTGACCAGCGGGACCAGCTCTCCGGACAGCCACAGCGGGAGCTGGTCGAGGTGGTGGGGGCTGCCGGGGTCCCCGGAGCTGCCGAAGGGGACGACCCAGCCGCTGCGACCACGGTCGGCGAGGTCCCACACGTAGCGGGCCACCGGCCCCTTCACCGCGCTGTCGCCCACCCCCGGGGCGGTGGAGGTGGCCAGCACGCAGTTCGCGTCCCCGGCCAGCGGCACGTCCGTCCCGGTGCTCCGGCCCAGCCCGTGGTCGGCGGCCAGCCGGTGCCGCTCTCCCCAGGGACGTGCGTCGGCACGGGCGGCGGCACGCTCCAGCGCCACCCGCACGCCCTCGTCGGGGTCGATGCCCAGGACCGCGCCCCGCGTGAGCAGCCGCTCCCAGGCCAGCCCCACCCGGGCGGGGACGTGCAGCCAGGGGCCGAAGAGGGCGGCGTGGGGGTGCGGCTGCTGCAACGGGGCCAGCGCCGGGTGGGCCACGAACCAGGCGACCAGCTCGTGGCGCCAGTCGGCCCACGCGCCGGCGGTGGGGCTGCCCGCGTCGCACCGGGCGTCCCAGTCCAGCAGCCGGCGGCGCAGCACCTCGGCGGCGTCGGCGACCTGCGCCCGGGCCAGGAAGGGGCGGGCCACCTCGACCGCGCCGAGCTTCGTGTCCAGCGACAGCCGGGACGCGCCGGCCGGGGTGACCGGACCGGCGGCGACCTGCTCGCGGACCAGCTCGTCGAGACGGAGCGCCCGGTGCGGCGGGGCGTACTCCTCGCCGAGGCCGCCGCCGCTGGCCCGGTCGTTGGCGTTGACCACGTGGTCCTCGACGTCGCGGGCCGGGCGCGCGACCCACCCGGGCCGCCACCGGTCGGCGGGGTCCCACCCGCGTCCGGGGAGCCGTCGCAGCCTGGCGTCCCGGTCCGGGACGCGGCCAGCGAGCAGGTGGCGGAGCCGACCGGTGGTGTCGGCCACGACGACGCTGTTCACCGGCTCGACCCAGGCGTCGAGGGCCCGCTCGACGTCCTCGGTGCTGCGGCTGCGCAGCAGCGGGAGCAGGGCTCCGAAGCCGAGGTCGGCGCCCACCTGGCTGGGCACCCGCAGCGAGTGCACCGGGGCCGGGTCCGAGCCGGGCGCGGAGGAGGGGTCGAGCCCGGTGACCACAGGTCCGCGGGCGGTGACCAGGACCGTCACCTCGACGGGGTCGGCGTCGCGCACGCGCACCGTCTCGGTGGACGGCGCGGCCGCCCGCCAGCCGTCGGCCTCGCGCACCTGGAGGCCGTCCGGGCCGGTCCGCAGCTCCTCGCGGTAGAGGTCCTGGTAGTCGGCCATCGCATTGGTGATGGCCCAGGCCACCTCGCCGGCGTGCCCGAAGTGCTGGACGCCCGGCACCCCGGGGAAGGCCAGCCCGACCACGTCGAAGTCGGGGCAGGCCAGCCGCACCTGGGCGTAGACGCCGGGCAGCTCGATGGTGCGGTGCGGGTCGCCGGCGATGACCGGCAGCCCCGAGTCGGTGTGCCGCCCGGCGACGCCGACGGCGTTGCTGCCCCCGGTGGCGCCCTCGATGGAGAGCAGGTCGAGCGCGTCGGGACCGAGCCGCTCGGCCACCAGCGAGCGCCAGAGCTTGCCGGGGAAGCTGGCGAAGAGGACGTGCTGGACGAAGAACACCCCGAGCGGCGTCCACGGGGCCCAGGGGCGCACGGTGCTCGCCGTCACCCCGAGCCCGGCCAGCTCCGGGGACCGGCCGGCCGCGGCGGGCAGCGCCTCGTCGACCCCCTCGACGTAGGCCTCCACCCAGGCGCGGGTCGCCGGGTCCAGCGCCTCGAAGGCGGCCCGGGCGGTCGCCTCGAGACGGACCTGGCGGGCGAAGACGTCCCAGCCCAGCCAGGCCGGACCGAGCGTCTCGGCGGTCCGGCCCTCCATCCGCCAGCGCTCCAGCTCCATCTGCCAGGCGCGGTCCTGCGCGGCCACCCGGCCCTGCAGGCGGGCCAGCGCCAGGACGTCGGGGGCACGCAGGTGCGGGATGCCGTACGCGTCCCGGCGGACCTCCCCGGTCACGCCCGCGCCACCGGGTTGGCCAGCGTCCCGGTCATGATCAACGAGGCCGTCTGGTCGCTGAGGTCCACCATCTGCAGGGTGTTCCGCAGCTGCAGCCGGTTCAGGCAGGAGTGGGCGAAGCGCGGCGCCCTCAGGTCGAGCCGGCCCGCGAGCTCGGGGTGGTCGGCCTCGTGCCGGTCCAGGCACTCCGCCACCAGGGCCCAGAAGCGGTCCACCCGGAGCTCGCCCGCGCCGTCCAGCAGCGCCGCCGCGTAGCGCAGCACGCCGTCGAAGACGTCGGTCTGCACCGACAGCGCCCGGACGTCCTCCGGCACCGGCGTGACGACGCGCTCGGTCCCCGCCGGGACCTCCCGCTCCCGCAGCACGGCCACCTCCTCGCCGATGTCCTTCATGATCATCCGCACCGGGACGTGGTCGACCAGCACCATGATCAGGTTCTCCCCGTGGGGCATGAAGGCCAGGTCGTGGGCGACCAGGCAGTGCACCACCGGGCGCAGGTAGGCGTGCAGGTAGCGCCGCACCCACTCCTCCGCCCCCAGCCCCGAGGCCCGGACCAGCTCGACCAGGTGCGAGCGGCCCGCGGCGTCGCGGTGCAGCAGCGAGGCCATCGTGGCCAGGCGCTCGTCGGCCGCCAGACCGGGCACCGGGCTCTCCCGCCAGAGCGAGGCGATCATCTTCTGGTAGGGCGAGCCGGCGGGCAGCCGGGCGTGCACCCCGCCGGTCCAGCCGACCGCCGCCAGCTCCCGCAGCACGCTGAAGCGGCACTCCTGCAGCGTGGGGTCGGCGGCGACCAGGTCGGCGACGAAGTCGTTGATCGCCGGGGTGGCCTCCATGTAGCGCGCGGACAGACCGCGCAGGAAGCCCATGTTCTGGATGGCCAGGGCGGTCTTGACGTAGTGCCGGTCGGGCCGGTCGGCGTTGAAGAAGGTGCGGATGGACTGCTGGGCGAGGTAGCGGTCCTGGCTCGGGCCCAGGTGCACCAGGTCGCGGCGGGCCACGTCGGCGGCGAAGGTGACGGCGATCCGGGCGTCCCACTGCCAGGGGTGGACCGGGAGCATCCGGTACTCCCCCGGGTCCAGGCCCAGGGAGGTCAGCCGCTCGCGGAAGACGGCCAGCTGCTCCGCACCCAGCTCCTCGACCAGCAGCCGCTCCTCCTCCACCCCCCGGCCGCCGCTGAACCGGCTGTGGCTGCGTCGGACGGCAAGCCAGGTCAGGTGCTGGGGGCGTCCGGCCTCCGGGGACCAGGTGTCGTGGGCGGCCCGGCCGAACCCGATCCGGCCGTTGTTGGCCAGGTAGGCCGGGTGGCCCTCGGTCATCGCGGCCTCGATGCGCTGGAACGGGGCGTGCAGCAGGTCCGCGGCGCTGAGCCGGTGGGAGGCGCGCTTGTAGGCCAGACCGGCCAGGGTGCTGCTCAGCTCCTCCAGGTAGGTGCCGAGCAGGTGGTCGGGGATGCCGAGCACCTCGTGCAGCTCCAGCACCAGCTCCAGCACGTCGAGCTCGCAGGGGGCGCCGTCCCGCGTCCGGCGGATGCTCGCCGGGTCCACCACCCAGTGCTCCATCGGCTGGCGGGTGGCGCGGAAGGTGTAGCGGACGCTGCCGGCGGAGGTCTCCACCAGCCAGCCCTCCCCGGAGCGGCGGGGGGTGAGCAGCCGCTCGTGGCTGAACTCCGAGAGGGCCTTGGCCACCAGGTGGCGGTGCGCCTCCGCCCCGCGCTCGGGGCTCAGGTGGTCCGCGGACTCCGCGGCGGGTGCGGCCGGCTCGGGACCGAGGGCGCTGGTGCGGAAGTCCTCCCTGGTGCAGAAGGAGAGCGCCGCGGTCTTGTCGCTGAGCCGGACCAGCCGGTCCACCACGAAGCCGGCGGCCGCGTTCTTGGCCGCCACGGGCCGGTTGCCGACGTCGGGCTCGACCACCACCCGCACGGTGGCCGGGTCGGCGAAGCAGTGCTGCACGACGGCCGCGAAGACCGCCGAGGTGAACCCGGTCCGGGCCTGCTCGGGCGGGGCCACCAGGACGTGCATCCCCAGGTCGCCGGGGCGGACCGGGTAGTGGGCGGCCAGCTCGCTGTGCGCGGGCTGGTAGGTCTCGGCCAGGAAGGCCGGCTCCCCCTCGACCCGGCCCAGCCAGGCGTCGTGGGTGGGATCGGCCACGATGGCGGCGTAGGCCCGCTCGACGGCGGCGCGGTCGGCCCCCTGCATGCCCCAGTAGCGCGAGCGCGGGTGGGTGACCCAGACGTGCAGCAGGTCCAGGTCGCGCGGCAGCTGCAGCGGCTCCAGGGTGACCTCGCCGACCGGGGAGGCGGAGGGGCTCGTGCCCGGGACCGGTTCCGCCGGACGGGCGTCCTGCGAGGGCGCGGTCAGGTCGAGGCTCATCGCAGCACCTCCGCCCGGGTGGGGGCGGGCCGGACGTCGCGGGCCAGGTCGTCGGGCACGCCGAACTCCTGGAAGGCGATCCGCTGCTCCACCGGGTACACCTCGCGCCCCAGCATCTCGGCGATGATCACCGAGTTGCGCAGCGCGCCCATCCCCAGGTCGGGGGCCGAGAGCCCGTGGGTGTGCTCCTCGGCGTTCTGCACGAAGACCTCCCGCTGCTGGTGGTCCACGGCGTAGTGTCGCCCGACCTCGAAGCGGCCGCGGCCGTCGAGGCGGATCCGGTCGGCCACCGGCTCCAGGAAGGACGGGACCCGGGAGGCGTACCCGGTGGCCACGACCAGCCCCTCGGTGGTGGTGCGGAGCCCGCGGTCGGTCTCCAGGTGGTGCAGGTCGAGGGTGTAGCGGCCCGAGGCGGCGTCCCAGGACGCGTCGGTCAGGGCGGTGCCGGTGAGCAGCCGGGTGGGCACCGGCCCGCTGACCGAGAGCCGGTACAGGGTGTCGTAGATGGTGTCGACCAGGTCGGAGCTGATGCCCTTGTAGAGGCTGCGCTGCTCGCGGAGCAGCTGGTCGCGGGTGCCGGCCGGGAGCCGGTGGAAGTAGGAGGTGTACTCCGGGGAGGTCATCTCCAGGGTCAGCTTGGTGTACTCCATCGGGAAGAACCGCGGGGAGCGGGTGATCCAGTCCACCCGGTAGCCGTGCTCCCGGGCACCCTCCAGCAGGTCGAGGTAGATCTCCGCGGCGCTCTGCCCGCTGCCCAGCACGGTGACCGAGCTCCCCGCGCGCAGCCGGTCCCGGGCCGGCAGGTAGCCGGCGCTGTGCACGTGCGGGCCGTCGACGCCGTCCAGGGCCGAGGGCAGCACCGGTGAGGTGCCGGTGCCGAGCACCAGCCGCGGCGCGGTGTGGGTCTCGGTGCTGCCGTCGGCCAGCCGGGACCGCACCCGGTACAGGCCGTCGGCGTGGGTGACGCGCTCGACCGTGCGGCCGAAGCGGGTGCCCGGGACGCGGGTGCTGGCCCAGCGGCAGTAGGCGTCGTACTCCGCGCGGAGCGGGTAGAAGCTCTCCCGGATGTAGAACGGGTAGAGCCGCCCGGTCTGCTTCAGGTAGCTCAGGAACGACCACGGCGAGGTGGGGTCGGCCATGGTGACCAGGTCGGCCAGGAACGGCACCTGGATGGTCGCCCCCTCCAGCATCATCCCCGGGTGCCAGCTGAACTCCTCCCGGGCCTCGAGGAAGACCCCGTCCAGGTCGTCCAGCGGCGCGGTGAGGCAGGCCAGCCCGAGGTTGAACGGCCCGAGGCCGATGGCGACGAAGTCGTGCTCGCGGGCGGGTGGGACGTAGTCGTGCTCCCAGCGCGGGACGCCGCCGGACCCGGTCCCGGCCGGGACCCCGGAGGTGCCCATCAGCCGGCCTCCCCCACCAGCTCGAGCTCCTGCTCGGCGGCCGGGACGGCCCGGCGCGGGCCCGACGACGCGGTCCGGTCCTCGGGGCCGGCCAGCAGGTCGTGGCCCAGCCCGACCAGCAGGTCCAGCACCTCCCGGACGTGGGCGGTGGTGGCGGACGGGTTGAGCAGGGTGAGCTTGAGCCAGTGCCGGCCGTCCACGCGGGTGCCGGCCACGACGGCCCGGCCGGAGGCGAACAGGGCGCTGCGTACCAGCGGGTTGACCCGGTCGGCCTCGTCCTCGTCGACGCCCTCGGGACGGAACCGGAACAGCACCGTGCTCAGCTGGGGGTCGCAGCACAGCTCCAGGTCCGGGTCGGCGGAGACCGTCGTGGCGGCGTCGGCGGCCAGGTCGACCACCGTGTCCACGTGGCGACCGATCTCGTCGGCGCCCATCACCCGCAGGGTCATCCACAGCTTGAGCGCGTCGAAGCGGCGGGTGGTCTGCAGGGACTTGTCCACCTGGTTGGGCACCAGCGCGCGGCGCGGGTTGAGGTAGTCGGCGTGGTGGGTGACGTGGCGCAGGTCGTGCCCGTCGCGGACCAGCACCGCGCTCGAGGCCACCGGCTGGAAGAAGCTCTTGTGGAAGTCGACGGTGACCGAGTCGGCCCGCTCGATGCCGTCCAACCAGTGCCGCCGGGTCGGGGAGACCAGCAGCCCGCAGCCGTAGGCGGCGTCCACGTGCAGCCAGACCCCGGCCGCGGAGGTGACGTCGGCCAGCTCGGCCAGCGGGTCGATCGCACCCCGGTCGGTGGTGCCCGCGGTGGCCACCACGGCCATCACCACGTCCCCGGCGTCGCGGACGGCCTCGATCTCGACGGCCAGCGCGGAGGGCGACATCCGGCCGGCGGCGTCGGTGGCCACCGTGCGGACGGCGTCGGGGGCCAGCCCCAGCAGGCGGGCGCCCTTGGTCACGCTGAAGTGGCTCTGGGCGGTGGCCAGCACCCGCAGCCGGCCCAGCTCCAGCCCGCCGGCGTGGTCGTGGCCGTCGGCGTCGCGCGGGTCGCCGTGGCGGTGCCGGCAGTCCTCGCGGGCCAGCAGCAGCGCCTGGGTGTTGGACTGGGTGCCCCCGCTGGTGAAGACGCCGTCCGAGGCGGCCCCGAAGCCGATCCGACCGCAGGTCCACTCCACCAGGCGGCGCTCGATCAGGGTGGCGCTGGTGCTCTGGTCCCAGGTGTCGACCGAGGTGTTGACCGCCGAGGCCAGCGCGTCGGCGGCCAGGGCCGGGACGGCCACCGGGCAGTTGAGGTGGGCCATGTAGCGGGGCTCGTGGAACCAGATGGCGTGGTCCACGTAGAGCCCGGCCGTCTCCTCCATGGCCTCGGCCAGGCCGGCGGCAGGGCGGTCCAGGTCGATCCTGGAGACCTGCGCCTGCAGCGACTCCAGCGTGGCCCCGGAGTAGGGGCGGTCGACGGTGGCGACGCGGTCGGCCACGAGCGCGGTGGCCCGTCCCATCGCCTCGCGGTAGGCCTCGACCGTGCTGGCGTCGAGGAGGTGGTGCGTGGGGGCGAGCTGGGGGTGGCTCACGACGGCTCCTGAGTGACTTAGGTGGTCCTTACTCAGGGAAGCCTCACATAACTTCTCCGGCCGTGCCAACCGGATGTGGGCGGCGCCACACGCCGCGCGGGGTCAGTCGGCGTAGCCGTGCGGGTTGGACTCCTGCCAGCGCCAGTGGTCGGCGCACATCTGGTCCAGCGGCGTCTCGGCCACCCAGCCCAGGTCGGTCAGCGCCTGGGAGGGGTCGGCCCAGAAGGCCGGCAGGTCACCGGCACGACGCGGCCCGATCTCGTGCGGGATCGGGCGCCCGACCGCCTTCTCGAAGGAGGCCAGCACCTCCAGCACCGAGTAGCCGCGGCCGGCGCCGAGGTTCCACACGTGCACGCCCTCGTGCCCGGCCACGTAGTCCATCGCGCGGACGTGGCCGTCGGCGAGGTCCATCACGTGCACGTAGTCGCGCACGCAGGTGCCGTCGGGGGTGTCGTAGTCGTCACCGAAGACGACCAGCTTCTCCCGCTTGCCCACCGCCACCTGGGCGATGAAGGGCACCAGGTTGTTGGGGACGCCGCGCGGGTTCTCCCCGATCCGCCCCGAGGGGTGCGCGCCGACGGGGTTGAAGTAGCGCAGCAGGGCGATCCGCCAGCTGGGGTCGGAGGCTCCGAGGTCACCCAGGACGTCCTCGATCTGCTCCTTGGTCCGGCCGTAGGGGTTGGCCGCGTCGCGGGGCATCTTCTCCAGGTAGGGCGTCGGGGCGCTCTCGCCGTAGACGGTGGCCGAGGAGGAGAACACGATGGTGCGCACCCCCGTCCGCTCCATCGCCCGCAGCAGCGACAGCGTCCCGCCGACGTTGACCGCGTAGTAGTCCAGCGGGCGCCGCACCGAGTCCCCCACCGCCTTCAGCCCGGCGAAGTGGATCACCGCCTCCACCGCGTGCTCGGTGAGGGTGCGCTCGACCAGGGCCTCGTCGACCATGTCCCCGTGCACGAAGGCCACCGTGCGGCCGGTGAGCTCCTCAACCCGGCGCAGGCTCTCCACGCTGGCGTTGCTGAGGTCGTCCAGCACCACGACCTCGTGGCCGGCCTCCAGCAGCACCACGGCGGTGTGCGAGCCGATGTAGCCCGCCCCCCCGGTCAGCAGCACCTTCATGGCGATCCCTCCGTCGTCGTCCCCGCGCCGCATGTTCTCACGACCCGCGGGCGGGCCGGGAGCCGACCCGGGTGCCGTCCCCGGCCGGTGTCGTACACTCGCCCCGCCCGGCCCGGCAGGGCACCGCACGTCGACGAGGAGCTCAGATCGTGGCAGCCAACCCGGTGCGTCAGATGGCACGGTCGGCGGTCCGCAGCCGCGCCTGGAGGCGCACCAGCAGCTGGATCCGCGGCGGAGTCCGCCGGGCCCCCGCGGCCGGCCACGAGCTGCACGGCATCGACGTCCCCGCCGACGTGGTCGTCTACTTCGGCGACGGGGCCGCCAAGATCTACCAGCTCCAGCAGTGGCTCCCGGTGCTGGAGCAGCTGCACCGCACGCACCGGGTGCTGCTGGTCTTCCGGCGTCTGGACGCGCTGCGGGCCGTCCGCCGCTCCACCACGCTGCCCGGCCTGTTCGTGCGCCGCTTCGCCGACCTGATCGGGCTCTACGACGCCAACGACTACGCGCTGGTGGTCTACGTCAACAACGCGGTGTCGAACTTCCAGTCCCTCAGCCACGCCCGGCCCGTGCACGTGCACGTCAACCACGGCGAGAGCGACAAGATCTCGATGGTGTCCAACCAGGCCAAGGCCTACGACCGGGTCTTCATCGCCGGGCAGGCCGCGCTGGACCGGCACCGCCGGGCCCTGATCGACTTCGACGAGTCCCGCCTGGTGATGGTCGGACGGCCTCAGCTGGACCAGGTCGGCGACGGCACCCCCGAGACGCTCCCCGGCGCGACGGTGATGTACGCCCCGACCTGGGAGGGCGAGAACGAGGCCAACAACTACACCTCGGTGGACCTGTTCGGCGAGGAGGTCGTGGCGGCGCTGCTGGCGCGGCCCGGGACGCGGCTGGTCTACAAGCCGCACCCGAGGGTCGCCCACTCCTCCAACCCCGCGGTGGCGGGTGCGCACCAGCGGATCGTGGCGGCCCTCGAGGCGGCCGACCCGGAGGGTGTGCTCGGGCACCGGGTCTCCCTCGAGGGGGACATCCTGACCATGTTCGCCTCGGTGGACGCCCTGGTCACCGACGTCTCCAGCGTCGGCCTGGACTTCCTCTACCTCCACCCCGACCGGCCGCTGGTGCTCACCGACCGGCGCGGTGACCGCGAGGAGCTGGTGCGCAGCGCACCGGTGGCCCGCGGCTGCCCGGTGGTGGACGCCGGCACGCCCTCGGTGGCCGAGCTGCTGGAGAGCGCGCTGACCCGCGACGAGCACGCCGGGGTCCGGGCCGAGCTGCGGACGTACTACTTCGGTGACCACCCCCGCGGCAGCTCCTCGGAGCGGTTCGAGGCGGCGGTGCACGAGCTGGTCACCGAGAGGCGCCGCAGGCTGGTCGGCCACGAGGCCGTCGCCGGCACCATGGAGGCCGCCGAGGAGTGAGCGCTCAGGTGTGGATGGCCGCGTCGAACTCGGCCAGCACCTCCGCGTCGTAGGCCTCGGGGTCCAGCGGGACGACCTCGACCTGGCCGCGCGCCACCGCCAGCATGCCCCGGGCCAGCGCCCCGGCGGTGCGGTCCACCAGCAACCCGGCTTCGGGCGGCACCGCCGCGGCCGCGGAGCCGAAGCGGGTGCTGACCACCGGCAGCCCCAGCACCCGGGCCTCGAGCACCACCATCGGCTGGCCCTCGTAGTCGCTGGACACCACCAGGCAGTCGGCGGCGGCCATCAGCGCCCAGGGGTTGTCGACCAGCCCGGTGAAGGTGACCGCCCCGGCCAGGGCGAGCCGGGCCGCGGTGCGCTCCAGCTCCGCCCGGAGCGGTCCGTCCCCCACCACCACCAGCCGGCTGTCGGGTCGCTCGGCGTGCACCAGGGCGAAGGCGTGCAGCAGCCGGTCGTGGTTCTTCTCCGGCGACAGCCGGCCCACGCTGAGGAAGGTGGTGACGTCCTCGAGGCGGGGCGGGGCGGCCAGCGCCCCCTCCCGCACCCGCTCGGCGTCGATGACGTTGCGGGCGGCCAGGAAGGGGGTGCCGCCGGCCAGGTGACCGAGCGCCCCCCGGTTCACCTCGGCCAGGGCGGGTGAGACCGAGACCAGCGCGGCGAGGTCGGGGTAGAGCCGGAAGGTGCCGCCGAGGGTGTGCCGCAGCGGGTGCCGGCCTCCCACCTCCCGCTCGGCGTCGGCGGCCACGTCGTTGTGCTGCCACAGCGCCACCGGGCGACCCGACCCGAGCAGCACCGAGGTCCAGTAGGCGGAGTAGCCGCTGAGGTCGACCACGCGGTCGAAGCGGCCCTCCCCGGCCAGGCGCCGCCACTCCAGCTCCCACCAGCGCCGGTCGTCCGCCCACCGTCGTCCGGTGCGGTTGGCGCGGACGTCGACCGCCCGCAGCACCACCCGCAGCATCGCCTGCCGGCGGGGCAGCCAGCGGACCTGCTCCGGCAGCCGCCCGGCGTTGGCGCGGCGGGCCGGGTCGGTGGGCGGCGGGCAGGTGACCGTCACGTCGTAGCGGTCGTGGTCGAGGGCCTGCAGCAGGTTGAGCGCCGAGCTGGTCATCCCGTTGGGGAGCAGCTGCCCGACGTGCACGAGCAGGGTCTCCCGGCCGTCGTCGAAGCCGCGGCGGACGTCCCGGCCCTCCTCCCGGCCGCGGAAGACCACGTCCACCACCCGCTCGGTCGCGCCCCCGTCCTCGCGGGGGGCGAAGCGCCGGGCGGCCGCGGCCACCGCCGCCTCGTGACCGGTGCGCCCGTCCCGGAGCAGGCCGCCCAGCTGGGCGGCGAGCTCGTCGAGGGTGCGCGACACCGGCCCGGGGAGCTCCTCGGGGGCCAGGTAGGCCCCGCGCCGGTCGGTGTAGTCGGCCAGGTCGGGCAGGTGGAAGAGCACCGGGCGCTGCAGCGGCAGGTAGTCGAAGAACAGCGAGGACCAGTCCGAGACGAGGACGTCGGTGAGGGCGAGCACCGCGTTGCTGGGGACCTCGGCGGGCACCAGGCAGCCGGCCAGGACCGGGTCGGCGGCCAGCTGGTCCTGCACCGACTGGTGTGCGCGCAGCAGCACCACGTGGTCCTCGCCTGCCACCTCGCGGAGCCGCTCCACGGTGGCCCGCACCCGGGCCGTGTCCGCCTCGGGCCGCTCGAACGACCCACCTCGCCAGGTCGGGGCGTAGAGCACCACCGGGCGCGACCCGAGCGCCAGCCCGGAGTCCTCCAGCCGGGCCCGGAGCCCGGCGACGTCGGTGCTCCACTGGCGGTCGGTGCGCGGGTACCCCTCGGTCACCACGGCACCGGTGAACACGTTGCGCAGCCGGTAGCCGTCGAGGTACATCCGCTCGGTCATGTGCTCGCTGGTGGAGAGCAGGTAGTCCGCGGAGAGGAAGTTGCGGACGATGTTGTCGGAGGCCTCGCGCCCGCCGGGCACGTGGTAGCCCATCGCCTTCAGCGGGGTGCCGTGCCAGGTGTTGAGGTAGGTCTGCCCCGGGCGCTTGACGAAGGAGGGCCCGAAGGTGGCGTTGTTGACCAGCCAGCCCGCCGACTGCAGCTCCTCCCAGTACCGTGCGGAGCCGTGCTCGACCAGCTCCACCGCCGGGCCGGGCCCCAGCGCGGCGACGGCCGCGGCGTGGCGGGCGGGATCGCGGACGGCCCAGACGTGGCGCAGGTGCTGCAGGTCCGGCGCGGCCCGCAGCCCGGTGAAGAGGGCCTCGGGGTTGCACAGCAGGCCGGCGCCGCCGAAGGCCTCGTAGAGGACCGTGTCGCGCCGCACCGGACGACGGAGGCCGCGCAGGTAGCCGGCCAGCCGGGCGGCCGTGCGCAGGCCCTCGCCCACCCGCGCCACCCGGGGTGCGCTCACCGGCCCAGCGCGCTGACGCCCTCGTCGGGCTCGGTCAGCACCCGGACGCCGTCGGGGGTGGCGGTGACCATGGCCTCCCAGTGGCAGGCCGGGGACCCGTCCCGGGTGGCGACCGTCCAGCCGTCCTCCAGCTCGACGGTGGCCGCGTCGCCCAGGGTCAGCATGGGCTCGATGCACAGCACCATGCCCTCGACCACCCGGGGACCGCGCCCGGCGCGCCCGGTGTTGGGGACGTCGGGGGCCATGTGCATGGCCGAGCCGATGCCGTGACCGGTGTAGTCGGCGACGATGCCGTAGCGGTGCGGCTCGGCCTCGACGCTGGCCTGCACGGCCGCGGAGACGTCCCCGACCCGGCCGCCCAGCCGCAGCGCGGCGATCCCGGCCCACATGGCTCGGCGGGTGGCCTCGGACAGCCGCACGAGCTCGGGCGGGGCCTCCCCCACGAGCACGGTGCGGGCGGCGTCGGCGTGCCAGCCGTCCACCACGGCGCCGCAGTCGATCGAGAGCAGGTCCCCCTCGGCGAGCACCCGGTCACCCGGGACCCCGTGGACGACCTCCTCGTTCACGCTGAGGCAGACCACGCCGGTGAAGCCGCCACGGCCCTGCCGGTCGGCGCCGTAGTGCAGGAAGTTCGACGTCGCCCCGTGACCCGCGATGACCTCGGCGGCCACGGCGTCCAGCTCGGCGGTGGTCACGCCGGGTCGCACGGCGGCGGCCACCGCGGTGAGGGCGGCGTCGACCACCAGGCCGGCGCTGCGCATCCGCTCGACCTGCTCAGGTGTCTTGAGCTCGATCCGCTCCCGTCCGAACACCGTCAGCGGGCGTCGAGGCCGGCGGCGATCCGCTCGCCCACCTCGTCGACGCCGCCGAGCCCGTCGACCTCGACCAGCAGGCCTCGGTCGCGGTAGACGTCGAGCAGCGGCGCGGTCTCGGCGGCGTAGGTGGCCTGCCGGACGCGGATCGCCTCCTCGGTGTCGTCCTCGCGGCCGTCGGTGTGGGCCCGCTTGAGCAGCCGGGTGACCAGCTCGTCGGTGTCGGCCCGGAGCACGATGACGGCGTCCAGGGCCTGCTGGCGGTCGGCGAGCAGGGCGTCCAGCGCCTCGACCTGACCCAGGGTGCGGGGGTAGCCGTCGAGCAGGAAGCCCTCGCGGGCGTCGGGCTCGCCGAGCCGGTCGGCCACGATGGCGTTGGTCACGTCGTCGCCGACGTAGCCGCCCTCGGCCATGATCCGCTTGACCTCCAGGCCCAGCGGGGTGCCCTGGCTGACGTTGGCACGGAAGATGTCACCGGTGGAGACGGCCGGGATGGAGTACCGCTCGGCGATCCCCTTGGCCTGGGTGCCCTTGCCCGCCCCCGGCGGACCCATGATCAGCATCCTCATGCGCGTGCGCTCCTCGTGTCGGGACGCTCCCCCACGCCGGGGAGCCTCGTGTCAGCGGTCCGGCTCACCGGAGGAACCCCTCGTAGTTCCGCTGCTGCAGCTGGCTCTCGATCTGCTTCACCGTGTCCAGGCCGACCCCGACGATGATGAGCAGCGAGGTGCCGCCGAAGGGGAAGTTCTGGTTCGCGTTCAGCAGGATGAAGGCCAGCGAGGGCAGCAGCGCGATCAGACCGAGGTAGATGGAGCCGGGCAGCGTCAGGCGGCTGAGCACGAAGGAGAGGTAGTTCTCGGTCGGCTTGCCCGCCCGGATGCCGGGGATGAACCCGCCGTACTTGGCCATGTTCTCGGCCACGTCCTGCGGGTTGAAGGTGATGGCCACGTAGAAGTAGGCGAAGGCGATGATCAGCAGGAACTGGGTGACCATGTAGATCGGGTGGCCACCGGTGACGAAGTACTGCTGGATCCAGCTGGAGACCGCGCTCTCGGGGCGGAACTGGGAGTACAGCACCGGGATGTACATCATCGACGAGGCGAAGATGACCGGGATGACACCGGCCTGGTTCACCTTGAGCGGGATGTAGGTGGTGGTGCCGCCGAGCATGCGCCCGCCGACCATCTTCTTGGCGTACTGGACCGGGATCCGGCGCTGGCCCTGCTCCATGAAGATGACCGCGGCCATCACGACCAGGCCGACGGCGATCACCATCAGCAGCACGATCCAGCCGCTGGGGCCGGGGCGGGCGGTCTTGATGGACCACAGCGCGGTCGGGAAGGTGGCGGCGATCTGGGTGAAGATCATCACCGACATGCCGTTGCCGACGCCGCGCTCGGTGATGAGCTCGCCCAGCCACATCACGACACCGGTGCCGGCGGTCATCGTCAGCACCATCACGACGACCGGGAAGACGTCCTTGCTGTAGACGATGCCCGGGCAGCCCTGGAACAGCTGGTCGTTGACGGCCAGCGTGACGAAGGCGGTCGAGTTGAGGACGGCCAGCACGAGGGTCAGGTAGCGCGTGTACTGGGTGATCTTGGCGGTGCCGGACTGGCCCTCCTTCTTGAGGGCCTCCAGCCGCGGGATCACCACCGTCAGCAGCTGCAGGATGATGCTCGCGGTGATGTAGGGCATGATCCCCAGCGCGAAGATGGCCAGCTGGAGCAGCGCGCCACCGGAGAACAGGTTGATCAGCGAGTAGAGACCCGCCTGCTCACCGGTCTCGGCGAGGCGGCGGCACTGGTCCACCTGCTGGATGTTCACGTTCGGGACCGGCACGACCGAGCCCACCCGGAAGATCGCGACGATCATCAGGGTGAACAGGATCTTCTTGCGCAGGTCGGCTGTCCTGAACGCGTTGACGAAGGCGGAAAGCACGCGCCTGCCCTCTCTCTCGCTGGTCGTGGCCGGGTGATCGCCCTCAGGCAACCGTCAGACCCTATCAAGGCCCGCAGACCACCCCCACCGTCCAGCGCGGGCCGGTCGGTGGGTCACGCGGTGCGGGATGCGAAGCGGGGGCGGCTCCCTGAGGAGCACGCCCCCGCCGTGTGGTGTGCGTGCCGGACGCGCTGGCGTCCGGCGTCGGCCGACCCTGGTGGGGTCGGACCGGCTCCCGGTGCGACCGGGGCCGTGGTGGCCCTCCGTCGCAGCCGGGGTCAGAGCTGAGTCGTGCTGCCGCCCGCTGCCGCGATCTTGTCCTTGGCCGAGCCGGAGAACGCGTGGGCGCTCACCTGCACCGCCACGGAGATCTCGCCGCTGCCGAGCACCTTGACGAGCTGACCGTCACGGACGGCCCCCTTGGCGACCAGCTCGGCGACGCCGACCTGCCCACCCTCGGGGAACAGCCCCTCGATCCGGTCCAGGTTCACGACCTGGTACTCGGTGCGGAACGGGTTCTTGAACCCGCGCAGCTTCGGGGTGCGCATGTGCAGGGGCATCTGCCCACCCTCGAAGTTCTCCGGGGTGTTCTTGCGCGCGCCGGTGCCCTTGGTGCCGCGACCGGCGGTCTTGCCCTTGGAGCCCTCACCGCGACCCACGCGGGTCTTCGCGGTCTTGGCTCCGGGGGCCGGACGAAGGTGATGGACCTTGAGTGCCATGTCAGTCGACCTCCTCGACGGTGACGAGGTGGATCACCGTGGTGATCATGCCTCGGATCTCGGGACGGTCCTGCTGCTCGACCGAGTGGCCGATGCGCTTCAGCCCGAGGCTGCGCAGGGTGTCCCGCTGGTTCTGCTTGCACCCGATCTCGGACCGGGTCTGGGTGACCTTGAGCGTGGGCATCAGGACGCCACCTCCGCACGGGCGCGGAGCAGCGCGGCCGGGGCCACGTCCTCCACGCGCTTGCCACGGCGCGCCGCGACCTGCTCCGGCTGCTCGAGCATCTTGAGCGCGACGACGGTCGCGTGCACCACGTTGATGGAGTTCGAGGACCCCAGCGACTTGGCGAGCACGTCGTGCACGCCGGCGCACTCGAGCACGGCGCGGCAGGCGCCGCCCGCGATCACACCGGTACCGGGCGAGGCCGGGCGCAGCATGACCACACCGGCGGCCTTCTCACCCTGCACGGGGTGCGGGATGGTGCCCTGGATGCGGGGGACGCGGAAGAAGTTCTTCTTCGCCTCCTCCACGCCCTTGGCGATCGCCGCGGGCACCTCCTTGGCCTTGCCGTAGCCCACACCCACCATGCCCTCGCCGTCACCGACGACGACCAGCGCGGTGAAGCTGAACCGGCGACCACCCTTCACGACCTTGGCCACGCGGTTGATGTCGACCACGCGCTCCAGGTACTGGTTCTTGTCCTGCGCCTGGCCACGACCACCGTCACGGCCACGACGGTCACCACCTGCACCGCCGCCAGTGCGGCGCTGGGTTCCACTCATCGCATTACCTTCCGTTTCTCAGTCGTCGATCAGAAGCCGAGGCCGGCTTCACGGGCGCCCTCGGCCAGAGCCGCGACACGTCCGTGGTACTTGTTGCCGGCCCGGTCCAGGACGACCTGGGTGACCCCGGCCGCCTTCGCCCGCTCGGCCACCAGCGCGCCGACCTGCTTGGCCTTGGCCGACTTGTCGCCCTCGGCGGTGCGGAGGTCGGCCTCCATCGTCGACGCCGAGGCCAGCGTGCGGCCCTGGGTGTCGTCGATGACCTGGACGAACAGGTGCTTCGCCGAGCGGGAGACCACCAGACGAGGACGGTCGGCAGCCCCGAAGATCTTCTTGCGGCCGCGGACCTGACGGCGCAGACGCGCCCGGGTCCTGGTCGCGGTGCCCTTGTGGGCGGACAGGGAGATACCCATCGTCACTTACCAGCCTTTCCGACCTTGCGGCGGACGATCTCGCCCGCGTAGCGCACGCCCTTGCCCTTGTAGGGCTCGGGCTTGCGGATCTTGCGGATGCGCGCGGCGGTCTCGCCGACCGCCTGCTTGTCGATGCCGATCACCGAGAACCGAGTCGCCGTCTCGACGTTGAAGGTGATCCCCTCGGGGGCCTGCACCGTCACCGGGTGGCTGAAGCCGAGGTTGAACTCCAGCTGGGTCGGGCCCTTGGAGATGACGCGGTACCCGACGCCGACGATCTCGAGCTTCTTCTCGTAGCCCTCGGTGACGCCGGTGACCATGTTGGACACCAGGGTCCGGGTCAGACCGTGCAGCGACTTGGCGGTGCGCTCGTCGTTGGGACGGCTCACCTCGATCTCGCCGGACTCCGCACGGGCGACCGTGATCGGGGCGGCGACGGCGTGGGACAGGGTGCCCTTGGGGCCCTTGACCTGGACCAGCTGGCCGTCGAGGGAGACCTCGACGCCGCTGGGGACGGGGATCGGCAGCTTACCGATGCGTGACATGTACGTGCTCCTTCGGCTCTGTCTCGATCACCAGACGTAGGCGAGGACTTCGCCGCCCACGCTCTTGGACTTGGCGGTGCGGTCGGTCACCAGGCCCTGGGAGGTCGAGATGATCGCGATGCCCATGCCACCCAGCACCTTCGGCAGCGCGGTCGACTTGGCGTAGACCCGCAGACCCGGCTTGGAGATCCGGCGGATGCCGGCGAGCGAGCGCTCGCGGTTCTGGCCGTACTTCAGGGTCAGGGTCAGGGTCTTGCCCACCTCGCCCTCGCTGGGCTCGCGCACGTCGAAGGAGGAGATGTAGCCCTCCTCGGTCAGGATCTCGGCGATCCCCACCTTGATCTTGCTGTGCGGCATGGAGGTGGTGTCGTGGTACGCCTGGTTGGCGTTGCGCAGACGGGTCAGCATGTCTGCGATCGGGTCGGTCATGGTCATGGCTGAGGAGCCTCTTTCTCGCCGTGGTTTCCGGTGGGTCGGTGCCCGGCCCGGACCTTCAGCGCCTGATCAGTTGGACGGAGGTGGGTGGTCACCAGGAGGACTTGGTGACACCCGGGAGCTCGCCGGCGTGGGCCAGCTCGCGGACGCAGATGCGGCACAGACCGAACTTGCGGAACACGGCGCGGGGCCGGCCGCAGCGCTGGCAGCGGGTGTAGCCGCGGACGGCGAACTTCGGCGTGCGAGCCTGCTTGACCCTGAGACCTGTCTTGGCCATCTGTTCACTTCCTCCGTGCGAAGGCCGGGCCCTTGGCGCGAGCCTTGGCCGGCTTCGGGTTGTCGTTGAAGGGGAAGCCCAGGTGCTTCAGCAGCGCCCGGCCCTCCTCGTCGTTCGTCGCGCTGGTCACGAAGGTGATGTCCATGCCCCGGACCCGGTCGATCCGGTCCTGGTCGATCTCGTGGAACATCACCTGCTCGCTCAGGCCGAACGTGTAGTTGCCCAGACCGTCGAACTGGTGGGGGTTGAGCCCACGGAAGTCGCGGATGCGGGGCAGCGCGAGGGAGATCAGCCGGTCGGCGAACTCCCACATGCGGCGGTTGCGGAGGGTGACGTGGCAGCCGATGGCCTGGCCCTCACGCAGCTTGAACTGCGCGATGGACTTGCGGGCCTTCGTCACCTGCGGCTTCTGGCCGGTGATCGTGGTGAGGTCCTTGATGGCCCCGTCGATCACCTTGGAGTCGCGCGCGGCGTCACCCACACCCATGTTCACCACGACCTTGACCAGGCCGGGGATCTGCATGACGTTGGCGTAGGAGAACTCCTCCTGCAGCGCCGGCACGATCGCGTCGCGGTAGCGCTGCTGCAGGCGAGGGAGCGCCTGCTGCTCGGTGGTGCTGGTGGAGGTGTCGACAGACATCTCAGATCTCCTTGCCGGTCTTGCGGGCGATCCGCACGGAGCGGAAACCCTGGTACTCGGTCCCGTCCGGACGCTTCTTCATGACCTCGTCGCGGCGGTAGCCGACCCGGGTGACGACCTCGTTGCCGGCGTCGTCCTTGACCACGAGCTGGACGTTCGACACGTGCACGGGCGCCTCGGAGGCGATGATCCCGCCCTCGGTGCGGCGTCCGGCCTGGGTCTGGCTCTCTCGGCGGTGGCGCTTGACCACGTTCACGCCCTCGACCGTCACCTTCTGGCGGTTCGGGTCCACGGCGATGATCTCCCCGACCAGGCCCTTGTCCTTGCCGGCGACCACCTTGACGCGGTCACCCTTCTTGACGTGCAGGTTCTGCTGTGCCATTCAGATCACCTCCGGGGCGAGCGACACGATGCGCATGAACTTCTTCTCACGCAGCTCACGGCCGACGGGGCCGAAGATGCGGGTACCACGGGGCTCGCCGTCGGCCTTGAGGATGACGGCGGCGTTCTCGTCGAACTTGATGTACGAGCCGTCCGGGCGCCGGCGCTCCTTGACGGTGCGCACGATGACCGCCTTGACGACGTCACCCTTCTTGACGTTGCCACCGGGGATGGCGTCCTTGACCGTGGCCACGATGGTGTCCCCGATGCCTGCGTAGCGGCGGCCGGAGCCACCGAGCACACGGATGCAGAGGATCTCCTTCGCACCCGTGTTGTCGGCGACCTTGAGTCGCGCCTCCTGCTGGATCATTGTCTATCTCCTGGTTGTCGCACTGGTTCCCTCCCCGCTGCACGAGCAGGGCCTGGTGGAACGGATGGGTCTGGGTGGGTGGGGCTTACTTCGCCCGCTCGACGATCTTGGTGAGCCGCCAGCGCTTGGTGGCCGACAGCGGGCGGGTCTCCATGACCTGCACGCGGTCGCCGACACCGGCGGTGTTCTCCTCGTCGTGGGCCTTCAGCCGCTCGGAGGTCCGCATGACCTTGCCGTACAGCTTGTGCTTGACGCGGTCCTCGACCAGGACGGTGATGGTCTTGTCCATCTTGTCGCTGACGACGATGCCCTCACGCACCTTGCGGGCGGAGCGCACGGTCTGCGCGGTCTCGGTGTTCGTGGTGTCGCTCATGCTCAGGCCTTCTCGGTCGCGGTGGCTTCGGTGTCGGCGTCCAGCTCCGGGTCGCTGACGATGCCGAGGTTGCGCTCCTGGATCACCGTGTAGATCCGGGCGATGTCCTTGCGGACGGCGCGGAGCCGGCCGTGCGACTCGAGCTGACCGGTGGCGGCCTGGAAGCGGAGCGTGAACAGCTCCTCCTTCAGCTCGCGCACCTGCTTGTTCAGCGCCTCACGGCTCAGTCCACGCAGCTCGGTGGCGTTGTTAGCGGTCGCCATCAGTTCTCACCTGCCTCACGCCGGATGAAGCGGGCCTTCATCGGCAACTTGTGGATGGCCAGACGCATGGCCTCGCGGGCCACGGTCTCGTCGACGCCGGACAGCTCGAAGAGCACGCGTCCGGGGTGGATGTTGGCCACCCACCACTCCGGGGAGCCCTTGCCCGAACCCATGCGGGTCTCGGCGGGCTTCTTGGTCAGCGGGCGGTCGGGGTAGACGTTGATCCACACCTTCCCGCCTCGCTTGATGTGACGGGTCATCGCGATACGCGCGGACTCGATCTGGCGGTTGGTGACGTAGGCGCCCTCAAGGGCCTGGATGCCGAAGTCACCGAAGGCGAGCTCCGTCCCGCCCTTGGCAGCACCGGTCCGCTTGGGGTGGTGCTGCTTGCGGAACCGGACTCGACGAGGGATCAGCATGCGATCACGCTCCTGCGTTCTCGGTGGCGGGTGCAGCCTGCGGTGCGTCGGCTGCGTCGGCGCGACGGCGTCCGCCGCGCTCGGGACGGTCGCTGCGGGCCGGACGGCGCTCGCCGGCGCGCTGGGTGCGCGGGCGGCCGGGGGCCTTCTGGCGGGCGGCCTTCTGGGCGGCGCGCTCGGCGCGGGTGCCGGAGACGTCGCCCTTGTAGATCCAGACCTTGACGCCGATGCGGCCGAAGGTGGTCCGGGCCTCGAAGAAGCCGTAGTCGATGTCGGCGCGCAGCGTGTGCAGCGGCACCTGACCGTCGTGGTAGGACTCCGAGCGGCTCATCTCGGCACCACCCAGACGACCGGAGCAGCGGACCCGGATCCCCTTCACGCCGGAGCGCATGGTGGTCTGCAGGGCCTTGCGCATGGCACGGCGGAAGGCGACGCGCGAGCTCAGCTGCTCGGCCACGCCCTGGGCCACCAGCTGGGCGTCGGTCTCGGGGTTCTTCACCTCGAGGATGTTCAGCTGGACCTGCTTGCCGGTCAGCTTCTCCAGGTGACCGCGCACGCGCTCGGCCTCGGCGCCGTTGCGGCCGATGACGATGCCCGGGCGAGCGGCGTAGAGGAAGATGGTGACGCGCTCGGAGCGGCGCTCCACCTCCACCGAGGAGATGCCGGCGCGCTCGAGGGTCTTGGTCAGGTAGTCCCTGATCTTGACGTCCTCGCCCACGTAGGCGGAGTACTGCTTGTCGGCGTACCACCGGGTGGTGTGGTCGGTGGTGATGCCGAGGCGGAAGCCGTTCGGGTTGACCTTCTGACCCATGCTCAGGCCTCCTTGCTGGTGCGGGGCGTGGTGGTCGCCTGCGAGCGGGGCTCGACGACGACGGTGATGTGGCTGCCCCGCTTGAGGATGCGCGAGGCCGAGCCCTTGGCACGCGGACGGATCCGGCGCATGGTGACGCCCTCGTCCACGTAGGCCTGGCTGACGAACAGGTCGTCGCTCTTCAGGTTCTCGGTGTTCTCGGCGTTGGCGACCGCGCTGGCCACCACCTTGTAGACGGGCTCGCTGGCGGCCTGCGGCGCGAACTGCAGGACGGTCAGGGCCTCGGCGACGTCCATGCCGCGGACCAGGTCGACCACACGGCGGACCTTGGTCGGCGACATCCGGATGTGGCGGGCGATCGCGTACGAACCGGGACGGTCACCGAGCAGGGCTGCACGCCGCGAGGGGCGGACCTTCTCTGAGGTGCTCATGTCTCTTTCCTTGTCTGGTGCTCGTCCCCGCGTCAGCGGCGGCGAGCCTTCCGGTCGTCCTTCACGTGGCCCCTGAAGGTGCGCGTGGGCGCGAACTCCCCGAGCTTGTGACCCACCATCGCGTCACTGACGAAGACCGGGACGTGCTTGCGGCCGTCGTGCACCGCGATGGTGTGGCCGATCATGTCCGGGACGATCATCGAACGACGCGACCAGGTCTTGATCACGTTCTTGGTGCCCTTCGTGTTCTGAGCCTCGACCTTCTTGGCGAGGTGGTCGTCGACGAAGGGGCCCTTCTTCAAGCTGCGTGGCATTTCCCAGAACTCCTGATCAGCGCTTCTTGCCGGACTTGCGGCGACGGATGATGAGGCGGCTGCTCGCCTTGTTGGCGTCGCGGGTACGACCCTCGGGCTTGCCCCACGGGCTCACCGGGTGGCGACCACCGGAGGTCTTGCCCTCACCACCACCGTGCGGGTGGTCGATCGGGTTCATGGCCACACCGCGGACGGTCGGGCGCTTGCCCTTCCAGCGGTTGCGGCCGGCCTTGCCCCAGTTGATGTTGGACTGCTCGGCGTTGCCGACCGCACCGACCGTGGCGCGGCAGCGGACGTCGACCAGGCGCATCTCGCCCGAGGGCATCCGCAGCGTGGCGGTGCGGCCCTCACGGGCCACCAGCTGGATGGACGCGCCGGCCGAGCGGCCGATCTTGGCGCCCCCGCCGGGACGCAGCTCCACCGCGTGCACCGTGGTGCCGACGGGGATGTTGCGCAGCGGCAGGTTGTTGCCGGGCTTGATGTCGGCGCCCTCGCCGGCCTCCACCACGGTGCCCTGGGCCACGTTCAGCGGGGCGATGATGTAGCGCTTCTCCCCGTCGGCGTAGTGCAGCAGCGCCAGGCGGGCGGTGCGGTTCGGGTCGTACTCGATGTGCGCGACCTTGGCCGGCACGCCGTCCTTGTCGTAGCGCTTGAAGTCCACCAGGCGGTAGGCCTGCTTGTGGCCCCCACCGATGTGACGGGTCGTGATGCGGCCGGTGTTGTTGCGTCCACCCGACTTGGGGTTGGGGCGCAACAGGGACTTCTCCGGCGTCGACCGGGTCAGCTCGACGAAGTCGGCAACCGACGAGCCACGGCGGCCCGGCGTTGTCGGCTTGTGCTTACGGATACCCATAGGTCTTTTCGTCCTTGTCTTGAGTCTGTCCCGGGTGCTGGACCCGGCACGGTGGTGTCGTCTGCGGATCGCTCCGAGCGCCCTGGGGCGCTCAGGCGGAGGTGCCGCCGAAGATGTCGATGCGCTGACCCTCGGCCACCGTCACGATGGCCCGCTTGGTGTCGGGCCGCTTGCCCGTGCCGTAGCGGGTGCGGCGGGTCTTCCCGCGGCGGTTCATCGTGTTGACGCTGGTGACCTTGACCCCGAACACCTTCTCCACGGCGATCTTGATCTCGGTCTTGTTCGCCTGCGGGTCGACCAGGAACGTGTACTCGTTCTGGTCGAGCAGGGCGTAGCTCTTCTCGCTCACCACGGGTGCCAGCAGCACGTCGCGGTGGTCGCGGATCTTCAGGCTCTCGGTCACTGCTGCTCCTCGGAGTCGGCGAGCTCGGCGTTCATGGGCTCCTCGATCTCGCTCTCGCGGGCCACGACCTCGGCGCCACCACGGGCCACCGGACCGTTGGAGAAGGACTCCAGGGCGGTCGCGCTGAAGACCACGGCGTCGTTGCAGAGCACGTCGTAGGCATTCAGCTGGTCCACGGCCAGCGCGTGCACGTGGGGCACGTTGCGCAGGCTCAGCCAGGCGACGTCCTCGTCACGGTGCAGCACGACCAGGGTCTTGACCTGGCCGGCGACCGCGGTGATCGCGGCCAGCGCCTGCCGGGTGCTCGGCGTCTCCCCCGCCACCAGCTCGGTGACCACGTGGACCTTGCCGTCGCGGGCGCGGTCGCTGAGCGCGCCGCGGAGGGCGGCGGCGATCATCTTCTTGGGGGTGCGCTGGCCGTACCCGTGCGGGGTCGGCCCGTGGGCCACGCCACCACCGGTCCAGATCGGGGAGCGGCGCGAGCCGTGCCGGGCGCGGCCGGTGCCCTTCTGGCGCCACGGCTTCGCGCCACCACCACGCACCTCGGCGCGGGTCTTGGCGGAGTGGGTGCCCTGGCGGGCGGCGGCCAGCTGGGCCACCACGACCTGGTGGATCAGCGGGATGTTGACCTGGACGTCGAACAGCTCGGCCGGCAGGTCGGTGCTGCCGGACTTCTGGCCGCTCGCGTCGACGATGTCGATGGTGCTCACGCGACATCTCCCTTCTTGGCAGCGCTGCGCAGCACGACGAGGCCGCCCTTGGCCCCGGGCACGGCGCCCTTGACCAGGATCAGACCGCGCTCGGCGTCGACAGCGTGGACGGACAGGTTCTGCACGGTGACCTTCTCGACACCCATGCGACCGGCCATCCGCATGCCCTTGAACACGCGGCCGGGGGTGGCGCAGCCGCCGATCGAGCCGGGCGAGCGGTGCTTGCGGTGCACACCGTGGGTGGCGCGCAGACCGTGGAACCCGTGGCGCTTCATCACACCGGCGGTGCCCTTGCCCCGGCTCACACCGGTGACGTCGATGACGTCGGCGGCGGCGAACGTGTCGGCGCCGACCTCCTGGCCGAGGGTGTACTCGCTCGCGTCGCTGGTGCGGAGCTCGACCAGGTGCTTGCGTGGGGTCACGCCGGCAGCGGCGAAGTGGCCGCCGGACGGCTTGGTGACCTTCTTGGCCTTGATCGCGCCGAACCCGAGCTGGACGGCGGAGTAGCCGTCGGTCTCGGGCGAGCGGACCTGGGTGACCACGCAGGGGCCGGCCTGGATCACGGTGACGGGGACGACCCTGTTGTTCTCGTCCCACAGCTGGGTCATGCCGAGCTTGGTGCCCAGCAGCCCCTTCAACTTTCGTTCACTCATGGTGCGTCAGTCCCTCAGAGCTTGATCTCGATGTCGACACCCGCGGGGAGGTCGAGCCGCATCAGCGAGTCGACGGTCTTCGGGGTGGGGTCGATGATGTCGATCAGCCGCTTGTGCGTGCGCATCTCGAAGTGCTCGCGGCTGTCCTTGTACTTGTGGGGAGAACGAATCACGCAGTAGACGTTCTTCTCCGTCGGCAGCGGCACGGGGCCGGCGACGGTGGCGCCAGTACGGGTGACCGTGTCGACGATGGTGCGCGCCGAGGAGTCGATGACCTCGTGGTCATAGGCCTTGAGCCTGATGCGGATCTTTTGTCCCGCCACAGTTCGTCCTCACTATCCGTCCTGCAGTGTCAGCCGCTCACGGCGAGCGACCGCTGTCCCTGTTCCCGACCCACGCGGTCGGGCGTGTCGCGCATTCGGCACACACAGCAGGGCTAGATTTCTCTTGCCTGGTTGTGGCGCCCGGCACGACGGCCCGGCCTCGCTCGGATCTCTCGGTTCGGCGCGCGCACCGTCGTGACGGCACAGCACACCCCGGCGACCACGTCGGAGCAACCCGGCAATACTGTCAGAGATCCCCAGCCAGGCCAAATCCTGTGGCCTCGGAGATGACGCCCGGGTGCGTCGCCCGCTCCGCCGGGGTGGACGGGTCGACCGACCCCGGCACGGATGCGTCGACCAGCAGCCGCCCGTGCTGGAGCGGCCAGCGCGAGGCGTCGACGTCCAGGGGAGCTCGGCCTGCTGGCTGAGGCCTGTGCTCAGGCCAGGGCGGCCACGGGCCAGGCGCCGCCCGGCAGCGCGGGGTTCTGCTCCACCTGACGGGCCAGGGCCGCCTGCTTCTCCTTCATCAGGGTGCCGCGTGGGCCTGCCCGGCGGGGCCCGTTCCAGCCCTCGTCGGCCAGCAGCGCCTGGGCGCCGGGCCGGGTCGGGCCGTCCTGGCCACGTTGACCGTCTCCGCCCAGCGCTGGGTGACCACCAGCTGGGCCTGGGTGCCTCCTCGTCACCCCCGAGAGCAGGACGGCAGGAGGTCAGCGGGCGCCGACCGCTCAGGCCTCGGCGGTGCCCTGGTGGAACCGCTGGCGCCACCCCGAGGGGCCGAGGGTCCAGACCGAGCTGCGGAGCGCGGGCACCGACTCCGAGCCGCTGCGCCACAGCAGCAGCATGGTGGCGGCGTCGATCCTCGACACCTCGATGACCTCCAGGCCGACCCGCTCGCCCGGCTCGCGGCCCAGCCGGTCGATCATCTCCGCCCGACCCCAGAGCCGGCCCGAGCGCCCGACCTCGCGCCAGTGCGGGTGGAGCAGCTGCTCCAGCCGTTCGGCGTCGACGCGGACCCGGGGGTCGAGCAGCTCCCGTTCCAGGGCCACCACGACCTCCTCGTCGGTGGGGTCCGTGGCCGGGAACAGGGCGTCGTCCTCCGGCTCGGGCTCGACCGGCCCTCCTCCCCCGGCGGCTGGGGTGGCGACACGCGGTGAGCCGTCGACGACGTCCACCACCTGTGTGCGGGCAGCCCAGGTGGCGAGCCCCGGGCCGTTCTCCGGCGGCGTCCCGCGCTGGTAGGCGGTGGCGGCGGCGCGCGCGCGGGCGTCGGCGGCCTCGTTCATGGCGTGGCCGGCGTGGCCCTTCACCCACTCGAAGCGCACCGTGCGGCCCTGCAGGGCGGCGTCCAGCTCCCGCAGCAGGTCCTGGTTCAGCACCGGCTTGCCGTCGGCCTTCTTCCAGCCGCGCCGCTTCCAGCCCGGCATCCACTCCGTGACGGCCTTGATCACGTAGGTGCTGTCGCAGAGGACGTCCAGCTCGACGTCGAGGGAGGCGCTGGAGCGGAGCAGGTCCAGCACGGCCATCAGCTCGCCCATGTTGTTGGTGCCGTGCGGCCAGCCGCCGGCCGCCCAGGTGTCGTCGTCGACGTACCAGGCCCAGCCGGCCGGGCCCGGGTTCCCCAGCGCGGAGCCGTCGGCAGCGGCCACCAGGGTGGGGGGTCGGACGTCGCTCACGGGGCTCCTCGGGTAGCTCGGGGGTGCGGCGCCACCCTAGCGAGGGCGCCGCCGGAGCGCCGACGCCTCGTCCTCGCCTCCCGGGTCAGCGGGCTCTCCCTGCGACCGCCGCCGGTGGGGCGACGGTCGCCGGCCGCTGCTGAGGAGAACCCGTCCCCACGACCTCCACACTGACGCCCGCTGACCCGCGGGGCAGGCTGCGGCTGGTGCTGGGCTGCCTGCACCGCCCCGTCGCCCGGACGGACACCGCCGTGGCGGAGGGCAGCGCGCGTGCTCCCCGGATCGCGACCACGGGGTCGATACCGTGGCCGCGTGGACACAGTGCGGTGGGGCATCATCGGGGTCGGCGACGTGACCGAGCGGAAGAGCGGACCGGCCTTCCAGCAGGCCGAGCGCTCGCAGCTGGTGGCGGTGATGCGGCGTGACGCCGCCCGGGCCGAGGACTGGGCCCGGCGCCACGGGGTGGGCCGCTGGTACTCCGACGCCGACGCCCTGATCGCCGACCCGGAGGTGGACGCGGTCTACGTCGCCACCCCACCGGACTCCCACGCCGACTACGCGGCCCGGGTCGCGGCCGCGGGCAAGCCGGTCTACGTCGAGAAGCCGATGGCCCGCACCGCGGCCGAGTGCCAGGACATGGTCGCCGCCGCCGAGGGCGCCGGGGTGGGTCTCTTCGTCGCCTACTACCGCCGGGCGCTCCCCCGGTTCCGGGCCGTGGCCGGGCTGCTGGCCGAGGGCCGCATCGGGCAGCCGCGCTCGGTGCTGGTGCGGACCCAGCAGCCGGCCCGCGTCGGGGGCGAGCTGCCGTGGCGCGAGCGTCCCGAGGTGGGCGGTGGCGGGCACTTCGTCGACCTCGCCTCCCACACCCTGGACCTGCTGGACTGGCTGTTCGGCCCGGTCACCACGGTCACCGGCTCGGCCACCACGCGTCCCGACCGCGACCCCGACCGGCCGACCCCGAGGGCCGAGGACCAGGTGGTGGCCACCTTCGAGCTCGGCGGCGGGGTCCGCGGGGTCGGGCTGTGGGACTTCGACGCGGCGGTCCGGGTGGACGAGGTCGAGCTCGTCGGCGACGGCGGCAGCCTGGTCTTCTCCTGCTTCGGCACCGAGCCGCTGCGGCTGGTCACCAGCGGGGGGACCGAGGAGATCGAGACCGAGCAGCCCACCACGGTGCAGCTGCCTCTGGTGCAGTCGGTGGTGGACGAGCTGACCGGGCACGGGACCTGCCCCAGCACCGGTCGCACGGCGAGCAGGACCGCGGGGGTGGTGGACACCCTGCTGGCCGGGCACCGCCAGGCTGAGGCCGCCCGCGTCGCGGCCCTCGTCTGAGAGCCCGACCCCGACCGCCCGGAGCAGCGGCCGCGTGAGGCGGTCGACCGCCCACTGGCGTCGGAGGTCCGGCGTGGCCGCCGCTGTCTAGGATCGGGGCGTGAACCCCGTGCGCATCGTCGTCGTCCGTCCCGACCGGGTCGGCGACCTCGACCCCGTCGTCCGTGCCGCCTCGGCGGTCGTCGACGACCTCCGGGTGGGCGAGCCGACCGAGCGCGACGGGCTGGTGAGCGTCCCGCTGGACGGCCGGCTGCGCAGCGACGTCGCCACCGTCCGCCAGGCCGTGACCAGGCCCGCGCAGTCCGCCGGTTGGGACGTCGCCGTGGTCAGCGGCGCGCCGCTGGAGTCGGTGGGTCTGCTGGTGCTGGACGTCGACTCCACGCTCATCACCGCCGAGGTGATCGAGCTCCTCGCCGAGCACGCCGGCAGCCGGACGGAGGTCGCCGCGGTCACCGACCGGGCCATGCGCGGGGAGATCGACTTCGTCGAGAGCCTGCGGGATCGGGTGGCCACCCTGGCCGGGGTCCCGGTGGGCGCGCTGGAGGACGTGATGCACCAGGTGCACCTGGCTCCCGGGGCGACCGCCCTGATCGCCCGGGCCCGCGAGCACGGCGCCACCATCGGCCTCGTCTCCGGAGGCTTCACCGAGGTGGTCACCCCCGTCGCCTCCCTGCTGGGGATCACCCACGTCCGCGCCAACTCCCTGGAGGTGGCCGACGGCCGGCTCACCGGGCGGGTCAGCGGCCCCGTGGTCGACCGCGCCGGCAAGGCCACCGCCATGCTCGCCTGGGCCGACCAGCTCGGCGTGCCAGCCGGGCGCACGGTGGCCATCGGCGACGGCGCCAACGACCTGGACATGCTGGCCGCCGCCGGTCTCGGCATCGCCTACCGCGCCAAGCCGGTGGTCGCGGCCGGCGCCGACGCCGCCATCGAGATCCCGCGGCTGGACGTGGCCGCCGAGTTCCTGCGGTGGTGAGCGGTCCCGTCGCCGCCGTCCGCCCGGGGGTCGCCGCCGCGCACCCGAGCACCGCGGCCGCCGGTGCGGCCGTGCTGCGACGCGGGGGGCACGCCGTCGACGCCGCCGTGGCCATGGTGCTGGTGAGCTGCGCGGCCGAGACGCTGTTCACCGGCCTCAGCGGCGGCGGGTTCGCGGTCGTGCACGACGCGGCCACCGGCGAGGTCACCTGCGTGGACTTCTTCGTGGCCGTCCCCGGGCTCGGCGAGCGCCGCGGCTCGGGCGCGATCCCGATCGAGGTCTACCTCGGCGGCCACCCGGTCCCCTACGAGATCGGCCCCGCCACCGTCGCGGTGCCCGGCGTCCCCGCCGGGGTGCGCCACCTGTGGCAGCGCTGGGGACGCCTGGACTGGGCCACCCTGGTGGAGCCCGCGCTGCTCGCCTCCTACGGCACCCCCTTCCCGCTCACCCACGCCCAGCTGCTGCCCTTCATCACCGCCGCCATGTGCGCCGGCGAGGGCGCGCAGGTCTTCCAGCGACCCGACGGCACCCTGCTGCAGGCCGGTGACCCGCTGTCCCACCCCGACCACTGGCGGGCCTTCGAGACGCTGCGCGACGCCCCCGACGACTTCTACCGCGGTCCCTACGCCGACGCGATGCTGGCCTCGGTGGCCGACGGCGGTGCGCTGAGCACGGCCGACCTGGCCGCCTACCAGGTGGTGGAGTCGACCCCGGCCGAGGTCACCCTCGACCTCGACGACGGCCGGGTCCGGGTGCTGGCCCGCGGGGACGACATGGACGACGTGCTCTCCACCCTCGCCGCCGCGGCCACGTCGGCACCCGGGGACCCGGTCACCGACCCCGAGGCGGCCTGCCAGCTGGTGGAGGCGCTGCGGGCCCACCCACGCCTGGCCGACACCACCAACGTCTGCGCGGTGGACGCCGACGGCAACGCCTGCGTGGCCACCACCAGCCTCGGCCTGGGCTCCTCGGTCTACGTCCCGGGCTACGGGGTGCACCTGAACTCGATGCTGGGCGAGGGCGAGCTGATCCGCGGCGAGGCCGTCCCGGGCCGGCGGATGACCTCGATGATGTCGCCCCTGGTGGTGCTGGACGACGAGGGGCGGCTGCGGGTGGCCGCCGGCGCCGCGGGAGGCAGCCGGATCCGCCCCGCGCTGGTGCAGACGGTGGTGCGGATGCTGCGCGGCACCGCACCCCAGCAGGCCATCGACCTGCCCCGGCTGACCGCCCTCCCCGGAGGCCAGGTCCGGTTGGAGCCCGGCTTCTCCCCCGCCGTGCTGGCCGCCCTGGCCGAGGCCGGCAACACCGTGGTGGAGACCGAGACCCAGCTGCCCTTCTTCGGCGGGGTCAGCGCGATCAGCCCGCTCGGCGCCGGCGCCGACCCGCGCCGCAGCGGCGAGTGGATCCTGGTCGACCCGGCGCAGCCGACCTGAGCCGCGACGGGCTCCCCGCCCGGGCCGGGGAGCCCGTCCGGCACCCGTACTCATCACGGCGTCGAGGCCCCGACGCGGTCGGAGGGCGTCGGTCAGGCGGTGCACCAGCCGGGCGCCGCGCCGACGTTGGTGACGTAGCGCGCCGAGACCCAGCGGCCGTCGGTGGTCCAGTACCAGCGGGTGTTGCCGCCGACGGACTGGCTGTCGACCTTGCACACGAGCCGCACGGTGGCGCCCTGGGCGAGCGTCGCCCCGGTCCTGGCGTCGGCCGTGGTGGGGCCCTTGCGGGCGACCAGGGCGGTGGTGGTCCGTCCGGTGGCGGGCGTCCGGCCGGCCGCGCACCAGCCGGGTGCCGCACCGACGTTGGCCACGTACCGGGCCGAGACCCACTCCCCGGTGGTCGGCGGCAGCGCGTACCAGATGTCGTTGCCGTCGACCACGGTCCCCCGGACCTTGCACTCGATCGGGATCACCTTGCCCCTGGCGACCACGCCCTCGGCGGCGGAGCGGGTGGACGGCGCGGAGCGCACGGTGAGGCCACCGGAGGCGATGACCCTGCCGTCGGAGGAGGCGGCGGAGGCCGGCAGGGACACCCCCGCCACGGTGAGGGCGGCTGCTGCCGCGGTGATCCCGAGGACCCGGACGACGTCGTGCATGATCTCTCCCTTGAGCGTGCGACCCGCGGGTCGGGCCGTCACGACCAGTACGCACCAGCCGGTGCTCGCGGGTGAGCCGTTCGACTGTGAGTTCGCGAAGAAACCGCCGGCCCCGGCCGGGAGGGAGGTGGCCGGTCCGCGGGGCCAGGCGTCGAGGCCGGCGACGCCCTGACCAGGAGCCTGCTAGGACGCCAGCCGCTCCCGGGTGTCGACCGTGGTCCCGCCGGTCGCGGGCTGGTTCATCTCGGCCCACACCACGTCCAGCGAGACGCCGAGGACGTCGGCGATCGCCGCGACCGTCGGGAAGGCGGGGGTGGCCACCCGGCCGGACTCGATCTTGCGCAGGGTCTCCGGGGAGACGCCGGCGTCCAGTGCGGTGGACAGCATCGACCGCTCGCCGCGGGCGCGGCGCAGGAGGGCGCCGAGACGCTGCCCGCGCTCGACGTCGGCGGGGGTGAGCGGCAACCTGACCATGTCCCGATCGTAGTACCGGGATAGCATGACCGGGATAGTTATCCCCAGCAGGAAGACCGCACCATGATCGAGATCATCAGCCCCTCCCGACTCCCCCGCGCCCGGGAGGCCGGAGCGCTGGTCGGGGACATCCTGCACACCGCGCGCACCCGCTGCACGGTGGGCACCAACCTGCTGGAGATCGACGGCTGGGCCCGCAGCATGATCGAGGACGCGGGGGCGACGTCCTGCTACGTCGACTATGCCCCCTCCTTCGGTCGCGGCCCCTTCGGTCACCACATCTGCACCTCGGTCAACGACGCCGTGCTGCACGGGCTCCCCTCCGACCGCACCGTCGCCGACGGGGACCTGGTCACCCTGGACCTCGCCGTCTCCCTGGGCGGGGTGGTGGCCGACGCGGCCGTCAGCTTCGTGGTGGGCAGCCCCCGCCCGGAGGACCTCGCGCTGATCGACACCACCGAGCGGGCCCTCGCCGCGGGGATCGCCGCCGCCGTCCCGGGGAACCGGCTGGGCGACGTCTCGCACGCCATCGGCACCGTCCTGACCGGGGACGGCTACCCGGTCAACACCGAGTTCGGCGGCCACGGGGTGGGCTCGACCATGCACCAGGACCCGCACGTCGCCAACACCGGCCGGCCCGGACGCGGGTACGCGCTGCGTCCCGGCCTGCTGCTGGCCCTGGAGCCGTGGGTGATGGTCGGCACCGACCGTCTGGTCACCGACGCCGACGGCTGGACCCTGCGCAGCGCGACCGGCTCCCTGACCGCCCACAGCGAGCACACCGTCGCCGTCACCCAGGACGGGGTGGAGGTGCTGACCCTTCCCCCGCACCTGCGCGGCTGAGCGTCCCCGTCCGGCCGCCCCGGTGCAGGGGCGGCCGGGACGGGTCTCAGACCAGGAACCGCAGCGTGCGCGCCTCGGGCCGCAGCGCGTGCGTCGGCCAGACGTCCGGACCGCAGGCCCGCGACCCGAGGCCGTGCTGGGCGGCGTCGAGGTAGAGGTGGGTGTGCTCCCCCTGCGCCAGCTCGTGCGGGTGGGCGGCCTCGCTGAGCTGCTGGGCGGTGAACCGGCTGAGCGTGAACCCCGGACGCCTCCCCTGCTCGTCGGCCACCGCCTCCAGCTCCAGCACCGGACGCCCGGCGCGGGTCAGCGAGAGCCGCCGCAGGCCCGAGCGGTGCCCGGTCTCCTGCGGGCGGGAGTACGGCGTGGCGAGCTCGTCGACGCCCAGGGCCCAGGTGCCGACCAGCGCGGCGCGACGGCTGTCGGGGTAGGACTCGTTCGGCCCCAGCCCGAACCACTCGGCCCCGTCGACCTCGGCCGGCAGGTCCAGCCGGACCCCGAGCCGCGGCCAGGTCGAGGGCCAGCCGCGTGAGGGCACCAGCTGGACCGAGACCGCCAGCCGCTCCCCCTGCTCGGTGCGCACCAGCCGGTAGCTGGTGGTGCAGGTTAGCCGTGCTCGCCCGTTGGCGGCCATGCTGACGCCGCGGGTGACCAGCCGGTCCTCACCGGCCTCCACCGCGACCACCCGGTGCACCAGCCGGTGCAGGCCCTGGCTGCGCCAGGTCTGCTCCGCCGACGGCGCCTGGCGGCCCTTGGGCTCGGCCCACGGGTCGACGTCGGCGTAGCTGCCGAAGCTCTTGCCCCGGTCGTTGTCGGTGGGCGCGCGCCACAGCTCGGGGCGGGGCCCGGACACCGGCAACCCGGCCAGCGAGGTCAGCACCCCGTGCTCGAGCACGGCCGGGCCGAGCTCGAGCCGGGCGGGCACCGTCGAGCGCGCGGGGAGCACCGCCGGCCCCGGGTCGAAGAGGGCGATCGGGCGCTGGCTGGCCGGGGCCAGCGGGAACTGGCCGCGGGCCACCACGTGACCCGAGGGCGCCCAGGCGGTGGCCTCCAGCAGCTCGGCCTCGACGGTCAGCCAGGCCTCGCCGTCCAGCGCCGGGGTGCCGGGGTCCAGGGTGATCCGGCTGCTCTTGCCCGGCTGCACCGTCGGCACCTTGACCGTGCCCCGGGTCACCACGTCGCCCTCGACCTCCACCCGCCAGCGCAGCCGGAGGTCGGAGGTGTCGGTGCTGTGGCGCAGGTTGTCCACCGTGAGCCGGTTGGCCGACCAGGCCAGCCGCAGCGGCTGCACCACCGCGGCGTACTCGTGCAGCCCCGGGGAGGGGGTGTCGTCGCTGAGGACCAGCCCGTCCATCACGAAGTTGCCGTCGTGCACGACCTCCCCGAAGTCCCCGCCGTAGGCCAGGAACCGGGTGCCGCCCGACCCGTCCGGTGCCACGGGGGTGGTGTGCCACAGGCCGTGGTCGCGCCACTCCCAGACGAACCCGCCCTGCAGCCGCGGGTGGTTCTGGAAGAGCTCCTCGTACTGGTCGATCGCACCGGGACCGTTGCCCATCGCGTGCACGTACTCGCAGAGGATGAAGGGCTTGGTCCGCTGCCGGGCGCCCTCGGTGCTGGTGCAGCCCAGCAGCGGGGACAGGTCCCCGTCGGTGCCGATCGCGGTGGTCTCGGGGATGGAGGAGTACATCCGGGAGTACACGTCGGTGTACTGCCCGGTGTAGTCACCCTCGTAGTGGACCGGTCGGGAGGGATCGCGGTGGTGCACCCAGCCGGCCATGGCGGCCAGGTTCTCCCCCGTGCCGGCCTCGTTGCCCAGCGACCACATCACCACGCAGGCGTGGTTCTTGTCCCGCTCCACGGTCTTGGTGATGCGCTCCAGGTAGGCCTCGCGCCAGGCGGGGTCGTCGCTGGGGTTCTGCGCCCAGTCCTGGCTGCCGAAGGCGTGGGTCTCCAGGTCGCACTCGTCGACCACCCAGAAGCCGAGCTCGTCGGCCAGGTCGAGCACGCGCGGGTGCGGTGGGTAGTGGCTGGTGCGGATGGCGTTGACGTTGAACCGCTTCATCAGCGCCATGTCCGCGCGGGCGTGGGCCTCGTCGAAGACGCGCCCCTGCTCGGGGTGGGTCTCGTGCCGGTTGACGCCGTGGAACAGCACCCGGGTGCCGTTGACCAGCAGCACGCCGTCCTCGATGGAGACGGTGCGGAACCCGACCCGCTGGGTGATGGTCTCCGCGGCGTTGCTGACCACGGCCTCGTAGAGCCGGGGACGCTCGGCGGACCAGGGCTCGACCTCGGCCAGCTCCACCGGGGCGACGTCCTCGGGGCTCTCCCACGTCCGGTGGACGTCGAGCTCGGCGATGCTGAGGGTCACCGGGAAGGCCTCGGGGCGGGCGTCCAGCTCCACCTCGAGGGTGCCGGCACCGCTGCCGGCGACGGGGCCGGAGTAGCCGGCGCGCAGCCAGAGGTCGGTGATCCCGGCCGCCGGGCGGGCCACCAGGGTGACGTCGCGGAAGATGCCGGGCAGCCACCACTGGTCCTGGTCCTCCAGGTAGGTGGCCGCCGACCACTGGTGAACCCGGACCGCGACCGTGTTGGTCTCCCCGGCCCGGACGTGGGCGGTGACGTCGAACTCGGTGGCCAGCCGGCTGCCGGTGCTGACCCCCACCTCGGCCCCGTTGACCCAGACCCGGTAGGTGGACTCCACGCCGTCGAAGCGCAGCAGCACGCGCTCGCTGCCGTCGGTCCAGCCGGCCGGGACGTCCAGGGCGAGCCGGTGGTCCCCGGTCGGGTTCTCGTCGGGGACGTTCGGCGGGTCCAGCGGGATCGGCAGCTGGACGTTGGTGTAGATCGGACGTCCCCAGGCGCCGTCGGGGCGCAGCACCCAGTGGGTGGGCAGCGTGATCGACTCCCAGCCGCTGTCGTCGTAGCCGGGGTCGGCGAAGTCGGTCGGGCCCTCGCCGGCGGGCAGCACGCCGCCCGCGCCGGCGGTCCCGGGGACGGCCGGGAGCAGCCGGAAGCGCCACTCCCCGTCCAGGGAGAGCGTGGGGGCGTCGCCGTGCAGCCAGGAGCGGGGCGCGGTGCGGGCACCGCGACCCGGTGAGGTGGAGGTGAGGTAGGAGACGTCCGCCACGTCGGTGCCGGATGGGCCGGTGGCCTCGGCCTGGGCGGACGGCGCGTCGGTCGTCCCGGCTCCGGGGTCGGCGGGGGGTGAGTCGACGGCAGGCCCGTCGGTGGCAGGCGCGTCGGCCGGGGGCACGTCGGCGGCGGACACGTCGGCCGCGGACGAGTCGGCAGCCGGCACGTCGGCCTCGGACGAGTCGGCAGCGAGCACGTCGGCGCTGGGCGCGTCAGCCGAGGCGGCAGTGGGTGCTGCGCCGGTGGAGAGGTCGTCGGTGGAGGGTGCGGGGGCCTCGCCCGTCCCGCCCTCGCCAGGTGCAGGGGTGGGCTCCACGGCTTCGCTCACGGGACAGCTCCTTCGGTGGGGCCGCCGCGCCGGTGGCGCTGCAGCACGGTCGGGCGACGGCCGACGGGGTACACCGGGACGAGCACGCCACCGGTGAGTCGGCTGGTGCAACTCTGGCAGACGGACGGTCGCCGGCCGTCGACTGCTCAGCTCGGAGGTGGTCGGGTGGGGCCGCTGGTCCGACCGTACGGCCGGGGCAGGTGGGCCCGACGCCCTCCGGACCCGTGGAGGTGCACGACGTAGCGACGGGGCCGTGCGGGACTCCGGCCCACGAGGAAAACATCTGACCGGGCCGGCGACGACGGCCTCCCCGGGTCCGTCGCGCCACCTGGCTGTCTCTCTGGCCCTGGTCACGACGCCCGGACGGGCCCGTTAGCGTTAGCGCGTGACGACTCCCGCCGTGCCCGCCCCGCCGTCCTCGACCTACCGGCTGCAGGTGCGCGCCGGCTTCACCCTCGACGACGCCGCCGCGCTGGTCGACTACCTGTCCGACCTGGGCGTGGGGGCGGTGTACCTGTCCCCGCTGCTGACCTCCACCCAGGGCAGCGACCACGGCTACGACGTCACCGACCCGACCACCCTGGACGCCGCCCGAGGCGGCGAGGAGGGCTGGGCGCACCTGGTCGAGGCCGCCCGCGCCGCCGGGCTGGGGCTGGTGCTGGACATCGTCCCCAACCACCTCGGGGTGGCCGCCGCGCACGAGAACCCGGCCTGGTGGGGCGTGCTGGCCGAGGGCCAGGACTCCCCGTACGCCCGCTGGTTCGACATCGACTGGTCCACCGCCCCGCTGCGCATCCCCGTGCTGGGTGACGAGGTGGGCGAGGACGAGCTGCAGGTGGTGGCCGTGGACGGCGGGCACGAGATCCGCTACCACGAGCACCGCTACCCGGTGGCCGAGGGCAGCTACACCGAGGGCGACCCGGTGCAGGACGTGCTGGACCGCCAGCACTACCGGCTGGTGGGCTGGCGCAAGGCCGGCACCGAGCTCAACTACCGCCGCTTCTTCGCCGTCGCCGACCTGGCCGGGCTGCGGGTCGAGGACGAGGCCGTCTTCGACGCCACCCACGCCCGGGTGGCGCAGATGGTCGCCGAGGACCAGCTGGTCGGGATCCGGGTGGACCACCCCGACGGCCTGGTCGACCCGGCCACCTACTTCGAGCGGCTGCGGGCGCTGGCCCCGCAGGGCTGGCTGATCGGGGAGAAGATCCTCGAGCCGGGCGAGGAGCTGCCCGACTGGCCGGTGCAGGGCACCTCGGGCTACGACGCGATGACCGAGGTGGGCCAGGCCTTCGTCTCCCCCGTCACCGAGACCGCCTTCACCGAGCTGTACGCCGAGCTGACCGGTGACCGGCAGACCATGCACGAGGCGGTGCTGGCCGGGAAGCGCCACGTGGTGGCCACCCTCTTCGGATCCGAGCTCCGTCGGATCGCGGCACTGGCTCCTGAGCTGGACGCCGGCGAGGTCAGCACCGCGCTGGGCGAGCTGGCCTGCCGGTTCCGGGTCTACCGCTCCTACCTCCCCGACGGGGTGGCCGACCTGGACGCCGCCCTGGAAGCCGCGAGCCAGGACCCGGCGGTGGCCCGCACCCTGGAGGCCCTGTCGGCCCGGCTGCACGACCCCGAGGACGAGCTGGCCCGCCGGGTGCAGCAGCTGTCCGGCGCGGTGATGGCCAAGGGCACCGAGGACACCGCCTACTACCGCCAGGCGCGGTTCGTGGCGCTCAACGAGGTGGGCGGGGACCCCGACACCTTCGGCGTCGAGCCGGAGCAGTTCCACGCCGCCCAGGCCCGGCGCCAGGAGCGGCTGCCGGAGTCGATGACCGCCCTCTCCACCCACGACACCAAGCGGGGCGAGGACGTCCGGGCCCGGCTGGCCGTGCTGAGCGAGGTCCCGCAGGCCTGGGAGCGGTTCGTCCGGCACTTCCTGGAGCACGCCGGGCTGCCGCGCGAGGGCGTCGCGGACCGGGCGTTCGGCTACTTCCTGGCCCAGACCCTGGTCGGTGCCGGGCGGATCGAGCGGGAGCGGCTGCACGCCTACGCCGAGAAGGCCATGCGCGAGGCGTCGGCCTCGACCAGCTGGGACTCCCCCGACGAGCGGTTCGAGTCCGCGGTGCACGCCGCGGTGGACGCCGCCTACGACGACCCCTCGGTGGCCGACGACCTGGCCCGCCTGCTGACCCTGGTCGAGCAGCCGGGGTGGTCCAACGCGCTGGGGCAGAAGCTGGTGCAGCTGACGATGCCGGGCGTCCCCGACGTCTACCAGGGCACCGAGCTGTGGGAGGACTCCCTGGTCGACCCCGACAACCGCCGTCCGGTGGACTTCGAGGTCCGCCGGGCGATGCTGGCCTCCGACGCCGACCCGGTGGTCGACGGCTCGGGTGCGGCCAAGCTGCGGGTGGTCCGCGAGACGCTGCGGCTGCGGCGGGACCGTCCGGAGCTGTTCACCGGGTACACCCCGGTGCAGGCCTCCGGCCCGGCGGCCCAGCACCTGCTGGCCTTCGACCGCGGGGGCGTCACCAGCTGCGTCACCCGGCTCCCGCTCACCCTGGCCGAGGCCGGGGGCTGGCGGGGCACCACCCTGCGGACCGGTCCGGTGACCGACCTGCTGACCGGGCGCGAGCTGGAGGGCGAGGTGTCCCTCGACGAGCTGCTCGGGCGGCTGCCGGTCGCCCTGCTGGTGGCGCGCTGATCCGTCGGGCTGCTGCTGCGCGCTGGGACCGCGGCGACCCGGACCAGGGACGGCGTGGGCCGGCTGGCTCGAGGTCGTCGACGGTCGGCGGCTGAGGGCTCAGTCGCGGGGGCCCGCGGGAGGGTCGACCGGGCCGGTCCCCGGCCCCTCGTCGTCCACGGCGACGCCGAGCGCGCGGGCGTAGCGGGCGAACAGGTCGGCCGGCGGCGCGAGGGGCGCCGCCGGGGCGAGCGACTGGGGCGCGTGCACCTGCTGGTGCAGGTCCTGCATGGTGAGGTCGAGGCTGTTCACCGCGGCCGCGGCCTGGGTCAGGTCCTCCACCAGGCTGGCCGGCACCGAGCCGCCGTACTTGTAGTAGATCCGGTGCTCCAGGCTGGCCCAGAAGTCCATCGCGATGGTGCGCAGCTGGATCTCCACCGGCACCCGCGAGACCTCCCTGGCCCGGTAGACCGGGACCTCGACGATGAGGTGCAGGCTCTGGTACCCGTTGGCCTTGGGGGCGGCGATGTAGTCGCGCTCCTCCAGCACCCGGACGTCCTCGTGCCGGGCGATGACGTCCCGGACGGCGTAGGTGTCGCTGAGGAAGCAGCAGGTGACCCGGACGCCGGCGATGTCGAGGGTGTTGGCGCGGATGCTGTCCAGGTCGACCGGCTGGCCCTTTCGCCGGGCCTTGGCGAGGATGCTCTCCGGCGACTTCAGCCGGGAGTTGATGTGCTCGATCGGGTTGTGGTCGTGGGCGTTGTTGTAGTCCTCGCGCAGGATCTGGATCTTGGTGACCACCGAGTCGATGGCGAACTTGTAGCCGAGCATGAAGTCGTTCAGCAGGCGCATGTGCTGACCCACCTCGTGCACGGGACCGGGCTCGACGGCCTCGGCACCGCTCACGACGCGCTGCCCGCCGGGGCGAACCCGAGGGAGTGGAAGAGGCTGCGGGCGCTCGCGTTGCTGTCCTCGACCAGGATCTGCACCTGGTCGGCCTCGGCGGCTGCGGCCCGCATGGCCGAGACCACCAGCGCCCGGCCCAGCCCGCGCCCCTGCCACGGCGGGGCGGTGCACAGGTCCAGCACCAGCGGCGCGGACGTCCCCGCCGCCCCGGGCGCCGGGTGGACGGTGAGCACCCAGGCGATCACCTGGCCCTGCTCGTCCACCGCGACCAGGCAGCCGTCGGGCACGAGCCGACCGTGCTCCCCGGCCAGGTGCCGGCCGACCTCCGCGGCGGCCGTGGCCGGGTCGGACCCGGCCCGACCGGGGTGCGCCTCGAGCCGCAGCCGGGCGACCGCCTCGGCGTCCCCGGGCCCGGTCGGGCGCAGCTGCACCCCGATCGGCAGCGCCGAGGGCGCCAGCCGGGTCGTCAGGGTGATCGGGTCGTGGGAGAGGTCCGCGAGCAGTGTCGTCTGCGCCATCGTCGTCCATTCCGTGGGGGTCGGGCGGTGCCCATCCTGCCAGGGCCGGGTCAACGACCGCCGGTCGCCGAGGAGCCGGGTGAGGTCTCCAGGGTCGTCCGCACCCCGAACGGCTCGAACCCGAGCGCCGCGGCCAGCCGCTCCGTGGCCCGGTGGCCCACCGGCGCACGCCACACCGGGACCAGCCCGGCGTCCAGGGCGTCGTTGGCCGCGATGCCGGCCAGCACCCGGCCCAGCCCGCGACGCCGGTGCGCCGGGGCGGTGAGCACGCCCAGGTTCGCCGTCAGACCGGCCCAGGTGCTGTACCCCGACCCGCTGCGGGGCTCCTCGTCCTCACCGAGGTGGATGAAGGTGGCCTCCATCGCCGACAGCCCCACGTCGGTGACGTCGTCGGGCGGGCAGCTCCGCTCCAGCGCCCGGGCTGCCTCCGCGCCGGGCTCGACCTCGAGCCGCTCCAGCTGTGGGTGGCGGTCCAGCGCGTCGAGGGCGGAGAGCTGGGCCGACCCCAGCACGCGACCGGTCGGGCACACCCGCAGCAGGGCGGACGCGTCGACCAGCGCGTCCTCGCCGAGCTCCTCGAGGTCGGCGTGGAGCGCCTCGGGGGCGGCCACCACGGTGGTCTCCCAGAGCCGGAGCACGGTGATCGTCCCCGCCTGCACCACCGGCACCCGGCCGGGTCGCTCCAGGGCGTCGTCGGCCAGGCCGAGCTGGCGGGCGAAGCAGAGCCGGATGATGGCCTCGGTGTTCCCTTCCACCCGTCCATCATTCCCCAGGTCGGTCTGCCGGTGGTCCCGTCGGCCACGGTGGGACTCCTCCGGTGACGACTGCCGGACGGCCCCGGGCGAGACGGCCGTGGCGTTCTCGGCGTGGGGCGGCGGCCGGTCGAGAGCAGAACCGGTCACCGAGCCCGACGGTGCGGCCTCCAGCGCAGGACCATCCGGCTCCGTGACCGGTTGTGCACGAGGTACCCGAGACGGGGACCACCGGCTGGACCGAGGGCGAGTCGGCCGGTGCCTGCCCGTGGCGCCGGCGGGGCTGGCGGCTGTCGGCACAACCGGTCACTCAGCGGACACCACCGGAGATGTGTCGGGACGTGTGCGCTGAGCGACCGGTTGTGCTGGCCGCCTGCGGCCGTTGGAGTCCGGCCGCTCGGCTCCTCGTCAGCCAGAGGCGAGCGGGTCAGCAGATCATCGCGGTCGGGCGTCCACCGGGGTCGGGCAGCGCACCGGCGTCGGGCAGGTCATCGGGGTCGGCCAGGTCATCGGGTCGGGCAGGTCGGGGCCGGTCCACCCGGCGTCGAGTCGAGGCGGAGGCCGCGCACCGCGTCGTGGCTGTCGGTGACGGACGCTCGTCGGGGAGGATGGGGGCATGAGCCCGCACGTGACCGCCATCCACCTGGCGCCGGGGTCGCGGCTGCCCACCCGCTCGGTCCCCTCGGTCCAGGCCGAGGCGGGACGTGGGCTGGTCGGCGACCGCTACCACGGCACCCGCCACCGCCACGTCAGCGTGCAGTCGCTCACCGACCTGGCCGCGGCCGCCGCCGACCTCGGCCAGCCGATCGAGCCAGGCAGCACCCGGCGCAACCTCACCATCGACACCGGGCGGCTGCCCACCCGGCCGGGTGAGCGGATCTGGATCGGTGACGTCGAGCTCGAGGTGGTGCGGATGGCGGCCCCCTGCCGCCTGCTGGACGACTGGATCGCCGAGGGGGCCCGTCGGGCCATGCACGCCCGCGGCGGCACGATCTTCCGGCTGCTCGGGTCGGGCACCATCCGGGTCGGCGACGAGGTCCGGCTGACCACGGAGGAGGCGGCCGCGTGAGCGAGCAGGAGGAGTTCCGCGGCTGGGTGGACGTGGACTGGGAGGCCGCCCGCGCCACCAACCACGCCAACTGGCAGGACCGGGTCAGGGTGCACACGCCCGCCTACGGTCTCGACCGCTACCGCGAGGACCCCGGGTACCTCTCCGACGTCGTCCGCCACGACCTCGCCCGGCTGGAGCCGCTGCTCCCGTCCGGCTCGGTGGCGGGGCTGGACCTCTGCCACCTGCAGTGCCACCTGGGCACCGACACCCTCTCCCTCGCCCGGGCCAGCGCCCGGGTGACCGGGGTGGACTTCTCCGCCGACGCCCTGGCCGTGGCCAGCCGGCTCGCCGCCGACACGGGCGTCGACGCGCGCTGGGTGGAGTCCGACGTGATGGTGGCCGCGCAGGCGGTCGGCACGGACTTCGACGTGGTCTACACCAGCATCGGCGCGATCTGCTGGCTCGCCGACCTGCGGCGCTGGGCCGAGCAGGTGCACGCCCTGCTGCGACCCGGCGGCACCTTCTACATCCGCGACGGCCACCCGGTGCTGCTGGCCCTGGACGACCGGTCCGATCAGCTGACCCTCCGTCACCGCTACTTCGGCGACGGGACCGCCGACGCCTGGGACGGCGAGTCCAGCTACGTCGGCACCGACCGGCTGACCTCCACCCAGAGCTACGAGTGGCCGCACCCGCTCTCGGAGGTGGTGCAGGCCCTCCTCGACGCCGGCCTGCAGCTGCTGCGGATGGAGGAGGACACCGTGCTCCCCTGGCAGTTCAGCCCGCGCATGGTCGAGGTGGAGGGCGGCTGGGCCTGGCCCGAGGACGAACGGGCACTGGTCCCCTGCACCTTCACCCTGGTCGCCCGGCGCCCGTAGCACGACCCGGGAGCCCCTCGGACATGCAGGAGGGCCCCGTGCCGAAGCACGGGGCCCTCCTGGTGGATCAGTCAGCGACTGGTGTCACTTGATGATCTTGGTGACCCGACCGGCGCCGACGGTGCGGCCGCCCTCACGGATGGCGAAGCGGAGCTCCTCCTCCATGGCGATGGGCTGGATCAGGTGCACGGTCATGTCGGTGTTGTCGCCGGGCATGACCATCTCGGTGCCCTCGGGCAGCTGGACCACACCGGTGACGTCGGTGGTGCGGAAGTAGAACTGCGGCGAGTAGTTGGAGAAGAACGGCTTGTGACGGCCACCCTCGTCCTTGTTGAGGATGTAGACGCGAGCCTCGAAGTCGGTGTGCGGGGTGGTCGAGCCCGGCTTGATCACGACCATCCCACGCTGCACGTCCTCCTTCTTGGTGCCGCGGAGGAGCAGGCCGACGTTCTCGCCCGCCTGGCCCTCGTCGAGGAACTTGCGGAACATCTCGACACCGGTGACCGTGGAGGTCTGCTTGGTCTCGCGGATGCCGATGATGTCGACGGTCTCGTTGACCTTGACGACGCCACGCTCGATGCGGCCGGTGATGACGGTGCCACGACCGGTGATGGTGAAGACGTCCTCCACCGGCATCAGGAAGGGCTTGTCGACCTCGCGCTCGGGCTGCGGGATGTAGTCGTCGACGGCGTCCATGAGCTCCTCGACCGACTTGACCCACTTCTCGTCGCCGTTGAGGGCGGGGAAGGCGGCCACGCGGATGACGGGGATGTCGTCACCGGGGAACTCGTTGTCGGAGAGGAGCTCGCGCACCTCCATCTCGACGAGCTCGATGAGCTCCTCGTCGTCGACCATGTCGCACTTGTTCAGCGCCACGACCATGGCCGGCACACCGACCTGGCGGGCGAGCAGCACGTGCTCGCGGGTCTGCGGCATGGGGCCGTCGGTGGCAGCCACCACCAGGATCGCGCCGTCCATCTGCGCAGCACCGGTGATCATGTTCTTCACGTAGTCGGCGTGCCCGGGGCAGTCGACGTGCGCGTAGTGACGCTTCTCGGTCTGGTACTCGATGTGCGCGATCGAGATCGTGATGCCGCGCTGACGCTCCTCGGGGGCCTTGTCGATCTGGTCGAACGCCGAGGCCTGGTTGAGGGTGGGGTACTTGTCGTGGAGCACCTTCGAGATCGCCGCGGTCAGCGTGGTCTTGCCGTGGTCGATGTGCCCGATGGTGCCGATGTTGGCGTGCGGCTTGGTCCGCTCGAACTTGGCCTTTGCCACTGGGGCTCCTTCTGGGTGTTCACCACGCGGTCGCGCGGCGATTCGTTGTTGTCTGACTGCTCGGTCGTCCCGAGGACGGACCAAGTGTGGTTCACGGCGCCGGGCAGGTCAAACCGGACCCGGCGCCGTGGTGGTCACTCTCCGCGCGACTTCGCGATGATCTCGTCCGATACCGTCTTGGGGGTCTCGGCGTAGGAGTGGAACTCCATCGAGTACGAGGCCTGGCCCGAGGTCTTGGACCGCAGGTCACCCACGTAGCCGAACATCTCCGACAGCGGCACCAGGGCGTTGACGACCTTGTTGCCGTGCAGGTCCTCCATCGACTGCATCTGCCCGCGACGGGAGTTGAGGTCACCGATGACGGTGCCCATGTACTCCTCCGGGGTGGTCACCTCGACGGCCATCATCGGCTCCAGCAGGGCCGGGTCGGCGCGGCGGGCGGCCTCCTTGAAGACCATCGAGCCAGCGATCTTGAAGGCGAGCTCGGAGGAGTCGACGTCGTGGTAAGCGCCGTCGGTCAGGCTCACCTTGATGTCCTCGACCGGGTAGCCGGCCAGTACACCGAAGGCCATCGCCTCCTGGATGCCGTGGTCCACCGCGGGGATGTACTCCTTGGGGATGCGACCACCGGTGATGGCGTTGACGAACTCGTAGCCCGACCCCGCCTCCTGCGGCTCCAGCTTGATGATGACCCGGGCGTACTGACCGGACCCACCAGACTGCTTCTTGTGGGTGTACTCCACCTTCTCCACCGGACGTCGCAGGGTCTCGCGGTAGGAGACCTGCGGCTTGCCGATGTTGGCCTCGACCTTGAACTCCCGCTTCATGCGGTCGATCAGGACCTCCAGGTGCAGCTCGCCCATGCCGGCGATGATGGTCTGCCCGGTCTCGTCGTCGGTGTGGACGCGGAAGGTCGGGTCCTCCTCGGCCAGCCGCTGGATCGCCATGCCCAGCTTCTCCTGGTCGGACTTGGTCTTGGGCTCGATGGCCTGCTCGATCACCGGTGCCGGGAAGTCCATCGACTCCAGCACGACGGGCTTGGAGGCGTCGCTCAGCGTCTCGCCGGTGGTGGTGTCCTTCAGACCCATCACGGCGACGATCTGACCGGCACCGACCGAGGCGATCTCCTCACGCTTGTTGGCGTGCATCTGGTAGATCTTCCCGATCCGCTCCTTGCGGCCCTTGGTGCTGTTGAGCACCATCGTGCCGGCCTCGAGACGACCCGAGTAGACGCGGATGTAGGTCAGCTTCCCCAGGTGCGGGTCGGCCGCGATCTTGTAGGCCAGCGCCGAGAAGGGCTCGCTGTCCGACGGCTTGCGGTGGATCTCCACCGTCTGGTCGCCGGGCTTGAAGCCCTCGATGTCGGGGACGTCGAGCGGCGAGGGCAGGTAGTCGATCACCGCGTCGAGCAGGGGCTGGACGCCCTTGTTCTTGAAGGCGGTGCCGCAGAGCACGGCGGTGATGGAGCTGGCCAGCACGGCGCGACGGATGGCGTGCTGCAGGCTCTCAGCACTCACGTCCTCACCCTCGAGGTAGGCCTCCATCAGCTCGTCGTCGTGGTCGGCGACGGTCTCCACCAGCTCGGTGCGGGCGGCGACGGCCTTCTCGAGCATGTCGGCGGGGATGTCCTCGACGGCGTAGTCCTCACCGATCGTGGTCTCACCGCGCCACACGAGGGCGCGCATCCGGACCAGGTCGACGACACCGATGAAGTCGCCCTCGGCCCCGATGGGGAGCTGGACGACCGCGGCGACCGCGTTCAGGCGGTTGCGGATGGTGCCCACGCAGAAGTCGAAGCTCGCGCCGGTGCGGTCCAGCTTGTTGATGAAGCAGATGCGCGGGACGCGGTAGCGGTCGGCCTGGCGCCACACCGTCTGGGACTGGGGCTCCACGCCCGCGACACCGTCGAAGACGGCGACGGCACCGTCGAGCACACGGAGCGAACGCTCTACCTCGATGGTGAAGTCGACGTGCCCGGGGGTGTCGATGATGTTGATCTGGTGGTCCTTCCAGTGGCAGGTCGTCGCGGCGGACGTGATCGTGATGCCGCGCTCCTGCTCCTGCTCCATCCAGTCCATCGTGGCGCCACCGTCGTGGACCTCGCCGATCTTGTAGTTGATCCCGGTGTAGAACAGGATCCGCTCGGTGGTGGTGGTCTTGCCCGCGTCGATGTGGGCCATGATCCCGATGTTGCGGACCTTGCCCAGGTCGGTCTTGATGTCGACAGCCACGGAAGCGTTCAACCTTCTCTCTGAGAAGTGGAAAAGAGGGGGTGACGGCCCCGGAGCGAGCTCCGGGACCGTCGGCGGCTCACCAGCGGTAGTGAGCGAAGGGCTTGTTGGCCTCGGCCATCTTGTGGGTGTCCTCGCGGCGCTTGACCGCGGCACCCAGGCCGTTGGAGGCGTCGAGGATCTCGTTCATCAGACGCTCCGACATGGTCTTCTCGCGGCGCTGCCGGGCGAAGCTCACCAGCCAGCGCATGGCCAGCGTGTTGGAGCGAGCCGGACGGACCTCGATCGGCACCTGGTAGGTGGCGCCACCGACACGGCGGCTGCGGACCTCCAGCGCCGGCTTGACGTTGTCCAGCGCGCGCTTGAGCGTCTGCACCGGGTCGATGCCGCTCTTGGCGCGGGTGCCCTCCAGGGCGGTGTAGACGATGCCCTGGGCGATCGTCTTCTTGCCGTCCTGCAGCACCTTGCTGACCAGCTGGCTGACCAGCGGCGAGCCGTAGACGGGGTCGACGAGGACGGGCCGCTTGGGGGCCGGACCCTTGCGAGACATTACTTCTCCTTCTTCGCGCCGTAGCGGCTGCGTGCCTGCTTGCGGTTCTTGACACCCTGGGTGTCGAGGGAGCCGCGGATGATCTTGTACCGCACACCCGGCAGGTCCTTCACACGACCGCCGCGCACCAGCACCATCGAGTGCTCCTGGAGGTTGTGGCCCACACCGGGGATGTAGGCGGTCACCTCGATGCCGCTGGAGAGCTTCACGCGGGCCACCTTGCGCAGCGCCGAGTTCGGCTTCTTCGGCGGCACGGTGTAGACGCGCGTGCAGACGCCGCGGCGCTGCGGCGCACCGCGGAGGGCGGGCGTCTTCGTCTTGCGAACCTTGTCGGCGCGGCCCTTGCGGACCAGCTGCTGGATCGTGGGCACCTGGTGGATCTCTTTCCTACGTCGGGTGTACTCGTGCTGTCTTGGGCGCAGACCGGCCCGACACCGATGGGGACATCGATCCAGAGCGAGGCTGCCGTGCGCTCCACCCGCGGACGGACGTCCCGAGGAGGGTTGTCGCGGTACCGGGGCACGCGCACAGGTTCGGACAGGCCGAACACAAGGACTCAGACTACCCGCGGGGCCCAACGGGGTCAAAACGCCCACCGGGCCGGACCGGGCTCAGAAGAGGCGGTCCTCGCGGCCGGTCCCGGCCAGGGCGGCGCGGACCAGCTCGCGGAGCCCCGGGGCCAGGTGCGCACCGGCTGGGGCGAGGGCCGCCGCGCCGTCGCGGTCGGTGGTCATCGCCCGGAAGGCGTCGGCCACGCTCACCCCGTGGTCGGGCCGGTGCAGCAGCTCGATGTCGTCACCGGCGCCCAGGTCGCCGGCCACCGCCACGGACAGGTAGGTGCCGGGACGTCCGTCCTGGGTGAAGAGGCGGAGCCAGCCCCGCACCCCCAGCCAGCCGCGGAAGGTGGAGCAGGGCATCCGGGGGACGGTGACCACCAACTCGGTGCTGCCCACCCGCCACCGCTCCCCCAGCCGGCAGTCGGCCAGGTCGACGCCCTCGGTGGTGAGGTTCTCCCCGAAGGCCCCCGGCGGCAGCTCGCGACCCAGCCGCTCCGCCCAGCGGCGCAGGTCCTCGGCGCCGTAGGCGTAGACGGCCTGCAGGTCACCGCCGTGGTTCTGCCGGTCCCCCACGTGGTCACCCACCAGCCCGCTGCCCAGACCGCCGTCCTTGGGACCCGGCGCCCGGACGTGGACCCGGTCGGCGGAGGGGCGCTTGCCGAAGCCCGTCGTCTCGGCGTTCTTCCACGGGTTGGGCTCGGCGCGGCCGAGGTTGACCGAGAGCACCCGGGCGGGAGGGGTCGCGTCCGGACGGTGCTGCTGCTGGGTCATGGGACCCACGCTAGGCGGCGGGTGGGCGCCCCGCCAGCGCGACGGCCCATCACGCCGGGTAGCAGCGGACCTCGGTGGCCTTGACCGAGGCCCACACCTCCTGGCCCGGGTCCAGCCCCAGCTCGGCCACCGCCGCGGTGGTGACGTCGGCCAGCACCGGCGGCCTGGCGTCCAGCCGCACCCGGACGCCGTCGGGGTGGGCCTCCAGCCCGGCCACCGTGCCCGGCCAGACGTTGCGGGCCGAGCCCTCCGGACGTCGGCGGTGCAGCGAGACCGCCGACGGGGGGAAGGCGGCGAAGCAGCTGCCCGGGACCTGCTGGCTGGTGACCAGGGTGCCGCCGTCGGCCAGCTCGACGACACCCCCCACCGCCCGGCCGCGGTAGAGGTTGAGCCCGACCAGGGTGGCCACGTAGCCGGTCCGGGGCGCCCGGGCGACCTCGACGGGCGGTCCCTGCTGCACCAGGCGGCCGTCCTCGACCACCACCAGGTGGTCGGCCAGCACCATGGCGTCCAGCGGGTCGTGGGTGACCAGCACGGTGCAGCCCCGGTAGCCCGCGAGGTGGCGGCGCAGGTCGGAGCGGATCCCCAGCCGGGTGCCCGCGTCCAGGGCGGCCAGCGGCTCGTCCAGCAGCAGCAGCCCCGGGTCGCCGACCAGGGCCCGGGCCAGCGCGGCCCGCTGGGCCTGCCCGCCGGAGACCCGGCCCGGCTTCACCCGGGCCAGGTCGGCCAGCCCCACCCGCGCCAGCCACGCCGCCGCGCGGGCGTCGGCCTCCCGTCGCCGCACCCCCCGCGCCCGCAACCCGAAGGCCACGTTGTCCAGCAGACCCAGGTGCGGGAACAGCAGGTAGTCCTGGAACACCATGCCCACGTCGCGTCGCTCCGCGGGCACCAGCCGGCCTGCGGCGGCGTCGTCGAGCACCTCCCCGTCCAGCACGATCCGGCCGCCGTCGAGCGGGGCCAGGCCGGCCAGGGCCCGCAGCACGGTGGACTTGCCCGCGCCGTTGGGGCCGAGCAGCGCCGTCACCCGGCCCGGCGGCAGGGCCAGCGCCAGGTCCAGGTCGAACCGCCCCCGGCGCAGCACCAGGTGCGCCTCCAGCCCACGGCCCGGCACCGCCGGCTCACCCTCGGTCACGACCGGGTCCCGGTGACCCAGCGGTCGCGGAGGCTGGCCAGCACCACGACCGAGACGGCCAGCAGCACCAGCGAGAGCACGATCGCCGCCTCCGGGTCGGACTCCAGGGCCAGGTAGACCGCCAGCGGCATCGTCTGGGTCACCCCGGGGAAGCTGCCGGCGAAGGTGATGGTGGCGCCGAACTCCCCCAGCGCCCGGGCGAAGCAGAGCACCGCGCCGGCGGTGACCCCCGGGGCGACCAGGGGCAGCGTGACCCGGCGGAAGATGGTCCAGCGCGAGGCCCCGAGCGTGGCGGCCGCGTCCTCGTAGCGCCGGTCCACCCCGCGCAGGGCGCCCTCGACGGCGATCACCAGGAAGGGCAGCGCGACGAACGTCTCGGCCAGCACCACGGCCACGGTGGTGAACGGGATGGTCACACCGAACCAGGCGTCCAGCTGCGCCCCGAGGAGCCCGCGCCGACCGAGCAGGAGCAGCAGTGCGACGCCGCCGACCACCGGGGGAAGCACCAGCGGGACGGTCACCAGGGCGCGCAGCAGCCGCCGTCCGGGGAAGCGGGCGCGGGCGAGCACCCAGGCCAGCGGCACGCCCAGCAGCAGGCACAGCACCGTGGCCGAGCCCGCGCAGACCATCGAGAGCCGCAGCGCCCGGCCCACGTCGGGGTCCACCAGCCGTGCGGGCAGATCGGCCCAGGGGGCGCGGAGGAGCAGCGCGAGCAGGGGCAGCAGCAGGAAGGCCACGGCCAGCACCGCGGGTGGCAGCAGCACCAGGGGCAGCCCGGCCTCGTGCTCGCCGTGGCCCCGGCGGCGGGCGCCGCGGCGGACGTTCCGGCTCGAGCGCGTCACGGCCGGGCGAAGCCGGCGTCGGTGAGGACCTGCTGGCCCTCCGCGGAGCGGACCAGCTCGACGAAGGCCTCCCCGGCCGCGGGGTTCGGCGCCCCGGCCAGCACGGCGAGGGGGTAGTCGTTGGCCGCACCGGCCGCCTCGGGGAAGTCGATCCCCTGGACCTCGGCCCCGGCGGCGGCGACGTCGGTGCGGTACACCAGGGCGGCGTCGACCTCCCCCAGCCGGACCTTGCTCAGCGCGGCCCTGACGTCTCTCTCCAGGGTGTCGGGGGCCGGGGTGAGCCCGGCGGCCCGGAACACCCGCTCCGCCGCGGCCCCGCAGGGCACCTGGGGCGCGCAGAGCGCCACCGTCCGCGCGGGGTCGGCCAGGTCGGCCAGCCCCTGCACCCGGCCCGGGTCGTCCGGCGGCACCGCGATCTGCAGGCTGTTGCGGGCGAACACCTCCGTGTCCCCCGCCACCTCCCCGGCGTCCACCACGGTCTGCATCGTGGCGGGGTCGGCGGTGGCGAGGACGTCGGCGGGGGCGCCGGTGAGGACCTGCTGGGCCAGCCCCGAGCTGGGCCCGAAGGAGAGCACCACCTCGACGTCGGGGTGCTGGGCGGTGAGCTCGTCCCCCAGCCGGGTGAAGGCCTCGGTCAGCGAGGCCGCGGCGAGGACCGTCAGCGTCCCGGACAGGGTCCCCGGCGACGAGGTCGCGCCGGGCCCGGCGTCCGGGGCGGTGCAGGCCGCCGCGAGGAGCAGCGTCGCCGCGGGGAGCGCCAGCACCCGGAGCGGGCGGCGCGACGTCACGGACGCACCGCGAGCTCGACGCCCACGTTGGTGGCCTTCACGCTGGCCACCGCGGCCGTGCCGGGCTCCAGGCCCAGCTCGTCGGCCGCCTCCCGGCTCATCAGCGACACCAGCCGGTAGGGGCCGGCCTGGATCTCCACCTGGGCCATCACCGTGTCCCGGGTGACCTTGGTGACGATGCCGGTCATCCGGTTGCGGGCCGAGGCGAAGGGTGCGGCGTCGGTGACCGGCTCGGCGGCCAGCGAGCGGGCCAGCGCAGCCAGCTCCGCGCCGGGGACGACGAGGCGCCCGTTGTCGGCCCTGGTCAGGGTCAGCCGACCGGCATCGGCCCAGCGCCGGACGGTGTCGTCGCTCACCCCGAGCAGGGCGGCGGCCTCGCTGATCCTGTACGCGGACGCGGTCATGTCGGCGACCCTACGCCGCAGACGCGGCGCGATCCACCCTGATCCGACGCACAGGCGGCGCCGCGGGCGGTCCCGCACCGCGCGGACGTCGCTCAGAGGTCGCGGGCGTCGGCCTCCTCGGCCACCTGCTGCAGCCGGGCGACGTGCGCGACCCAGTAGTCCTCCTCCACGGGCGGCAGGTTGGTGCCGCCCTCGCGGAGCCCCCGTGCCCCGTCGGTGAGCTCGCGGAGGATGTCGGCGTGGCCGGTGTGCCGGGCCACCTCCGTGACCACGTGCACCAGCACGGTGTGCAGGGTGACGTCGGCCCCGTTCTCGCCCCACCAGTGCACGTGCCCGGGGGCGTCCAGCTCGAGGGCCTCGATGGTGGCGTCGCCGTGCGACCAGACGCGGATCGCGAGGTCGCGCACGGAGCGGACGTCCTCCTCGGGCCAGGCCCACATGTCGGCGTTGTCCTCGGCGTCCTCGGCCGACCAGGGCAGCTGCTCGGGGAAGGGGCGCCCGAAGACCAGCCCGAGGTACTCCGACTCCACGCTGGCCACGTGCTTGAGCAGCCCGAGCAGGTTGGTGCCGGTGGGCGTCATCGGCCAGCGGGCGTCCCGCTCCCCCAGGCCGTCCACCTTCCACAGCAGGGCCTCGCGCAGCCCCCGCAGGTAGCGGTGCAGCACCGCCTTCGGGTCCTGCGCGGAGGTGCTGGCCAGGGTGAGGGTGCCGACCGGGGCCGGACCCCGGCCCAGCAGGTCGTGCCGGGCGGGGGCCTCCAGGTCCGTCCTCCCCAGGACGTCGGCCCAGTGGCGGAGGATCCGGGACGCCTCGGCGGGGGCGTCGTCGCCCAGGGCGTCCAGGTCGAGGTCGAGCTGCAGTCGCATGGGCCCTGAGTCTGGCAGGCCCGGCCGGCACGGCGGGCGGCACCTAGCATGCCGGTGTGCCCCCACGCTCCCCGCTGCCGCCGCGCTCCGGGCTGTCGGCCGCCTGGGTGCGCACCCCCGACCGGGACCCGCTGGCCGACGCGCGGTGGTCGACCATGGGTGGGTGGCTGCAGCAGCGGCTGCCCGAGCACGTGGACGTCGCCGCCATGCTGTCCGACCAGCGGTTCGTGCACCAGGACGGAACGCCGGTCCTGGCCGACGAGCCGTACCGGCCGCACACCTTCGTCTGGTTTCACCGCGACCTGCGCGCCGAGCCCGACGTCCCGGGGGAGCTGGTGGTGCTGCACCGCGACGAGCGGGTGGTGGTGGTCGACAAGCCGCCGTTCCTGTCCTCGATCCCCCGCGGGCGCCACGTGGCCCAGAGCGTGGTGGTGCGGCTCCGCGACGAGCTGGGGCTGCCGGAGCTGGCGCCCGCGCACCGGCTGGACCGGATCACCTCCGGGGTGCTGCTGATGACCACCGAGCGCCGCTGGCGGGGGCCGTACCAGTCGCTGTTCGAGCACCGGGCGGTGCACAAGAGCTACCGGGCGGTGGCGCCGGTGCGCGAGGACCTGGTGCTGCCCCTGGTCGTCCGCAGCCACATCCGCAAGGTGCGCGGGGTGCTGCAGGCCGAGGAGGTCCCCGGCGCCCCGGTGAACGCGGAGACCCTGGTGGAGCTGGAGACGGTCACCGACGGCCTCGGTCACTACCGGCTGACCCCGCGCACCGGGCGGACGCACCAGCTGCGGCTGCACCTGCACTCCCTCGCCATCCCCATCCTCGGTGACCCGCTGTACCCGGTGGTGCGCGACGTGGACGTGGATGACTTCTCCGAGCCGCTGCAGCTGCTGGCCGCCGAGCTGTCCTTCACCGACCCCGTGGACGGGCGGACCCGTCACCTGGTCAGCCGGCGCACGCTCCCGCTGCCCGCTCCCCACCGTTAGCAGGTGCCGGCAGGTCCCGTCGCCGGGCGTCCGGGTGGAGCGCCCGGGTGCTGCCGGACGGAGGGTGCAGCAGACTAGGGACATGGGTTGCCCGGTCAGGATCTTGTTCCACTCCCCGCGGATCCCGCAGAACTCGGGCAATGCGATCCGGCTCGCGGCGGTCACCGGGGCCGAGCTGCACCTCGCCGGGCCGCTGGGCTTCGAGCTGACCGACGCCCGGCTCAAGCGGGCCGGGCTGGACTACCACGAGCTGGCCAGCTTCACCGTTCACGACGACCTCGAGGCCGCCTACGCCGCGCTGCTGCCGGCGCGGGTGTTCGCCTTCACCGCCCACGGCACCACCCTGCACACCGATCCCGCCTACCGGGCCGGGGACGTCCTGCTGTTCGGCCCCGAGCCCACCGGGCTGGATCCCGAGGTGCTGGCCGACGCCCGGGTCACCGACCGGGTGCGGATCCCGATGCTGCCCGAGCGGCGCTCGCTCAACCTGGCCAACGCCGCCTCGATCGCCGTCTACGAGGCCTGGCGCCAGCACTCCTTCGCCTGACCCCGTCCGGCGGGCAACCCCTCGGGTCGCGCCGCGGCCGGGGACGCCGCAGGGGCGGCCGGGAGATCCCGACCGCCCCTGCGGTGTCGTGCGTGGTGCCCTGGCTCAGCGGTAGTCGCCGAGGTCGAACTCCTCCAGCGGCACGGCTGCACCCGAGCCGGAGCCGAAGTCGTAGTCGTAGGGCTCGTAGCTCATCGAGTACGCCATCGCCTTGGCCTCGGCCGTCGGCTCTACCTTGATGTTGCGGTAGCGCTCCAGACCGGTGCCGGCCGGGATCAGCTTCCCGAGGATGACGTTCTCCTTCAGACCGACCAGGCTGTCGGACTTGCCCTGGATCGCGGCGTCGGTGAGCACCTTGGTCGTCTCCTGGAAGGAGGCGGCCGACAGCCAGGACTCGGTGGCGAGCGAGGCCTTGGTGATGCCCATCAGCACCGGACGACCCGAGGCCGGCTGACCGCCCTCGGCGACCACGCGACGGTTCTCCGACTCGTAGCGCTGACGGTCGACCAGGTCACCGGCCAGCAGGTTGGTCTCCCCGGACTCGATCACCGTGATCCGGCGCAGCATCTGCCGGATGATGATCTCGATGTGCTTGTCGTGGATCGGGGCGCCCTGCGTCCGGTACACGGCCTGCACCTCGTCCACCAGGTGCTCCTGCACCTTGCGGATGCCGAGGATGCGGAGCACGTCGGCCGGGTCCTGGGTACCAGCGGTGAGCTGCTGACCCACCTCGACCCGGTCGTCGTCCTCGACCAGCAGGCGGGCACGACGACCCACCGGGTACTCGATCTCCTCCGAGCCGTCGTCGGGGACCAGGACGAGCTTGCGGCTGCGGTCCCCGTCCTCGATGCGGACCCGGCCGGTGGTCTCCACGATCGGCGCCTTGCCCTTGGGCTGACGGGCCTCGAAGAGCTCCACCACGCGGGGCAGACCCTGGGTGATGTCGTCACCAGCCACACCACCGGTGTGGAAGGTGCGCATCGTCAGCTGCGTGCCGGGCTCACCGATGGACTGCGCGGCCACGATGCCCACGGCCTCGCCGACGTCCACCAGCTTGCCGGTGGCCAGGGACCGTCCGTAGCACATGGAGCAGGTGCCGGTGGCGGCCTCGCAGGTGAGGACGCTGCGCACCTTGACGGTGCGCACGCCGGCGTCGACCAGCATCGCGATGTTGACGTCCCCGAGGTCGACCCCGGCGGGCAGACGCAGCTCGCCCTTGGCGTCGACGGCGTCCACGGCGAGGGAGCGGGCGTAGACCGCGCTCTCGACGTTCTCGTCGACGACCAGCTGGCCGTTCTCCTCGACCGCGATCACCTTGGTGAGGCCGCGCTCGGTGCCGCAGTCCTCCTCGCGGATGATCACGTCCTGGGAGACGTCGACCAGACGACGGGTCAGGTAGCCCGAGTCCGCCGTGCGGAGCGCGGTGTCGGCCTGGCCCTTGCGCCCACCGTGGGTGGAGATGAAGTACTCCAGGACCGAGAGGCCCTCACGGAAGTTGGACTTGATCGGCCGCTCGATGATGTCGCCCTTGGGGTTCACCACGAGGCCACGCATGGCCGCGATCTGGCGCATCTGCACCATGTTCCCGCGGGCACCGGAGTGGACCATCATGAAGATGGGGTTGGTCCGCTCGAAGTTGGCCTCCATCGCCTGGCCGAGCTTCGCCGTGGCGTCGTTCCACAGCTCGATCAGCTCACCGCGACGCTCGTCGTCGGTGATCAGACCGCGCTCGTACTGCTTGTCGATCTTGGTCGCGCGGTCCTCGTAGCCGGCCAGCAGCTCGGGCTTGGTCGGCGGCGTGGAGACGTCGCTGATCGAGACCGTGACACCGGAGCGGGTCGCCCAGCGGAAGCCGAGGTCCTTGAGGTTGTCCAGGGTGTGGGCGACCTCGACCTTGGGGTACCGCTCGGCGAGGTCGTTGACGATGACCCCGAGCTGCTTCTTCCCCACCTCGTGGTTGATGTAGGGGTAGTCCGTCGGCAGGGCCTCGTTGAACAGGGCCCGGCCCAGGGTGGTCTCCACCAGCGTGGTGCCCGGCTGGTGACCCGAGCCGGTGGCCGGCACGTAGTCGGACAGCCGGATCCGCACCGGGGCGCCCACGGCCAGCTCGCGCCGGTCGAAGGCCATCACGGCCTCGGCCGTGCTGGAGAACACGCGGCCCGCGCCGCGCTCCTCGTCACGCTGCATGGTCAGGAAGTAGTGACCGATGATCATGTCCTGGGTGGGCATGGTCACCGGACGACCGTCGGCCGGCTTCAGGATGTTGTTGGTCGACAGCATCAGGATCCGGGCCTCGGCCTGGGCCTCGGCGCTCAGCGGCAGGTGGACCGCCATCTGGTCGCCGTCGAAGTCGGCGTTGAAGGCGGTGCAGACCAGCGGGTGGATCTGGATCGCCTTGCCCTCGATCAGCTGGGGCTCGAAGGCCTGGATGCCGAGGCGGTGCAGCGTGGGTGCACGGTTCAGCAGCACCGGGTGCTCGGCGATGACCTCCTCCAGGACGTCCCAGACCACCGGGCGCTGGCGCTCGACCATGCGCTTGGCGGACTTGATGTTCTGGGCGTGGTTGAGGTCGTCCAGGCGCTTCATCACGAAGGGCTTGAACAGCTCCAGGGCCATCGCCTTGGGCAGACCGCACTGGTGCAGCTTGAGCTGCGGGCCGACCACGATGACCGAACGGCCGGAGTAGTCCACGCGCTTGCCCAGCAGGTTCTGGCGGAAACGACCCTGCTTGCCCTTGAGCATGTCCGAGATCGACTTGAGCGGGCGGTTGCCCGGACCGGTCACCGGACGGCCACGGCGGCCGTTGTCGAACAGCGAGTCGACGGCCTCCTGGAGCATCCGCTTCTCGTTGTTGACAATGATCTCGGGCGCACCGAGGTCGAGCAGGCGCTTCAGCCGGTTGTTCCGGTTGATCACGCGGCGGTACAGGTCGTTCAGGTCGGAGGTGGCGAACCGGCCACCGTCGAGCTGGACCATCGGACGCAGGTCCGGCGGGATCACCGGGACGGCGTCCAGCACCATGCCGGTGGGGTGGTTGTCGGTGGTCAGGAACGCCGAGACGACCTTCAGCCGCTTCAGGGCGCGGGTCTTGCGCTGACCCTTGCCGGTCTGGATGGTGTTCTTCAGCGACTCGGCCTCCAGGGCCAGGTCGAAGGACTGCAGCCGCTTCTGGATCGCGTCCGCACCCATCGAGCCCTCGAAGTAGCGGCCGAAGCGCGTCTTCATCTCGCGGTAGAGCACCTCGTCGCCCTCGAGGTCCTGGACCTTGAGGTTCTTGAAGCGGTCCCAGACGGCGTCGAGACGGTCCAGCTCGCGCTGGGCGCGGTCACGCAGCTGCTTGACCTCGCGCTCGGCACCCTCGCGCACCTTGCGCTTGGCGTCGGCCTTGGCACCCTCGGCCTCGAGGGCGGCCATGTCCTCCTCGAGCTTCTTCATCCGGGTCTCGATGTCGGAGTCCCGGCGCTGGGCGCGGTTCTTCCGCTCGACGTCGATCTTGCCCTCCAGGGACGAGAGGTCGCGGTGACGACCCTCCTCGTCCACGGAGGTGATCATGTACGCCGCGAAGTAGATGACCTTCTCCAGGTCCTTCGGGGCGATGTCGAGCAGGTAGCCGAGCCGGCTGGGGACACCCTTGAAGTACCAGATGTGGGTGACCGGGGCGGCCAGCTCGATGTGGCCCATCCGGTCACGACGCACGTTGGAGCGGGTGACCTCGACCCCGCAGCGCTCGCAGATGATGCCCTTGAAGCGGACGCGCTTGTACTTGCCGCAGTAGCACTCCCAGTCCCGGGTGGGTCCGAAGATGCGCTCGCAGAAGAGCCCCTCGCGCTCGGGCTTGAGCGTGCGGTAGTTGATCGTCTCGGGCTTCTTGACCTCACCGTGCGACCAGCCGCGGATCTCGTCGGCGGTGGCGAGTCCGATGCGCAGCTTGTCGTAGTAGTTCACGTCGAGCACGTTGCTTGATCTCTTTCCCCTGTGGCCCGGAGCCACAGAAACTCAAAGATGGTGTCAGGGGGACTGAGTGGACTCAGACTTCGTCGACGCCGGCGAAGGACTCACCGGGACGGCGCGAGAGGTCGATGCCGAGGTCCTCGGAGGCGCGGTAGCTGTCCTCCTCGGAGTCGCGGAGGTCGACCAGGGTGCCGTCGGAGCTGAGCACCTCGACGTTCAGGCAGAGGGACTTCATCTCCTTCACCAGCACCTTGAACGACTCCGGGATGCCCGGCTCGGGGATGTTCTCCCCCTTGACGATGGCCTCGTAGACCTTGACCCGGCCCGGCACGTCGTCGGACTTGATGGTCAGCAGCTCCTGCAGCGCCCAGGCGGCGCCGTAGGCCTCCAGGGCCCACACCTCCATCTCACCGAAGCGCTGGCCACCGAACTGGGCCTTACCGCCGAGCGGCTGCTGGGTGATCATCGAGTACGGACCCGTGGAGCGTGCGTGGATCTTGTTGTCGACGAGGTGGTCGAGCTTGAGGATGTACATGTAGCCCACGCCGACCGGCTCGGGGTACGGCTCGCCGGAGCGGCCGTCGAACAGCCGCGCCTTGCCGGTGCCGTCGACCAGGTGCTGGCCGTCGCGCGTCGGCAGCCCGTGGGCCATCAGACCCGTCAGCTCCTCCTCGGTGGCCCCGTCGAAGACCGGGGTGGCGAGGCGCTGGTTGCCCTCGACCCGGCCGAGCCCGACCGAGCGCAGGCGCTCGGCCCAGTCGCCCTCGGCCTCGGTGACGTCCCAGCCGGTCTTGGCGACCCAGCCCAGGTGCGTCTCCAGGACCTGGCCGACGTTCATCCGGCTGGGCACACCCAGCGGGTTGAGCACGATGTCGACCGGGGTCCCGTCCTCGAGGAACGGCATGTCCTCGACCGGGAGGATCTTGGAGATGACGCCCTTGTTGCCGTGGCGGCCGGCGAGCTTGTCGCCGTCCTGGATCTTGCGCTTCTGGGCCACGTAGACGCGGACCAGCTGGTTGACGCCCGGGTTCAGGTCGTCGTCCTCGTCGCGGTCGAAGACCCGGATGCCGATCACGGTGCCGGTCTCGCCGTGCGGGACCTTCATCGAGGTGTCGCGGACCTCACGGGCCTTCTCGCCGAAGATGGCGCGCAGCAGGCGCTCCTCGGGCGTGAGCTCGGTCTCGCCCTTGGGGGTCACCTTGCCGACCAGGATGTCGCCGGTGGTCACCTCGGCGCCGACGCGGATGATGCCGCGGTCGTCGAGGTTGGCCAGCATCTCCTCGCTGACGTTGGGGATGTCGCGGGTGATCTCCTCCGCACCCAGCTTGGTGTCGCGGGCGTCGACCTCGTGCTCCTCGATGTGGATCGAGGTGAGGACGTCGTCCTGGACCAGGCGCTGGCTGAGGATGATCGCGTCCTCGTAGTTGTGGCCCTCCCAGGGCATGAACGCCACCAGGAGGTTGCGTCCCAGCGCGATCTCGGCCCCGTCGGTGCAGGGGCCGTCGGCGATCGGGTCGCCGGCAGCCAGGGAGTCCCCGGCCGAGACCAGCGGGCGCTGGTTGATCGAGGTGCCCTGGTTGGAGCGCTCGAACTTGGCCAGCTTGTAGGAGGAGTAGGTGCCGTCGTCGTTGGCCATCTCGACCAGGTCGGCGCTCACCGAGGTGACCGCACCGGCCTTGGCGGCCACGGTGACGTCACCGCCGTCCACGGCGCCGCGGTACTCCATGCCGGTGCCGACGAAGGGGGCCTCGTTGCGGATCAGGGGCACCGCCTGGCGCTGCATGTTGGCCCCCATCAGGGCACGGCTGGCGTCGTCGTGCTCCAGGAAGGGGATCAGCGAGGTCGCGACGGAGACCATCTGGCGGGGCGAGACGTCCATGTACTGCACGTCGGTGCCGGGGATGGTGTCGACCTTGCCGTGGCGCTTGCGCACCAGGACGCGCTCCTCGGCGAAGGTGCCGTCCTCGTTCAGCTTGGCGTTGGCCTGGGCGGTGACGTAGCGGTCCTCCTCGTCGGCGGTCAGGTAGTCGACGGTGTCGGTCACCCGACCGTCCTGGACGCGGCGGTACGGGGTCTCGATGAAGCCGAAGGCGTTGACCCGGGCGAACGAGGCCAGCGAGCCGATCAGGCCGATGTTCGGGCCCTCAGGGGTCTCGATCGGGCACATCCGGCCGTAGTGCGACGGGTGGACGTCACGGACCTCCATGCCGGCGCGGTCACGGGAGAGACCGCCCGGGCCCAGCGCGGACAGACGACGCTTGTGCGTCAGGCCGGAGACCGGGTTGGTCTGGTCCATGAACTGCGACAGCTGCGAGGTGCCGAAGAACTCCCGCATGGCCGCGACGACCGGGCGGATGTTGATCAGGGTCTGCGGGGTGATGGCCTCGATGTCCTGGGTGGTCATCCGGTCGCGCACCACGCGCTCCATCCGGCCGAGACCGGTGCGGAGCTGGTTCTGGATCAGCTCACCGACCGTGCGCAGACGGCGGTTGCCGAAGTGGTCGATGTCGTCCTCCTCGACCAGCACCGGGGAGTCGGGGACGAGGCCCTCGAGCTCGGTGCGCCCCTCGTGCAGGGCGACGACGTAGCGGATGGTCGCCACGACGTCGTCCATGGTGAGGGTCTGGGTGTCGAAGGGGAGGTCCAGCCCCAGCTTCTTGTTGATCTTGTAGCGACCGACCTTGGCAAGGTCGTAGCGCTTGGGGTTGAAGTAGTAGTTCTGCAGCAGCGTCTCCGCGGCGTCGCGCGTCGGCGGTTCGCCCGGGCGCAGCTTGCGGTAGATGTCGAGCAGGGCCTCGTCCTGGGTGGTGGTGTGGTCCTTCTCCAGGGTGAGCCGCATGGACTCGTACTCGCCGAACTCCTCGAGGATCTTCTCGTTGCTCCAGCCCAGGGCCTTGAGCAGCACGGTGACGTTCTGCTTGCGCTTGCGGTCCAGGCGGACGCCGACCATGTCGCGCTTGTCGATCTCGAACTCGAGCCAGGCGCCGCGCGAGGGGATCATCTTCGCGGTGAAGATGTCCTTGTCGGAGGTCTTGTCCGGGGTCTGCTCGAAGTAGACGCCCGGGGACCGCACCAGCTGGGACACGACGACGCGCTCGGTGCCGTTGATGACGAAGGTGCCCTTGGGGGTCATCAGCGGGAAGTCGCCCATGAACACGGTCTGGCTCTTGATCTCGCCGGTCTCGTTGTTCATGAACTCGGCGGTGACGAAGAGCGGCGCGGCGTAGGTCGCGTCGCGCTCCTTGCACTCCTCGACGGAGAACTTCGGGTCCTCGAACCGGTGGTCGCGGAAGGACAGCGACATCGTCTGGTTGAAGTCCTCGATCGGGGAGATCTCCTCGAAGATCTCCTCCAGGCCCGAGCGGGGGTTGACGTCGGTGCGTCCCTCCGCCAGGGCCGCGTCGATCCGCTGGCGCCAGACGTCGTTGCCGACCAGCCAGTCGAAGGCGTCGATCTGCAGGTCGAGCAGGTCGGGAACCTCGAAGGGTTCAGCGATCTTGGCGAAGGAGATGCGACCAGTGCGGGAGATGACGTTGGTGTTCGAGACGGTGCGCGAGGCGGCCAACAGTTGGGTCCTTCCGAGACACAAGGTGCGATACGTGGGCACGATGACGGACCCGTGTCAAGAGAAACGGGTCGTCAGGCACGTGGGGCAAGAACACAGAGTAGTCCGGCCGGACCCCCGGATGCAAGCGCAGGGGCAGCACGATGTGGAACCGTCAAACCGCCGGACCGACGGTGACCGCTCGACGAGCAAGCATAGCCAGCCAGGGGGCGCTGGCAAGACACTCCGCAGGATCCGCTTGCGCGCGTGTCGGCCGAGCCGCTCGACGTCGCTCCCCCACCGCCGCCGCGCGAGGCCGGCCCCGGAGCACGGTGGGGACCCCGGGACAGGCGCATGGCCCCTGGCTTCGGGGGTGCCAGGGGCCATGCTCGGCAGCGCGCGGACAGTGGTCGAATCCGACCACCTCGCTGCTGACCTGCCGTACCGGGGTCGTAACCCCGATGCCTTCATCTAAGCCGTCCCCGGAGGTGGTGTCAACTTTTTTGACAGACTTTCTTCACGGCGGTCCCGGAGGGGCACCCCGACCCGCCACCCGTGCCCGCGGGGCTGGTCCCAGGACCGGCTCAGCACCTGCGGTGATCCGGCAGGCGCCACGCCGTCGAGGGCCACGGCCGGCCCGTCACGGGCTCCTCGACACGTCTGGGAGCACGTCCCACCCGCGGGTCCGCCGCCTCGACCGGGGCCGGGGACGACCCAGCCCCACGACCCCGTCGGTGGCGGTCGTGGGGCTGGGTGCCGACAGGGGGTGGGTCAGCCGATGGAGACGTCCAGGACGTGCGCGTGCCGGCGCCACATCTCGACCGAGCGCTGGTAGGCGCCGGCCTGCTCGAACAGCAGGGCGGACCGCAGGCAGGCCTGGCCGCTCTCGACCAGCCGCCCGCGCGCCTGCTCCACGTCGGCGAGCAGCGCCTCGGCCTCGGCCCGCGAGTGCGGGGCGTCGTCCAGGCTGGTGTCGCCGAGGCAGAACCCGACCAGGGCGGCGGCCTCCTCGACCGAGCCGGTGAGCAGCCGGTAGCGCGCCTCGGTCAGCCGGAGCTCGGTGAGGTCGCTGGGGTTGCCGACGATGCGCAGGCCGTCCCCGGCCTGCTGGAGCAGCTCCAGCACGCCCTCGGTGTGCCCGTGCTGCAGGCGGAGCACGGCCGCGGCCTTGCGGAAGCGGGCCCAGTCACGCAGGTCGACGTGCGGGCTGAGCAGCCGCGCGGCGGCGGCCTGGTGGGCCAGACCCCCCTCGACGTCTCCGGTCAGCCAGCCCATGTTGCCCAGCGCCCAGTGCGCCAGCCCGCTGACCTGGACCGAGTCGATCCGGTCCAGGTGGTCGACCAGCCAGCCGCAGATCTCCTCCGCGCGGTCGGACCGGTCGGCCTCCATCAGGGCGCCGAGCAGGAAGACCGCCGCGTGCGCCTGGAGGTCGAGGTGGGTGGAGGCCCGGGCGGTGTGCAGGGCGCGTTCGCCCTGCTCCACGGCCACGGCGAGGTCACCGCTGAAGCGGCTGGCCCGGCAGGCCAGCAGCAGCGCCTCGACCTGGAGCAGCGGTGCGGCCACGGCGAGGGGGTGCTCGACCAGGGACATCGCCAGCTCCGCGGCCCGGTGGAGCTCGTCGGCCTCGAACAGCGACCGGGCCTGCAGCATGGTCAGCGACCAGGCGCCGGCGTCGTCGCCCGCGGCGGTCGCCCGCCTGGCCGCGCTCTCGGCCAGCCGTGCCGCCACCGGGAAGCGGTGCTCGCCGAAGGCCAGCTGCGCGTCAGCCAGGGCCGTGACGCTCTCGGCGACCCGGGCGGGGGCGTGGGGGGCAGCGGATCCGGGGGCCTCGGCGTCGGTGATGCGTCGGGGGTCGATGCCGAGTCGTCCGGCGAAGTAGGCGACCATCTCGGCCGACAGACGACGCCGACCCTTCTCGACGTGGGACACGTAGCTCCCGCTGAAGCGGTCCCCACCCAGGTCGCTCTGCGACATCTGGCGCTCGCGTCGGAGCAGCCTGAGCCGCTCTCCGAGCGACCGGTCCTCCTCGCTCACCGTCGTCACTGCACTCACTGGTTCTCCCATCCCTGCACGGGCACTTCCTGAGTCAGCCTTGCGGAAGTGCTGAAGATGTCACAGTCTTGTCGCGACGAACTTGACAGACCTGACAGGCAGTCAAGCGCTTGGCCCGTGGCAGGTCAAGGGCCGTCGGCCGATCCTCGGGGGACAGGCCGACACCGTTCGCCGGTGCCGCACGACGCACACCCCTGGCAGCCAGCCCAGGGCCCACCACCCCGGTCGACACCGCGTCGACCCGCCAGGACACCCGTGGCCCCCGGCCACCAAACCCCGAAGGAACACCTGATGAGCATCTCCGCCAAGAAGATCGTCGTCTCCGCCACCCTCGCCGCCGGCCTGCTGATCGGGGGCGCAGCCAGCGGCGCGCTCGGCACCGACCACGCCGGTGGTGGGATCTGGCCGAAGCCGACGGCCGTCCAGGCCGGTGGCGGCATCTGGCCCAAGCCCATCACCTCCGAGACCGCCGGCGGCGGCATCTGGCCCAAGGCCGGCAACGTCGAGACCGCCGGCGGCGGCATCTGGCCCAAGGCCGGCACCGTCGAGACCGCCGGCGGCGGCATCTGGCCGAAGCCCTCCCCCCGCACCATCGCCGGCTGACGGCCCACGGATCCACCCACCCCCTGTCTCACCACCCAGGAGACGCCGAACGGCCCCGCACCCTCCGTGGGTGCGGGGCCGTCCGGTCGGATCAGCAGGGTGTCACTTGAGGGTGACGGTGGCGCCAGCGCCCTCCAGCTGCTCCTTCGCCTTGTTGGCGTCGTCCTTCTTGATCTTCTCCAGGACGGCCTTGGGGGCGGCCTCGACCAGGTCCTTGGCCTCCTTGAGGCCCAGGCTGGTGAGGGCGCGCACCTCCTTGATGACCTGGATCTTCTTCTCGCCCGCGGACTCGAGGATGACGTCGACCTCGTCGCTCTCCTCCTCGGCCGGGGCGTCGCCACCGGCGCCACCGGCGGCCGGGGCGGCAGCCACGGCCACGGGGGCCGCGGCGGAGACGCCGAAGGTGTCCTCGAAGGTCTTCACGAACTCGCTGAGCTCGATCAGGGTCATCTCCTTGAAGGCATCAAGGAGCTCTTCGGTGCTGAGCTTTGCCATGGTGGCGTCCTTTCTCACTTGTCCTGCGCAGCGTCGGCCGCGTCGGTGTCTGCGGCGGCAGCCGCGTCGGGGTCTGCGGCGGGTGCCGCGTCGGTCTCAGCGGCAGGTGCCGCCTCGACCGGGTTCTGCTCCTCGCCGGCACCGGCGATGAGCGAGGGATCTGCCTCCGCGGCCGTCTGCAGCGCGCCGAAGCCGCGGGCGGCCTGGGCGAGCGGAGCGGCGAGGAGGGACACGGCCTGCTGCAGGGTGGCCTGCATGCCGCCGGCGAGCTTGGCGAGGAGGACCTCGCGCGACTCCAGATCGGCCAGCTTCTTGACCTGGTCGGCGTCGAGGAAGCGACCCTCCATGACACCGCCCTTGATCACCAGCGCGGGGTTCGCCCTGGCGAAGTCCCGCAGGCCCTTGGCCACGCCTGCGACGTCACCGGTGATGAAGGCGATCGCCGTGGGACCGACGAGGAGGTCGTCCAGACCCTCCACACCTGCGTCCTGGGCGGCGATCTTGGTCAGCGTGTTCTTCGTGACGGCGTAGCTGGCGTCGTCCCCGAGCGAGCGGCGCAGCTCCTTCAGCGCCGCCACGGAGAGTCCGCGGTACTCGGTCAGCACGGCTGCCTCGGAGCTGCGGAACTGCTCCGACAGCTCGGTGACCGTGGCTGCCTTGTCTGGCCTCGCCATGGGTCTCCTTCCGGTTCTCGTGGAGTCCGGCGCGGCTCTGGGCCGTGCCGGACCGACGACCCCCGGGAACAGGAAAAGCCCCGGCGCACAGGCACGGGGCTCACGGAGGCACGGGCCTCCAGCTCAGTTCCTGCGCGGGCACCTCGAGATGAGGTCTTAGGATCGGTCTCCCGATCAACCAGCGGTCTTCGGCCTGCCGACCATACCCCGCGGCTCCGGGGGCGGCCAAATCGGTCCCCGTCCACCAGCACCGGGACGACGGGACCCGACTGAGAAGAGCCTGAGCATTGCCCTAACGGCGGCTGTGGGTTAGGTTCCCCCCGGCGGTGGAACCTCCCACCGTCCTCCGCGTCGGGGGATGCGGACCGGACGAGGGACACACACCTTGAGCACAGACACCACCAGCACCAGCCTGCCCAGGAGCACCCGCTGGACCCGCGCCGCCGCTGCCGTGGCGGCCAGCCTGGCCCTCGGCGCGGGGCTGGCCCTGACGGCGCCCGGCGCCGACGCCCAGGCCGCCGGCTGCACCATCCACCTCTCCTCCTACCCCACCATCAAGACCGGGGCCAAGGGGCAGGCCGCCACCGCGGCGGAGTGCCTGCTGCACTCGGCGGGCGAGGGCGTGAGCCGCAACGGCCACCTGTCCTCCGCCGACGTCCAGAACGTCAAGCGCTTCCAGGGCCGGGTCGGCCTGGACCGCAGCGGCACCATCGGACGGGGCACCTGGACGGCGTTGCTGGCCCACGGCGGCTCGCGCACGCTGCGCTCCGGCTCCGAGGGCGGGGACGTCAAGCGGCTGCAGAGCGCGCTGACGGCCAGCGGTCGTCCCACCAAGGCCACCGGGCGGTACTACTCCCCCACCTCCAGCCAGGTGAAGTCGCTGCAGAAGGCGATGGGCGTCCGCCAGACCGGGCGCACCGACTCCGCCGTCTGGAAGGCCCTGCAGGCCGGGCGCCACACCATCGCCCCCCCGAAGAAGCCCGCGGCCGCGACGACGACGAAGGCCGACAAGGCCGTGGCCTTCGCCAAGCAGCAGCTGGGCGACCGCTACGTCTACGGCGGTACCGGCCCCAGCAGCTGGGACTGCTCGGGCCTGACCCAGGGCGCCTGGAAGGCCGCCGGGGTCTCGATCCCGCGCACCTCCCAGTCCCAGTACTCCGGCGTCAGCCGCAAGGTCTCCAAGGGGGACCTGCGCCCCGGTGACGTGGTGTTCTTCTACTCCGGGCGCAGCCACACCGGCCTGTACGTCGGGGACGGCTACATCATCCACGCCTCGCGCCCCGGCCAGCCGGTGGCGAAGGTGAAGATGTCGACGATGCCCTTCAACGGCGCCGTCCGCCCCGCCTGACCCCTCCCCCGCCGCACGCCCGGACCGCTGGTCGGTCCGGGCGTGCGGTGCGTCCGGCGGTTGCCGTGGCGCGGTGAGCCCCCCGGCGGGCGGGACCCCCGGGAACCGGACGAGCCCGGGGCGCCGGGACGACGGGACGGGAGCCACCCGGGACGCACGACGGCCCCCGACCGCAGGGTCGGGGGCCGTCGTCAGCCGGTGGTGCGGAGGGTCACTCCGTGTCGGGCTTGACCCGGTTCGGGTCGACCAGGACGCCGGGGCTCATGGTCGAGGACACGGTGATCTTCCGCAGGTAGCGGCCCTTGGAGCTGGACGGCTTGAGCCGGAGCACCTCGTCCAGGGCGGCGAAGTAGTTCTCCTGGAGCTTCTCCTGGTCGAAGGAGACCTTGCCCACGATGAACTGCAGGTTCGCGTGCCGGTCGACCCGGAACTCGATCTTGCCGCCCTTGATGTCGGTGACGGCCTTGGCGACGTCGACGGTCACGGTGCCGGTCTTGGGGTTGGGCATCAGGCCACGCGGGCCCAGCACCCGACCCAGGCGGCCGATCTTGCCCATCATGTCCGGGGTGGCCACGACGGCGTCGAAGTCCAGGTAGCCGCCCTGGATCTTCTCGACCAGGTCGTCGGAGCCGACCTCGTCGGCGCCGGCGGCGATGGCCGCCTCCGCCCGGTCACCGGTGGCGAAGACGAGGACCCGTGCCGTCTTGCCGGTGCCGTTGGGGAGGTTGACCGTGCCACGGACCATCTGGTCGGCCTTGCGGGGGTCGACACCGAGACGCATGGCGACCTCGACGGTCTCGTCGAACTTGGCCGAGGCGTTGGCCTTGACCAGGGTCAGGGCCTCCCCGGGGGCGTGGAGCTGGTCGGCGTCGACCTTGGCGGCCGCTGCTTCGTAGGTCTTGCTGCGCTTCATGACTGGTTCCTATCTGTCAGACCAGGAGTGGTGCGGGCCGCGCTCGGCCCTCCCACGGGTGGGTGGTGCGGGGTCGGGCTCAGCGCTCGACGGTGACGCCCATCGAGCGCGCGGTGCCCTCGACGATCTTCATGGCGGCCTCGACGTCGTTGGCGTTGAGGTCGGGCAGCTTGGTGCTGGCGATCTCGCGGACCTGGTCGCGGGTGAGCCGGCCGACCTTCTCCTTGTGCGGGACGCCGGAACCCTTCTGCAGGCCGGCAGCCTTCTTGATCAGCTCGGCCGCGGGCGGCGTCTTGGTGATGAAGGTGAAGCTGCGGTCCTCGTAGATGGTGATCTCGACGGGGATGACGTTGCCGCGCTGGGACTCCGTGGCCGCGTTGTAGGCCTTGCAGAACTCCATGATGTTGACGCCGTGCGGACCGAGAGCGGTACCGACGGGCGGTGCGGGCGTCGCCGACCCTGCGTTCAGGGCCACCTTGACGAGTGCGGCGACTTTCTTCTTGGGAGGCATGGTTGTGGGTCCTTGCTCGGGTTGGTTCCGACCGGGTGAGCCCGGTCGCTTCTGGTGTCGGTCAGACCTTGGAGATCTGCGGGAACGTGAGGTCCACCGGGGTCTCACGGCCGAGGATCTCCACCAGCGCCCGGAGACGCTGGTTGTTGAGGTTGATCTCGGTGATCGTGGCGTGGACGCCGGCGAACGGGCCGTCGGTGACCATGACGGAGTCGCCCACCTCGTAGTCGGCGACCTCGATCTTCTTCTTGCGCTTCACCGGCTGGTCGGAGGCGGCCACCGCGGCAGCCATCACCGACGGGGCCAGCATCTTCTCCACCTCGTCGAGGCTGAGCGGGACCGGGGAGGTCGCGTGCCCGACGAAGCCGGTGACCGACGGGGTGTGGCGCACGGTGGCCCACGACTCGTCGGTGAGCTCCATCCGGACCAGCACGTAGCCGGGGAGGACGGTGCGGCGGACCTGCTTCTTGGCGCCGTTGCGGATCTCCACCACCTCCTCGGTGGGGACGACCACCTCGAAGATGTAGTCCTCCATGTTGAGGGACTGCACCCGGTTCTCGAGGTTCTGCTGCACGCGGTTCTCCATGCCGGAGTAGGTGTGCACGACGTACCACTCGCCGAACTTCGACTCGAGCTCGGCGCGCAGGGCGACCCGCGCCTCCTCGCCCACGTCGGGCCCCTCGTCGGCGGGCTCGTCCTCGTCCTCGTCGGCGGTCTCGTCCTCGTCGGTGCCGAAGTCGAGGTCGACCCCGGGCTCGGCGGCCTCGTCCTCGCTGCCGAAGTCGAGGTCGATGCCGGCTCCGTCGTCGGTGCCCTGCTCGGAGGTGAAGTCGCCGAGGTCCAGCTCGACCTCCTCGCCGGACTGCTCCGGCGAACCGAGGTCGATGTCGACCTCGGCCTGGTCGTCCTGGGTCGGGTTCTCAGACACGTTCTCTCCGTACTCGTTCGTTGGGCTCATCAGCGGAACACCTGCAGCAGGGCCCAGCCGAAGAGCAGGTCGAGGGAGCTCACCACGGTGATCATGAAGACCACGAAGACGAGCACGACCACGAAGTAGGTCCTCATCTGCTCCGCGGTGGGCCAGACCACCTTGCGCAGCTCGCCGACGGACTCGTTCACGAAGGTGGCCGGGTTGGTGCGCCCCGGGGTGGCGTCGGCCTCGGCCTCGCCACGACGGCGGGTCGCCCGTCCCTTGCTGGGTGCGAGCTCGGTGCCGGAACCGGCACCCTCCTGGGCCCGGTCGCGGCGCACGGGGCGCCGGCTCGCCGACACACCGGCGAGCTCGGGCCCGGTCGGCTCGTCGCCGTCGCGCAGCTCGTCGTCGGTGGGTTCGTCGGCCGGGACGTCCGGGGTCATGGCGCGGGCCGCGGTGCGGTCGGCGCCGTCGTGGCTCCGGTCGGCGGCCGCGGTGTCGTCGTCCGCGGTGTCGTCGTCCGGCTCGTCGGCCAGGGGGGCGTCGTCGGCGCCGTCCCCCGGCAGCTGCCCGCCCGGGACGTCCCCGCCGGGCGTGCCGGCCGGGTCGGACCCCTCCGGCTGGAGGGCGTCGGCCCCACCGACCTGCTCCGGCTCACGCGGAGACGCCGGATCCGACCCTGGGGTCGGGTCCGAGCTCTTCTCATCAGCCACGCGAGGTCCTCACATCTCCGGTGGGAGCCGTGACGGCGTCACGGCCCGGTCGAACCACCCCGTCGACGGCTCGGGGCGGAGACAGGGCGGGCGGCGCACGGCCGACCCGCATCGCGGGGGCCGGGGTGCCGTGGCACCCCGTCCCGCTCCGCAGGGCAAGAGGGACTTGAACCCCCAACCTTCGGTTTTGGAGACCGATGCTCTGCCAGTTGAGCTATTGCCCTTCGACGACTCCCTGCCTTGATCCGGCCGCGGGCGCGACAGACCAAGTCAGCGGACTCGCCAAGACATGCATAGTACGCAGTCCGGCGCGAGGAGTCGAACTCGCACCCGCTCAGACCTCGACGACCCCCTGCTGCTCCAGCGCGGCGAGCAGCACGCAGGTGGTCAGCCCCTCCATCGCCACGGCCAGCTCGGCCTCCGGCGGGAAGGAGGGCGCGATCCGGATGTTGCGGTCACGGGGGTCGTGACCGCCGGGGAACGAGGCCCCTGCCGGGGTCAGCGCGATCCCCGCCGCACGGGCCAGCGCCACCACCCGCGAGGCGGTGCCGTCGGGGACGTCCAGGCTGACGAAGTACCCGCCCTCGGGCTCGGTCCAGCTGGCGATGCCCAGGCCCCCCAGGCGGCGCTCCAGCTCGGCGCGGACCAGGGCGAACTTGGGCTCCAGCAGCTCGCGGTGGCGCCGCATCACCCGGCGCACCCCGTCGGCGTCGCGGAACCACAGCGCGTGGCGGAGGTGGTTGAGCTTGTCCGGGCCGATGGAGCGCTTGGCGGCGTGGTCGAGGTACCAGGTCAGGTTGGCCGGGCTGGAGGCCAGGAAGGACACCCCGGCGCCGGCGTAGCTGATCTTGGAGGTGGAGGCGAAGACCAGCACCCGGTCGGGGTGACCGGCCTGCTCGGCCAGTCCCAGGACGTCCAGCGGGGGGTGCTCGGTGTCGGTCAGGTGGTGCAGCGCGTAGGCGTTGTCCCAGAACACCCGGAAGTCCGGTGCGGCGGGCATCTCCAGCAGGGCCCGGGTGGTGGCCTCGTCGTAGACCGCGCCGGTGGGGTTGGCGTAGGTGGGGACCACCCAGATGCCCTTGATGGACTCGTCGGCGGCGACCAGGGCGGCGATCTCGGCCACGTCCGGACCGTGCTCGCCGAGGGCCACCGGCACCATCTCGATGCCCAGTGAGGAGAGGATCGAGAAGTGCCGGTCGTAGCCGGGGACCGGGCAGATGAACTTCACGCCCCGCCCGAACCAGGGGCCGTCACCGCCGGGGACGCCGTGCAGCACGGCCCAGGAGATGGTGTCGTGCATCAGCGACAGGCTGGAGTTGTCCCCCGCCAGCAGCTGGTCCACCTCGACCCCGAGCAGCTCGGCGAAGATGGCGCGGATCTCGGGCAGACCCTTCTGGCCGCCGTAGTTGCGCACGTCGGTGCCGTCGGCGGCGCGGGACCTCCCGGCGCCCGGCAGCGTCAGCAGCTCGTCGGAGAGGTCCAGCTGGGCCGCCGAGGGCTTGCCACGGGTGAGGTCGAGGGACAGCCCGCGCTCCTGCAGCTCGGCGTAGGCCTGCGTGGTGCCCGCCGCCAGGGCGTCGAGCTGCTGCTGGTCGAGGTCTGCCAGACCCATCACATTCGTCCTCACTGTGTGCGGTGCGGACCGCGTCGGCCCCGGCTCAGGGTATCGGCGCGGCCCGCACCCGCGGCCGGCGTTCCACGCCGGCCGTCGACCTCACGCCGTCGCCCAGACCCCCACCGCGTGCGCACCCAGCACCAGCTCGCCGTCCTCGACGCGGACGTCACCGCGCGAGACCAGCAGCCCGGCCGCACCGGTCAGCCCCGCCTCGTGCAGCGGCACCCGGACCTCGTCGGCGCTGAAGGAGGCGGTGACCGCGGAGCGTCCGCCACGGTGCAGCACCAGCCAGCCCTCCTCGGCGTCGTGGTCGACCGAGACCTCCGACCAGCGCGGGTCGGTGAGCTCGGGGCGGGTGCGCCGCAGCCCGATCAGCTCGCGGTACCAGGCCAGCAGGTCCGCGTGCTCGCCGCCGGTGGGCTCGGACCAGTCGAGCCGGGAGGAGGTGAAGGTCGCGGGGTCCTGCGGGTCCGGCACCGTCTCGGGGTCCCAGTCCATCTCCGCGAACTCGGCCAGCCGGCCCTCGGAGACGGCCTTGCCCAGCTCGGGCTCGGGGTGGGAGCTGAAGAAGGCCCAGGGCGTCGAGGCCCCCCACTCCTCCCCCATGAAGACCATCGGCGTGGACGGCCCCAGCAGCGTGAACGCGGCCGCCACGGCCAGCTGCCCCTGGCTCATCCGGCTGCGCGGGCGGCTGCCGTCGGCCCGGTTGCCGATCTGGTCGTGGTTGGCCGAGCAGACCACGAGCCGCCAGGACGGGGTGTGGGTCAGGTCGACCGGGCGGCCGTGGGTGCGTCCGCGGAAGCTGGACCAGGTGCCGTCGTGGAAGAAACCGCGGGTCAGCACCTTGGCCAGGGAGTCCAGCCCGGCGAAGTCGGCGAACCAGCCGGCGGTGTCACCGGTGAGGTTGGTGAGCAGGGCGTGGTGGAAGTCGTCGCTCCACTGCCCGGCCAGCCCGAACCCACCGGCCTGGCGCGGGGTGATCAGCCGCGGGTTGTTCATGTCGGACTCCGCGATCAGCGTGAGGGGACGCCCGACGGCCGCGCTGAGGGCGTCGGTCTCGACCGCGAGCTGCTCGAGGATGTCGTAGGCCTGCCCCGGGTCGGCCAGGGCGTGCACGGCGTCCAGCCGGAGGCCGTCGACGTGCATGTCGCGCAGCCACATCAGCGCGTTGTCGACCACGTAGCGCCGGACGGTGTCGGAGCCGCGGCCGTCGAAGTTGATCGCCGTGCCCCAGGTCGTGTTGGCCGCCTCGTTGTAGTACGGCCCGAACTCGGGCAGGTAGTTCCCGCTGGGGCCCAGGTGGTTGTAGACGACGTCCTGGACGACGCCGAGCCCGCGCTGGTGGCAGGCGTCGACGAAGTGCTGGTAGGCCGCAGGACCGCCGTAGGCCTCGTGCACCGTGTACCAGAGGACGCCGTCGTAGCCCCAGTTGTGGGTGCCGTTGAAGCCGTTCACCGGCAGGATCTCGAGGAGGTCCACCCCGAGCTCCACCAGGTGGTCCAGCCGCTCCTCGGCGGCGGCGAAGGTGCCCTCGGGGGTGAAGGTGCCGATGTGCATCTCGTAGACCACGCCACCAGCCAGCTGGCGGCCCGTCCAGGCGCCGTCCTGCCACTGGTGGGCGGACGGGTCGAAGGTGCGGGACAGCCCGTGCACGCCCTCGGGCTGGCGCGGGGAGCGCGGGTCGGGTCGGGGGGTCGGCTCCTCGTCGAGGAGGTAGCCGTAGTCGACCTCCCCCTCGGCGAGCCCGGCCGGCAGGTCGGTGGGGCGCCACCAGCCGTCGTCGTCCCGGCTCATGGCCACCTGGGTGCCGTCGGCCACCAGCGTCACCTGCTGGGGGCGCGGGGCCCAGACGGCGAAGCGGTCGCTCTCGGAACGGGTGGTGCTGGTCATGGTGTCCTCTCGCTGGGTGGGGTGTCGCGGGTCACCCGGCCGCCGGGGCGAGGGCGCACCCGACGAGCTGGGGCTCGGGCTCGAGCACGACCCCGTACCGGCGCTGTACCCCGTCGCGGATGGTCGAGGCGAGGGAGAGGAGCTGCGTCGTGGTGGCCCCGCCCCGGTTGGTCAGGGCCAGGGTGTGCTTGGTCGACACGGTGGCCGGCGGCTCACCGAACCCGCGCGGGAAGCCGGCGCGCTCGATCAGCCAGGCGGCGCTGGTCTTGACCCGGCCGTCGGGCTGGGGGAACCGGGGAGCGTCCTCGGGCAGGGTGGCCGCGCGGTCGGCGTCCAGCACGGGGTTGGTGAAGAACGAGCCGGCGCTCCAGGTGTCGTGGTCGGACTCGTCCAGCACCATGCCCTTGCCCGCCCGCAGGCCCAGCACGGCGTCGCGGACCGCGCCGGCGGGTGCCCGCCCACCCGGCTCGACACCGAGGGCCCGGGCCAGCTCGGCGTAGCGGACCGGGGCGCCCAGGGTGCCCAGCTCGAGCTGGAAGGTCACCGACAGCACCAGGTGGCGGCCGGGCTCGGACTTGAACCGCGAGCTGCGGTAGCCGAAGGCGCAGGCGGCGGCCGGGAGCGTGCGCTGGGCCCGCTCGTGGCGGTCCCAGGTGCGCACCGAGGCGATGGTCTGGCTGACGTCGGCCCCGTAGGCCCCGACGTTCTGGATCGGGCTGGCCCCGGTCAGGCCGGGGATGCCGGACAGGGCCTCCAGCCCCACCCAGCCCCGCTCGACCGTGGTGGCCACCAGGGCGTCCCAGGGCTCCCCCGCGGCGACCGTCACCGTGGCCCCTGCGCAGTCGGACAGGTCGTCCAGCACCACCCCGCGGCTGGCCACCCGGACGACGGTGCCGTCGAAGCCGTCGTCGCCGACCACCAGGTTCGACCCGCCGCCCAGCACCAGCACCGGCTCGCCGCGCCGGTCGCAGTCGGCGACGGCCTCGACCAGCTGCTCGGCGGTGGTGGCCACGACCAGGCGCCGCGCCGGACCCCCCAGGTGCAGCGTGGTCAGCGTGGAGAGCGGGACGGCCGCCGCGGGCACCGTCTCACCCCGCGCCTCGGCCGGGGTGGACGCGACGACCTCAGGCACGCTCCACCTCCACCCTCGTGGCCCCGAGCACCTTGACCCCGCCGGAGACGGCCTCGACGGTGACGGTGACCCGCCGGCCCTCGACCGCGGAGACGGCGCCGGTGAAGACGACGTCGACGCCGTCCAGCTCGTCGACCACGACCGGGCGGGTGAAGCGGGTGCTGCAGGCGCGGACGGCGCCGGGGTCGCCGACCCAGTCCGTCACCGTCTTGACCGCCAGCGCCATGGTGAACATGCCGTGCGCGACCACGCCGGGCATCCCGATGGCCTCGGCGAAGCGGTCGGACCAGTGGATCGGGTTGAGGTCGCCGGAGGCGCCGGCGTAGCGGATCAGGTCCGCCCGGGTGAGGTGGACGGTGGTCTGGGGCAGCGGCGTGCCCACCTCGACCTGGTGGCCGGCGGCGGGCACCGGGGTGCGGGTGCTGGTGGGGCTCATCGCTGCTCCTCCTCGGCGGCGTGGGAGTGCACGAAGGTGGCGCTCACGCGGCAGACCTCCTCGCCGTCGGTGGTGCTGATGGTGGCCGAGGAGCCGATCCAGTCCACCGGGCCGCGGGTCCGGACCTTCTCGATGGTCAGGGTGGCGGTCACCTCGTCACCCACCCGGAGCGGACGCGTCCACTCGAAGCCCTGCTCGCCGTGCACGATCCGCTCCAGCGCGAGGCCGAGGTCGGGGTCGTTGAACATCTGCTCCCAGGCGTGACCGGCCACCACGATGGCGAAGGTCGGCGGGGCGATCGGGGCGGCTCCGCGGAAGGCCTCGGAGTCGTCGCCCAGGGCGGTGGCCAGCTCGCGGACCTTGGCCCTGCTCACGACGTAGCGCTCGGTCGCCGGGTAGCTGCGCCCGACGTGCTCGGTGGAGATCGGCATGCGAGGGAGTCTAGGGGCCGGGTCGGACGGTTCCGGGGCCCGCGGGGGGCCGCTGGCCGGCAGGCGAAGGGACCGGGCCGGACGGGCCCGGGGACGACGAGAGCCGCCGCCCCGGCGGGGGCAGCGGCTCGTCGCGCGTCGCTCAGGACGCAGCCGGCACGGTCAGCGGGTCTCGCGGTGCGGCGTGTGCGTGTGGCACTTGGGGCAGAACTTCTTCAGCTCGAGACGATCCGGGTCGTTGCGCCGGTTCTTCTTGGTGATGTAGTTCCGGTCCTTGCACTCGGTGCAGGCAAGGGTGATCTTGGGCCGTACGTCAGATGCCTTGGCCATGATTCCTCTGTTCCCGCCGCCGGGTGGCGACGTCGTGGTCTGTGCTGCGGTGCGGCGGGCGGTAGCGGGAGCGGGATTCGAACCCGCGACCTCACGATTATGAGTCGTGCGCTCTCACCAACTGAGCTACCCCGCCGCGACCGGCGGGCACGAGGCCCACCGGTTACAGGGCCCCCATGCGGAATCGAACCGCAGACCTTCTCCTTACCATGGAGACGCTCTGCCAACTGAGCTATGGGGGCCAGCCGACGCGTAAGACTACACACTCCGGTCGGACTCACCAAACTGGCTGGTGGAGCCCACCCGGAGCCTCCGGCGGTGCGTCAGACCGCCTCGGACGAGGTGCGTGGCAGGTGTTGGATTCGAACCAACGTAGGCTGAGCCGACGGTTTTACAGACCGCTCCCTTTGGCCGCTCGGGCAACCTGCCGTGCCGATCGCTCGGCGGTGAGGAACGTTACCCCGGGAAGCACCCCGCTGACCAATCGGTACCCGGCTCCGCGGCGTTTGGCCTCCGGGCGGGCAGCGCGTCACGATGGCAGCAGCAGGGACGGACCCCGCCGGGAGCACCGGGCGGGCAGCGACAGGAGGCCGGGATGGCATCGGAGAGCTCGTTCGACGTGGTCAGCAAGGTGGACCGCCAGGAGGTGGACAACGCCCTCAACCAGGCCGCCAAGGAGGTGGCCCAGCGCTTCGACTTCAAGGGCACCGACGCGAAGATCGCCTGGTCCGGGGAGGCCGTGGAGATGCAGGCGGTGAGCGAGGAGCGGGTCAAGGCCGTGCTCGACGTCTTCCGCTCCAAGCTCGCCCGGCGCAAGGTGGACCTGAAGGCGCTGGAGGCCGGCGACCCCCGCCCGTCGGGCAAGCTGTGGAAGATCACCGCCGAGACCGTCGAGGGCATCAGCCAGGAGAACGCGAAGAAGATCACCAAGCTGCTGCGCGACGAGGGCCCCAAGGGCGTCAAGTCCCAGGTGCAGGGCGACGAGCTGCGGGTCAGCAGCAAGTCCCGCGACGACCTGCAGTCGGTGCAGCGGCTGATCCAGGCCCAGGAGTACGAGTTCGCCGTCCAGTTCGTGAACTACCGCTGAGCCAGGTGCCTCCCCCGCCCCCGGCCACCGGGTCGGTGCTGCGGGTGGCCAGTGCCAACGTCAACGGCGTCCGGGCGGCGGTGCGTCGGGGTCTGGGCGACTGGCTGACCGACCGCGCCCCCGACGTGGTGGCCCTGCAGGAGGTGCGCTGCGCCCCCGAGCTGGTGCCCCCGCTGCCCGGCTGGCACCTCAGCCTGGACGCCGGCTCCCGGGCCGGGCGGAACGGGGTCGCGGTGCTCTCGCGGGAGCGTCCGAGCGCGGTCCGCACCGGGATCGGCAACGTCGCCTTCGCCGACGAGGGCCGCTACCTCGAGGTGGACCTGGACGACGCGGGCCTGACCGTCGCCTCGCTCTACCTGCCCAAGGGCGACCGAGCCGCCGACGGCCCACGCGCCGAGGCCCGCCAGCGGCGCAAGCTGCGGTTCATGGCCTCCCTGGCCCGCCAGCTGACCGGTTCCCGACTGGCTGCGGCCCGCGCCGGACGCGAGTTCGTGGTGATGGGCGACTTCAACATCGCGCACACCGAGCTGGACCTGGCGAGCTGGCGGACCAACCGGCGCAGCCCGGGCTTCCTGCCCGAGGAGCGGGAGTGGTTCGGCTCGCTGCTGTCCCCCCGGCGGCTGGTCGACGTGGTGCGCTCGCTGCACCCCGGCGAGAGCGGGCCCTACTCGTGGTGGACCTGGCGGGGGCAGGCCTTCGCCAACGACACCGGGTGGCGGATCGACTACCAGCTGGCCTCCCCCGGCCTGGCCGCCCGCGCGCTGCGCGGGGGCACCGACCGTGAGCCGTCCTACCAGGCGAGGATGAGCGACCACTCCCCCGTCCTGGTCGACTACGCACGCTGAGACGCGTCCGGGCGCATCCGGCCCCGCACCGGCACGCGGTCGGCTGGGTAGGTTGCCGACATGTCCGACGAGCTGACCCCCTCCGCCAGCACCCCCGACGTGCTGGTCGGTCGCCGCGGCCGGCTGGGCCTGGTCCGGCTGAACCGTCCGCGGGCCATCAACGCGCTCACCACCCCGATGGTCGTCGCCGTGGCCGAGGAGCTGGAGCGCCTCGCCACCGCGGGCGTGGACGCGATCTGGCTGGACGGGGCCGGTGAGCGCGGGCTCTGCGCCGGCGGGGACGTCCGCGCCGTCCGCGAGGCCGCGCTGGCCGGGGACGCCTCGGGGGCGGAGTTCTTCGAGCGCGAGTACGCGATGGACGCCGCCGTGGCCGCCTCCCCGGTGCCGGTGGTGGCCTGGATGGACGGCGTGGTGATGGGCGGCGGCGTCGGCGTCTCGGTGCACGCCCAGCGGCGCCTGGTCACCGAGCGCACCAGACTGGCCATGCCCGAGACGGTCATCGGCTTCTTCCCCGACGTCGGCGCGCTGTGGTGGCTGTCGCGCTGCCCCGGAGGTACCGGGACGGCGCTGGCCCTCTCCGGGACCCCGGTCGGTGGTGCCGACGCCGTCGCCCTCGGCCTGGCCGACCAGCTGGTGGGCAGCGCCGAGCGCGAGGAGCTGCTCGACCGGGCCGCCGAGGGGGACGACCTGGGCACCGCCGGCCTGGGTGCCGAGGACGTCCGGAGCCCCTGGCTGGACGCCGCGGCGGCGCTGGAGCCCCTGGTCGCCGGCGACGACCCGGCCCTGGTGCTGCAGCGTCTCCGGGCCGCGGACCACCCGCTGGCCCACCGGCTGGCCGAGGAGGTGGCCTCCCGCAGCCCGTGGGCGGTCGCGGTCACCCTGGCCGCGCTCCGCCGGGCGGAGCGGATGACGTCCCTGCAGCAGGTGCTGGACCAGGACCGCCGGCTGGCCGTGCCGATGGCCAGCCACCCCGACTTCGCCGAGGGCGTCCGCGCCCAGCTGGTCGACAAGGACCGGGCCCCGCGCTGGCAGCACCCCGACCTGTCCTCGGTCGACCCCGCCGAGGTGGAGGCCCTGTTCGCCCCCGGGACCGACGGGGGTGCCGCTCACGCACCTGGGTAAGCAGCGACCAGGACCGACGGAGGAGACGACATGGCACGCGACCGGGCACCGGTGACCGAGGTGGCCGACGGGGTGCACCGACTGGCCACCCACCACGTCAGCTGCTACCTCGTGGTCGACGGGGACGAGGTGACCCTGGTCGACGCCGGGCTGCCCGCCACCTGGAAGGCCCTCCCCGCCGCGCTGGCCTCCCTGGGACGCCGGTTCCAGGACCTGCGGGCGGTGGTGCTGACCCACGCCCACTTCGACCACATCGGGATCGCCGAGCGGCTCCGCCGCGAGAAGGGCGTCGTGGTGCACCTGCACCCGGAGGACGCCTGGCTGGCCGCCCACCCCTACCGGTACCGCCACGAACGGGCCCGACCGCCGTACCTGGTCCAGCACCCGCGGGCGCTGCCGGGGCTGACCTCGATGGTGGCCGGCGGCGCGCTGCGGGTGCCACCGCTGCACCACACCCGCCCGATCGCCGACCGGGAGGTGCTGGAGGTGCCCGGTCGCCCGGTCGTCCACCACACCCCCGGGCACACCGACGGGCACTGCGTGCTGCACCTGCCCGAGCGCTCGGTGCTGCTGACCGGGGACGCGCTGGTCACCACCGACCCCTACACCGCCCGGCGCGGACCCCAGCTGGTGGCCCGCGCGGCCACCGCGTCGGTCAGCACCGCCCGGGAGAGCCTGGGCAGGATCCGCGCGCTCGAGGCCGACGTGCTGCTGCCGGGGCACGGGGACCCCTTCACCGGGGGCACCGCCCGCGCCGTCGACGAGGCACTGGCCCAGCCGGTGCAGTGAGCCGGGGCCCGGAGGTGCCAGGTCACGCCGCCGGTGGCGCCGCCGGGCGGGTGAGCCGTCGGCACGCCGGCGCCCGGGCAGCGTCCGTCCCCGCCCTCGGGGCCGCTGGGTAGGGTCTGCGCCATGGTCCTGGGGTTGTCGCTGGCGCTGACCGCGCTCTGCCTGGCCGCGACGGTGTGGGCCGTGGTGAAGATCCTGCGACGCACCCCGCTCCGGCTGGACGCCCCGGCCGACCGGGTGCTGCTCGGCCTGCTGGCGCTGGTGGAGCTGGGGCTGCTGGCCCAGGCGGTGACCGGCTTCGTGCTGGTCGGCTCGAACCCCGGGGTGCCCCTGCTCAGCTTCGCGGTCTACCTGGTCGGGGTGCTGCTGATCCTGCCGGCCGGTGTCTTCTGGGCACTGGTCGACCGCACCCGCGCCGGCGCCGGCGTGCTGGTGGTGGCCTGCCTCACGGTGCCGGCCATCATCCTGCGCACGCACCAGGTCTGGGGCAGCGGTGGCTGAGCCCGTCACCCTCGCCGAGCGGACCCGCAGCGGCCTCGGCCGCGTGCTGATCGCCGTGTACGCCGTCTTCGCCCTCGCCGCCACGTCGCGCACCGTGGTGCAGGTGGTGGACCGCTTCGAGGTCGCCCCGCTCGCCTTCACCCTCTCCGGGCTGGCTGCCCTGGTCTACGTCCTGGCCACCGTCTGCCTGGTCCGCGGCGACCGCGGGTCGCGCCGGCTGGCTGCGCTCTCCTGCACCCTGGAGCTGGTGGGGGTGCTGGTCGTGGGGGCGCTGAGCCTGGTGCTCCCCGCGCTGTTCCCGGAGGCGACCGTGTGGTCGCGCTTCGGTCAGGGCTACGGCTTCGTCCCCGTCCTGCTCCCCGTGCTGGGGCTGTGGTGGCTGCGCCGCAGCGGGCGCGAGGGCGCCGGGGTCAGCGGCTGAGGGACGTCGGACGCGCCGGGCCGGGCACCAGCAGGGCCCGCAGCACCGCGTACCGCGGCACCAGCAGACGCCAGCCCGCCGGCTCACCGGGGACCCCGCCGAGCTCGTGCGAGGACGTCTTGTCGAACAGCCAGACGCGCCAGGCGATCAGCCCCAGCGCGACGACCCCGATCACGGTCGCCTCGTTCTTCCAGGCCAGGTTCATCGCGATGTAGCCGAGCAGCCCGGCCGAGGCCCACACCGCCGCCCGCAGCATCCGCCGGCTGGGGCTGGTGAGACCCAGCAGCACCCCGGCCCAGGAGAGGTACCAGCCGTGCAGGGCCGGGCCGCAGAGGGCCACGGCGAGCAGCGACCAGGCCAGCGAGGTGACCGGGCGGCGGTGGGCCACGGTCAGGGCCAGCCAGCCGATCAGGCCGACGCAGGCCACCATGAACGCGGTCCGGACGACGCGGACCGACGTCCAGGACAGGTCGTAGAGGCCGAGGGCGTAGAAGAGCTGGGAGAACGCCTCTCCGAGCAACGTCGAGGGCGACATCGTGGCCACCATGCCGGGGACGTTCATCCCCGCGATCCAGCCGAAGCCCAGACCGGTCGCCAGGTTGATGAGCAGGAAGATCGCGATCACCAGCAGGCTGGCGCCCAGACCCCGGCGGACCACCCGCAGGGTGCGCTCCCGGACGTCGACCATCGCCGTCCCCGGTCGGAGCCGGGCCAGCGACAGCGAGCTGCTGCGGGTCAGCACCGGGTCGGCCAGGACGGCGACGGCCAGCACCGCGAAGATCGCCGGCAGCTTGATCGCCGCGGCGGCGGCCACCAGCGCGACCGCGACCACCAGCCGCCCCTGCAGGGCCAACCACAGGGCGGCCACCACCAGGGCCATCATCAGCGCGTCGTTGTGGGCCCCGCCGACCAGGTGCACCAGCACCAGCGGGTTCACCAGACCGAGCCAGAGCGCCAGCTGCGGGTCGACGCCGACCCGACGGGCGATCTTGGGCAGCAGGTAGAGCATCACGGCGACCGCGAGCAGGACCGGGACCCGCATCCCCACCACGGACCAGTACGGGTGGTGGGCGAAGAGGTCGACCACCAGGTGGTTGAGCTGCAGGTCCAGCGGGCCGTAGGGCGCCGGCGTCCAGCGCCAGACCATCACCGTCTGCTCGGCGAAGAGGCCGGGCAGCGCACCGACCCCCACCTCGTAGGGGTTGAGCCCGTTGTGGATCAGCCAGCCCTCGGCGGCGTAGGCGTAGGCGTCGGCGCTGAAGACCGGCGGCACCAGCAGGAACGGCACGCTCCAGATGGCCACCACCGCGGGGTGGCTGAGCCCGGGCTCCCGGGAGGGGCGGGTGGCGAACCAGGCGTCCAGCAGCAGGCCCACGCCCAGCATCAGCAGCGCGGAGCCGAGGGCGGTGCCCACCGGGGTCTGCAGGAACCCCACCCCGGGGACCCCCTGCACCGGGTTGGCCTCGGGCAGGTATCCCGGCGTCAGGGAGCCGAGGGTGAGCAACGCCACACCCAGCATCCCGCGGCGCACCGCCGCGACGCGCCAGGCGTCCAGCAGCGCCGTCCGGGTCGTGCGGAGGGCAGCGACCGTGGCATGCTCGGCGCGCGCCGGAGCCGTCCGCGACACCGGCTGGGCCGGGGGCAGACGGACAGGGGACAACGCGAGCTCCTCGATCGGGTCGGGAGCGGACCCCCGACGTGGTGCGGTCCGGCCCTCCGACGGCGTCCCGGGCGGGACGGTCGGCGGCCTGGACGCCGCGCACGGGCCACCTGAGCTCGCGCGGGCTGCGGCTCAGGATACGCGAGAGCCCGTCCGCACCGGCCAGGCGCGGCGGGCAGGTCGTCGCAGCCGCCCGCGAGGCCCGTCTGAGCGGGTGGACGCCGTGCGGATGAATTACGCAAGGCGCGTAGACTCCAATAGGCCTCGGACGCACACGCGGCAGGGCCAGAACCGACTCAGAGGGGCAAGTTCCAGGTGCCAGCCGTCCACACACTCGACCGTGTTGTCATCCGATTCGCCGGCGACTCCGGCGACGGCATGCAGCTCACCGGAGACCGCTTCACCGCGGACTCGGCCGTCTTCGGCAACGACATCTCGACGCTGCCGAACTTCCCGGCCGAGATCCGCGCCCCGCAGGGCACCCTGCCCGGCGTCTCCAGCTTCCAGGTCCACTTCGCCAACTACGACATCATGACCCCCGGCGACCGTCCCGACGTGCTGGTGGCGATGAACCCGGCGGCGCTCAAGGCCAACATGGCCGACCTGCCCAAGGGCGCGGTGATCATCGCCGACCGGGCGGAGTTCACCAAGCGGAACCTGACCAAGGTGGGCTACGAGGCCGACCCGCTGTCGGACGACAGCCTGGCCGACTTCCAGGTCCACTCGCTGGACCTGACCGGCATGACGGTCGCCGCGGTGAAGGAGTTCGGCCTCAGCCGCAAGGACGCCTCGCGCGCGAAGAACATGTTCGCCCTGGGCATGGTGTCCTGGCTCTACCACCGCCCCACCGAGGGCACGCTGGCCTTCCTGGCCGAGAAGTTCGCCAAGAAGCCCGACATCCGTGACGCCAACATCACCGCCTTCAAGGCCGGCCACGCCTTCGGCGAGACCACCGAGACCTTCGCCGTCCGCTACGAGGTGGCCCCGGCCCCGATGCGCTCGGGCCGCTACCGCCAGATCTCGGGCAACCTGGCCACCGCCTACGGGCTGATCACCGGCGCGAGCAAGGCCGGGCTGCCGATGTTCATGGGCGCCTACCCGATCACCCCGGCCTCGGACGTCCTGCACGAGCTGAGCAGGCACAAGCGCCACGGCGTGACCACCTTCCAGGCCGAGGACGAGATCGCCGCCGTCGGGGCGGCCCTGGGCGCCTCCTTCGCCGGGCACCTGGGCGTCACCGCCTCCTCGGGTCCCGGCATCGCGCTGAAGGCCGAGACCATCGGCCTGGCCGTGATGACCGAGCTGCCCCTGGTAGTGGTGGACGTCCAGCGCGCCGGCCCCAGCACCGGCATGCCGACCAAGACCGAGCAGGCCGACCTGCTGCAGGTGATGTACGGGCGCAACGGCGAGGCCCCGGTCCCGGTGCTGGCCGCCCAGTCCCCCGCGGACTGCTTCGAGACCGCCATCGAGGCCGTCCGGATCGCGGTCCGCTACCGGACCCCGGTGGTGATGCTGAGCGACGGCTACCTGGCCAACGGCGCCGAGCCGTGGCTGGTCCCCGACCTCTCCGCGATCGAGCCGATCGACCCCGGCTTCGCCACCGAGCCCAACGCCACCGACGCCAAGGGCAACCCGGCCTTCCACCCCTACCTGCGCGACGAGACCACGCTGGCCCGGCCGTGGGCGGTCCCCGGCACCCCCGGTCTGGAGCACCGCATCGGCGGCCTGGAGAAGGCCCGGGACACCGGCAACATCTCCTACGACGGCGCCAACCACGACGAGATGGTCCGCACCCGCCAGGCCAAGGTCGCCGGCGTCGTGGCCGACATCCCCGACCTGGTGGTCGACGACCCCGGGGCCGAGGACGGCGACGGCGCGAAGGTGCTGGTGCTGGGCTGGGGCTCCACCTACGGCCCGATCACCGCGGCCGTCCGCCGGGTCCGCAAGGAGGGCCACCGGGTGGCCCAGACGCACCTGCGTCACCTCAACCCGTTCCCGGCCAACCTCGGGGACGTGCTGCACCGCTACGAGCGGGTGGTCGTGCCGGAGATGAACCTGGGCCAGCTGGCCATGATGCTGCGGGCCCGCTACCTGGTCGACGTCGAGTCCTACTCCCGGGTCCGGGGGCTGCCGATCTCGCTGTCCGAGCTCGCGGTGGACCTGATCACCGTGGTCGACGAGGTCGAGGGGCGCAGCGCGGACGAGATCGCCGCCGAGATCGCCGCGCTCGGCACCGACGAGGTCCGCAACTTCCTGGGCGACCAGCAGTTCGACCTCGACTCCAGCCAGCAGAGCCAGCCCGTGCGCGTCGCCGGCCGGTCCTCCGGCCACGCGGGAGCCGCACCCAGCACGACCAGCGACGAGGAGGCACAGCGATGACCACCACCGACCCCGGCACCCGCCCGACCTACAAGGGTCTGGCCGGCGTCCCGCTCAGCATCGAGCCGCTGACCCGCAAGGACTTCACCAGCGACCAGGAGGTGCGCTGGTGCCCCGGCTGCGGCGACTACGCCGTGCTGGCCGCCTTCCAGGGCTTCATGCCCGAGCTGGGCATCAAGCGGGAGAACACCGTCATCGTCTCCGGCATCGGCTGCTCCTCGCGGTTCCCCTACTACGTGGACTCCTACGGGATGCACTCCATCCACGGGCGCGCCCCGGCGATCGCCACCGGGGTGGCCACCGCCCGTCCCGACGTGGGCGTGTGGGTGGTGACCGGTGACGGCGACGCGCTGTCCATCGGCGGCAACCACCTGATCCACGCGCTGCGCCGCAACGTCAACTTCACGATCCTGCTGTTCAACAACCGGATCTACGGGCTGACCAAGGGCCAGTACTCCCCCACCTCCGAGGTGGGCAAGGTGACGAAGTCGACGCCGATGGGCTCGGTGGACTCCCCGTTCAACCCGATCTCGCTGGCCCTGGGCGCGGAGGCGTCCTTCGTGGCCCGCACTGTGGACTCCGACCGCCAGCACCTCAGCGAGGTGCTCAAGGCCGCCGCCCAGCACCGCGGCTCGTCGTTCGTGGAGATCTACCAGAACTGCCCCGTCTTCAACGACGGCGCCTTCGACGCCCTCAAGGACAAGGACTCCGCGGTCGAGTCGATCATCCCGCTGCGCCACGGCGAGCCGATCGTCTTCGGGGCGGGAGGACGTCTGGGTGTGGTCCGCGACCCCGCCACCGGCGACCTGTCGATCCGCGAGGTGGCCGAGGTCGGCGTCGAGGCCCTGGTCGTCCACGACGCGCACCGCAAGGACCCGTCCTACGCCTTCGGCCTCTCGCGGCTGACCGACGCCGGGGTCCTGCAGCGCTCCCCGATCGGCATATTCCGCGACGTCGAGCGCCCGTCCTACGACGACCTGACCCGCGAGCAGGTCGCCCTGGCCCAGTCCGGCGGGGTGCCCGACAGCGCCCTGCAGGACCTGATCGCCGGGAAGGACACCTGGCAGGTCAGCTGACCACCTCGTCACCCCGGACGTCCCGCGTCCACCGCACCGCCCTCCGGCTCCGGCCGGGGGGCGGTCGTGGTTCCCGACCTCATCACGGTCCGGGACGTGGCCCCCAGCCGCTCAGCTGGGGCGATGAAGAAGGCGACGGATTTTGGGGGGCTGTCGGCGGGGGACGGTACGAGCAGCCAGTGACGACGCCGGGCCCGCGACCCGCCACCGGCCACTGAGCGTCAAAATCCGGCACCCCGGCACCCCGGCACCCCGGCACCCCGGCACCCCGGCACCTCGGCACCCCGGCACCGCGACACACGCATGGGACAGGAACGCCGGCCTGCTCATGGGCGCACAACAGCCTCCAGGGCGGTCCGTCCTGCGCCCATGGACAGGAGCGCGTTCCCCTGGGCCCGGAGGGGGCGCCTGGCGGCGGTGCCGGAGTCGGGTGGCCACCTGGCCGAGGACGGCGGCCAGGCAATACCTTTGAGCCGAAGCAAACTCACCGAGGAGTCCGTCATGCCGCTGCCCTCCCCGCTCCGGGTCCACCTCCGTTCTGCCGGCGTCAGCCTGGTGGTGGAGGTCCCCGTCCGCGGTCTGCCCGTCGTGCTGCACTGGGGTGACGACCTCGGCGCCCTGGACGCAGCGACGGCCAGCACCCTCTCCCTGGCCCGGGTCGCCCAGCCGATGCCGAACCAGGTCGACGAGCCCGTCCGGGTGGCGGTGCTGCCCGAGCACCACACCGGCTGGGTCGGACGCCCCGGCATCAGCGGCTCCCGCGCCGGGACCGCCTGGACACCCCTGTTCACCGTGACGGGGGCGACCCTGGACGGGCAGGAGCTCGGGGAGTGGCGCGAGCAGGGCCCCGGCTCGCTCGCCGTCGAGGCCGTGGACGAGGACGCCGGGCTGGCGCTGCGGCTGGAGCTCGAGCTGAGCGCCGCCGGTCTGGTGCGCGCCCGCGCCGCCCTGACCAACACCGCCCCCGAGGCCTACCAGCTCGACGACCTGGTGCTCTCGCTGCCGGTCCCCCAGCGGGCCAGGGAGCTGCTCGACCTGGCTGGGCGCTGGGGCAAGGAGCGCACGCCGCAGCGTCGCGAGCTGCAGGTCGGCACGCACCTGCGCGAGGGCCGGCACGGCCGGACCGGGCCCGACGCCGCCACGGTGCTGCACCTGGGCGTGCCCGGGTTCGGCTTCGCCGAGGGCGAGGTCTGGGGCGTCCACACCGGGTGGAGCGGCAACCACACCCACTACGCCGAGCGGGTCTTCACCGGCGAGCAGCTGGTCGGTGGCGGTGAGCTGCTGCTGCCCGGCGAGGTCCGGCTGGGTACCGGCGAGACCTACACCTCATCGTGGCTGCACGGCTCGCACGGTCACGGCCTGGACGCCGTCGCCCGGCGCTTCCACCGCGAGCTCCGGGCCCGTCCCCAGCACCCCCGTCGTCCCCGCCCGGTCACCCTCAACGTCTGGGAGGCGGTCTACTTCGACCACGACCTCGACCGGCTGCGCGACCTCGCCGACCGGGCGGCCCGGCTCGGGGTCGAGCGCTTCGTGCTGGACGACGGCTGGTTCGGCGCCCGGCGCGACGACAGCGCCGGCCTGGGTGACTGGGTGGTCTCCCCCGACGTCTGGCCCGACGGCCTGCACCCGCTGGTGGACCACGTCCGCGGGCTGGGGATGGAGTTCGGGCTCTGGTTCGAGCCCGAGATGGTCAACCTCGACTCCGACCTGGCCCGCGCCCACCCGGAGTGGGTGCTCGCCCCCGGGAAGCGGCTGCCGGTGACCTCGCGCCGCCAGCACGTGCTCGACCTGACCGACGAGGGGTGCTGGACCCACGTCCGCGACCAGATGACCGCGGTGCTCAGCGAGTACCCGATCGCCTACGTGAAGTGGGACCACAACCGCGACCTGGTGGAGGCCGCCCACCGCGGCACCGGACGGCCGGCGGTGCACGAGCAGACCCTGGCCACCTACCGGCTGATGGCCGACCTGAAGCAGCGCCACCCCGGGCTGGAGATCGAGTCCTGCTCCTCCGGCGGGCTGCGGATCGACCTCGGGGTGCTGCAGCACACCGACCGGGTCTGGGTCTCCGACTGCATCGACCCCTTCGAGCGCCGCCAGATCCAGCGCTGGACCACCCAGCTGGTACCGCCGGAGCTGATGGGCACCCACGTCGCCTCCGGCCGCAACCACACCACCGGACGCGTGCACGACCTCTCCTTCCGCGCCGGCACCGCCTTCTTCGGCCACCTGGGCCTGGAGTGGGACCTCGCCCGGGCCACCGAGCAGGAGCTGGCCGAGCTGACCGCCTGGATCGCCGCGCACAAGGAGCACCGCTCGCTGCTGCACTCCGGGGACCTGGTCCGGGCCGACTTCCCCGACGCCACCGTCGAGCTGCACGGGGTGGTGGCCCCGGACGGTTCCCGCGCGCTCTACCAGCTCGCCTCCGTCGGGCGCTCGGAGGTGTCGCTGCCCGGTGCGCTGCTGCTCCCCGGCCTGGACGCCGCCCGCCGCTACCGCGTCACCCCGCGGCTGGTCGGCGGCCCGCCGCACGGGCTGGTCCGCCCCGCCTGGTGGCCGGCCGACGGCGAGGAGGGTCCGGTGCTGCCCGGTGCGGTGCTGACCCGCGCCGGGCTGCAGGCCCCGGGGCTGCTGCCCGAGCAGGCGGTGCTGGTGGAGGTCACCGCGACCGCGTGACCCGCCACGTCAGCACCGCCGCCACACCCGCCCCGCCGGCTCCGCCAGCCGGCGCGGGTCGTGAGGGGCCGGAGGGGTGGCCGGTCCTGGCTACCACTCAGCGGCCCGCTGGGGGTCGGTGGGCGAGGATGAGCCGGTGAGCACTGCCGGCGGCGGGACCGGACCCACCGACGGGTGGCCGGAGCTGGACGCCACGGTGCAGCGGATCGCGGTCCGCGTGCTGCGCCGGGGCGAGGTGTCGAGGGCCGAGCTGGCTCGCGAGACCGGCCTGTCCACCGGCAGCCTGACCCGGGTCACCAAGCCCCTGCTGGCCGCCGGCATCGTCACCGAGGGGTCGGCCCGCCCCGGCGGCTCGGGGCGTCCGTCGCTGCCGCTGCGGGTCAACGCCGCCCGGGCGTCCTTCGTCGGGGTGAACCTGACCGCCGACACCGCCTACGCCGTCCGGACCGACCTGCAGGGCACCGTGCTGGACACCGCCGAGCTGGCCCTGCCCGACCGCAGCCCGGTACCGGTGGTCGACCAGCTGGCCGGGCTGGTCCGGAGGTGGCAGCGGGACGGTCCCCCGCTGACCGCCGTCGGCGTGGCCCTCGGCGGCCACGTGCGGGACTGGCGGACGGTGACCAGCGCCACCTACCTCGGCTGGCAGGAGGTGGACCTCGGCGGCGGCCTCGGTGCCCGCACCGGGCTGCCGGTGGTGGTGGGCAACGACGTGCACGCCCTCACCCAGGCGGCCCACCTCTTCGGGCCCGGGCGCGGGGTCTCCTCCCTCGCCGTGGTCACCGTCGGGGTCGGGGTGGGTGCGGGGGCGATCAGCCACGACCAGCTGCTGGTGGGCCACCCCGGGCAGGCCGGTGACGTCGGGCACCTGCCGCTGGAGGGCGGGACCTCGCCGTGCCTGGGCGCGGACCACGTCGGCTGCGCGGTGGCCGAGCTGAGCACGTCCGCGCTGGAGCAGGAAGCGGGACGCCGGCTCGGCCGCCCGGTGGCGCTGGCCGAGCTGGTCGGCCTCGCGGGAGCGGGTGACCCGAGGGCGCGGGTGGTCGTGGACCGCGCCGCCCGGATGCTCGGCACCCTCGCGGGGACGGTGGCCGCCGTGCTGGGTCCGGAGCTGGTGCTGCTGTCGGGGGACGGGATCGCGGTGGCGCTGGCCGCACCCGAGGAGGTCCGGGCCGGTCTGGCCCGGGTGCTGCCCGCGGGGCCGCGTCCGGAGCTGGTGATCGACCCGGTGTTCAGCTTCCACACCTGGGCCCACGGTGCGGCCGGGACGGCCATCCTGCACGCCCTGACCGGACGGCTCCCCCGCTGAGGCAGCGGTCAAGTCGGCGTGGCGCCCCCGGGCGCCGTGGCCGCCGTGCTCTCCCGGACGACGATCCGGTGGTCGGCGACCGCGTGACGCACCTCCGGCGGCCCGGGACGCTCCTGGCGCAGCAGCGACTCCACCGCCAGGCGGGCGATCTGCTCGCGGTCCGGGGCGATGGTGGACAGGGTCGGCAGCGCGGCGAGGTCGTAGGGGATGTCGTCGAACCCCATCACGGCCACGTCATCGGGGACCCGGTACCCGTGCAGCCGCAGGGAGCGGATCACGCCCATGGCCAGCCAGTCGGTGGCGCAGAACACGGCGTCGACGGCGTGCCCGGCAGCCAGGAACGCGTCCATCGCCTGCTCGCCGTGCTGCCCGGTGACGCCCTCCACCGCCAGGTGCATCGCGGGCCCCAGGGTCTCCCCGCGCTCGGCCAGGGCGCTCTCGGCGCCGACGACCCTCTGGTCCGCCCCACGCCGACCCCCGACCACGACGACGTGGCGCCGACCGGTGTCGAGGAGGTGCCGGACGGCCAGCCGGGCGGCACCGGCGTTGTCGATCCCGACGTGGTCGACCGAGGCGAATCGGTGCTCCCCCAGCAGCACCAGCGGCGTGGACGGCCGGTCGGCCAGGTCCGCCTCGCGCAGCGCGACCACGCTGAGCACCATGCCGTCGATCCGGCTGTCCCGGGCCTCCTCCAGCAGCCTCAGCTCGTTCGCCCGCTCCCCCCGGGTCTGGCGGATCTGCACCCACCAGGACGCGGCCTCCGCGGCGGTGATCAGCTGCATCGCCAGCGACGCGAAGTACGGCATGTCCAGCCGCGGCACACCCAGCACGATCACCCCCGTCCGCCCGCGGGCCAGGTTCCTCGCGCTGACGTTGGGCCGGTAGCCGAGCTCCTCGATGGCCGTGGTGACCTTGGACCGGGTGCTCTCGGAGACGTGCGGGAAGTCGTTGATGACGTTGGAGACGGTCTTCATCGACACCCCGGCGCGCGCCGCGACGTCGGCCAGCCGCGGCCTCACCGGCACCCCGCCACGGCCGTCCCCATGGACGCGGAGCCTAGCCCAGCACCCGCCCCGCCTCCTCGGCGAAGGCCGCGGCGGCAGCCGAGGGGTCGGACCGGTCGAAGGCGATGTCCTGGTTGAGCCGGTCGAAGGCGCTGAGCAGCTCGCCGTACCCCGACGGCCAGGCCTCCGGGGAAGGGCCCACCCGACCGGCGAGACCCTCCACGTACTCGATCGCCCGCTGCGGGGCCGGACCCGCCTCGGCCGCCAGCGCCGTCCGGGCCCGCTCCGAGGGCGGCACCCCGAGAGTGAGGCCGATGGAGGCCGCGGCGGCGGGGTCGTTGACCAGGAAGTCCACGACGGCCTCCGCCACCTCGGGCTGCTCGGTGGTCCCGGAGACGCACCACAGGTCCAGGGCCTTGAGGAACTGCCCGCTGAGGTCCCCGGCCTGGAAGGAGGGCAGCGGGACGACCTGCACCTCGGAGTCCGGCACCAGCGGCTGGTAGAAGGTCACCTGCTGGACCCAGCCGGCGGCCAGCGGGGCCTTGCCCTGGGCCAGCAGGGAGGTCTCGAACGACCCGGTCTCGGCCGAGACGTCACCGGGCGGGACGGCGTCGGCGCGACGCAGGTCGTCCCACAGCCCGAACCACTCCGCGACGGTGTCCACCGCGACGGCCAGACCGGCGCCGCCGGGGTTGAACAGGTCGGTGCCCCGCTGCCGGGCGTACACGTCGAACAGCTGCAGGTTGCCGCCCAGGTCGTTGCTGCCCCAGGAGCCGGGTCCGGCCTCGGTGGCGAACCCGCGCACGAACTCGCCGAACTCCTGCCAGGTCCAGTCCGCCGGCAGCGACGCCCCGACCTCCTCGAGCACGGCGGAGCTGACGAAGACCGCGTGGGAGATCGAGCTCTGGCCGATCCCGAACAGCTCGTCGCCCACCTGGCCGCTGGAGGCCACGTCGGGGTCGAGGTCCGCGGTGCGGATGGTGCCGCCGACGGCGCCGGAGAGGTCACGCAGCGCGCCCCGGCCGGCGTAGTCGGAGAAGTAGCTCATCGACATGCGGAACACGTCGGGGGCGTCGCGGCCGGCGGTCTGGGTGGCGAGCTTGTCCCAGTAGTCGTCGAAGGGGGCCCGCTCGACGGCGTAGGGCTGGTCGGGGTGACTCGACCCCCAGGCCGCCAGCGCGCCCTCCACCCCCTCGTGCACGGGCGCGCCGCCGTACCAGGCGACCCGGACGGGCCCGGACCCTCCTCCGCCTCCGGCCTCGCTGGTGCAGCCGGGGAGGGCGAGCGCCCCGGCGCCGGCGGCGGCCAGGCCCAGGAACGTGCGGCGGGTGGTGATCATCGGTCTCTCCTCGGTGAGCGGTCGGTGTGGTGCTCCGCAGCGGGCAGCGGCGGGCCGTGCTCGGCCCAGCGCCAGCCGTGCGGTGGGCGCTTGGCGGTGTAGGCGCCCGTGGGCAGCTCGTCGCCGACCCGGATCATCCAGGCGGCGAGCAGCCGGGTCAGCGCGAGCAGGACACCCGCGCGGGCCGGGTCCTCGGAGAGGTCGACCAGCTCGACGGGGTCCTCGGACAGGTCGTACAGCTCCAACCGGCCCTCGTCGTCGGCGACGAGCTTCCAGTCCCCCGCGCGGACCATCCGCTGGCCGCCGCTCATGGTGACCGAGTTGAGCTCGTCGTAGCTGGTGCCGGCGTAGTCGAAGTGCAGCGGCGGCCGCTCCTCCGGCCCGTAGCGGGCACCGCCGAAGCCGACCTCGGCGTAGATGCTGCCGAACTCCCCGGGCGGCACCGCCTCCCCCGCCAGCAGCGGGGCGAGGCTGCGGCCCTGGACGCCGGCGGGGACGTCGGCGCCGAGGAGCTCGCAGAGGGTGGGCAGGACGTCGACCAGGGACACCAGCTCCTCGCGCGTCTGCGCCGCGACGCCGGGACCGTGGACCACCATCGGGATCCGGACCAGGAGCTCGGGCAGACCGGCGCCCTTGCGCTGCAGCCCGTACTCCCCGACGTAGTCGCCGTGGTCGCTGACCAGCAGCACGAGGGTGTCCGGACGCCGCTCGCGCACCGCGGTGACCAGGCGCCGGAGCTCGTCGTCCAGCAGCCGCAGCATGCCCAGGTAGCTGGCCGCGTAGCGGCGCCACAGCAGGTCGTAGCCGGGGCGCTTCTCCTCCACCAGGCGTCGCAGCCAGGCCGTGTCACCGCCCTTCCGCTCGGCCACCTCCGGCCCGGCGAGCCGGTCGGGGACGTCCTCCTCGGCGAAGAGGGAGAAGTAGGGCTCGGGCACCTGGTAGGGGTTGTGCGGCTCGGGGAAGGAGACCCAGGTGAAGACGGGCTCCGGACCGGTGTGGCGAGCCAGGTCGGCCAGGGCCTGGTCGACGATGCGGTGCGGCAGCTGCGCCTGCACCGGGAACGGGGTAGCCACCTCGCTCGGGCCGTGGTCCAGCCCGTCGAGCCAGGCGTCGAAGGCGGCGTGCTCCTCGCTGTGCTGCGGACCCCCGGTGTGCCAGTAGGGCCCGGCCCACGCGTCGAAGTCGTCCGGGCCGCGGTGGATGTGGGGCTTCCCGGCGAAGTGCAGCCGGTAACCGGCCCCCCGAAGGACGTCCAGCAGGTCGGCGTCGTAGCAGGCGTGCCGGGCGGTGCTGTTCTGCCGCACCCGGTGGGCGGAGGGGAAGCGCCCGGTGAGCATGCTGGTGCGGGCCGGCACGCAGGTCGGGTTGGGCGTGTAGGCCCGGACCAGGTCGGTGCCACCCGCGGCCAGGGAGTCGGTGAACGGCATGGTGTCCAGCGGGTAGCCCGACCGGGCGGTCAGCCCGGCGCGGTGCTGGTCGGTCATCACCAGCAGGACGTCCGGCCGTCGTCCAGCCGTCGGCCTCGTCGGCTCGGTCGGTGCCACGTTGCTCCCCACGTCGTCGTGGCCGCCTAGTCTGCGTCAGATTTACAGCGCTGTAAAGAGCCGGCCTCGAGGGGATCGGGTCGCGTCGTGCAGGGGTGCCGGCCGAGGGCTGGGCGACCGGCGGTCGGGCACCCCCGGGCACCAGGGGTCGACCGCGCGGAGATCCGGCTCAGCGAGGGGCTGGGCCGGTGGTCGTCCCGACCCGCAGCTCGGTCGGGAGCACCACCTGGCGACGGTCCGAGGTCGGGTCCAGCAGCAGCCGGGCGGCCTGACGGCCCTTCTCCGCGATCGGCTGCACCACGGTGGTCAGCCCCGCGGCCACGGCCTCGGGGATCCCGTCGAACCCGGTGACCGAGACGTCCACGCCGGGCACCAGGCCGCGGGAACGCACCTCGTCGAGCACACCGAGCCCCAGCACGTCGCTGACCGCGACGACCGCGGTGGGACGCGGGTCGCGGTCGAGCAGGGCGGCGGCAGCCCGCCGGCCGCTGTCACGGGTGTTGCGGCCGGCGGTCACGGCGACGACGTCGCGGTCGGCGACGCTCTCCACGATGCCCTCCAGCCGGTTGGAGGCGTCGGCCCACCCCCGGCGGCGGAACGACTCGATCTCCGCCGGCAGGTCGGCCCGGTGCAGCACCCGCACCTCGTCCCCGTCGGGGGTGTCGCAGACCAGGCCCACCACCCGGTGCCCCAGCCCGGCCAGGTGCCGGCCGACCAGCCGTCCGGCCGCGCGGTCGTCGATGGACACGTAGTCGTGGTCGGGTGAGGTGTCGGTCAGCACCACCGGCAGCTGGCGCCGCGTGGCCGCCACGATCCCGGGGTGCGACGGGCCCGCGCAGAGGCCGACGACGCCGTCCACGACGGCGGTGGCGATGGCGCCGGGGTCCGCCTCCGAGCCCTGCGGACCGACCGGGAGCGGTGCCAGGAAGACCCCGACCCCGGCCTCCTCGAGCACCTCGGTGAAACCGGCGAGCAGAGCGATGGCGTACGGGTCGGTGAAGACGTAGGAGAGCCGGTCGTTGAAGACCACCCCGAAGGCGTTGGCCCGCCCGGACCTGAGCACGCGCCCGGCGGCGTCCGGGCCGTGGTAGCCCAGGTCGGCGGCGCCGTCGATGATGCGGGACCGCAGGTCGGCGGAGATGCGGTCGGGGCGGCTGAAGGCGTTGGAAACCGAGGTGACCGAGACGCCGAGACGGGTGGCGACGTCCTTCATGGTCACCGACCCCACGCCCGCTCCCCCCGGCTCACCCTGCAGTGAGCCGATCCTAGCCGCGGGCCACCGCGCAGGCGGGCTCGGCCAGGACGGCCCGGCCGGTGGCGGCACGGTGGGGGGCGCGCCGGGCGGGCGCCGGCCGGGACGGCGCCACCGGCGCCACGCTGGCCAGCACGACCCCCCAGCTGGCGAGGTGGTCGGCCTCGAGCCCGTCGCGCCCGGCCCGGTCCGCGGCGGCGGAGGTCGGGAAGCGGAGGGCCTGCTCGGTGGTGTGGAAGAGGTACATGGTGGGCTCCTGATCTCGTGCGTAAATCGATACGCAAAACGATACGCGTATCGATTCGCGCGAGCAAGGGGCTTCCCCGTCGAGCCCTGTCGGCCGTCCGCGGTGAGCGCCCCGTCCGCCACCCGCGGCGACGTCGGAGGCGCTCGGTAGAGTCGTCGCGTGACCGATTCGATGCCTGCCCTCGACCCCCGCACCTTCGACCAGACCGTCCGCGTCCAGGACGACCTGTACCGCCACGTCAACGGCCCGTGGCTGCGGACGGCGGAGATCCCGGAGGACAAGCCGGGCACCGGCGCCTTCCTGGTGCTGCGCGACGAGGCCGAGGCCGCGGTGCGCGACATCATCACCGGGCTGAGCACCGACGGGGCCACCCCCGAGGCCGGCACCGAGGCGGCGAAGATCGCCGACCTCTTCACCTCCTTCATGGACACCGACGCCATCGAGGCCGCCGGCACCGGCGTGCTGGCCGAGGACCTCGCCGCCGTCTCTGCGATGCGCAGCACCTCCGCGCTCCCCCGGCTGCTGGGTCACCTGACCCGGCGCGGGCTGCCCTCGCTGGTCGGCGTCGACGTCGACGCCGACCCGGGCGACCCCCGCCGCTACGTGCTCTTCGCCGGCCAGGGCGGACTGGGACTGCCGGACGAGGAGTACTACCGCGCCGACGAGTACGCCGACATCCGCGCCGCCTACCGGGGCCACATCGAGCGCTCGCTGGCCCTGGCCGGGATCGAGGACGCCGCCGGCCAGGCCGAGCTGGCCTTCGCGCTGGAGACCGAGATCGCCGCCCGCCACTGGGACAAGGTGCGCACCCGCGACATGCGCCAGATGTACAACCCGATGACCCTGCAGGAGTTCGCCGACAGCGCGCCGGAGCTCGGGCTGGCCGAGCTGCTCGCGTCGGTCGGGGTGCCGGCGACGGCGAGCGACGTGGTGAACGCCCAGCCCTCCTTCTTCACCGACGTGGCCAGCCTGGTCAGCGACGACCACCTCCCCGCCTGGCGGGCCTGGGCGCGCTGGAAGGTCGTCACCGGCCGCTCCCCCTACCTCGGCGAGGCCTTCGTGGCCGAGCGCTTCGCCTTCTACGGGACCACGCTGTCCGGCACCCCGGTCCTCAAGGAGCGGTGGAAGCGCGGGGTGGACCTGGTCGAGGGCGTCCTGGGCGAGGCCGTCGGCAAGATCTACGTCGAGCGGCACTTCTCCCCCACCGCCAAGGAGCGGATGGACGAGCTGGTGGCCAACCTGATCGAGGCCTACCGCCGCTCGATCACCGACCTGGAGTGGATGACCGAGGCCACCAAGGCCGAGGCGCTGACCAAGCTGGGCAACTTCACCCCCAAGATCGGCTACCCCGACCGCTGGCGCGACTACTCGGGCCTGACCGTCGTCCCCGACGACCTGCTGGCCAACGTGCTGGCCTCGGTGGCCTTCGACCTGGACTTCCAGCTGGCCAAGATCGACCAGCCGATCGAGCAGCACGAGTGGTTCATGACCCCCCAGACGGTCAACGCCTACTACCACCCGCTGCGCAACGAGATCGTCTTCCCGGCCGCCATCCTGCAGCCGCCGTTCTTCGACGAGACGGTCGACGACGCGGTCAACTACGGCGGCATCGGCGCGGTGATCGGGCACGAGATCGGGCACGGCTTCGACGACCAGGGCTCCACCTGCGACGGCGAGGGCCGGCTGCGGGACTGGTGGACCGCCGCCGACCGCGAGGCCTTCGAGGCCCGCACCGGCTCCCTGATCGCCCAGTACGACGAGCTCTCCCCCGAGGGCGCCTCCGAGCTGCACGTCAACGGCGCGCTCACCATCGGGGAGAACATCGGCGACCTGGGCGGTCTCTCCATCGCCCTGAAGGCCTGGCGGATCGCCACCGAGGGCACCGAGGTGCCCGAGATCGACGGGCTGACCGGTGAGCAGCGGCTGTTCCTGAGCTGGGCGACGGTCTGGCAGAGCAAGATGCGTCCCGAGACCGTCCGGCAGCGGATCGCCACCGACCCGCACTCCCCGCCGGAGTTCCGCTGCAACCAGATCGTGCGCAACGTCGACGACTTCTACACCGCCTTCGACGTGACGCCGACCGACGCCCTGTGGCTGGACGAGTCCGAGCGGGTCTCCATCTGGTGAGGCGGGCGCCTCGACCGCTCCGCCCCACCCCGGGGCGGTCGGGCCCCGCCTGACCCCGACCAGCACGTCCCCGGACCCCGCCCGGTGGCGAGTCGCCCCGGGTGGTCGCCTCGTCCTCACCGGAGGCGACAGCACGCGGCCAGTCGCCTCCTCGGTCCGGAGGACGAGGGGCGGGGCGGGGACGGGGCGGGGTCAGGTGGCCAGGAGCTCGAGGACGGCCTCGCCGTAGCGGGTCAGCTTGGCCTCCCCGACCCCGGAGACGGCGCGGAGCTCGGCCTCGGTGGTCGGACGGGCACCGGCGATGCCCGCCAGGGTGGCGTCGGAGAAGACGACGTAGGCCGGCACCGCCTGCTCCTTGGCCACCTGGGACCGCCAGGTGCGCAGCCGCTGGAACAGCGCCTGGGCGTCCTCGTCCAGGTCGGGTGGGGCCGCCCCGGTCCTCCGGCTACGCTGCACCCGCTCCCGCTGCTGCTCCTTCCGCAGCCGCACCTCCCGCCGGCCCCGCAGCACCGCGAGCGCCGGCTCGGTGACCGCCAGCACCCCGTACTCCCCCTGCACCTCCAGCAGCCCCTGGGCCAGCACCTGGCGCACCACGCCGCGCCAGCCGGCGTCGTCCAGCTCGGTGCCGATGCCGTAGGTGGAGAGCTGGTCGTGGCGGAACTTCCGCACCCGCTCGTTGTCCCTGCCGAGCAGGATGTCGACTAGGTGCCCGGCCCCGAAGGCCTGCCCCCGCTCGCGCTGCAGCCGGACCACGGTGGAGAGCAGCTTCTGCGCCGGCACCGTCCCGTCGAAGGACTCCGGCGGGGACAGGCAGGTGTCGCAGTTGCCGCAGCGCCCGCTCTCCTCCCCGAAGTAGGCCAGCAGCTGCTGACGCCGGCACTCCACCGTCTCGCAGAGGGCCAGCATCGCGTCCAGGTGCAGGGTCTGGACCCGCTTGCGCTGCCGGTCCCCCTCGCCCTCGGCGATCATCCGGCGCTGCTGGACCACGTCCTGCAGCCCGTAGGCCAGCCAGGCGGTGGAGGCCAGCCCGTCGCGTCCCGCCCGACCGGTCTCCTGGTAGTAGCCCTCGACCGACTTCGGCAGGTCCAGGTGGGCCACGAAGCGGACGTCGGGCTTGTCGATGCCCATCCCGAAGGCGATGGTGGCCACCATCACCACGCCGTCCTCGCGCAGGAACCGGGACTGGTGCAGCGAGCGCGTCCGGGCGTCCAGGCCGGCGTGGTACGGCAGCGCGGTGACGCCCTGGCCGGCCAGCCACTCCGCGGTCTTGTCCACCGAGGCGCGGCTCAGGCAGTAGACGATGCCGGCCTCCCCCGGGTGCTCCTCGCGCAGCAGCCGGAGCAGCTGGTTGCGGGCGTCGTTCTTCGGGGCGATCCGGTACTGGATGTTGGGCCGGTCGAAGCTGGAGACGAAGACCCGGGCGTCGGTGAGGGCCAGCCGCTCGGCGATCTCGGCCCGGGTCTCCACGGTCGCGGTGGCGGTCAGGGCGATCCGCGGGACGTCGGGCCAGCGCTCGTGCAGCACCGAGAGCTGCAGGTACTCGGGGCGGAAGTCGTGGCCCCAGGAGCTGACGCAGTGGGCCTCGTCGATGGCGAACAGCGCGATCCGGCAGCGCTGGAGCAGACCCGTCGCGGCGCCGAGCCGCTCCGGGGCGAGGTAGAGCAGGTCCAGCTCCCCGGCCAGCAGCCGTCGCTCCACGTCGCGGCGCTGGTCCGGGTCCTGGCTGGAGTTGAGGTAGGCCGCACGGACGCCGACCTGCTCCAGCGCGTCCACCTGGTCGTGCATCAGGGCGATCAGCGGGCTGATCACCACCCCCGTGCCGGCACGCACCAGCGACGGCACCTGGTAGCAGAGGCTCTTGCCGCCACCGGTCGGCATCAGCACCACGGCGTCCCCGCCGGCCACCACGGTGTCCACGATCTCGGCCTGCTGGCCACGGAAGGCGTCGTAGCCCCAGACGCGCTGCAGCGCCTCCGACGGGGTGCGGGCCGGGACCGGCTCCGCCACGAGAGGGACCGGCGCCCCCGCGGAGCCCGCTCCCGGGGCGTCCTCGTGCCCGCCCCGGTGCTGCGGTGCCACCCAGTCCTGCGGGGGCTCCCAGTCCTCGGGGGGCTCCCAGTCCTCCGGGGGCTCGCGGTCCTCCGGTGCTCCCCACGACGGCTCGCTCACCCGGACACCCTACGAGGACGGGCGCGCCTCCTCCGACCGGTGGGCGCCGGTCTGTGGACGGGGTCGCGACTCAGGGACTGCTCCAGCCGGTCAGCCGCCCCAGGTCGTCGAAGGTGAACGTGAGCACCTCGGTGCCCGACGTGGCCCGCCACGGCGGACCGCTGCCCAGCCACCGCCAGCCCAGCCGCTGGACGGCCGCCGACACGGCTCGCTGGTGGTCCACCAGGAGGCCGTCGGCCAGGGCGCGGGTGGTGGCCAGGGAGACGTCCAGGGCGGTCACCGGGGGCATGGGCGCGGTGGGCTGGAGCAGCACGACACCACGGGTCCCGCCACCGGCGGGGAAGGTGTAGTAGGGCACCTCGCCGACGACCTGGCAGGCCATCAGCGCGATCCGGTGCGCGACGTCGGCCAGCTCGGTGCCCTCGGGGGCCAGGCGGCTGATCGCCGGCTCGGGGTCGGTCAGCGCGTCCAGCCCGTGGTTCCGGCCGAACTCGGCCAGCCGGCGGCTGAGGGAGGTGGTGGGCAACGACGAGAGCGGTTCCAGCGACCAGCCCCAGCGGACGGTGCCGGGGCCGGGCGCGACCGAGGCGATGAGGTGCGGCACGAAGTCCACCCGCGGGGAGGACGTCCCCTGCGGGTCGTCGGGTCGGCTGAACCACAGCCGGGCCGGGTCCTCGAGGTCGAGACCGAACACGTGCCCCTCCCCCAGCACCGCCTCGAGCTGGTTGGTGAGCCGGAGCTGCCCGGCGCCGGCCCAGATGGCGGCGTCGTTGACCACGAGGTCGACGGTGAGCGCGCTCATCGGGACACCGCCTGCCGGGCCACGGAGCGGCGGTGCTGCAGGTAGGTCAGCAGGTGGTGCGGCTCGGTCTCCAGGCCGGTGATCGTGTAGCGCTGCAGGGGACGTCGCAGCCGGTTGTCGTTGAGGTAGATCCCACCCGGCGCCTCGAGCACCAGCACCCCTCCCCCGCGGGTGACCGACAGCTGCTGCAGGGTGGCCCACGGGACCTGGAGCCACCCGAGGAGGTCGCGGACGCGGATGCCGGCGTCGTCGACGACCAGCGCGGGTCCGCGCATCACCACGGCCTGGCCGATGAGCACCGCCATCTGCACCGTGACCACCACGCCGAGCACCAGCAGGAGGAGCGCGGGCAGCGCGACACCCCGGGTCAACCCCACGAGCACGGCCCCGGACGCCAGGTAGACCAGGCCCATCACGACCGAGAGGACCGCCAGCAGCCGCGCCCGGGCCCGACGGGGCCGGACGGCGACGGCGAGACCCTGGCCGATGGGGTGCGGGACGCTGCCCGGTGGTGGTTCCACGAGCTCTCCTTCCTCCGGGGTCGAGGATCCCACGCCGGTGGGTCGTCGGCGAGGCCCCCGCTCGGTGAGGGTCACCCGCTCAGCGCAGGAACGGCAGCGGCTCGGGCGGGTCGGCCTGCTCGAGCTGGGCGGCCAGGGCGAGCAGCTCGGCGTCGCGACCCGCACGGCCCCCCAGCAGCACGCCGAAGGGGAGCCGTACGCCGTCCACCACCTCGGTGTGCAGCGGCAGGCTGATCGACGGCGCCCCGGTGATGTTCCAGACGCTGGACCACGGCGTGACGGCGGTCTGGGCCAGGAAGTCCGCGGCCGGGTCGTCGTCGTCGCGGACCTCCCCGTGCCGCCAGGGCGGCTGCGCCAGCGTCGGGGTCAGCACCACGTCGACGTGCTGCCAGGCCGTACCCACCTGCTGGGTGAGGACCTGCGTGGCCCGGACGGCCTCGGCGTACTCCAGCCCGGCCACCTCCCGGCCGAGCCCACGGAGCCAGCGGGTCAGCGGTCGGAGCAGGTGCTCGCGGTCGGCGGGGACCGGTGCGGACAGGGCACCGACGGCCCACAGCGCCCGGAACGGCAGCCAGGCCTCCGGCCCGAAAGGTCGGGTGAGCGGCTCCACGGAGTGCCCGAGGGCCTCCAGCGACGCCGCCGTGCGGGCCACCGCCCGCAGCGCCCCCGGGTGCACCGGCGCGTCGGCGGCGATCAGGGGTTCGGTCAGCACGCCGACCCGCAGCCGCCCCGGCGGACGCTGCAGGGCGGCCAGGAAGGAGCCCGGACGTCCGACCGGTGCGTCCCCGGGCCAGGGGTGGGCCAGGACGTCCAGCAGCAGGGCGGTGTCGGCGACGTCACGGGTCAGCGCCCCCTGGCTGACCAGCCCCGGGCCGGGCTGGCCCCACGGTCCGGCCGAGACCAGACCGCGCGTCGGCTTGAGCCCGACCAACCCGCAGCAGGCGGCCGGGATGCGGATCGAGCCGCCGCCGTCGCTGGCGGAGGCCACCGGGGCGAGGCCGGCGGCGACCGCCGCCGCCGCACCGCCGCTGGACCCGCCCGCCGAGCGGTCCGGGTCCCAGGGGGTGGCCGCCGGTGGCAGCCCCTCGGGCTCGGTGTAGCAGGGCAGGCCGAGCTCGGGCGCGGAGGTGGTGCCGGTCATCGTGGTGCCGGCCTCGCGGAGCAGCGTGACCACCCCGTCGTCGACGTCGGGCACCACCGGGTCCAGCGCACCGCTGCCCCCGTGGGTCGCCACCCCGGCCACGCGGCTGAGGGTCTTGACCGGACAGGGCACCCCCGCCAGCGGGCCCACCCGGTCCGGCTCCGTGCGCAGCCGCCGGTCGGTCTCCGCCGCCTGCCGGAGCGCCAGGTCGGGAGTCGTCTCGACGAACACCCCGAGGGCGGTACCCAGCTGCTCCCCGCGGGCGAGGGCTTCCTCGGCCACCTCGACCGCGCTCACCTCGCCAGAGCGGACCGCGGCGGCGAGGTCGCGCACCCCGAGCGGGGACAGCCCGCTCACGAGCGCGCCCCGTCAGACGACGACGGGCTCAGCTCGGACCGACCGCGTGCTTCGCTCATCGGAGCAGCCTACGAGCCGGCCCACTCCGGCGCTCCCTTGCCGCTGCGGCCACTGCGGCCCGATCGTCGCCCGGACGACGGGACCGACGACGAAACGGCCGCACTCGACGGCTCCAGCGCGTCGCCAACGTCCGAAGGCGAGTCGCCGCCCGCCGGAGCTCAGACGGTGCAGGCGTCACGCGTGAGGGGGCCCGGGTCCGGGACGTCCGTCAGTGGCGAGTGGCCGCAAGAGGTCGTATCCGGAGCGACTGAGGCGACGTCACGGGGCGAGTCGCCGCCCCACGGGGTGGGACTGGACGGGCGTGGGCACGTGGCCGCTCCCGGGTCCAGGAACGTCCGTCAGTGGCGAGTGGCCGCGAGTGGTCGCACCGAGAGCGGCTGAGGCGACGTCCGGGGGCGAGTCGCCGCCCGACGAGGTGGGACTGGAGGGGCGTAGGGCACGTGGCCGCTCCCACGCCCAGGACGTCCGCCAGTGGCGAGTGCCCAAGAGTGGTCGCACCGAGAGCGGCTCGGGCGGCGTCCTAGGGCGAGTCGCCGCCCGACGAAGCTGGGACGGTGCGGGCGTAGGACGTGGCGGCTCGGCTCCGGGACGTCCGCCGGTAGTGGCGAGTGGCCGCGAGTGGTCGGATCGAAAGCGGCTGAGGCGACGTCCTGGGGCGAGCCGCCGCCCGACGGGGTGGGAGGGTGCGGGCGTGGGCACGTGGAGGGTCCCGGGTCCAGGACGTCCACCAGCAGTGGCGAGTGGCCGCGAGTAGTCGGATCGGGAGCGGCTGAGGCGACGTCGCGGGGCGAGTCGCCGCCCGACGAGGCGGACGCTTCAGGCGTCTGGTGGGCGGAAGTCCGCGAGCTGGTGGGCGAGGCCTCAGGCAAGGCGCTGGCGGTGGGCCCCACCGCTGCCGTCACTGCGGCGGGATCGTCGCCCGGACGACGGGGCCGACGACGGTCCGGGCGCACTCGACATCCGGAGGCCCGACGCGGGGCCACAGGGGCTCAGTGGACGCGGTCGACGAGCTGGTCGGCGATCTCGGCCAGGGCGGCGCGGGCGGCCCGGTCGGGGAGCTGCTGCAGGTGCTGCTGGGCCGTCGCCGCCCGGCCGCGGACGTGGTCGCGGGCCCGGCCGATGACGGGGTGGGCGCGCAGCCGGGTCAGCACCTCGTCCAGCCGGTCGGGGTCGCTGAGGTCGGAGCCGATCAGCTCGGTCAGCGCCCGGTCCTCGGGGTCGTCGGAGCCGGCCAGCATCAGCGTCGGCAGCGTCGGCACCCCGGCCCGCAGGTCGGTGCCGGGCTCCTTGCCGGTCTGGTCGCTGGTGATGTCGATCAGGTCGTCGCTGAGCTGGAAGACCAGACCGATCTCCTCGCCGTAGGCACCGAGGGCGTCCAGCTCGGGCTGCGAGAGCCCGGCGGTCATGCCGCCGAAGACGCAGGAGGTGGCGATCAGCGAGCCGGTCTTGTCCGCCAGCACCCGCAGGTGGTGCTCCAGCGGGTCGTCACCGGCGGCGGGCCCGACGGTCTCTGCGATCTGGCCCTGCACCAGCCGGGCGAAGGTGCGCGCCTGGAGCTGCACCCACACCGGGCCGAGGTCGGCCACCAGGTCGCTGGCCCGGGCGAAGAGGTAGTCCCCGACCAGGATGGCGATGCTGTTCTGCCAGCGCTGGTTGGCGCTCTCCGCGCCCCGGCGCACCTCGGCCTCGTCCATCACGTCGTCGTGGTACAGGCTGGCGACGTGGGTCAGCTCGACCACCTCGGCGGCGACCACGAGGGCGTCCTCGGCGACCTGCTCACCGAGGCCGGCGGCGGTGGCCACCAGCAGCGGGCGGAAGCGCTTCCCGCCGGAGCGGATGATGTGCTGGGCGGCCTCGGTGACCAGGTCGCTGTTGGCCTCGGCGGCCGCCAGCAGACCGGTCTCGACCCGCTCGAGGCGGCGACGGACGTCGGCCTCCAGCCGGTCCCGGCTGTCGGGAGATGCCGTGTCCGTCGCGAGGACGGACCCCGCGTCGAGCGCCGACCGATCGGACTCGGCTCGGGCCACGGTCACACCTCACCTCACCTCAGGAAGACCCCGGCCTGGACGGCCAGCTCCAGCAGCGGACCCGGCACCAGACCGAAGACGATGGTGACGACCACGGCGACCGCCACTGCCCCATAGGTTGCCACACTGGCCCGCCCCGCCCCCACCGCGCCCGGGTCGACCGAGGCCGCCGTGCGCTCGCCGCCGAGCTGCAGGACGTCGGTGGTGGCCATCGCGGTCGCGCCGCCCCCGCCGCCGGTGCCGGTGCCGCTGGCCGCGGGCGTCGGGCCCCCTCCGCCGGCCGCGCCCCGGACCTGGGTCGGGCGCTCGGTCGGCTCGGCGAAGAAGAGGGTCACGATGACCCGCAGGTAGAAGTAGGCCGCCAGCAGGCTGAGCACCACCCCGGCGACCACCAGCCACGGGAAGCCCCCGCTCCAGGCGCTCTCGAAGACGCTCACCTTGGCGATGAAGCCGCTGGTCAGCGGGATGCCGGCGAAGCTCAGCATGAACACCGAGAACGCCCCGGCCAGCCACGGGTGGCGTCGACCCAGCCCGGCCCAGTCCGAGAGCCGGCTGGCCTCGCCGTTGCGGTCGCGGACCAGGGTGACCACGGCGAAGGCGCCGATGGAGGCCACGCCGTAGGCCACCAGGTAGAACAGGGTGGACCCGACGCTGCTCAGCTGGCGCGGGCCGCCGGCGAGGCTGGCCCCGCTGACCGCGGTCAGCATGAAGCCGGCGTGGGTGACCGAGGAGTAGGCGAGCATCCGCTTCACGTCGTCCTGGGTGATGGCCAGCAGCGAGCCGACGGCCATGGTGAGCACGGCGACGACCGCGATCAGCGGCTGCCAGTCCCAGCGGATCCCGCCGAGGCCGACGTAGAGGACGCGGAGCAGGGCGACCACGGCCGCCACCTTGGTGCAGGCCGACATGAACGCGGTCACCGCGGTCGGGGCACCGGTGTAGACGTCGGGGGTCCAGGCGTGGAAGGGGACGGCGCCGATCTTGAACAGCAGACCGACCACCACCCCGGCCAGACCGGCCAGCAGCATCCAGTCCGAGCCGGTGCCGCGGGTGACGGCGGCGTCGAGGTCGGCCAGGGTGAAGGAGCCGGAGTAGCCGAACAGCAGCGCCACCCCGTAGAGGAAGAACGCCGAGGCCAGCGCACCGAGCATGAAGTACTTCAGCCCGGCCTCCTGGCTGAGCAGGCGACGGCGGCGGGCCAGCGTGCAGATCAGGTACAGCGGCAGGGAGAGGACCTCCAGCGCGACGAACAGCATCAGCAGGTCGTTGGCCGAGGCGAACAGCATCATGCCGAACAGCGAGAACAGCACCAGCGGGTAGACCTCGGAGTGCTCGGTGCGGGCCCGCAGGGCCAGCTCCTCGTCCGCGCTCCCGGGCACCGCGGCGGCCTGCGGGGCGAAGGCGCTGACGCCGCCGTTGAGGGTGCGCTCGGTGAACAGCAGCAGCGACAGCAGCCCCAGCCCCAGCAGCGCCATCCAGGCGAAGTAGGAGGGGTCGTCCACGGCCAGCGCCCCGACGGCGGAGATGCCGGTGTCGGCGTCACGGAAGCCGGTCACGGTGACCGCGAGGGCCACCACCAGGGTGAGCAGGGTCAGGCCCACCTGCACCGGCCAGCGCAGCCGACGCGGCACCACGGCCTCGACCAGCACGCCGAGACAGGCGCCGGCGAAGACCAGGATCAGCGGCAGCAGCCGCAGGTACTCCAGGGTGGGAGCGGTGATCTCCATCAGTTGGCCTCCTGCCCGAGGGGCGGTACGGGGTCGGCGACGCCGGCCCCCTCCAGGGTCGCGGTGACCGTCGGGGCGATGACGTCCAGCACGGGCGCGGGGAAGAACCCGAGCACGATGATCAGCAGCACCAGCGGGGCCAGGCTCCACCGCTCGCGGGTGCCGAGGTCGCGGCCGACGCGGGCCCGGACGTCCTCGGTCAGCGGCCCGGTCATGGTGCGCTGGTACATGATCAGGATGTAGAGCGCCGCCAGCACGATGCCCAGGGTGGCCACCGCGGCGACCGCCGGGTAGCGGGAGAAGGTGCCCGACAGCACCAGGAACTCCGAGACGAAGCTGGACAGCCCCGGCAGGGCCAGCGAGGAGAGCCCGGCGAACAGCAGCAGCCCGGCCAGCACCGGCGCCACCTTCTGCACCCCGCCGAAGGCGTCCACGCTGCGCGAGCCCCGGCGCTTGACCAGGTAGCCGACCACCAGGAACAGGGCCGCGGTGGAGAAGCCGTGGTTCAGCATGTAGAGGATCGAGCCGGTCATCGACTGGCTGGTCCAGGCGAAGATGCCCAGCACGATGAACCCGAAGTGGCTGATCGAGGTGAAGGCGATCAGCCGCATCAGGTCCTTGCTCCCGATGGCGGCCAGCGCCCCGTAGATGATCGAGACCAGCGCCAGCACCAGCACCACCGGGGTGGCCCACAGGCTCGCCTCGGGGAACAGGCCCAGGCAGAACCGGATCATGCCGAAGGTGCCCAGCTTGTCCAGGATGCCGACCAGCAGGGCGGCGGTGGCGGGGTTGGACTCCTCGGCGGCGTCGGGCAGCCAGGAGTGCACCGGCACCATCGGTGCCTTCACCGCGAAGGCGATGAAGAAGCCGGCGAAGAGCCAGCGGCCCAGGTCGCCACCGAGGTCGAGCGCGGCCAGGTCGGCGACCAGGAACGACGGCGCCCCGGCCCGGGCGGAGACCACGTAGAGGCCGATCACCGAGGCCAGCATGATCAGACCGCCACCCAGGGCGAAGATCAGGAACCGGCTGGCCGCCCGCTTGCGGTGGGTCCCGCCGAAGGCCCCGATCAGGAAGTACATCGGCAGCAGGATCGCGTCGAAGAGCAGGAAGAACAGCAGCACGTCGGTGGTGAGGAAGGCCAGCAGGGCGAAGCCCTCCAGGGCCAGCACCAGCGCGAAGAAGGCGCGGGCACCCCAGCGGCGCGGCTGGGGCCGGTCCTCGCCCCCGGTCTCCCGCTCGGCCACGTCGGGCCGATCGGCCAGCGCGGTCGCCGCCACCCCGGGACGGGGCCCGGCGCCGAGGGCGTCGTTGCCGTCGGCCGAGGAGCTCCCGGCAGCGCGGCCGCGCCCGAGGGCCCCGGCCAGCACGCCCTCCGAGGCGCCGCCGCGACGGTCCTCCGCACGCCAGCTGGCCAGCAGCACCACCGGGGTGAGCAGCACGGTCAGGGCGACCATGGTGAGACCCAGGCCGTCCACGTCCAGGGCCCACCAGGCGCCGATGGTCGGGATCCAGGGCACCTGCACCCCGAGGTCGGTGCCACCGAGGTGGGCCGCGGCGACCCAGCCGGCCAGCGCGAGGGCGAGCAGCGAGACCACCAGCCCGACGGTCCTGGCCAGGCGGTCCCCCACCAGCACGACCACCAGGGCACCGACGAGCGGCAGCAGACCGAGTGCGGTCAACGTCCAGTTCATGATCCTCCTCCCTCAGGCCAGCCGGCCGAGGATCAGCACCACGGCGACCAGGGCGGCCCCGCCCACCATGGTCAGCGCGTACGTCCGCACGTAACCGTTCTGCGCCCGCCGCGACACCTGCGACAGACCGGCCAGGGCGTCCCCGGAGAGGTTCCAGCCGCCCCCGACCACCTTGTCGTCGGCGGCCAGCAGGCCCCGGACCAGACGCTGCCCGGGCCGGACCACCACGGCCTCGTTGAAGGCGTCGCCGTAGAGGTCGTTCCGCCCGGCCAGCACCAGCGGTGAGCGGGTGCGCGGCGCGGTGGCCGGCACCTCGCGGCGGCCGAACAGCAGCCCGGCCACCACGATGCCCGCGGCCACCACGGCCATGGTCAGCAGCCCGACGGGGGTGATGTGGAACAGGCTCGGCTCGCCGTGGTCCTCGCCGTGACCGACCACCGGCTCCAGCCAGCCGCCGATCCAGTTGTTCAGCGCCAGCCCGGCCAGCGCCGACGGCACCGCCAGCAGGATCAGCGGGACGGTCATCACCAGCGGGGACTCGTGCGGGTGGACCCCCTCGGCCCAGCGCCGACGGCCCAGGAAGGTCATCAGCATCAGCCGGGTCATGTAGAAGGCGGTCACCCCGGCGCCCAGCAGGGCGAGCACCCCCACCACCACGTTGTGGTCGAAGGCGGTCTCGATGATGTGGTCCTTGGAGAAGAACCCGGCCAGCGGCGGGACGCCGATGATGGCCAGGTAGCCCACCGCGAAGGTGCCGAAGGTGATCGGCAGCACCCGGGCCAGACCGCCGTAGCGGCGCATGTCGACGTCGTCGTCCATCGCGTGCATCACCGAGCCGGCGCCGAGGAACATCGTCGCCTTGAAGAAGCCGTGGGTCAGCAGGTGGAAGATGGCGAAGGCGTACCCGGCCGGGCCCAGCCCCGCGGCCAGCACCATGTAGCCGATCTGGCTCATGGTGGAGCCGGCCAGCACCTTCTTGATGTCGTCCTTGGCGCAGCCGATCCAGGCCCCGAAGAGCAGCGTCACGGTGCCGACCACCACGACCGCGGTGCTGGCGGCCTCACTGACGGTGAAGACGGCGTTGCTGCGCACGATCAGGTACACCCCGGCGGTGACCATGGTGGCGGCGTGGATCAGGGCCGAGACCGGGGTCGGGCCCTCCATGGCGTCCAGCAGCCAGGACTGCAGCGGCACCTGGGCGGACTTGCCGCAGGCCCCGAGCAGGAGCAGCAGACCCAGCGCCGTGGCCGTGCCCGCGGTCATCCCCGGGGCGGCGGCGGCGACGTCGACGAAGGCCGAGGAGCCCACCGTGGCCAGCATCAGGCCGATGGCCAGCACCATGCCCATGTCGCCGACGCGGTTGACCACGAAGGCCTTCTTGGCCGCGGCGGCCGCGCTCGGCTTGTAGGACCAGAACCCGATCAGCAGGTAGGAGGCCAGACCGACGCCCTCCCAGCCGACGAAAAGCACCAGGTAGTTGTCGGCCAGCACCAGCAGCAGCATGGCGGCGACGAACAGGTTGAGGTAGGCGAAGAACCGCCGGCGGCCGGGGTCGTGGGCCATGTAGCCGATCGAGTAGACGTGGATCAGCGAGCCGACCCCGGTGATCAGCAGCACGAACAGGATCGACAGCTGGTCCACCAGCAGCCCGACCGAGATGCTCCAGCCGCCGGCCTCGATGAACCGGTACAGCGGGACGCCGACGGCGCGCGCCTCGGCGCCGCGACCCAGCAGGTCGACCAGCAGCACCGCGGCCAGGACGAAGGAGGCGATCGGCATCGCGGTGGCCAGGAGGTGGCCCCAGCGGTCGGTCCGGCGGCCCCCGAGCAGCAGCACGGCGGCACCGAGCGCCGGCAGCGCGATCAGCAGCCAGGCGAGGGTGAAGGGTCCGGTGGCCAGCTGCGGGGCCACCACGTCGAACGGGGTCACGTGCGCTCCCTCAGAGCTTCAGCAGGTTCGCGTCGTCGACCGAGGCCGAACGACGGGTGCGGTAGATGGAGACGATGATGGCCAGCCCGACCACGACCTCGGCGGCGGCCACCACCATCACGAAGAAGCTGGCCACCTGCCCGTCGAGGACGCCCCAGGCGTGGGAGAAGGTCACCAGCGCCAGGTTGGCGGCGTTGAGCATCAGCTCCACGCACATGAAGGCCACGATCGCGTTGCGTCGCACCAGGAAGCCGACGGCGCCGATGGTGAAGAGGATCGCCGACAGCACCAGGTAGTGGTTCGGGTCCATCAGATCCGCTCCTCGTCCGAGTCGTCGCGCACCGAGGTGTTGTCCCGGACGTCCTGCTCGTTGCCGAGACCGTGCTCGTGCAGCGGCTCCCCCGGACGCGGGTCGCGCCGGTGGCCGACCTGCGGCTGGGGGTCGCGGTCGCCGGCGATCTCGGCGTGCCGGGTGGCCATCGGGGCCAGCAGCTCCTCCGGGGTCCGGATGGTGGCCCGGGAGCGCAGCGTCGGGGAGACCGAGCTCTCGGCCACCGAGCCGTCGGGCAGCAGCGCCGGGATGTCGACGGAGTTGTGCCGGGCGAACACGCCGGGGGTGGGCAGCGGGCCGGGGTGCACGCCGGCGTCGGCGTAGGCCCTCATCCGCTCGACCGCCCGCTCGCGCTGGCCGCGCTTGGCCACCAGCCGCTCGCGGTGGGTCAGCACCATGGCGCCCACGGCGGCGGTGATCAGCAGCGCCGACGTGGCCTCGAAGGCCCACACGTAGCGGACGAAGATCAGCGCGGCCAGACCCTGCACGTTGCCGCCGTACTGCTCGTTGGCCCCCGCAACGCCGACCGGTGCGGTCCCGCCGTCGGTGACCACGTCGTGGCCGACGGCCACCACCAGCATCACCAGCAACCCGGCGCCGACCAGCGCGGCCCAGACCCGCTGGCCGCGGAGCGTCTCCACGAAGGAGTCGCTGGAGTCGACCCCGACCAGCATCACCACGAAGAGGAACAGCATCAGGATGGCGCCGGTGTAGACGATGATCTGCACCGCGAAGAGGAAGGGGGCGTCCAGCGCCGCGTACTGCACCGCCAGGGCCACCATCACCCCGGCCAGGCAGAGCGCGGAGTGGACGGCCTTGCGGGCCAGCACCATGCCGATCGCGGCCAGCACCATCAGCGGGGCCAGCAGCCAGAAGGCCACCGACGCGCTCGTCACCATCACCGTCATCGCGCGCCCCCCTGCGTCTCCGCCGCACCGGTCTTGGCCCGGGCCTCGGCCTCCCGGGACTCCCCGACCCGCTCACCGGTGGGGCCGGGCGTCCGGCCGCCGGTGCGGGTGTCCGGGTGCTGGGCGCTGCCCATCCGGGTGTCGCTGGTGCCGGTGCTGGGCAGCCCGAGGAAGTACTGCTGCTCGTCCGAGCCGAGCCGGCGGGGGTGCGGCGGCTGCTCCATGCCGGGCAGCAGCGGGGCCAGCAGCTGGTCCTTCTCGTAGATCAGCGACTCACGCGAGTCGTCGGCGAGCTCGAACTCGTTGGTCATGGTGAGCGCCCGGGTCGGGCAGGCCTCGATGCACAGCCCGCACAGGATGCAGCGCAGGTAGTTGATCTGGTAGACGCGGCCGTAGCGCTCCCCCGGGGAGAAGCGGTCCTCCTCGGTGTTGGCCGCGCCCTCGACGTAGATGGCGTCGGCCGGGCAGGCCCAGGCGCAGAGCTCGCAGCCGACGCACTTCTCCAGGCCGTCGGGCCAGCGGTTGAGCTGGTGCCGTCCGTGGAAGCGCGGGGCGGTGATCTTCGGCTTGTTCGGGTAGTCCTCGGTGAAGGTCTTGCGGAACATCGTCTTGAACGTCACGCCGAAGCCGGCGACGGAGTCGAACACGCCCATCAGGACTCCTCCTCTGCGGTGTCGGACCCGGCGCGCCGGGTCGCGGTGGGCTCGTCGGGGCGGAGCACCCCGGCCAGCTCGGGCAGCTGCTGGCCGGCCCGCGGTGGCACCGGGTACCCGCCGGCCCAGGGGTCGAAGTCCTCCTCGACCTCCTCCTCGTCCTCCTCCTGGCGACCGCCGAAGAGGGCCAGCGCGAGGGCCAGCACCAGCACCACCCCGGCGACGATGAGGAAGGTGGGACTGGAGAAGGAGCTGCGGTCCAGCGAGCGGACGATCGCGATGGCGACGATCCAGACCAGCGACAGCGGGATGAGCCAGCTCCAGCCCAGCTTCATGAACTGGTCGTAGCGGAAGCGGGGCAGGGTGCCGCGCAGCCAGACGAAGCCGAAGATCAGCAGGATGACCTTGCCGAGGAACCAGACCGCGCCGAGGTAACCGGCGTCGATGCCCTCGATGCCGCTGAGCGGCCAGGGGGCGTGCCAGCCGCCCAGGAAGAGGGTGACCGCGATCGCGGAGACCGTGGCCATGTTGATGTACTCGGCCAGGAAGAACATGGCGAAGCGCATGCCGGAGTACTCGGTGTGGAAGCCGCCGACCAGCTCGCCCTCGGCCTCGGGGAGGTCGAAGGGGGCGCGGTTGGTCTCCCCCACCATCGAGATCAGGTAGATCACGAAGGAGGGAGCCAGCAGCAGCGCGTACCAGCCGGGGATGCCGGTGTCGCCGAAGGGCAGCACGATGCTGGTCTGCTGGGCCTCGACGATCTCCGAGGTCGACATCGACCCGGCGAAGAGGAAGACCGTGACGAACGAGAGCCCCATCGCGATCTCGTAGGAGATCATCTGGGCGCTGGAGCGCAGCCCGCCCAGCAGGGAGTAGGTGGAGCCCGAGGACCAGCCGGCCAGGACGATGCCGTAGATGCCGATCGAGGCGATGGCCAGCATGAACAGCACCGCCATCGGCAGGTCGGTCAGCTGCAGCTGGGTCTGCCGGTCGGTGAACGGGATGGTCACGGTGCCGGCCACCGGGATCACCGCCCAGGCGGTCAGCGCCGGGATCGCCGCCAGGAACGGGGCCAGGTTGTAGACCAGCTTGTCGGCGCGGGAGGGCATGAAGTCCTCCTTGAACATCAGCTTCATGCCGTCGGCCAGCGACTGCAGCCAGCCGAAGGGGCCGTTCATGGTCGGGCCCTTGCGGTGCTGCATCCGCCCGACGACCTTGCGCTCGAAGACGATGTTGAACAGCGTCAGGAGCAGCAGCAGGGCGAACACCGCCACGGCCTTGATCAGCACCACCCACCACGGGTCGTTGCCGAACAGGCTCAGGTCCATCTGCGTCATGCCACGCCTCCCTGCTCCTCGTGCTGTCCGTCCACCTCGGGCAGCGCGCCCTCGCCGACCGGGACCCGGGCCCCGGGCTCGGGGCTGGCGGGCAGCTCGGTGGGGCTGACCACGACCGGCGCACCGGCGGACAGACCGAGCGCGTTCACCGAGACGCCGGCCGCCAGCGTCGGCACCCAGACCACCCCGTCGACCATCTGCGGGGTGACGTGCACCGGCAGCACGGCCGAGCCGGTGGCGCCGTGCAGCCGCACCCCGCCGCCCTCGACCAGCCCGGTGCGGCGGGCGGTGGCCTCGCTGACCCGGGCCACCGGACGTCGGGCGGTGGCGAGCAGGTGCGGCTCGCCGTCCAGCGCCCGGCTCGGGTCGAGCATCATCCGCCAGGTGGCCAGCGTCAGGCGGTGGTCGGCACCCGTCCGGGTGGGGCCGCCGTCGGCGGTCATCGCCACCGCGCCGTGGGCCCGGCGCGCCCCCGTCGCACCCGCCGGAGCGGGAGCGGCCGCGGTGGCGGGAGCCGGCGCGGGTGCGGCCGGACGTGCTCCGGTCCAGGGGTCGAGCTGGGCCAGCTCGCGCCGGGCGTCGGCCACGGTGCGGATGCCGAGGTCGTGGCCGAGGGCGTCGGACAGGGCGGCGAGCACCCGCAGGTCGGTCATCGGGTTGGCCTGGCGGATCACCACGCCGAACTCGCGACGGCGGCCCTCCCAGGTCACGAAGGTGCCGGGCCGCTCCTCGACCAGCGAGACCGGGAGCACCACGTCGGCGCGCTCGGTCACCTCGCTCAGCCGCTGCTCCACGCTGACCAGGAAGCCCACCTGCTCGAGCCCGCGGCGGGCGGCCGCGGGGTCGGCCAGGTCGGCGGGCTCCACCCCGGCCACCACCAGGGCACGCAGCCCACCGGTGGCCGCGGCGGCCAGCATCTGGCCGGTGTCGCGGCCGGGGGTGGCCGGCAGCTCACGGCCGAGCTCCCACACGCTCAGGCAGTCCACCCGGGCCCGGGCGTCGGCGAGCGGACGTCCGCCGGGCAGCAGCCCGGGCAGGCAGCCCGCCTCGACCGCCCCGCGGTCCCCGGCCCGGCGCGGCACCCAGGCCAGCCGGGCGCCGGTGCGCTGCACCAGCGCCGCCACCGCGGTCAGCGTGCCCGGCGAGGTGGCTGCCCGCTCCCCGACCAGCACGACCGAGTCGGCGTCCAGCTCGAGGGCGCGCTCCAGACCGTCGAGCACCTGTGCCTCGGTACCGGGCACGGTGGGGACCAGCGCGGCCCCCATCTTGCGGGCGCCGTTGCTGAGGTAGGGCGCCAGCGTCCAGGAGCGGAGGCCGTGCTTGCGCATCCCCTTGCGGAGGCGCAGGAAGATCGTGCCGGCCTCCTCCTCGGGCTCGAAGGCCACCATCAGCACGCCCGAGGCCTGCTCCAGGTCGGCGGTGACGACGTCGGCCCGTCCGGCCACGTGCGAGGCCAGGAACTCGGCCTCCTCCGCGGAGTGCGGGCGGGAGCGGAAGTCGATGTCATTGGTGCCCAGCACCGTGCGGGCGAACCGGGAGTAGCCGTAGGCGTCCTCCAGGGTCAGCCGACCGCCGGTGAGGACGCCGACCGAGCCGGCCGCCGCCTGCAGACCGCGGACGGCGACGTCGATGGCCTCCGGCCAGGACGCCGGACGCAGCACGTCGCCCTCGCGCACCAGCGGGGTGCGGACCCGGTCCTCGCCGCGGCCGTAGCGGAAGGCGAAGCGGTCCTTGTCGGTGATCCACTCCTCGTTGACCTCGGGGTCGTCCCCGGCCAGCCGCCGCATCACCTCACCGCGCCGGTGGTCCACCCGGATGGCGGAGCCGCAGGAGTCGTGCTCGCTGACCGAGGGGGTGGAGGTGAGGTCGAAGGGACGGGCGCGGAAGCGGTAGGCGGCCGACGTCAGGGCCCCCACCGGGCAGATCTGGATGGTGTTGCCGGAGAAGTAGGACTCGAACGGCTCGCGCTCGTAGATCCCGACCTGCTGCAGCGCACCGCGCTCGACCAGGGCGATGAAGGGGTCGCCGGCCACCTGCTCGGAGAAGCGGGTGCAGCGGGCGCAGAGCACGCACCGCTCCCGGTCCAGCAGCACCTGGGCGGAGATGGAGACCGGCTTGGGGTAGGTGCGCTTGACGGCCTCGAACCGGGACTCGCCGCGGCCGTTGCTCATCGCCTGGTTCTGCAGCGGGCACTCCCCGCCCTTGTCGCAGACCGGGCAGTCCAGCGGGTGGTTGAGCAGCAGCATCTCGATCATGCCGTGCTGGGCCTTGTCGGCCACCGGGGAGGTGACCTGGGTCCGGATCTGCATCCCCTCGGCCACCTCCAGGGTGCAGGAGGCCTGCGGCTTGGGCATGCCCCGGCCGTTGCCGGCGTCGGGCACCTCGACCAGGCACTGGCGGCAGGCGCCGACCGGGTCCAGCAGCGGGTGGTCGCAGAAGCGGGGGATGGCCACGCCGATCAGCTCGGCGGCCCGGATGGCCAGGGTGCCCTTGGGCACCGACACCTGGGTGTCGTCGATGGTGAGGGTGACCAGGTCGTCGCGCTGCTCCAGCTCCGCACCCGCCCCCGTCCTGTCGGTGACGCTCATCGCGGACCTCCTGTGGCCCCGGCGGTCACCGGGGCGAACACCGTGCTGCGCTGGTAGGGCAGCAGCTCCCACGCCGGGGTGTGCATCCCCTGCTCGAACTCCTCGCGGAAGTACTTGATGGCGCTGGTGACGCAGGCCACCGCGCCGTCGGCCAGGGCGCAGAAGGAGCGCCCGCCGATGTTGTCGCAGAGGTCGAGGATCTTCTCGATGTCGCCCTCCACGCCCTGCCCGGCCTCGAGCCGCATCAGGATCTGCACCAGCCACCACGAGCCCTCGCGGCAGGGGGTGCACTTGCCGCAGGACTCGTGCTTGTAGAACTCGACCCAGCGCAGCGTGCTGCGGACCACCGAGGTGGTCTCGTCGAAGCACTGCAGGGCCTTGGTGCCCAGCATCGAGCCGGCTCCGGCCATGCCCTCGTAGTCCAGCGGGAGGTCCAGGTGCTCCTCGGTGAGGATCGGGGTGGAGGAGCCACCCGGGGTCCAGAACTTGAGCCGGCGCCCCTCCCGCATCCCGCCGGCGAGCTCCAGCACCTGGCGCAGGGTGATGCCCAGCGGGGCCTCGAGCTGCCCGGGCCGGGCCACGTGGCCGGAGAGGGAGTAGATGGTCATGCCCTTGGACTTCTCGGTCCCCATCGAGGAGAACCACTCCGCACCACCGCGCAGGATGCTGGGCACCGAGGCGATCGACTCCACGTTGTTGATCACCGTGGGGCTGGCGTAGAGCCCGGCCACCGCGGGGAACGGCGGCCGCAGCCGCGGCTGCCCCCGGCGTCCCTCCAGGGAGTCCAGCAGGGCCGTCTCCTCACCGCAGATGTAGGCCCCCGCGCCGGCGTGGACGACGACCTCGAGGTCGTAGCCGGTGCCGAGCACGTTGCTGCCGATGTAGCCGGCGGAGTAGGCCTCGCGGACGGCCTGCTGCAGCCGCCGCACCACGTGCAGCACCTCGCCGCGGACGTAGATGAAGGCGTAGCGGGCCTTGATCGCGTAGGCGGAGATGATCACGCCCTCGACCAGGGTGTGCGGGCTGGCCAGCATCAGCGGCATGTCCTTGCAGGTGCCCGGCTCGGACTCGTCGGCGTTGACCACCAGGTAGGTGGGGTTCGGGTTGTCCTTGGGCACGAAGGACCACTTCATGCCGGTGGGGAACCCGGCCCCGCCGCGACCGCGCAGACCGGAGTCCTTGACGACGCCGACCACCTCCTCCGGCGTCATGCCGAGTGCGGTGCGCAGGGCGGTGTAGCCCCCGGTGCGCTCGTAGTTCCCGAGCTTCCAGGCCCGCTCGTCGGCCCAGTTGGCCGTGAGCACCGGTGTCAGGGTGTCGCTCACTTCGCCTCCCCCTCGTCGGTCGACGTCCTCGTCGACTCCGTCGTGCCCTGGTCGCCGCTCGCCGCGGCCTCGGCGTCCTCGCTGCTCTTCTCCGCCGCCCCACGACGTCCGCCGTCGGGCTGGCCGGTGCCCACCGCCTCGGCCTCCGAGGCCGCCGGCCCCTCGACCGGCTCCGCCTCGGCGGTGCGCGGGTCCGGCGCGGACCAGCCGCGCTCGTTCGCGATCCTCAGTCCCAGCAGGGACTTCTCCCCCGCGGTCGGGCCCTCGTCGGCGCGTCCGTCGGGGAACCCGGCGAGCACCCGCTCGGCCTCGCGCCAGGAGGAGATCCGCGCGCCCCGGCTGGAGACGACCTCGCGGCCCTCACGCAGGGCGTCCACCACCTCCACGGCGCTGCCGGGGGTGACGTCGTCGAAGAACTCCCAGTTGACCATCATCACCGGCGCGTAGTCGCAGGCCGCGTTGCACTCGATGTGCTCCAGGGTGATCGTGCCGTCGGCGGTGGTCTCGTCGTTGCCGACGCCGAGGTGCTGCTGCAGCGCGGCCAGCACCTCGTCCCCGCCGAGGATGGCGCAGAGCGCGGTGGTGCAGACGCCGACGTGGTGGCGTCCGACCGGCTTGCGCTTGTACATCGTGTAGAAGGTCGCGACACCGCTCACCTCGGCGGCGCTGATCCCGAGCACGTCGGCGCAGGCCTCCACCCCCGCCGGGGTGACCCGCCCCTCCACCGACTGCACCAGGTGCAGCATCGGCAGCAGGGCCGAGCGCGGCTGGGGGTAGCGCGCGGCGATCGAGCGCATCTCCTCCAGGTGCACCTCGGTCAGCGCGGTGGTCTGGTCCCCGCTGAAGTCGATCCCGCCGGACTCGGTGAAGTGGGTCGGGAAGTGGTGCTCGTTCCCGATGTGGCCGACGGGTGCGTCGGTGCTCATCGGTCCACGCCCCCCATCACCGGGTCGAGGCTGGCGACGGCGACCACCACGTCGGAGATCATCCCGCCCTCGCAGAGGATCGGCATCGCCTGCAGGTTGGCGAAGCTCGGGTCGCGGAAGTGGGCCCGGTAGGGGCGGGTCCCGCCGTCGGAGACCAGGTGCGCCCCGAGCTCGCCACGGGGGTGCTCGATCGGGACGTAGGCCTGCCCGGTCGGGACGCGGAAGCCCTCGGTCACCAGCTTGAAGTGGTGGATCAGGGCCTCCATCGACTCACCCATGATGTGCTTGATGTGCTCGTTGGAGTTGCCCATGCCGTCGGGGCCGATCGAGAGCTGGGCGGGCCAGGCGATCTTGGAGTCGGCCACCATCACCGGCTGCCCCACCATGCCCTCGAGCCGCTCGATGCACTGCTCGACGATGCGCAGGCTCTGCCACATCTCGTCCTGGCGGACCCGGAAGCGTCCGTAGGCGTCGGCGGTGTCCCAGGTGGGGACGTCGAAGTCGTAGGTCTCGTAGCCGCAGTAGGGCTGCTTCTTGCGCAGGTCCCAGTCGTAGCCGGTGGACCGCAGCACCGGGCCGGTCAGACCGAGCGCCATGCAGCCGGCAAGGTCCATGTGGCCCACCCCGCTCAGGCGGCGCAGGAAGATCGGGTTGGCGTTGCAGAAGGAGGCGTACTCGGGCAGGTGCTTCTTCAGCCAGGCCACGGTGTCGCGCAGCTTGGCGATCGCGTTGTCGGGCAGGTCGTTGGCCACCCCGCCCGGTCGGACGAAGGCGTGGTTCATCCGCAGCCCGGTGATCAGCTCGAAGGCGTCCAGGATCATCTCCCGGTCGCGGAACCCGATGGTCATCACGGTGAGGGCGCCGATCTCCATGCCGCCGGTGGCGATGCAGACCAGGTGGCTGGAGATGCGGTTGAGCTCCATCAGCAGCACCCGCATGGTGGTGGCCTTCTCCGGCACCTGCTCCTCGATGCCGAGCAGGCGCTCCACCGAGAGGCAGTAGGCCACCTCCTGGAAGATCGGGGCCAGGTAGTCCATCCGGGTGCAGAACGTGACGCCCTGCGTCCAGTTCCGGAACTCCATGTTCTTCTCGATGCCGGTGTGCAGGTAGCCGATGCCGCAGCGGGCCTCCAGCACCGACTCGCCCTCCATCTCCAGGATGAGGCGGAGCACGCCGTGGGTGGACGGGTGCTGGGGACCCATGTTGACCACGATGCGCTCGTCGCCGCGCTCGGCCTGGCGGTCGGCGATCTCGGTCCAGTCCTGGCCGCTGGCGGTGTAGACCGCGCCCTCGACGGGCTCGCCCGTCGCGCCGAAGGGATCGCTGGTGCGGGTGTCGTGCGTGGTGCTCATGTGTAGCTCCTCCGCGTCTCCGGTGGTGCGACGACGGCGCCCTTGTACTCGATGTCGATGCCGCCGAGGGGGTAGTCCTTGCGCTGCGGGTGGCCCGGCCAGTCGTCGGGCATCAGGATCCGGGTGAGGGCGGGGTGGCCGTCGAAGACCACGCCGAACATGTCCCAGGTCTCGCGCTCGTGCCAGTCCGCGGCCGGGTAGACCGTCACGACGCTGGGCACGTGCGGGTCGGTGTCGGGGCAGCTGACCTCGAGGCGGATCCGCCGGTTGTGGGTCATCGACTGCAGGTGGTAGACGACGTGCAGCTCGGCCCCCTGGGAGGTCGGGAAGTGCACGCCGGAGACCGAGGCGCAGTGCTCGAAGCGCAGGGTCGGGGTGTCGCGCAGCGCCCGCACCACCTCGAGCAGGTGCGCCCGGGCCACCTCGAAGGTGATCTCACCCCGGTGCACCACGACGCCGGTCACCGAGCCGGCCGGGAGCACCCCGGCCATCTCGTCGGCCAGGGCGTCGAACCAGCCGCCGTAGGGCCGCGAGGTCGGCTGGGGCATCTCCACGATGCGCTGCACCCGGCCGTAGCCGGAGGTGTCGCCGCTGTCGGCGGAGCCGAACATGCCGCGACGCACCTGCAGCACCTCGCGCCGGGCGCCGGGGACGTCGTCGCTCCCGGTGGACGGCTCCAGGTCGGTGTCGGAGGCCTCGGCGTCCTGCCGCTCGACGCCGGCCTCCGGGGCGCGCTCGCCGGTGGTGGGGTGCTGGGCCTCGGCCTTCTCCGAGCCCTTGGCCTCGCTGGAGCCCTCCGGGCCCCGCTCCTCGGGGGTCACCGCAGCAGCCCCTTGAGCTCGGAGGTGGCCGGGGCCACCAGCTGGCGCGACTCCTGCTCGGCGTAGAAGCGCTCCTCGTTGATGCCGATCGGGGCGCCCTGCACCTTCTTGCGCAGCTTGAACATGCCGTCGATCAGCATCTCCGGGCGGGGCGGGCAGCCGGGGACGTACATGTCCACCGGCACCACGTGGTCCACGCCCTGGACGATCGCGTAGTTGTTGAACATGCCGCCGGTGCTGGCGCAGACGCCCATCGCGAGCACGTACTTGGGGTTGGGCATCTGGTCGTAGATCTGACGCAGCACCGGGGCCATCTTCTGGCTCACCCGGCCGGCGACGATCATCAGGTCGGCCTGGCGCGGGGAGGCCCGGAAGACCTCCTGGCCCCAACGACCGGAGTCGTAGCGGGGCGCGCCGTAGGTCATCATCTCGATCGCGCAGCAGGCCAGGCCGAAGGTGGCCGGCCAGAAGGAGGCCTGCCGCATCCAGCCGAACAGCCCCTCCACCGTGGTGAGCAGCAACCCGCTCGGGACCTGGTCCTCGAGTCCACCGGCCATCAGCGTGCCTCCGTCCTGTCGTGTGCGCCCGTGCGGTCGTGCCGCACCGTCCCCTGGTCCAGCCCGGTCAGTCCCACTCCAGACCCCCTCGTCGCAGCACGTAGAAGTAGGCGATGAAGACGGTGGCCACGAAGAGCACCATCTCGACCAGGGCGAAGGTGCCCAGCAGGTCGAAGCTCACCGCCCAGGGGTAGAGGAAGACGATCTCGATGTCGAAGACGATGAAGAGCATCGCGGTGATGTAGTACTTCATCGGCACCCGGCCCCCACCGACGGCGTGCGGGGTGGGCTGGATGCCGCACTCGTAGGAGTCGTACTTGGCCCGGTTGTAGCGCCGGGGCCCGACGTTGACGCTGGTGAGGACGCTGACCGCCACGAAGGCGGCCGCGATCGCCAGCAACACGATGACCGGGGTGTAGAGGTTCACCGTCCCTGCCTCTCCGTCGAAGCCCTGCAGTGCATGTCCGTGACGTCCTCAGGCCGCCGGTGCCAGCCGTGACAGCTGGTTGATGACCTTGTCCATCACGTCACCCTCGCGGGCGTCGGTCAGGTTGGCCAGCAGCTTCAGGGTGAAGCGCATCAGCGTCCGCCGTGGGAGACCGTAGCGGGTGCAGAGCCGCATCACCCGCGGGTCGCCGATCAGCTTCACGAAGATCCCGCCCAGGCGGTAGTAGCCCCCGAGCTCGGCCTTCAGCCGGGTCGGGTAGCCCTGCAGCGCACGCTCGGCCTGCGGGGTGCCGACGCCGCGGCGGTGCGCGTCGGTCATCGCGTCCGCGGCGTACTCCCCGGCCTCCATCGCGTAGGCGATGCCCTCGCCGTTGAAGGGGTTGACCATGCCGCCGGAGTCGCCCACCAGGAGCAGGCCCCGGCTGTAGTGCGGCTGGCGGTTGAACCCCATCGGCAGCGCGGCCCCGCGGACCGGTGCGGTCATGTTCTCGTCGCGGTAGCCCCACTCCTCCGGCGTGGTGTCCAACCAGGCCTTGAGCAGCGCCTTGTAGTCGGTGTGGCCGAAGGCCGAGGAGGTGTTGAGGATGCCCAGCCCGACGTTGGAGGTGCCGTCACCCATGCCGAAGATCCAGCCGTAGCCGGGCAGCAGGTTGGACGACCCGGGCGGGCCGTCCCACAGCTCCAGCCAGGACTCCAGGTAGTCGTCGTCGCTGCGCGGGGAGGTGTAGTAGGTGCGGACCGCGACCCCCATCGGGCGGTCGTCGCGCTTGGCGATGCCCATCGCCACGCTGAGCCGGGTGGAGTTGCCGTCGGCGGCCACCACCAGCGGGGCGCGGAACTCCCGGCCGTCCTTGCACCGGACGCCGACGATCCGGTCGCTGCGGGCGTCCAGCACCGGCTCGACCACGTTGGCCTGCTCGTACAGCGTGGCCCCGGCGGCCACCGCGTTGCGGGCCAGCAGGTCGTCGAAGTCCGAGCGGGGGCGGACCAGGCCGTAGGGCGGGAAGTCGGCCAGGTCGGGCCAGTCCAGGTGGAAGGGCTGACCGCCGCCGCCGTAGATGCGCAGGCCCCGGTTGTGCAGCCAGCCGGCCTCGGTGGAGGTGTCGATGCCCAGCCGGATCAGCTGGCGGGTGGCTCGGGGGGTGAGGCCGTCGCCGCAGACCTTCTCGCGCGGGAAGGTGGTCTTCTCCAGCAGGGCGACGTCGAGCCCGCGTCGAGCCAGGTGCGTGGCGGTGGCGGAGCCGGCCGGGCCGGCTCCCACGACGACCACGTCGGCGTCGACGACCCCGGACGGGGTGTGGGGCATCAGGTCTCCTGGGCGCTCGTGAAATCCTTCACTACCTCGGTCAGTCTAGGCACAACGGACCCTCCTCTGCTGACAGGGGCCGGGTCGGCGTCTCCCCTAGTCGGAGGCTGGTTCGGCGTGTCAATATCGCAACGGGACCGTGCCCTAATTGAGGTCCGTCGCCGACGGCGGCACCGCGGCGGACGCGTAGGCTGCTCGCCGTGATCGCGCCCCTGCTCGTGCACAGCACCACTCCCCTGTTCGTGCGCAGCACCCTCCTCGACGACCTCGGCCTGGACGACCTGCTCGACCTGCTGGAGGCCGGACCGGCTGCCGGGGTCGAGTACGCCTGGGTGCGGGGCGACGCGGGCGCGGTGGCCGGAGGGGTGGCCGCCCGGTGGACCGCCGGGCCGGGTGACCCCATCTCGGGGGCCTCCGCCTGGTGGGCCGGGGTGCGGGAGCGGCTGGAGCACACCGAGGACAGCACCGGGGCGGCCGCACTCGCCTTCGGCTCCTTCTGCTTCGACCCCGACCACACCAGCGCGGTGCCGGTGCTGGTGCTGCCGGAGTGGGTGCTGCTGCGCCGCCACGGCCGCACGGTGCTGGTCGAGGCGTCCACCACGCCCTTCACCGCGCCGGCGGCCACCCGCGTCCGCCGGCTGCGCACGCTGCGTCCGCCGGCCACGCCGTCCCCGGCCTGGCAGGAGCGGGCCGAGGGCCTGGACGCCGACGCCTGGGCCGACCGGGTGGCGCAGGGGGTCAAGCGCATCCTGGACGGCGACCTGGAGAAGGTGGTGCTGGCCCGTCAGGTCACCGCGACGGCGGAGGCGCCGGTGCAGCTGGGCCGGCTGGCCCGGAGGCTGCACCGGGACTACCCACGTTGCTGGACGTTCCTGGTCGACGGCCTGGTCGGGGCCAGCCCGGAGATGCTGGTGCGCCGGGAGGAGGGTCTGGTCACCTCGCGGGTGCTGGCCGGGACCATCGGGGTGCACGGGGCCACCACGCCGGAGACGCTGGCCGCGGCGCTGACGTCGTCGTCGAAGGACCTGCAGGAGCACGAGTACGCGGTGGCCTCGGTGGCCAGCGCGCTCAGCGAGTACTGCACCGGGATGAACGTCCCCGACGCCCCCTACGTGCTGGAGCTGCCCAACGTGCTGCACCTGGCCACCGACGTCACCGCCGTGTCGAGGACGGGGACGACGGTGCTGGAGCTGGTGGAGGCGCTGCACCCCAGCGCGGCCGTCTGCGGCACCCCGACCGAGGTGGCACGCCGGCTGATCGCCGAGCTGGAGGAGCTGGACCGGGGTCGCTACTCCGGACCGGTGGGGTGGGTGGACAGCGAGGGCGACGGCGCCTGGGCGATCGCGCTGCGCTGCGGCGAGCTGGACCGCGACGACCCGCGCTCGCTGCGGCTCTACGCCGGCTGCGGGATCGTCGCGGACTCCGACCCCGACGCGGAGGTGGCCGAGTCCGAGGCCAAGCTGGTCCCGATGCGCGGGGCCCTGGCCCCGGGGCAGCCGTGATCCCCGTCGCGCCGAGGACCGCCACCGCGGTGGTGGCCCGGCTGGAGGCCCTCGCCGACCCGTCCCAGCTGGCGGCGGTGCGCAAGCGGCTCGCCCCGGACGAGCCCGCGCTCGGGATGGCGATGCGGGACCTGTTCGACCTGGCCCGGGAGGCGACCGGGATGCCGCTGGCGGAGGTGGACCGGCTGCTCGACGAGCCCACCTACGAGGCCCGGATGTGCGCGGTCTGCGTGCTCGACCTCGCAGCCCGGGAGTCCCTGGGCGAGCCGGCGCTGTCGGAGCTGTACCTGCGTCGCCACGACCGCATCACCACCTGGGACATGGTGGACCGGGCGGCGCCGCGGGTGGTCGGCGCCCCGCTGGTCGGCCGTTCGGTGGAGCTGCTGCACGAGCTGGCGGCCGCCCCGGAGCCGCTGCGCCGCCGGACCGCCGTCACCGCACCGCTGTACTTCGTGCGCAGCGGCTCCGACGCCGACCTGGCGCACGGGTTCGAGGTGGCCGGGCTGCTGGCCGCCGACCCCGACCCGCTGGTGCACCAGGCCGTCGGGGTCTTCCTCAAGCACGCCGGTGAGCGGGCGCCACTGGTGCTGAACGGCTTCCTCACCCAGCACGCCGCCTCGATGGCGCGTCCGGCCGTCCGGCTGGCGCTGGAGAAGGTCGACCCCTCGGTCCGCCGTCGCTGGGTCGGCTGAGCGAGCCACTCCCCCGGCGCCGCCCCTGGCCAGCTCGGTGGGAGGGCGACTCTCCAGCTTCTCGGGCCAGTCGCCCCTACCCGTCGCCTCGCGCCCAGGCCTAGCGACACATCGAGGCCAGTCGCCACCACCACTCCCGTCCCCAGCTCGGTGGGCAGGGCGACTCGCCACCGCCTCGCGAGGCCAGTCGCCTGCTCGGCGGCACGGCGACTCTCCAGCTTCTCGGGGCCAGTCGCCCCTACCCGTCGCCTCGCGCCCAGGCGTGACGACACATAGAGGCCAGTCGCCACCACCACCCCCCGTCCCAGCTCGGTGGGAGGGCGACTCCCCACCACCTCGCGGGGCCAGTCGCCCCAACTCGTCGCCTCCCACCGACGCGCGACGACACATCGGGGCCAGTCGCCACCACTACCCCCCGTCCCAGCTCGGTGGGAGGCGGCGACTCCCCACGACCTCGCGAGGCCAGTCGCCTGCTCGGCGGCACGGCGACTCTCCAGCTTCTTGGGGCCAGTCGCCCCTACCCGTCGCCTCGCGCCCAGGCGTGACGACACATCCAGGCCAGTCGCCACCACCACCCCTGTCGACGACGGCGTGGGCTGGGACCAGGCCGGCCCCCGTCCCCAGCTCGGTGGCAGAGCGACTCGCCACCACCTCGTGGGACCAGTCGCCCCTACCCGTCGCCTCCTGCCGGGGCGTGACGACACATCGGGGCCAGTCGCCACCAGCGCGCTCCCGATGAGGGACGGGGCGAACGAGGCGACGGTGCTCCGGCCGTCCTGCTGGTGGCTAAGGGAAGGTCGACCCCTGGGTCCGCCGGCGCCGGGTCAGCCGTGGACGTCCACGGCCAGTACGACGTCTGGCCGCGAGTACCCGGCCGGACGTCGCACTGGAGGCGGCTACAGGGGTCAGTGGCGGCGGGGGCGGAGCCGGGGGCGGAGGGCGCGGGTGATCCGTCCTAGGGGCAGGGAGACGGCCAGGCCGGTGAGGGCGACGGCGGCGAGCCGACCGGCGCGGCCGGCCGCGGTGACCGGCGACGCGGGCGCGGGGGTGCCACTGGGCAGGCCGAAGAAGGGCAGGAAGGCCACCCCGCTGAGCTGGTGGCGGAAGGTGATGCCCATGACCGCCTTGATCCCCCAGTGCATCCCGAAGGCGGAGACGGACCACAGCCAGCCGACCCGCCGGTCGGCCAGGGCCAGCGGGGCCAGCAGCTCCATGGCCAGCGACCCGGCGGCGAGCAGCCGGAACAGGGCGGTGTGGCGGTGCAGCCGCACCCCCAGCTGGGCCGCGGGCTCACCGAGCAGCTGCTTGCGGAGGCCGTCGGCGGCGATCTGGCTGCGCAGAGACTCCCCGCTCGCCCAGCCCCAGCCCAGCGGGCCGGCGACCTTGGCCACCCCGCAGAGCAGGTAGACCGCCGCGGTGGTGGCCTGGGCGCCGCGGACCGGGACGGCGTAGCGCCAGCTGGGCCCTGCGACGTCGCGGCGGCCGAGGGACCAGCGCGGGTCGTCCGCGGCCGCCCCGCAGCCCAGCGCGATGGTCTGCCAGACCAGGGCGTTGTCGTTGTGGAAGACCATCGACCAGCTGTTGCGGTAGGACAGCGTCCAGGTGGCCAGCGCTGCGTGCAGCGGACCGACCCAGCGGTGGGCGACGCCGAGCGTGGCCAGCGTGTTCGAGGCGAGGGTGGCGTAGAGCAGCCCGTCGGCCAGCACCGGGGGCAGCGGACGACGGAGCACCCGGACCGGGCCCACGGGGGCGAACAGCGCGGGGTCGGTGCGGTGGATCCGGCGGAACATCCGCACCCGGCGGCTGAGGTACCAGCTGGTGTAGAGACCGGTGGCGACCCGCAGGCGGGCCGGCGCCGCGGCGGCCGTGGCCGGCAGGGCGGCGCGGTCCAGCGCCTGCAGCCAGGCCCTCACCGGGCACCCGCCCTGGTCGGGACGGGCGCGGTGGCGTGGGTGCGGCGGCGCAGCGGCGTGGTGTCGCCGGCGAAGAACCGGTCGTAGTCGCACACGCTGGTCACCACGGCCACCTCCGACAGGGCGCGCTCGGCGGCCGACGTCGAGGCGGCCACCGAGGCGGCGACCGCCTCGGCGAGGAGCTGCGCGCCGCCGTCGCGGACCCGCCGCCGGATCTGGCGGCGGACCTGGTTCAGCCCACCGGTCCCGGCGTGGCGGTGGTGCAGCACCGACTCGCGGCCCTCGGCGTCCCGGCCGACGAGGTGGACCACGGTGCCGGTGCTGGACCGGCGGGCGCTGAACATGGGGAAGTAGGACAGCGGGAAGCCGTCGCGACGCTCCGCGGCCGGCCGCGCGTTCTGGCGCAGCGGCAGCAGCACGACGGCGGTCAGGGCGGCCAGGGACAGGTAGGCGGTGGCGCGCGAACGGTCGGCTCGGGTCATCGGGGACTCCTCGGGTCGGGGGGACGGACGCCCGGACGCTCGGCGCCCAGGTGGTGCAGGGCCTCGGTGGCCGCGTGGTAGCCGCTCATCCCGTGCACGCCGCCCCCGGGAGGGGTGGAGGCCGAGCACAGGAACACCCCGGGCTGGGGGGTGCGGTGCGGGTGCAGCGAGGGTCGGGGGCGCAGCAGCAGCTGGGTGCCGGCCATCGAACCGCCGACCACGTCCCCGCCGACCAGGTTGGCGTTCTGGGCCTGGAGGTCCGCCGGCCCGTGCACCCGGCGGGCCAGCACCCGGGCCCCGGTGCCGGGGGCGAAGCGCTCCAGCTGGGCCTCGACCAGCTCCGCGGCGGCGGCCCGGCTGGCGTGCGGGACGTGGCAGTAGGCCCACACCACGTGCTGCCCGCCAGGCGCCCGGGAGGCGTCGACCACCGACGGCTGGCTGAGGATCACGAAGGGACGCCCGGCGACCGTGCCCTGGTGCGGTGCGGCCAGGGCGCGGCCCACCTCGTCGAGGTCGCCGCCGAGGTGGACGGTCGCGGCCCGGCCGACCTCGGGGTCGAGCCAGGGGACGGGCCCGTCCAGCAGCAGGTCGACCTTGTGCACCCCGACCCCGTGCCGGAAGCGGCGCACCTGGTGCCGCATCCGCTCCGCCGCCCCGGGCTCGAGCAGGTCCGCGGCCGCCCGCGGGGCGAGGTCCAGCAGCACCACGTCGGCGGGCGGCAGCGCGGCGAGGGCGGTGACGGGGTGCCCGACGTGGACCACGCCGCCGTGGGCGACCAGCTCGGCGACCAGGGCACGGGTGAGCGAGGACGCCCCGCCGGCGGGGACCGGCCAGCCGTCGGTGTGCGCGGCGGCGCCGAAGAGCAGCCCGAAGGCGGACGTCCCGGGCCGGCTCAGCGGGAGCACCGAGTGCGCGGCCGAGCCGGCGAAGAGGGCCCGGGCAGCCCGTCCCCGCCAGGCCAGCCGGGCCAGGGCCGCAGCGGGCAGGGCGCCCGGCGCACCGAGGACGCCGGCAGCGACCAGGTCGCGCGGGACAGCAAGACCTCCGAGTGCCGCGTCGACCACCCCCCGCCAGCGCCGGACCACCGGCTCGTGCAGCCGCAGCCAGGCGCCCTCGTCGCGTCCCAGGCCCTGCGCGGTGAGGGCGAGGGAGCGGTGCAGCAGCGCGGCCGGGGCGTCGTCGAGGGGGTGGGCCATGACCACCGGGGAGTGCAGCCAGCGCAGGCCGTGGCGCTCCAGGTCGAAGGAGCGCAGCACCGGGCTGGCGACCGCGAAGGGGTGCACCGCCGAGCCGAGGTCGACGCTGGTGCCCGGGCCGAGCAGCGGCCGGGAGCGGGCCGCCCCGCCGACGTCCTCGGCGGCCTCCCACACCGTCACCTCGAGACCGGCGCGGGCGAGCACGACGGCGGCGGCGAGCCCGTTGGGCCCGGAGCCGACGACGGAGGCGCGACGGCTGCTCATGCCCCGACCCCCACGACTGCGGCGGACCCGGAGGCCGGGCCGCGCTCGGCGAGCAGCCGCGCGGTGGGCCCGGAGCCGGCGAGGAGCTCGTCGGGGCGTCCGGTCTCGACCAGCCGGCCGTCGGCCAGGTGCCAGACCCGGTCGGCGGCCTCGACCACGGAACGCCGGTGGGTGACGACCAGCGCCACCCCGCGGTGGTCGCGGAGGACCCGCTCCAGCACGGTGACCGCCCGGGCGTCCAGGTGGGCCTCGGCCTCGTCCAGGATCAGCACCGGCGGACGTCCGAGCGCGGCCCGGGCGATGGTGACCCGGGCCCGCTGCCCCGCCGACAGGCGTGACCCGCCCTCCCCGACGTCGCTGTCCCAGCCGTCGGGGAGCTCCTCGGCCAGCTCGTCGAGGTCGCAGAGCCGGGTGATCCGGGCCAGCTCCTCGGCGTCCACCCGGGGCCGGCGGTAGCAGACGTTGCGCCGCAGGCTGCCCCGCAGCAGCGGCAGGTCCGGGCCGGCGAGCCCGACGGCCTGGCGGACCGAGCGCAGCGAGCGGTCGCGGAGGTCCTGGCCGTCGACGACGACGCGTCCCCGGTCGGGGTCGATCAGCCGGCTCACCACCGACATCAGGGTGCTCTTGCCGGCACCGTTGGGACCCACCACGGCGACCACCTCGCCGGGCCCGACGGTGGCGTCGACCTGCTGCAGGGCCCCCTCGACCGTCACCCCCTCGAGCCTGACCTCACCGCGCTCGACCCGCAGCGGCGGCAGGCCGTCGGGGTCGGGCAGCGTCGGGGTGGTCAGGAACCGCCTCGCCGCGTGGCGCGCGACCGAGGCGCGGGAGGCGTACTCGCTGACCCGTCCCAGGTCGCGCAGGTAGCCACCGAGGAGCCCGGTGACGCTGAGGGCGGCCACCACCGTCCCCGCGCTGGCCCGGCCGGACTGCACCTCGAGGGCGCCGACCAGCAGCACGACCGCCCCGGCGGCGGTGGCCGCCGCCTCGGCGATCGCCCGCATCGACCCGGACGCGCGGGCCTGCTGCACCATGGCGTCGGCCACCCGCTCGCTGCGGCGGTGCACGCGGCGGCCCTCGCGGCGCTCCTGCCCGGAGGCCTGGACCACCTGCAGCTGCTGGAGCCGCTCGGTGACCTCACCGGTGAGCCGGGCGCGGACCCGTCGGGACCGCCGGCTGGTGCGCTGCAGCCACGGCCCCAGCACCAGCGTGACGCCCGCGCCGAGCAGCAGCACGCCGCCGACCCCGGTGGCCAGCGGCCAGCTGACCACCGCGAGCCCGGTCAGGATCACCGCGACCGCCACGACCGCCACCACCAGCCGGGCCAGCCCGCGGGCGACCCAGAGCCGCAGGGCACCCAGGTCACCGACGAACTTCAGCAGCAGGTTGCCCCGGTGGCGCCGCCCGAGCTCGCGGGCCGGGACCTGGGTGAGGTGCTCGAAGAGGGTGGCTCGGACGTCCTGGACGTAGTGCTGGCCGAGCTGCTCACCCACCACGCGCTCCTGGCCGCGGAGCCAGGCGCCGGCGGTGATGGTCATGGCCAGGGCCACCACCAGCAGCACCAGGGTGCGGGTCGACGGCGGCGGCAGGGTGGGGTCGGCGATGAGGGCGTCGAAACCGCGCTGGACGAGCAGGGCGATCCCCAGCGCGCAGCCGGCCTGACCGACCCCGACGCCGACCAGCCCGGTGAAGAGGGCGTGGCGGCCGCGGGCGACGGGCTTGGGCAGGCTCACCGGCTGGGGCACGGGAACGACCCCTCGCGCCCGCCGGCGACCTGCTGCTGCAGGGCCAGCGCCTGCACGGGGTCGCCCAGGTCGGCCAGGGAGAGCACCGGGTGGTCGACCAGACCCCGCGCCTCCTCCGCGGCCAGCGGTGAGGCCGACAGCAGACCGGTGACGCCGAGCACGGGGAGCTGGCGCCCGGCCAGCCAGGTGGCTCCGGTGACCGCACCCGCGGCGTCCCCGGCGGCGTAGAGGACGGCGTCGACGGCGGTGGCGAAGTCGGGGCTGGAGACCAGCGCGGAGGTCTCGGCGTGGTAGATGCCGTCGGCCACCTCGATCACCAGCACGTCGCAGCCGGCGGTGGACAGCTGGTACAGCAGGGTGCGGAAGACGCGCAGCACCTCGTCGGGACCCATCCGGTAGGTCGAGGGCACCCCCGCGGAGGTGAAGTCCAGCACCACCGCCGCCCCGGCGTCCTGCATCAGCCAGACGTCCCCGCCGGCCCCGGTGCCGGTGACCTTGGCCGCCCCGACCCGCAGCCCCGCGCGGCGGAGCCCGCCGATCAGGTGGGCGGCGCTGGTCGTCTTGCCGGAGTTCATCGACGACCCGACCACCGCGATGGTGGGCGGCAGGCCGGCCACCGCCCCGGCCGGCGCGGCGCTCTGCGACAGGTTGATCCGCTCCCCGGCCCCGTCCAGCAGGATCCCCAGGGGCAGCAGCGAGGTGGGCGGGGCCATCGCGGAGTGGGCGGCCTGGACCTGCCCGGCCAGCCCGCCGGCGGCCACCAGGTGGCAGGCCGAGAGGTCCTCGGGCACGACGGCGTGGAACTGGTCGGGGGCGTAGCGGGCGCCGTAGCAGACCACCACCTCGTCCCCGGGGAAGAGCGTGGCCCGGCGGCCGTGACGGTCCTCCAGCCGCTTGTGCTGGCCGATCCGGTCGACCTGGGCCAGGACCAGGTCCCCCGCGGCCGGGGTGGCCTCCAGCAGCAGCCCGCGGGACCGCAGGGTGTCGACGTGACGGGTGGTGTAGGCGTGCTTGGCGTGGTGCAACCGCTCGCTGGTCAGCGGGGAGCGGGTGAGAGAAGGAGCAGTCATCGCGGCCTCCGTGGGTCTGGTCGAGCGGGACACCCCAGACGCTAGGAAGGCCCGATGAAGGAGACATGAAAGCGGCATGAGGGCTCCGTCATGCGGTGCCGCCCGCAGCGTCACCCCTGGTCAGCGGCGGGTTCGGCGGCGCTGTGGCATCGCGAGCTCACCTCCGCTGCCCTGCTGGACGGACGCCCGGCGCGCCCGGGTCCTCCGGGCGGGTCGGTGGCAGGCTGCCCGCGGAGGTCGGCGTCCCCTTGGGCCTGCCGGGGATGCTGGGCGCATGGCACAGCGACGCGAGGTCCCCGGTCCGGGTCAGGAGTCGGTCTGGGACTACCCCCGACCACCGCGGGTGGCGCCGAGCGAGGAGCGGGTGGTGGTCCGGCTCGGTGACGCCGTCGTGGCCGACACGACCGCGGCTTTGAGGGTGCTGGAGACCAGCCACCCGCCCACCTACTACCTGCCGCGCGCGGCCTTCGTGGCCGACGCGCTGGCGCCGGCGGCCGGGTCGTCGGTGTGCGAGTTCAAGGGGCGGGCGGCCTACCTGGACGTCCGCGGAGGTGGACGCACCACGGCCCGGGCCGGCTGGATCTACCCCACGCCCTGGGCGGGTTACGAGGTCCTCGCCGACCACGTCGCCCTCTACCCCGGCCCCTTCGAGATCGACGTGGCCGGCGAGCGGGTCCGGGCCCAGGAGGGTGACTTCTACGGCGGCTGGATCACCTCCCGCGTCACCGGCCCCTTCAAGGGAGCCCCCGGCACCCGCGGCTGGTGACGGCAGCACCGGTGGTCGAACCTGCTGCGTAGTCGCAGCAGGTGTGCACAACCTGACGTCGTCCACAGGACACTGAGGATCGCAGCAGGACCGGCGGATGGTCACCACGGTGGGGGCGTGCACCGTCGAGTCGAGCCGTCACCGCCCCTGCTCCAGCTGGCCGCGCTGCAGGACGGCGTCCTCAGCCTCGAGCAGGCGCTCGGTCACGGCCTGGGACGCAACAGCGTGCAGCGGTTGGTCGGCGAGGGACGGTGGCACCGCCTCGCGCCGGGGGTGCTGATGACCACCGCACCGCCCGCCGGCTTCGCCACCCTCTGCTGGGCGGGGGTGCTGCTGAGCGGGGACGGTGCCCGCATCGGGGGTGCCGCAGCTGCTCACCTGCACGGGCTGCTGGACCAGCCCCCGGAGCAGGTCGACGTGTGGAGCCAGCAGCAGGTGCGGATCGCGCGGACGGTCTGGCGCTTCCGCCGCGATCAGCCCGGCACCCACGGCCGTCGGGCCACCGCTGCACCGCCGCGCCTGTCCATCGAGGACACCGTCATCGACCACGCGAACGGGCTGAGCCGTGACGACGTCCCGGCCGTGGTGCTCGCTGCGGTGCAGACCCGCCGGACCACCCCGGAGCGGTTGCGGCGGGAGGTGCAGCGCCGACCCAGGCTGCGTCACCGGCGCCTGCTGCTCGACCTCCTCTCCGAAGCGGCTGAGGGCGTGCACTCCCCGCTGGAACGGGTCTACCTCCACGAGGTGGAACGGGCGCACGGCCTGCCACGGGGGCGGCGGCAGCTCCGTGGCGCAGGTGGTCGGCACCGCGATGTGGGGTACCCGGAGCACGGCCTCGTGGTGGAGCTGGACGGGCGGTTCCACGAGGGCGCCGGGCGCTGGCGCGACATGGAGCGGGACAACGTCGCCACGCTCAGCGGCGAGCGCACCCTGCGCTACGGCTGGTTCGACCTGACGACCCGGCCCTGCGCGGCTGCACGGCAGGTGGGGCACATGCTTCAGCTGGGCGGTTGGACGGGCCTGGTGACACCGTGCCGACGCTGTCGGCGTGTGCCCTTGTGCACTTCCGCTGCCTAGTCGCAGCGAGATCGCACACCAGAGCTGGCCGTCACGGCCCTCGGTCAGCGGCGGGCGGCCTTGGCCTTGGCCAGCTCGCGCTTCTGCTGCTCGGAGGTGGCGCGCATCTCCTCGGCGTTGAAGCCGCCGAGCAGCACGAAGGAGACGATGGCCAGCAGCACCAGCGACCACACCGGGGAGGCCCCGAGCAGGACCGGGGCGGTGATCAGCAGCACCATGTCGAACCCGCGGATCGGTGCGGTGATCAGCCCGGGCGGGAAGGCGCCGGCGGGGGTGGAGGCCATCGGGGCGCTCCAGTTGACCGGCTTGGCCGTGGTCCAGCGGACGGCGCCCATCAGACCGGCGGCCGCGGTGACCAGCGAGACCAGCAGGGCCTCACCGACCGGGCGGACCGTGGCCCCGTCGCCGAACCCGACGAAGGCCGCGGCCGAGGCCAGGCCCCACACCAGGGCCACGGCGGCGGGGACGGCGACCGTGGCCAGCCGGATCTGGCCGGTGCTGAAGGGCAGGGTCCGGGCCAGCCCGCCGTTGCGCGTCAGCACCCGGAGCCCACCGGTCAGCGGCACCAGGGTGACGAACACCGCCACCCCACCGAGCACCGGCGCCACCGTGGCCAGACCCAGCGCGTCGACGGCGTAGGGGACGATCACCGTGGCCAGCACCGCGGGGACCGCGGTCGGGGTGCGCAGGGTCCGCTGGAGCTCGCGGACGACGAGGGCCCCGATCCCGGTACCGCTGCCCCGCATCGCGCGGACGTGGCCGCGCTCGGTGGCCCGCCGCTCCACCACGATGTCGTGGATCAGCCCCAGGTCGAGGGCGTAGAACGCGCCGGACAACCCCTTGGCCAGGGACCCGCCGCTCATCAGCCGCAGCCGCTGGATGCGGTCCAGGCGCCGGTTGGCCAGCACCAGCGAGACCAGGAGCAGCAGCAGCGCGGCCCCCGCGACGGCGGCGGCGATCTCCAGCCGGGCCGCCCCGGGGAGGTCGACGCTGGTCCACCCGGCGGCCAGCGCCACCACGAGCCCCAGCACCGCCAGCCCGACCAGCGAGAACAGCCGGGCCCCCCAGCGGGTCGGTGCGCCCCGGTCCAGCCCCTGCTGGGACGCCGCCCAGGCCACCATCGCCGCCGTCACCAGACCCGAGGCGAGCGTCCAGGCGATCACCTCCCGCGCGCCGGTGCCGGACAGCAGGGTGACCAGCACCCCGAGCAGCAGCCCCACGGCGAAGGCGATCAGCACCGCGGTCACCAACCGGGGACGGAGCATCCGCGCCCGCGGCACGGGGCTCGACATCAGCCACGACCCCTCCGCGGAGGATGCCAGCACCGGTCCGAACAGCCGCGCCATGGACAGCGCCAGCGCCGCCCCCAGCGCCACCGTGGCCCAGGGCAGGAACAGCCGGGCGGAGGTGCAGGCCACGGTGCTGCAGTTGGACACGGTCGTCTGGGCCTGCAGCACCACGTTCACCGTCATCGCGCCCACCAGCAGGATCGCGAAGACCATCACGTAGGCGTCGGAGAGCATCTCGCCGAGCTTCCGGGTGGCGCGACCCTTGCGCCAGTCCTTCATCAGCCGCAGCAGCTCGCGCTCGTCCACCGGCTCGCAGTCCTCGGCCCGCACGGTGGTCACCGGGACCGGCTCGGTCGGCTCGGGAATCCCCCGCCCGTCGAGGACCAGCGGACGCTCGGTCAGCGCCTCGTCCCCGGTGGGTGCGGGTGGCGCCGCGGCGGTCCCGGTGCTCCTGCGCTTCTTCTTCCGGCCGGTGCCCTTGGGGGTGACCGCGGCGGGGATGGGACGGTCGCCGCCGCCCGGCCCTGGCGCGGCGCCGCCCGTCGAGGCGGTACCGGCCGTCTCCAGCGGCACCGCGGCGACCGCGTCCGGCTCCGGGTCCACGCGGTCGCGGGTGCCGTCGCCGTCAGCGCCCCCGTCGAGGGGGTGCTGCTGGCGGTCCTGCTCCTCAGGCGTGCTCATCCGCGCGGTGCCCCCAGCTCGACGACCCGGGTGGCGACGGTCTCCACCAGGCTCGGCTCGTGGCTGGCGAAGACGATCGCCAGGCCCTGCTGGCGCTCGGCGCGGAGCCGGTTGGCCAACCAGATGACGCCCTCGACGTCGAGCCGCGCCTCGGGCTCGTCCAGCACCAGCAGCTGGCGCGGCCGGACGAAGGCGGTGGCCAGACCGAGCCGGCGGCGCTGCCCGGAGGAGAGCGTCCCGGGGAGCTGCCCGGACTGCGGCACCAGCTGCACCTGCTCCAGCACGTCGTCGACCAGGGCGTCGGCGTCGGGGACCCCGTGGGCCCGGGCCAGCAGGTCCAGGTGCTCGACCACCGACAGGTCGGGGAAGAAGTCGAGGTCGTCGATCACGGTGGCCACGTCGCGGCGGGTCCGGGGCGAGGTCTCGATCACGGGGAAGCCGCACACCTCGATCGTGCCCTCGTCGGCCTTGTCCGCCCCGACCAGGCAGCGCAGCACGGTGGACTTGCCCGAGCCGTTGCGCCCGGTGAGCGCCACCGCCTCACCGGCGCGCACCTCCAGGCTGAAGTCGTCGACGATGGTGACCGGTCCGTAGGCGCGCCGGAGTCCGGACACCTTCAGCACGGTGCTCTTCTTGGCCATGGGTCGATCCTGCCTTCCGTCCGCGCTCTGGCGAACCTGTCGGAGCCACGTGGCAGAATCCCACAGGTGTCGAAATCGTCCACCCGAGCCACGCTCGCCAAGCGGCGTGCCGACGTCTCCGCGATGTTCGACCACGTCGCCGAGCGCTACGACACCACCAACGACATCCTCTCCCTCGGGCAGGACCGCCGCTGGCGCCGTCTGGTGGTCCAGAGCGTCGACCCGCGGCCCGGTCAGGTGGTCCTCGACCTCGCTGCCGGCACCGGCACGTCCAGCCGTCCCTTCGCCGACGCCGGCGCGCTGGTGGTGCCCACCGACCTCTCCCTGGGCATGCTCGGGGTCGGCAAGAGCCGCCAGCCCGACCTGCCGTTCGTGGCCGGGGACGCCCTCTCGCTGCCCTTCGCCGACGGGGTCTTCGACGCGGTGACGATCTCCTTCGGGCTGCGCAACGTCGAGGACACCCTCGGCGCGCTGGCCGAGCTGCGGCGGGTGACGCGTCCCGGCGGCCGGCTGGTGGCCTGCGAGTTCAGCGCCCCGACGTCCCCGCTGCTGCGCGGCGCGTACCGCAACTACCTGCTCGCCGCGCTCCCCCGGGTGGCCCGGGCGGTCTCCTCCAACCCGACGGCCTACGAGTACCTGGCCGAGTCGATCCTGGCCTGGCCGCCGCAGCGGCAGCTGGCCGCGATGATGAGCGCCTCCGGGTGGTCCGAGGTCGGCTGGCGCAACCTGTCCGGCGGCATCGTCGCGCTGCACCGGGCCACCGCGGGCGCCGTCGCCCGACGCGCGGCGGCATGACGGACGCTGCCCCCAGCGGTGGTCCCCGGCGGGGCGTCGAGGGTCTGGTGCTCGGCCCCTGGGCGGCGCAGAGCTGCCCGGTCAAGACCCAGAACGCCCACGACCCCCGGATCGTCGGCGAGCAGCCCCGGCCGGTGCCGGACGAGGCGCTGCGCGAGCTGTTCGCCGGCACGGAGGAGTGGCGCACCCAGGTGAGCGACGCGCTGGCCGGGCTCGAGGGCGCGGTCGACCTGCGCGGGGACGACGGCCCGCCCGGCCGGCGTGCCGCCCGGACGCTGGAGGCGCTGCGGGCCGGGGTGCCGGTGCTGCTCGGGGCCGAGCTCCCCCGCGACCTGCGGGGCCACCGGTACGGACGCTGCGACGTGCTGGTCCGCGGGGCCGACGCCGCACCCGGCCGTCCCGGCTACGCCCCCGTCCAGGTCAAGGGCCACAAGGTCCGCGAACCCCGTGCGGTGCCCCCCGAGGCCACCCTGCTGCGGGTCTCCGGGCTCGACGCGCCGGCGTGGGAGGCCGGGGAGGAGCTGCCCGGCTGGAGCTTCCGCAACGCCCGCCGCGAGAGCGACGTGCTCCAGCTCGCCCACTTCTGGCGGATGCTGCAGGCCTGCGGGCACGCCGCCGACGGGGAGCCGGTGGGCGGTGTGGTGGGCACCGACGACCCGACCGCGGTCACCTGGATCCGTCTCCACGAGCCCCGGTTCCGCACCTTCTCCCGGCGCGCCGAGGGCGGCTGGCGGCTCCGCTCCGGGCTGGAGCGCTACGACCACGAGCACCAGTTCCGGGTGTCGGTGGCCAGCCGGGCCGAGCGGCTGGGCGAGCCCGGGGTGGAGCCGATGGTCCAGCCCATCCGGGTCAGCGAGTGCGACCGCTGCCAGTGGTGGGAGCACTGCCGTCCCCAGCTGGACGCCGAGGACATCAGCCTGCGGATCGCCAAGGCGCCGCTGGACGTCCGCGAGATCAGCGTGCTGCGCTCCCTCGGTGTCTCCACCACCCGGGCCCTGGCCGGCGCCGACCTCGAGGAGCTCCTCCCCCGCTACCTGCCCGAGGTGGCGCACCGGGCGCAGGCGGAGCGACGGCTGCGGGTGACGGCGCGGCGGGCCCAGCTGATCAGCGACGGCGTCCTGCTGGAGCGGCTGGAGTCCGGGCCGGTGGACGTCCCGGCCGCCGAGGTCGAGGTCGACCTGGACATCGAGACCTCGGCCGAGGACCGGGTCTACCTGTGGGGGTTCCTGGTCGGCGACACGGTGACGGGCTCCAGCACGTTCGAGTCCTTCGTGGCCTGGGACGACCTCGACGCCGCCGGTGAGCTGGAGCTCGCGGGGCGCGCGCTGTCGTGGCTGCGGGAGCTGGCCGAGGGGCCGCGGACGACCCTGGTGTTCCACTACAGCGACTACGAGACGGTCCGGATCGGCCAGCTGGCGGAGCGGGCGGCCTCCGAGGGCCACCCGGCCGCCGAGGTGCTGGCCTGGGCCCGCGACGAGGGGGCCCGGCAGTTCGTCGACCTCTTCGCGACCGTCCGCGACCACCTGTTCGGGGTGCACGGGCTGGGGCTGAAGGTGGTGGCCAGCACCGGCGCCGGGTTCGCCTGGCGCGACGTGGACCCGGGCGGTCTCAACTCCCAGCGCTGGTTCGCCGAGGCCGTGCACGGCTCCAGCGCCGAAATGCGCGAGACGGCACGGACCCGGGTGCTGGAGTACAACGAGGACGACGTCCAGGCCACCGCCGCGGTGCGCCGGTGGCTCCGGTCGATGGCCTGAGCGTTCCGGGACGCCGACTCGGCGGGGCTCGCTTGTGCGCGCGTCCGCGGCCGGATGCAGCAGCTCCCCGGTCCAGGACTGCGAGGACCGGGGAGCTGCGGACGAGGTGGACGCCGGGGGCGCCGACCGGCTCAGACGGTGGCGTCCGCGGTGCGCCGGCGGCTCAGGACCAGACCCAGGGCCACCATGCCGATGGCCAGCACCAGGTGCAGGACGTTGTCGGCGTTGTTCACCGGGACGAAGTTGGCCGCGGAGTCGTGCGGCACGACGAGCCCGTAGATGAACAGGACGAAGTAGATGATCCCGCCGAAGACCAGGTAGCTGCGTGCGGCGCCGACCGAGCGGGCCAGCACCAGACCGGCGACACCGAACAGCAGGTGGACGATGTTGTGCAGCACCGACACCTGGAACAGACCGAGCAGCAGCGCCTCGGAGTGGTGCGAGGCGAAGGACATGGTGTCGTAGTTCGTGGTGATGCCCGGGACGAAGCCCAGGACGCCGACCAGGAGGAACACCACGCCGACGGCCATGGCGGCCTTCTGGACGGCCGTGCGGCCGGTGCGGTCGGTGTGGTCGGCGGGTCGGGGCGAGGATGCAGCGGTGGACATGGGAAGCCTCCAGTACTCGGGAAGAGTGGTTCTGCTGCTCTACCCCCCGTCGGGCGGCCGACACCGGGGCGTCACGTGGGCGAAGCCGCTCCCCGCTCGAGCCCGTCGACGCTCCCCGGTCGCCCGGGCCACCGCTCGTCGCGACCCGCTGTCTCAGCCCATCGAGTTGATGCGCTCCGGGGTGATGGTCAGCAGCAGCCGCTGCTGGTCCCGGCCCCCGAACCACGGGTAGGGCCCGCCCAGGTAGCGCTGGGCCAGCAGCTCGATGTGCTCGGCCGCACCGTCGGTGGTGGCGGCGCTGACCCGTCCCCGGATCTCGGAGTAGCGCGACGGCCGGGCCGGGTCCGACACCGCCACGGTGACGCGGGGGTCGCGGGCGACGTTCCTCGCCTTCTGGTGCCCCACGACGGTGTTGACCAGGACGTCCTGGCCGTCGGTGTCCACCCAGACCTGGGTGAGCTGGGGCGAGCCGTCCGGCATCAGGGTGCTGAGGTAGCAGGTCGCCCCCGAACGCAGCAGGGTGGTGAGCTCGTCGGTCAGCGGCGTGGGGGTGGGTGCGGAGGCCATGCGCCCCATGCTCCTCCCCTCGACCAACGCTGCGCGCCACCGCCGGGCGGGCCGTGAGGAGACCATGAGTGCGCCGGGCGACTGGGGTCGGGCGCACCACGTCCACCGGGAGGAGGCGGGGCCGGGAGGGGTGTCTGGTTCAGGGGGCGAGGGCGCGGATGCGGGCGTCCAGGTCGCGACGGCCCGAGCGGTCCAGGGCGACCTCGACGACCTCCAGGCCGGTGATGCGCCGGCTGAGCAGGTCGGTGAGCTCGTCCTGGTCCCGGACCGGCCGGTGCTTCACCCCGTGGGCCGCGGCCAGCGCTCTCAGGTCGACCCGGTGCGGCGTCCCGAAAAGGCGTTCGAAGGGGGCGGCCAGCTCCGGGCGTCCCTGCTCGAGGGTGGCGAAGATGGCCCCGCCGCGGTCGTTGGCCACCACGACGCGGACGTCCGCGCGGGGCTCGTCGGGTCCGATCAGCAGCCCGTTGGCGTCGTGCAGGAAGGTCAGGTCGCCGACCAGCGCCGTCACCCCCCGGCCGGTCCCGAGCGACAGCCCGACCGCGGTGGAGACGGTGCCGTCGATGCCGGCCAGCCCCCGGTTCGCGTGCACCTGCGGGGCGCTCGCCCCCCACACCGGCGCCAGGTCGGCGTCGCGGACCGACTGCGAGGACCCGAGCAGCCAGATGTCGGCAGCACCCAGGCTCCCGGCCACCGCCGCGGCCAGCGCCGGCCCGTTCGGCCACGGCTCGGCGGCCAGCAGGTCGGCCAGCCGGGCACCCAGCTCACGGTCCGCGGTGCGCCACCGGTCCAGCCAGGACCCGTCGCCGGCGGGGATGCTGACCGCCTGGGCGACGGAGGAGGCCCGGTGGCCCGGGTCCACCCAGCGGCTGCCGTCGCTCAGCACCACCAGCTCGACGTCGCGGCGGGACAGCAGCCGGGTGACGGGGCGGGACAGCGTCGGGTGCCCGACGCACACCACCCGGGTGATCCCCCGGCCCAGGGGCCCGTCCAGCAGCAGCCGGTAGCCGGCCACGGCCGACGGTCCCGAGCGCGCGTTGCCGGAGGGCTCGCTGAGCAGCGGCACCCCGGCCTCCTCGGCCAGCCGGCGGGCGGCGGCCCCGGCCGCCGGGGTGGCGTCGCCGACCAGCACCACGGTGCCGTCGTCGGCGGGCAGGGTGATGCTGGCGGGGGCCGCCGACGTGGTCCGCAGCGGGTGACCGGCGGGCAGGGCGTCGAGCGGGGCCGTCGGGGTCAGCGGGTCGTCGAGCTCGAGGTTGAGGTGGACCGGTCCGGGGGTGCGGCTCAGGTCGCCGCGGGCGGCGAGCACCAGCCGCCGCGCCACCGCGGGCAGCGCGTCCAGGGACCGCTCGTCGGCGGCCAGCCGGGCGGCCACCCGCACCGACTCGGCGAAGAGCCCGACCTGGCGGGTGGTCTGGTTGGCGCCCGTGTCCAGCATGGCGGCGGGCCGGTCGGCGCTGACCACCACCAGCGGCACCTGCGCGTGGTCGGCCTCCAGCACCGCCGGGTGCAGGTTGGCCACGGCCGTGCCGGAGGTGGTCACCAGGACCACCGGGGCGCCGCTGCCGCGGGCCATCCCCAGCGCGGTGAAGCCGGCGCTGCGCTCGTCGACCCGGACGTGCAGCCGCAGCAGCCCGGCCCGGTCGGCGGCCTCGACCGCGTAGGCCAGCGGGGCGTTCCGCGAGCCCGGGGAGAGCACGACCTCCCGCACCCCCAGGGCGGCCAGCTCGGCCACCAGCACCATCGCCGCCCGCACGCTCACCGGCTGCTCGGACCCCGGCTCCACGGCGCTCACCGGCGGGACCCGGCGGCGTCGAGCTCCCGGGTGGCCCGGAGCCGGTCCAGCCAGCGCTCCCGGGTCGCCTCGTCGGCCCGGACCGCAGCCAGCCGCTCCGCGCTGGGCCGGACGTCCCGCAGCACGATCTCGCCGTCGACGGCGCGCAGCGGGTGGTCGACCACGTCGTCGGTGAGCAGCGGGACGGTGTTCAGCCCGCAGGCGAAGGGCAGCTCGGGCAGCGCTGCGGCCAGGGCCAGCCCCGCCGCGATGCCGACCGAGGTCTCCAGGGCGCTGGAGACCACCACCGGCAGCCCGAGCCGCTCGGCCAGCTCCAGGCAGGCGGCCACCCCGCCGAGGGGCTGCACCTTGAGCACCACCACGTCGGCCGCCTCCAGGGCGACCACCCGCTCGGGGTCCCCGCTGCGCCGGATCGACTCGTCGGCCGCCACCGGGACGTCCCAGCCGCGGCGGGCCAGACGACGGCGCAGCTCGGCCAGCTCCTCGGTGCGGGCGCAGGGCTGCTCGACGTACTCCAGCCCGTACCGCCGCAGCAGACCGATCGCCCGCTCGGCCCCGTCCACGTCCCAGGCCCCGTTGGCGTCGACCCGGACCGCCCCGTCGGGTCCCAGGGCGTCGCGGACGGCCCCGACCCGGGCGACGTCCTCGGCCAGGGTCTGCCCGGGCTCGGCCACCTTGACCTTGGCGGTGCGGCAGCCGGAGCCGGCGACCAGGGCGGAGGCGGGCTCGGGGTCCAGCGCGGGGACGGTGCAGTTCACCGGCACCCGGTCCCGCACCGGCGCCGGGAACCCCGTGCCAGCGGCCTCCCGGCAGGCCCGCCACCAGGGGACGAGCTCGGCCCCGGAGTAGTCGAGGAAGGGGCTCCACTCGCCCCAGCCCGCCGGGCCCCGCACCAGCAGGCCCTGGCGCCGTTCGATGCCGCGGAATCGGGTGCGCATCGCGACGTCGTAGACCTCCACGTCGGCGTCGTCGAGGGGTGGGAGGCTCACCCGGTCAGCCTATCCGTGGTCGACCGGTGCCCTCCGCGCCCTGCTCTGCCAGAATCGCGGCCATGGACCTGGTTCTCACCGACGTCGCCACCGCCTCCCGCTTCGAGGCCCGCGCCGGCGAGGAGCTCGCCGGCTACCTGGAGTACCAGCTGGCCGACGGCCTGATGGTGGTCATGCACACGGAGGTGCTGCCCGCCTCCGAGGGGCAGGGGGTGGGCGGCGCGCTGGCTCGCCACGCCCTGGACGACATCCGCCGCCGCGACGTCAAGGTGCTGGTGGTGTGCCCCTTCGTGCGCGGCTGGATCGAGCGCCACCCCGACTACGCCGACCTGCTCTACGGCTCCGCGCCGAGGACCGGGAACGCGGCCACGCCGGAGGAGTGACCGGGCCGTCAGGGACGTCGGAAGACGTACCTGGCGAAGATCCCGTCCGCGGAGTGGAGCGCCTGCTCGACCCGGAACCCGGCGCGCTCGGCCAGTCCCTCCAGCACCCAGGTGTAGGTGGAGTGCTCCTCGCGCACGTGCTCCTCGAGGTCGCCCCGGCTCCAGCCCGGGCCACCCTCGGGTCCCCCGGTGGCGCACCACGCCTCGAGCCGGGCCTCCGCCTCGGCCGGCTCGAAGTGGTAGACGACGTCCCAGAGCCTCAGCACGCCACCGGGGCGCAGGACGGCGTGCAGCCGGGCGAGGGCCACCCCCTTCCAGAAGTCGGGGACGTGGTGGAGCGCGTACCGGGAGTAGACGACGTCGGCGGGCGGACCCTGGTGCTCGTAGTCCAGGAAGCCGGCCGCCACCACCTCGACGTTCCGCGCCCCGACCCGGTCCAGCTTGTCCCGCAGCCGCGCACGCATCACCGGCGAGACGTCGACGGCCACCACGCGCGCGCAGTGGGGGGCGACCGCCAGCGCGAGCTGACCGGTGCCGGTGCCCACGTCGACCACGACCGACTGCCGATCCAGGCCCAGCCGTCCCAGCAGCGCGACCTCGGCCTCGGCGTCGGCGTCCTCGATCGCGTCGTAGCGGGCGACGTGGACGGGGTCGAGGTTCTCCCGGCCGGCCGAGGACACCTGGTCCAGGCGCCAGCCCGGTCCAGCGGCAGCAGGCCTCTCAGCAGCGGACATGACTCATCCTGACACCCCCGGCGGCCCCAGGTCCCCCTCATGGCGTGGCGGTCGGGCCTCGTCGCGACGGGGCGGACAGCGCCACGACCAGCTGCTCCAGCGGTCCGCGTCCCATCCAGCGCCGCCAGGCCCAGCCGACCACCAGCGAGCCGACCACCAGGCCCGCCACCAGCGCCCAGGAGTCGTCGAGACGGCGGTCCTCACCGGCCAGCAGCTCCAGCAGCAGCACGTGGGCGGTGTAGAGGGTGAGCGGCATCGACCCGGCGGCCGCCAGCGGCGAGAGCGCGCGGCGAGCCACCCGGCCGACGAGGCCCGCGGAGGACGTCAGCAGCACCAGACCGAGCGCGACCGCCAGACCGAGGGCGACGTTGCCGGCCACGGTGAGGGAGGTGCCGAGGGCCAGCCGGGGCACGCCCCGGACCGTCGACCCGACCGCCACCTCCACCGGTGTCGCGACCAGCCCGCCGACGAGGAGGCCGACGACCGCGGCCCCCAGCGCCAGCACCGCGATCACGGCGACCCGTCGGGTCCGGGCCAGGTCGAGCCGGACGCAGCCCAGGGTCAGCAGCAGCACCGGGACCCAGATCAGCAGCGGGTAGGCCCCGGTCACCAGCCAGTCGACCAGGAACCCCCAGGGCTCGGACCGCTGGCCGCGGACGGCGGGGACCGTGCCCAGGGCGGCGGCCAGCCCCGACAGCAGCACCACCCCGGCGGCCCCGGCGCCGAGCAGCCAGCGGCGGGGCAGGAAGAGCACCGGGAGCACCAGCAGGAAGGCCGCCCCGTACTCGTCCAGGATCACCCGCACCGGTGGGTCCAGCAGGGTCAGCAGCGAGCCGAGCACCAGCAGGAAGAGCCCGCGGACCGCGATCCGGCGGCGCAGACCCGTGCGGTCCGCCGACGGCGCGCTCCCCCCGGTCAGCAGCCCGAGCCCCAGCCCGGCGGTGACGGCGAACAGCAGCCGCGACCGCTCCGAAGCGGCCTCGAGCAGCAGGTGGTCCCAGCCGTCGGCTGCCCCGCGGGGTGCGGCGTGGGCCACGAACATCCCCAGCAGGGCCAGCCCGCGGGCGGCGTCCACGCCGACCAGACGCGGGCGCGACGACGTCACGGTGCTCTCGCGCGCCGTCTGGACCATGCCGATCATGCTGCTCCGCCACGCCAAGCAGCCGCTGCTTGACCCGGTCCTGAGGACACGGTCTTCACTGACGACGACGCCGGAGCACCGGACGGCGGCCCGGCTGGACTGCACCACCACGACGTCGGCTCCACCCGTCTCGAAGGGGAAGTGCATGACCTGGGATCCAGAGCAGCTGCCCGATCTGCGTGGTCGCGTCTACGCCGTCACCGGGGCCACCGGTGGCATCGGCTACTTCGCCGCCGAGCAGCTCGCCTCTGCCGGCGCGGAGGTCGTGCTGGCCTCGCGCTCGCCCGCGAAGCTGCAGCGGGCGAGCGCTGCCATCCGCGAGCAGGTGCCGGGCGCGATCACCCACCACGTGCAGATCGACCTGACGTCCCTCGCCTCGGTGGCCGCCGCGGCCACCGAGCTGACCAGGCTCCCGCGACTGGACGGGCTCTTCCTCAACGGCGGGGCGATGCCGTTCTCACGCACCGCCCGCACCGAGGACGGCCTGCCGCTGATGCTCGGCACCCACACCGTCGCGAACGTCGCGCTCGTCGCTCGGCTGATGCCGTTCCTCACCGACCAGGGTGGGGAACGGCTGGTCCGCGTCGTCCACGCCTCGACCAGCTTCGTGCGGCAGTTCCGGATGAGCCTGACCGACGTCGACCGGGTACCGCGCACCGGGATCGGCGCCTACGTGAAGGCGAAGACGGCGACGGAGGTGTTCGCCTTCGAGCTCGATCGTCGCTTCCGAGCAGCAGGACTCTCCCTCGCCTCGATCGTCACCCACCCCGGGGTGGCCGTGGACGCCAGGACGCCCCGTCGTCCCGGTGTCCGCGACGAGACCGTGCGCCACCAGCGCAACCCCTACACCCCGTGGGCGCAGGGCAAGGACACGGCGGCGTGGCCGGGGGTCAGGGCACTCACCGATCCCTGGGCCGAGGGCGGGGAGTACTACGGCCCTGCCGACGGAGCACGCGGCGTGCCCACGCGCATCGCCGCCGACGTGCGCACTGCTGCTCCGGCGCCGGGGACCGCCGCACGGGTCTGGACCCGGCTGATGGACCTGGGCGGCGTCCGCATCCCGTGAGTGGTGTGGCCCCGAGGGTGTGGGTGGGCCCTCGCGCGACGGCCGGCGCCCGAGGCTTGACCCGGTTCCCGGAACACGCTCTTGACTGGTGTCCGCACCACCTCCTCGCCCCGGAGCACCCCGCTCCTGGCGAGCACGTCGTCGGAGGAGAGGACGCCCATGCAGGACGCTGCCGTGCTGTTCGCCGGTGGTACCGGCACGGTCGGCCGACGAGCGGTCGAGTGGTTCCGGAAGCGGAACCCCGAGGTGCCCGTCCTGGTGGGTGGGCGGTCCGCGGCTACGGCGGGTGAGGTCGCCGACACGGTGGGCACCGCCGAGGGCCTGGTGATCGACATGGACCGGGAACGGATGGGACTGGGACACGTACCGCCGCTGGCCGCCGTGGTGGTGCTGGCCCCCGACGACGGGCTGCACGGGCTGGCCCTGGCCCAGGACCAGCAGGTTCCCTACCTCAACATCGGCAACGGGCTGGTCGAGCTGGGCCCCGAGCTCGCCGCCTTCGCCCACCGACCACAGGCAGCTCCCGTGGTGCTGGCCAGCCACTGGATGGCTGGGGCGTCGACGTTCCTGGCCCTGAGGGCCGGGGAGGCCTTCAGCGAGGTCCGCTCGATCACCATCGGGGCCCTGTTCGACGAGGAGGACGAGGCGGGCCCGCTGGCCCTGCACGACATGGAGCGGTTGCAGCGAGACGCCCCGGCCGCCCTGGTCTTCGCCTCGGGCCGTCGCTCCTGGGTGTCGGGTGCCGCCGCTGCGGGCACCATCCAGACGATCGACGGACGGACCGTCGCCGCGGACGCCTACGCACCGCTGGACGTCACGAGCCTCTACGCCGCCACCCGAGCGCCCGACATCCGCTTCGACCTGGCCGCCGGCACCTCCTCCAGCCGCCGACGAGGTGGAGCGCCCGCCGCGGAGATGGTGGTCGAGGTCCGGGGCCGCGACGACGAGGGTCACCTCGGTCTGGCCCGGTGGAGCCTCGAGCTCGCCGCCGGGCAGGCCTCTCTCACCGGCCTGTGCGTCACCCTGTCGCTCGAGGTCGCGCTCGGGTCCGGCGGTGGAGCGCCCCTCGGGCCCGGGCTCTACCTCCCCGAGCTGCTGTGGGCCCCCCAGCCGTTCCTCTCCCAGCTCGCGGCATCGGGAGCAGTGGTCACGAACCACAGCGACCAGGCGCCGGCTGCGTAGCCCTCCCCCACCGACACCTCGCACACCAAGGAGCTCCACCATGAAGGTCACCGGATCCACCGCGCTCGTGACGGGCGCCAACCGCGGCATCGGCCGCGCGGTCGTCGAGGAGCTCCTCGCTCGCGGCGCCACGAAGGTCTACGCCGCCGCACGACGGCCCGAGCTGGTCGACGTCCCGGGCGTCGTGCCGCTGAGGCTCGACATCACCGACGACGACCAGGTCCTCGCAGCAGCCGCCGCCGCCCCGGACGTCACGCTGCTGGTCAACAACGCGGGGATCGCCCTGCCCGGAGCGGTCACCGCCGGTGACCTGGAGCCGCTGCGGCGGGAGCTCGACACGCACCTGTGGGGCACCCTGTCCGTCGTCCGCGCCTTCGCGCCCGCGCTGCGCGCCAACGGCGGTGGCGCGATCTCGAACGTGCTGTCGGCGATGAGCTGGTTCACGATCCCCGGGATGTCGGGCTACCACATCTCCAAGGCCGCCGCGTGGGCCATGACCAACGGCATCCGCCTCGAGCTCGCCGACCAGGGCACCCTGGTCTCCGCGGTCCACATCGGGGCGGTCGACACCGACTTCTCCGCCCACTACGACGGCCACAAGATCCCCGCTGCCGACGTCGCCAACGCCCTCCTCGACGGCATCGAGGCAGGGACGACGGAGGTCCTCGTCGACGACTGGACCCGCGCCGTCAAGGCCGCCCTCCCCCAGGACGCCACCGCCTACGCCGTCGCCGCCCTCGCCGGCGGGTGAGGCCGTCCTCCACCCTCACCCGGGACGCTCGTCGTCGTCGGACCTGCCGGTCCGGTGCTGCTGCTCTGCCACGGGTACCGTCTCGACCGCCCGCTTCAGCGCCCGCTCGGCCTCCGCGCCGAGCCGGTGCTCGGCGAGGAGCGCGCTCGCGGCGGCCAGGTCGGGAGCCGCGTCTACTCCCGTCCGCACCCTGAGGTCCGCGCGGTAGAGCAGCGCCTCGAACACCTCGATCCGCGGCGCGTCGGGGTGCCGGAGGAGCCCGGCGTCCAGGACCGCGATCGCCTGGGCGTCGTCCCCGCGCGCGTCGCCCTGCCGGGCGGCGACGTCGATCGCCCGGCCGAGGCCCGATCGCCGTCCTGCGGTGTCGTCGTCGGAGGATCCGTCCCGGTAGAAGCGGAGCCAGTTGCCGCCGACGTCCACGACGGAGAACCCGGTCGCGGTGCCGGCCTTGCGACGCGGCGGGAGCAGCCGCGGGATGCCCTTGACCGGGACCTTGCCGTACCTCTCCCGCAGTCCGGCCCTGAAGGCCTCGTGGCGCGCCCCGGGTTCGGCGACGGTGATGATCGCGCTGCCGTAGGAGGACCCTGGGTCGAAGCCGGCCATGGCGAACAGGTGGATCGCGATGTCGTCCAGCTCCACCACGGCGCAGGGGTTGGGGCGGCGCCGCTGGAAGCTGACGACGAAGCCGAGCGCGCTGTAGAACGCGAGCGCGTCGTCCAGGTCGGCGCAGGGCAGCACCGGGTAGGTCCGTTCGCCGCTCACCTCGTCTCCCCCGGGTTGCGGGACAAAGGGATCACCGGTTCCCCGGACGCTCGGGACGTCATCGGCGGAGGTGGCGGTAGCCGAGTGCCGAGAGCGGGAGGAAGACCGCGACGAGGACGGCAGGGCAGGCGAGGGCCAGGAGCACGGCGTTCTCGGTGAACCAGGACCGGCCACCCGGCCCGACACCGCCGAGGAGCTGGCGGACCGCTGTCGCCGTGGCGGACAGCGGGTTGGCGTCGGCGATGGTGCCCAGCCACCGGGGCATCGTGCTGGTGTCGACGAAGACGCTCGACAGGAACAGCAGCGGCCAGACCAGGACCTGGACGGCCGTGACGCCCTCGTGGCTCCTGACGCGCAGCCCCACGAAGATGCCGACCCAGAGCATGGCGAACCGGAGCAGCAGCAGGACGACCAGGGCGGCGAGGACCGCGGTCACCGAGGCGTCCGGGCGCCACCCGAACCCCAGCCCGGCGAGCACGGTGACGGCGAGACCGACGACGGAGCTGACCATGTCGGCCACGCACCGCCCGGCGACGACGGCCAGCCCGCTGATGGGCAGGGACCGGAACCGGTCGGTGACGCCCCTCGAGGCGTCGGCCGAGACGGCCATCATGGTTCCCTCGAGCCCGAAGAACATGGTCATGGCGAAGATGCCCGGCATCACGAAGTCGAGGTAGGAACCCCCGGTGGCCATCCCGAGCGCACCGCCGAGGAGGCCGATGAAGACGGCCATCATGAGCACGGGGAACAACCAGCCGAAGGCCATCAGCCCGGGCCGGTTGCGCCAGTGCGTGACGTCGCGGAGGGTGATCGTCCAGGTGTCGGCCAGCAGCCGGCGGAGCTGGTCGGTCGGGCGGTCCAGGGTGCTCGTGGGGCTGGTCATGGGTGGCTCCTCGCGGTCTCGTCGGTGAGCGGGTCGGCGGCGGTCGACCCGGTGAGCTGGAGGAACACCTCGTCGAGGGTGGGGGTGCGGATCGAGATGTCCTCGACCTCGATGCCGGAGTCCCTGAGCGCGGCCGCGGTCGCGAGGAGCGAGCCGGTGCGGTCGACGACCGGGACCTGCACCCGGCCGTCCGCGGCGTGGATGCTGCCGCTGGCCCAGGGGGCGACGACCTCGGCGACCCGAGCGGCGTCGGCCGCCCGGCGGGGCACGAGCTCGATCCAGTCGTCGCCCACCCGTGCCTTCAGCTCCGCCGGGGTCCCGCCTGCGACGACGCGTCCGTGGGCGAGCATCGAGATGTGATCGGCGAGCTGGTCGGCCTCCTCCATGTACTGCGTCGTCAGCAGGACCGTGGTGCCGCCACGCACGAGGGTGCGGATCGCGTCCCAGACGTCACGACGGCCCGCTGGGTCCAGACCGGTCGTGGGTTCGTCGACGAAGAGGATCTGCGGGTCCACGACGAGGGCGACGGAGAGGTCGAGCCGCCTGCGCATGCCGCCCGAGTACGCGCTGACCCGCTTCGACCCGGTCTCGGCCAGCCCGAACCGTTCCAGCAGCTCGGAGGCCCGGCGGCGGGCCTCACGGGTCGACAGCCTGCTGAGCCGACCGAACATGATCAGGTTCTGCACGCCGGACAGCTCCTCGTCGACGGCGGCGTGCTGACCGACGAGCCCGATCCGCCGGCGGACCTGGCGACCCTCGCGGACCACGTCGTGGCCCGCGACCCGCACCTCGCCCTCGTCCGGGTCGAGCAGCGTCGTCATGATGCGCACCGCGGTCGTCTTGCCAGCCCCGTTGGGCCCGAGGAGCCCGTGGACGCTGCCCCGGGCCACCGTCAGCTCGAACCCCTCCAGCGCAGCCGGCTCACCGGCCCCCGCCGAGGCGTACCTCTTGCGCACTCCTCGCGCCTCGATAGCGACGTCGTCCCCGTCTCTGCCCACTCGCGCTCCCCCTCAATCGATACGCCGTATCGTACAGCGTACGTCGGCACCGTACGGTACGCTGCGGCGTATCGCAAGGACGGCATCGCGCCGATCGCGCAGGAGGACTCGTCGACCGTGGCTGGACGTTCACCGGCACCCGACCTGGTCCGCAGCATCTACCTGCTGTGGGGGCACCACCCGAACCCGGGCAGGTCCGGCCTCTCCCTCTCGGCGATCGTCGCGGCGGGCATCGAGGTGGCTGACGCCGACGGGCTCGACGCGGCCTCGATGCGCAAGGTCGCCGAACGGCTCGGCGTGGGCACGATGTCGCTCTACGCGCACGTGCCCGGCAAGGACGACCTCACCGCGCTGATGCTCGACGCGGTCTACGCCGAGCTCTACGACGACGACGTCGAGGCTGCGGTCCGCGTCGGCGACTGGCGGGATGCGGTGAGGTTCATCGCCGAGCGCAACTGGGACCTGTACGCCCGCCACCCGTGGTTGCTCGACCTGCGTCCGTCCCGGCTGACGGTCGGGCCGCACGTGAGCCGCAAGTACGAGACCGAGCTGCGCCCCCTCGACGGCATCGGGCTCACCGACGTCGAGATGGACGCCGCCCTCACCCTGATCCTGAGCCTGGTCGACGCGACGGCTCGCGCGCGACGGGGCTCGGCCAGCACGCGGGACGAGTCGGGCATGTCCGACGCCGACTGGTGGGGGGTCGTCGCCCCCGTCCTGGAGCAGGTGATGACCGACGACGACCTCGTCGTGGCCGCACGGGTCGGCAGTGCTGTCGGGTCGGCGTTCGACGCCGCGCAGAACCCCGCGCACGCCCTGGCGTTCGGACTCGACACCATCCTCGACGGCATCGAGACGCGCATCCGCGGGCGGATGTCCTAGCAGTCGGGCTGCGGTGCCGACCACGGCGTGGACACCTGGGTGGAGCCCGGTCCGGAACAGGTTCGGGACCTCGCCGCCTGCTACCGGCTCACACCGCCCCGCCGAGACCCAGCAGCAGGACGAAGAGCGGGAGCCCGAGGTTGTTGACGACGTGGACCACGACCGCCGGCCAGATCGACCCGGAACGTCGAGCCACCTCCGCGGCGGCGATGCCGACGACCAACGCGGTCGGGAGGGCCAGGTTGAAGCCGTGGAACAGCGCGAAGACGACGGAGCTGCCGAGGACCGCCACCACGGCGCCGTAGCGCAGCAGGCCGCGCATCAGGACCCCGCGGAACAGCAGCTCCTCGCCCAGGGGCACCAGGAAGGACAGCATCACGAAGGTGGTCACCAGCGCCAGCGCGCCGCCGTTGGCGGCGTCCTGGGAGGGGACCTGAGCGTCCTCGCCGAAGCCGGTGAGTGAGGTGATCGCGAGGTTGACGACACCCTTGAGGAGGAAGGCGGCGACTCCCACCCCGAGTCCGACGAGGACCCATCGCCACGTGGTCCGGCGGACCCCGAAGGGGCGCAGCGACCGGATCCGGACGACCACGGCGGCACCGAACCCCAGGAAGGCGACGGCCACGGACCACACCGCCAGGGTCAGCCCGTGGAGCACGGGGTCGGTCGGGAGGGCCGGGGCCACGAGGACGAGTGCGCCCGTCACCAGAGCCGCCACCCCCAGGCCGACGACGATCTCGAGCCAGCCGGGCCGTTCGGGCAGATCGCGTCCGGTCGACCCGTGCGATGAGCTGTCGTGCGTGTCGTGGGTCATGTCACCCCTCCTGGCGTCGACCTCGTCCCTGGTGGTGCGGGTCCCTCCACCCAGGGAAGGGCGTGTTCCGACCACAGGGTCAAGCCCCCGCCCCCGGTCCGGACCCGCACCACGACGAGTCCCGCGGGTCGGTCAGGGACGGTCGGTGTGGTCCACCCGGAAGACGACCCGTCCCGCTGGTCGTCGGTCCGCTGCCTCGATCCAGCTCGGGAGCTCGGCCCAGGGCCGGAGGTCGATGGCGCCGACGTCCAGCGTCCGGTCCGCCGCCAGGTACCCCATCTCGACGGCCAGGCCGGGTTCGGTGCCGAGGAAGAAGCTCGTGATCGAGCGGTCGGCCGTCGTGGGGTCGGCGACGAAGGCCCCGTAGGGGAAGTGCTCGTCCGCGCCGGCTGCGTGCCCCAGGGCGATGACCGTCCCGCCGGGCTCGAGCAGGGCGTAGGCGTCGACGAGGTGGTGTCCGCCGACGATGTCGATCGCACCGTGGACGCGGGCGCCGACCCCGGCCAGGGAGGCGTGGGTCTCGCGTGCCCCGAGCCCGCGGAGGGCCTCGTGCTGCTGCTCGTCCCGCGCCACCGCCACCACCTCGGCCCCTGACCGCGCCGCCAGCTGCACGGCCATCCTGCCGACCGCGCTGGTCGCCCCCACGACCAGGACGCGGCGTCCCAGGACCGAGCCGAGCCGCCGCAGGGCACGCAGCGCGCTCGTGGCCGGGACCGGCAGCGTGGCGAGGCGCTCCCACGCCACGTCGTCGGGTGCCGCGGCGGTCATCGTGTGCGGCACCGTCCGGTGCTGCGCCCACCCGCCGGCGAGACCGAGGAACAGGACCCGCTCCCCCACCCCGGGCCCCTGGCCGTCGGCGGCTGCGGCGAGCACCACACCGCTCCCGTCCCACCCGGGGACCGACCCCGCGGGCAGGGTCGGCGCCATCGCGAGATCACCGGGGTTGGGAGCGAACGCCTCGACGCGCACCACCAGCTCGTGGTGGAGCGGGACCGGGTCGGGGACCTCTCGGAGCGTGAGTCCCCCTGGCGCGCCGGGGGTCGTCGTCCATGCCAGCATCTGCGTCCCTGTCCTCTCCTGGTGGTGTCACCGGATCTCCTGCGAGACCACGGTGCGAACGGTGTCGGGCCTGGTGGTGAGCAGGTCCAGGCTACGCATCAGGCGGAGGGCTCCTCCGGTTCAGCGGGAGCACGGATCCCGCCCGCCTCAGAGCCGTGAGGACCCCGTTCACGCCGGACCGGTCGCACCACTGATCAGCACCAGCAGCGGCAGGCCCAGGTTGTTGATCACGTGGACCAGCACGGCGGGCCAGATCGACCCGCTGCGGCGCATCACCTCGGCGGCCACGATCCCCACCACGAGCGCGGAGGGGAGGGCGAGGTTGATGCCGTGGAACAGGGCGAAGACGACCGAGCTGGACAGGACGCCGACGACCGCCCCGTAGCGGAGCAGGGCGTTGGTGATCACGCCGCGGAAGAAGAGCTCCTCACCGAGCGGGGTGAGCACGGAGAGGAAGAGCACGGTCAGCACCAGGGGCAGCACACCACCACCCGCCGCGCCGTAGTAGCCCGACTGCGGGTCGGCGGCGTCGGATCCCGCCACGGTGACGACGACCGTGTTGAGGACGCCCTTGAGCAGGAAGGCGACCACGCCACCCGCCAGCCCGATCGCCATCCAGCGCCACGTCGTGCGGCGAACGCTGAACGCGGCCCAGGAGCGGATCCTGACCAGCGCAGCCGCGGTGAAGCCGACCAGCCCCACCACCCCGGACCAGGCGGTCAGCACGAGCCCGTAGGCCACGGGATCCATCTCCGCCGTGAGCGGACGAGCCAGCGGGAGGACCGCCCCGGCCGCCACCAGGGCGATCACCCCGACGGCGATCTCCGGCCAGCCGGGGCGGGCGACCCGGGCGCGGGAGCCGGGGTCGGGGGCGGACGCGTCGTGGGGGGAGCGGGTGGCGCCGTCGACGGTCATCAGGTCATCTCCTCGGGTCTGGAGATCCCATCGGACACCGTGTCGTCGGCACAGGGTCAACTCCCGGGGCGGCGGGCACCCCGACGGTTGACCCTGTGGCCGGAACACCCCCTTGGATCGGTGAGGACCGACGTCCGTCCCCACCCGACCAGATCGAGGACCCCCCTGATGGCTCTGTACGAGATCGCCCTGCAGGTCGTCCCGGTGCTGATGATCGCCCTGTTCCTGGACGCCCGCACCGCCGCCCACCCACCGCTCCGGGCGCGCGTGCAGAACCGGCTGTACGTCGGCCTGTGCGTCGGTGCGTTCGCCGTCTCCCTGCTCGTGGTCGCCGGCGTCCTCCGCTCCGGGCAGGCCACCGATGCCGTCGTCATCGCCGCGCTCACCGGGTGCATCATCCTGATGGCGGCGCAGGCCTGGCGCCATTCGAGCGACGTCGGTCGAGGTCGGGTGACTCCCGGACGTGACGCCCGCCTGCCCGGCGAGCAGGACCAGACGTGATCCGGTGCTGCCGGCCGAGGTGCCCGCACGTGCGAGCATGCTGACGACGGGTCGGCACGAGACCGGATCGGAGGCGGGTGATGCAGCGACCGCACCGGGTGGTGGTCCTCGTGCTCGACGGGGCGCTCCCGCTGGACGTCGGGATCCCCTCGGAGGTGTTCCACCCGGAGACGGGGTTCCCCTACGTGGTGTCGGCCTGCGGGGTCAGCGCCGGGACGGTGCCGTCCCACGGGTCCTTCGGCTACGCGGTCCCACGAGGTCTGGACGCGCTCGCCGAGGCGGACACGGTCGTCGTCCCGGGCTACGCCCCGGCGGGTCGGCCGGTACCGGTGGCGGTGCGCGACGCGCTCCGGGACGCCGCAACCCGCGGGGCACGCATCGCCTCGATCTGCTACGGCGCCTTCGCCCTCGCGGAAGCCGGCCTGCTGGACGGTCTGCGGGCGACGACGCACTGGGACGCGGCGGAGCTGCTCGCGCAGCGGCACCCGCAGATCACGGTGGAGCCGAACGTGCTCTTCGTCGACGAGGGGTCCGTCCTCACCTCCGCCGGTGCCGCTGCGGGTCTCGACCTGTGCCTGCACATCGTCCGGCGCGACCTCGGCGTGGGTGCGGCGAACGAGATCGCACGAGGGCTCGTCACCGCGCCCTACCGGAGCGGGGGCCAGGCCCAGTACCTGCCGAGGACCAGCTCGGCGACCCACGGGGAGACCCTCGCCGCGACGCGCGAGTGGGCGCTGACGCGGCTGGACGAGCCGCTCACGATCGCCGGGCTCGCCGCGCACGCGCAGATGTCGCCCCGCACCTTCCTGCGCCGCTTCGCCGAGGAGACCGGCAGCACCCCGCTGCAGTGGATCCTCCGGGCACGGGTCGACACCGCCCGCGAGCTGCTGGAGGGCACCCGACTGTCGGTGGACCGCGTCGCGGAGCAGGTCGGCCTGGGAACCGGGTCGAACCTGCGGCTGCACTTCCGCCGGCTCCTGGGGGTGTCACCCTCGGAGTACCGCGCCACCTTCTCCGGGCGGAGCTGACCACCGCCGTCAGCCCGGGGCTCGATCAGGCTCCGGCGTCCACCCCGTCCACGAGCACGGCCCGGTAGCTCGCTCCCTGGAGGCGGTCCTGCACCACCTCCTGGTACTGCTCGCTGAGGTACCAGCCCCTGGCCGCCGCCGCGTCCGGGAACCTCAGGACGACGACGCCCTCGACCGGGGGTCCCTCGAGCACGTCGTGCCTGCCGTAGTCGACGAGGACCTGCACGTCGTGGCCGGCGAAGGTGGCGTCGGCGCGTGCGGAGTACCGGTCGAGGGCCTGCTGGTCCTGGGTGGTCTCTCGCTGGAACACGATGTAAGCGGTCATGCCTTCGGCCTCCGTCGGCTGGATCGTCTGGTGGTGCTCGGACTGGCTCCGGAGCCTCCCGCTACGCGGCACGGAGGGGCAGCGCGACGGTCTCCCCCGCCACGTCGATCGCGATCTTGCCGCGCAGTGCGTAGGAGCGCCTGTTCTCCAGCAGCTCGTGCGCCTCGCCCACCCGGGCGAGCGGGAGGGTGGCGCCGAGGACCGGCTTCACGAGCCCGCGCTCGACCAGCGCGGTGAGGGCGTCCAGCTTCCCCCGGTTCTGCCGGGTGAAGACGAAGTGGTAGGCGGCGTTCCTGCCCCACGCCTCGATGAGGTTCTGCGGCTGCGCGATGTCCACGACGCTGACGACGCGTCCGGAGTCGGCCAGCGTCAGCGGGCTCCGGGTGAGCGCGTCGCCGCCGATCGTGTCGAGGACGACGTCGACCCCCTTGCCGTGGGTCATCGCATCCACCGCGTCGACGTAGTCCGCGGAGCTGTAGTCGATCGCCTCGTCCGCCCCCAGGGAGCGCACCAGCTCGTGCTCGCCGGCTCGCGCGGTGGTGATCACCCGTGCGCCGATCGCCCTCGCGACCTGGATCGCGATCGTGCCGACACCGCCGGAGCCGCCGTGGACGAGGATCGTCTCCCCCACGGTGAGCTGCGCCCGCGTCACCAGCGCCTCCCAGACCGTCCCGCCGACGAGGGTCAGGCTGGCGGCCTCCAGGTGACTGAGGTTCTCCGGCTTCCGGCCGACGAGGTCGACGTCGACGACGTGCTGCTCGGCGTAGGAGCCGGGGCCGCCGAAGATCCGGGGGGTGTAGTACACGGCGTCGCCGACGCGGAACTCCCTCACGTGGGACCCGATTTCCTCCACCACGCCCGAGACGTCGTGCCCGGTGATCGCCGGGAGCGGCACCTGGTCCGGGTAGTCCCCGCGACGGATCTGGACGTCGAGCGGGTTGACGGCGGTCGCGTGGATCCGCACCCGCACCTGGCGGGGTCCGACCTGCGGTACGGGGACGTCGCGCAGCTCGAAGGCGTCGACCCCTCCGAAACGGGTCAGCACGACGGCCTTCATCGGATCGGTCATGGGGGTGCTCCTCATCGTGGGTCCTCGGGCCGTGGGGCGCCGGGACGGCGGTTCCCTCTCAGTCTCGGGCGCGCGTCCCAGCCGCTCCAGTGGCAGCAATGCCACAATGCGCAAGGATGTTGACACGGTTGTCGCGGGCGGCGGTCACAGCAGCACGTGGACCAGCCACGGGAACAGCTGGGTGAGCGACCACGCCTCCCAGACGGCACCCACGACGAGCAGCACCAGCGCGGCGAGACCCAGCCAGCCCAGACGCTGCAGACCGCGGAGGTAGCCCTGTCTGCGGCTGGCGGCGCCGGTGGTCGCCGGGCGCAGCCAGGAACGTCCGAGGATCCAGGCACCGAGCATCAGCAGCACGTAGGCCTCGAACTCGACGACCAGCGTGAGCGAGTGGGGGATGAACCCCACCCAGAGGGTGGGGCTGGTCGGGGCGATGGCCATGCCGATGTTCACGGCCTTCCAGGCGAACAGGGGGATGCCCAGGAAGGGGACGACCATCGAGGGCAGCACGATCATCGCCGCGCCGACCGTGAAGGTGTTGACCGCGAAGATCACGAGGCCGAACAGCCACGGGTTCTTGAACACCTCGAGCACCAGGTCCGTCTGCCCGGACGCCTCGAAGTCCACCGACTGCGCCTGCACCAGCCCGGGGTAGACCAGGCCGAGCACGAAGCCGACCAGGAACAGCCCGAAGGCGATGGCGTTGAGGACCAGGAAGGGCCGGAGGTCGTCGCGGATGATCTCGAGGGGTCTGCGGATGATCGGCATGCGTCGTGGCTCCGTGATCGCTGTGAGGACGACCGGGGCGTGCGTCCCGCGGCCGGTCACCACTCCAGACCATGCTCCTGGAACAGGGTCAAGCCGACAGCTCCGGCTCCCGGTCCAGGGCCCCGGGGCAGCACCCCGTTCAGCCACGCCTCGACGTCGACCTGCTCCGACCTCGCGCCCGCTGGTCGCGTCGCGGGCAGCGGCGTGGTCTCGGTCGCCCCGCGGCACGCGGCCAGGGTCGTCAGCGTGGCGAGCGCCGCGAGGACGACGAGGGCGCTCCGCAGCAGCCGCTGACCGGGACCTATCGCCCTGGGGACGACCGGGTGATCACGCATCGGAAGCTCCTCGGCCCGGGGTGTCGGGACGTACGTCCGCTGAGCACCACCTCCGGCGCTCCCAGCCTGCTGCGTCTGCGCCGGCACCACATCGGACGCAGGTGGGCACTTCCGCTACGACCTTCGTCGCAACCGCAGGGACGCCCAAGCTCCTCGGCTTGACCTCGTCCGGGGAACAGGGTCTGGACTGCGGTCACCGGCTCGGGCCGGCACCCACACACCTGCACCCACGAGGGAAGAGCTCCGGTCATGGACCACCACCCCACGCCTCCTGCGCCGTCACCGGCAGCAGGCTCTCCGCACCGCCGCGAGTCGCTCCCGGTCCCACCTGGCGTGGAGTTCCACCGGGTGCTGGCCGGGGACGAGCGCCGCATCGGCCGCGGTGTCCTCGCGATCCTGCTGCTCCTGGGAGGGATGCTCGTCCTCGGCTTCCTCGTCTCCCAGGGCGCGGCCCTGGTCGACCAGCAGCTGGGCCGGACCAACCCGACGTGGGGCGGTACCGACGTCACGCCGGTGTACCAGGCCGGGAACATGCTGTCGCTGGCCCTGCTCGTGCCCTGGAGCGCGATCATCCACCGCTGGCTCTACCGGGTGCCGGCTGCCTCCCTGCACTCGGTCTCCTCGCGGTTCCGGTTCGAGGTGCTCGGGCGGGCGGTCGTCCTCGTCACCCCCCTCTGGGTCCTCGTGGTGGTGACGAGCACGGCGGTGCCTGACCAGGTGCCCTGGTCCCCTGCCGATCTCGTGACGATGTTCGCCCTCACCATCATCCTGACCCCGCTGCAGTCGGCGGGTGAGGAGTACGGGCTGCGCGGACTGGTCTTCCGGGTGGCCGGGAGCTGGAGCCGGGGGCCACGAGCGGGACTGGTGGTCGGTGTCCTGGTCTCCAGCGTGGTGTTCGTGGGCCTCCACCTGTCCTCCGACCCGTGGCGCAACCTCTACTACCTCGCTCCGGCCGTGAGCTTCGCCATCATCACCTGGCGCACCGGCGGGCTGGAGGTCGCGGTCGCCGTGCACGCCCTGAACAACACCCTGCTCTTCCTCTTCGACACCCTCATGCACTCCGACTTCCCCTCCCTGCAGGAGCGGTCGACCGGCGGGGACGCGCTGCTGCTGGTGCCCACCGGCGCCCTCGCCGTCATCACGGCGGCGGTCTGGTGGCGGACACGCCGGTCGGGACCGCTCCTGACCCCCGGACCCGGGTCGTTCAGCCGCGCGGGGCGCCCGCCTCGGGGCCGGCGCTCCCTAGCTCCTGCCGGACGGTGGCGGCGACCCGGGCGAGGGCCACACCCAGGCTGCGCTGCTGGGCGCTGCTGAGCGGGTCGAACACCAGCTGCCGGACGCGTTCGGCGTGGCCGGGAGCACTCTGCACGACCTCGTGCAGGCCCGTCCCGGTCAGCGTGGCCAGCGTGAACCGCCCGTTCTGCGCGTCGGGGCGCCGCGTGACCCACCCGCGCTCCTCGAAGCGCACCATCACCTTCGACAGCCGGGGCTGGGTGCTGTTGCACTGCGCCGCCAGCTCGCTCAGCCGCATCGTGTGGTCCTCGGCCATGGACAGGCGCGCGAGGACGCTGTACTCGAAGTTGGACATGCCGGCGTCACGCTCCAGCTGACGGTCCAGCAGGGACGGCAGGGCGATGACGACGGTGAGCAGGTCCTGCCACGTCGCCTGCTGGTCCTCGTCGAGCCATCGGGGCGGGGTGGTCATGGGCGGTGACCTTACCACCGGGGAGCCCGGTTTGACTTGCCTAGGCAACTCAGACATGCTCGGCTCAGTTGCCTAGGCAAGTGCGCTTGTGCGCGGCGCCGGCGACCGAGAGCCGCCCCGACAGGAGCCAGACGTCGCGGCAGCGGTCCTGCGGCACCCGCAGGCACCACGAGCAGCACCCACGAGGAGGAACCGTGAAGGCCATCCGCTACCACCAGTTCGGCGGCACCGAGGTGCTGCGCGAGGAGGAGGTGGACACCCCCACGCCCGGACCCGGTCAGGTCCTGGTCCAGGTCGCCGCCACCTCGTTCAACCCGGTCGACGACCACATCAGGCTCGGCGTGCTCGCGGGGATGATCCCGACGCCCCTGCCCATCACCCCCGGCCTCGACCTGTCCGGGACCGTGGTGGGTCTGGGCGAGGGTGTCCAGGGGATCGCTGTGGGCGACGACGTCGTCGGCATGTTCCCCCTCGACGAGCACGGTGGCGCCGCGGAGTACGCGGTGATCGCCGCCGACCTGGTGGCCGCCGCACCACGCACGGTCCCGCTGGCCGACGCCGCGGCGCTGCCGCTGGCGGGGCTGGCGGCCCGGCAGGCCACGATCGAGCTGGCCTGCGTGGAAGCAGGGCAGACGGTGCTGGTCAACGGTGCCGGCGGCGCCGTCGGCAGCCTGGTCGTGCAGCTGGCCTCCGACGCCGGGGCCACCGTGACCGCGGTCGACGGACCGCAGCACGCGGGGCGGCTGCGTGAGCACGGCGCGACGGAGGTGGTCGACCCGCTCGACCTCGACGCGGGCCCGGCCGCTGTCGGTGGCCCGTTCGACGTGGTGGTCAACCACGTCCGCCTGGCGCCGGAGGAGCTCGCCCGGCTGACGTCCTACGTGGCTGACGGCGGCATCGCCGTCAGCTCTGCCGGGGCGGTGCCCGCCGACGAGGCCCGCTCGGTGCGGACGGCGGACGTCTGGGTGACCCCGAACGGTGCCCACCTGGCCGACCTCGTCGAGCGTGTCGACGCCGGTCGGGTGACGCTGCGCGTCGTCGACCGCCGGCCGCTGGACCAGCTGGCCGGGGTCCACGCCGACGCGGCCGCCGGCCGCCTCCGCGGCAAGACCGTCATCACCGTGGCCTGACCGCTGCCGGGAGGACGCCGACCACCCGGGGTGGGCGGCGTCGCCCCGGCGGCACCAGGTCCGTAGCATCGCTGCATGACCCAGATCACCCACGTCGTGCTCGTCGCCTGGAAGAACGGGCACGAAACGGCCGACGCCAGAGTCGGACCCGCCCTGCGAGAGCTGGGCAGGTCCGTCCCCGGCATCGTCAGCCTGGTCGAGGGCCGCTCCTCCAGCCCCGAGGGCAAGGAGGACGGGTACGACTACGGGTTCGTGATCACCTTCAAGGACGCGTCCGCCCGCGACGCCTACCTGCCGCATCCCCACCACCAGGTGGTGGCGGGGATGATCGGCGACCACGCGGAGCGCGTCCTCGTCTTCGACGTCTGAGGAGGCCCGGTCAGGGGCTGGCGGGGGCGTCGCGGGAGTCGATGCCCACCTGGATCCAGAACCCGAGCTCGCGGTCGTCGTCGACCAGCGGTGCAGGTACGGTGAGCCACCCACGGCCCATCGGCCGGTCCGGCCCCATGGTCGCGGGCTGGGCGCCGCGGCCGAGCAGCTCCTCGTGGCGACCGGCGTCGGTGCGCACCAGGAGGCTGCCGTCGCGACCCGCCGCCACCGCCATCCGCTCGTCCACCATGAACGACAGCCCGCCGAACATGCGCACCTCCCGGACCTCCCGGCCGGCCGGGACCAGGTCGCGGACGCGTTGCGCGAGGACGTCCTGGGCCCCGGGTCCCGTCGACGTCGGGTGGACGGGATCGGTCACGGGTGTCTCCTTCGACGGCCGGGCGGTGCGGCGGCCCGGGGGCCGGGTGCGACGACGGCCCCGACCTGCTGCGGTACGCAGGGTCGGGGCCGCGACGGTATCAGCTGCTGCGACGCGAGAAGGCGCGACGACGCACGCCCTCGGCGACGGCCTCGGGACGCTGCTGCTCGCCCGCGAAGCTGCTCAGCACGACCAGGGTGCCGGTCAGGGCCGGGATGACCCACTGCAGGGCCTTGAGCTGGCTCTGCGCGCCGGCGACCTCGTCGGAGGTCCCGATCGACGGGTCCGTGCCGGACTCGGCCGGCGGGGCCTGGTCCTTGGAGACCTTGGCGCCGAGGACGCGGCTGTAGGCGGTGACGCCGAGGGCGGCGACGGTCAGCACCGTCTTGACCACCGACATGGTGCCCACCCCCTGCTGGGCGGCGACCCGCTCCTTGTTGCCGACGAGCTGGCCGACCGAGCCGACCAGGTGGGCGCCGATGGCGGCCGCGTTGACCGGCGTCCAGGCGTCCCAGCCGGCGTTGGCCACCCGGCCGACGGCCTCGGGGCTGTCGGCCGCGCCGGCGGCCCGGTTGAGACCGACCGCGTTGGCCAGGGTCCCGCCGAACCAGGCGGACAGGCCGACGTCGTGCAGAGCGCGTGAAACGGTGTTGGGCATCTGTGACTCCTGTCGTTGGCCCGGACGGTCTCGGGCCTCGACCTCAGGTACCCCTCCGACCGGCACCCACTCAGACCGGCTGGATCGACGTGGGGCCCCTTCGCACCTCAGCCAGCCGGCTGCCGGAGGGTGACCGACGTCGCCCCCGAGGCACTGACCCCGGCCGACGGCGCCCCACCGGCCCCCACCAGCACCAGCCGCCAGGGACGGTCGGTGCCCTCCGCCGAGGCGGTCAGCGTGTCCCCGGAGCGCGAGACCACCCAGCGGGCCTGCTGGTCCCCGACCGGCACGGTCACGGTGGTGCTCTGACCGTCGGCCAGCTCGCGCACCTCCAGGGTCACGCCGTCGTGGTGGCCGTAGTCCGGCCGGTCCTGGACGGCACCGCGGGGCAGCACGGCCCCCGGGCGGACGAAGACCGGCAGCGAGTCCATCGGGTACCGCTCGCGGTGCCACCCAGGCCCCTGCCGCTGCTCCCCGGTCAGCAGGTGCGTCCAGGTGCCGTCGGGGAGGTAGTAGTCGGCCCATCCCTCAAGGTCGAAGACCGGTGCCACCAGCAGGTCGTCACCCAGCATGTACTGGGTGTCGACGGTGACGGCGGAGCGGTCGTGCGGGTACTGCAGCACCATCGCCCGCATCATCGGCAGCCCCTCCTCGTGCGCCTCGCGACCCACCCGGGAGAGGTAGGGCATCAGCGACATCTTGAGCCGGGTGAAGAGTCGGGTGACCTCCACCGCCTCCTCGTCGAAGGCCCAGGGCACCCGGTAGGAGCTGGAGCCGTGCAGCCGGGAGTGCGAGGAGAGCAGCCCGAAGGCCACCCAGCGCTTGAACACGGCAGGGTCCGGGGTGCCCTCGAAGCCGCCGATGTCGTGGGACCAGTAGCCGAAGCCCGAGAGCCCCAGCGAGAGCCCGCCGCGCAGCGACTCCGCCATCGAGACGAAGGTGGACTCGCAGTCCCCGCCCCAGTGCACCGGGTAGGCCTGGCCGCCGGCGGTGGCCGAGCGGGCGAAGAGCACGGCCTGGTCGGCCCCCCGCTGCGTGGCCAGCAGCTCGTGGACCGCCTTGTTGTACAGCTGGGCGTACCAGTTGTGCATCCGCTGCGGGTCCGAGCCGTCGTGCCAGCGGACACCCTCGGTGGGGATCCGCTCGCCGAAGTCGGTCTTGAAGGCGTCGACCCCCTGGTCCAGCAGCGTCTTGAGCTTGGAGGTGTACCACTCAACGGCGTCGGGGTTGGTGAAGTCGACCAGGCCCATCCCGGCCTGCCACATGTCCCACTGCCAGACGTCGCCCTCGGTGGTGCGCAGCAGGTAGCCGTTCTCGGCCCCCTCGGCGAAGAGCTCCGAGCGCTGGGCGATGTAGGGGTTGATCCAGGCGGAGATGCGCAGCCCCTTCTCGCGCAGCCGGCCCAGCATGCCGGCCGGGTCGGGGAACGTCGCCGGGTCCCAGACGAAGTCGCACCAGTGGAACTGACGCATCCAGAAGCAGTCGAAGTGGAAGACGCTGAGCGGCAGGTCGCGCTCGGCCATGCCGTCGATGAAGGAGGTGACGGTCGCCTCGTCGTACTCGGTGGTGAAGGAGGTCGACAGCCACAGCCCGTAGGACCAGTCCGGGACGGTGGCCGGGCGCCCGGTCAGCGCGGTGTAGCGCTTGAGGATCTCCGCCGGCGTCGGTCCGTGGATGACGTAGTACTGCAGGTGCTGGCCCTCGACGGAGAACTGGGTCCGTGAGACCACCTCGGTGCCGACCTCGAAGCTGACCCGCTCGGGGTGGGCGACGAAGACGCCGTAGCCGCGGTCGGAGAGGTAGAAGGGGACGTTCTTGTAGGACTGGTCCGAGGACGTCCCGCCGTCGGCGTTCCAGGTGTCGACCGACTGCCCGTTGCGGACGAAGGCGCCGAACCGCTCCCCCAGCCCGAACACGTGCTCGCCGACGCCGAGGCCGAGCTGCTCGTGCACGAAGGAGCGTCCCTCGCCGTCGGTGACCACCCCGATGCTGCGGGGTGTGGAGCTGGTCAGCACCCGGTCCCCGGCCAGGAAGTCACAGCCCCAGGCGTCGCGCCGGAACCGGGCGCTGAGCCCGCCGGAGGTGAGGGTGACGGTCTCCTCGTCCTCGGTGACCCGGACGTCGACGTCGGTGTCGGTGCTGATCTCGAAGGAGGGGCGTCGGGGCCGGCGTCCGGTGTGGTGCTCGATCCGGACCCCGATCACGTCCTCGGCCGGGGAGTCGACGGTGACCGTGACGACCGGGCGGTTGAGGGTGTCCCCGCGGTGCCGGATGGGGGCCGTCGGGCAGTGCAGCACCAGCCGGCCGGGACCCTGGTCCACCTGCTCCACGAGCCTGGGCCGCAGCACGCTGACCCCGGGCAGGAGCTGCCAGTAGCCGTCGGTGAATCTCACGAGTCCTCCTCGATCAGGACGCACACGGCGTCGGGGTCCAGCGGGACGACGCCCTCGTGGCGTCGTCCGGTCAGGCGGTCGGTGGCGGGTCGGGCGAGCGGGAGCAGGCGGGGCCCGGGGGCGTGGTTGACGACGACCAGGTGCTCGCCGCGGCGGACCACCTCCACGCCCTCGGGGTGGTCCTCGGCCACCGCCACCCCGGCGGTGCGCAGGCAGCCGAGCAGCCACCGGGAGAGCAGGTCCTCGTCGGGGACGCAGGCCAGGTAGCTGATCCGGCCGGCTCCGGAGGCGCGGCTGACCAGGGCGGGGCCGCCGTCGGCGGGGCCGCCCTCGAAGGTCAGCCACACCTCCGCACCGTCGGTGCTGAGCCACTCCGCCCAGGTGGTGGCGGTGCCGCCGGCCAGGTCGGCGTCCGGTCCGGGACGCAGTGCCACCGGCTCCGGCAGCGGGAGCCACTCCTCCACCCGGGCCCCCAGCAGCTCGGCCAGCCCGGCCGGCAGCGGGGGCGGCAGGATCCGGCTGCGGGCGTCGACCACGCCGCTGAACGGGCCGAGCACCAGGTGCGCCCCGGCGGTGACGCGCTCACGGAGACCCGCCGCCGCGGCCGGTTCCAGCAGGAAGGCCGAGGGGGCCAGCACCACGCGGTAGCCGGACAGGTCGTCCTCGACCCCGCGCAGGTCGACCGTCACCCCGGCGGCCCAGCAGGCGGCGTACCAGCGGCGGAGCTGCTCCAGCGGGTCGAGCCGGGTGCTGGGCAGCCCCCGCTCGGTGCCGGCCCACCACGACGGCCAGTCGAGGACCAGGCAGACCTCGGCCACCGGACGTCCGCCCAGCGGTCCCAGCCGGGCCACCTCCGCCCCCAGCTCGCGGACGGCCCGGTGGGAGCGGGTGTCGGGTCCGGTGGCGGGCAGCAGCGCGGAGTGGAACCGCTCCGGGCCGTCGGCGGCCTGGCGCCACTGGAACCAGCACAGCCCGACCGCGCCGCGGGCCAGGGCCTGGAAGGCCTCGCGCCGCATCCGGGCCGGGGTCTTGGCCACGTTGTGCTCGCGCCAGCTGACCGAGCTCCAGGCCTGCTCCATCAGCATCCAGGGCCGGTCGCCGGCCAGCCCGCGCATCAGGTCCGCGGTCATCGCGCTGCCGACGACCGAGCCGGGGTCGGCCGGGTCGGGGTAGGAGTCGTCGCTGACCACGTCCAGGTGCGGGGCCCAGCGGCGGTAGTCGATCCCGGGGAAGAAGCCCATGAAGTTGGTGGTCACCGGCGTCACCGGATCGACCTCCCGGATCAGCCTCCGCTGCTCCAGGTAGAGCTCCAGCTGGGCGTCTGAGACCCAGCGCCGGAAGTCCAGCCGCTGGGCGGGGTTGTGCACGTAGGGGGCGGCCCGGGGCGGGACCACCTCGTCCCAGCCGGCGTACCCCTGGCTCCACACCGCCGTCCCCCAGGCGCGGTTCAGCGTCGCCAGGTCGCCGTACCGCTCGGCCAGCCAGGTGCGGAAGGCCGCGGCGCAGAGGTCGCAGTGGCAGGTCTGGCCGTACTCGTTCCCGACGTGCCACAGCGCCACCGCGGGGTGGCCGGCACACCGGTCGAGAAGGGCCTGCACGATCCAGCGGCACCGCTCCCGGTAGACCGGCGAGGACGGGCAGAAGTGGTTGCGGGAGCCGTGGCTCATCCGGACGCCGGTGTCGGTGACCGACCGGGTCTCCGGCCAGCGCACCCCCAGCCAGGGCGGCGGGGAGGCCGTGGGGGTGGCCAGGTCGGCGGTGATCCCGTGCTCGTGCAGCAGGTCCAGGACGTCCACCAGCCAGTCCAGCGTCAGCTCACCGGGGCGCGGCTCGAGGCTGGACCAGCTGAAGACGCCCACGGTGGCCAGGTTGACCCCGGCCCGGACCATCAGCTCGACGTCCTCGCGCCAGGTGCCGCGGTCCCACTGCTCGGGGTTCCAGTCCGCCCCGAACCAGGTGGGTGCAGCGTCAGGACCGGTCATCGTCGTGCTCCTTCCGCGGCGTCGCGCCACTAGAGTCTGGCCGGTGACGACCAGCGGTCCGGGCGAGGCCACCATCGGCGACGTCGCCCGCGAGGCCGGGGTGTCGGTGTCCACCGTGTCCTACGCGCTCAGCGGGAAGCGCCCCATCTCCGAGGCCACCCGCCAGCGGATCCAGAGCGCGGTCGACCGGCTGGGCTACCGGCCGCACGCGGGTGCCCGGGCGCTGGCCTCGCGCCGCACCCACGTGCTGGCGCTGGTCGCCCCGCTGCGGGTGGACGTCAACGTCAGCGTGATCCTGCAGTTCGTGGCCGGTGTGGTGACCCGGGCCCGCAGCCACGACCTGGACGTCCTGCTGCTGACCAACGACGACCCCCACAGCCTGGACCGGGTGGCGTCGGGCTCGATGGTCGACGCCGCCATCGTGATGGACGTCGAGCGCGAGGACCCGCGGCTGCCCGAGCTCCGGGCGATGCGCCAGCCCGCGGTGCTGATCGGTCTGCCCGACGACCCCGGCCCGCTGGCCTGCGTCGACCTGGACTTCGTCAGCGTGGGGCGCCAGGCGGTGGCCCACCTCGCCGCCGCCGGTCGTCGTCGGATCGGCCTGATCGGGGCCGCGCCCACCGTGCTGGCCCGCCGGACGTCCTTCGCCGAGCGGCTGATGCGCGGCTACGGCGAGGCGGTGGCCCGGTTGGACGCCCCGGCGCTCGCCGTGGCGGCCCAGGGCAGCCGCGGCGGGGGCATCTCGGCGGTCACCGAGCTGCTGGAGCGCGAGCCGGCGCTGGACGCGCTGGTGGTGCACAACGAGCTGGCGGTGCCCGGGGTGGTGGAGGCGCTGCGCCGGGCCGGCCGCGAGGACGTCGCCCTGGTGCTGGTCTGCCCGGCCGACCTGGTCGGTTCGGTCCCGGTCGACTGCGACTGGATCGAGGTCCCGGGCGCCCGGATCGGGGAGATCGCCGTGGACATGGTGACCGCCCAACTGGCCGGGGCCACGGGCCCGGAGGTGCGGCTGCTCGAACCGACCGTCCGGGCCCACCGGCTCAACCCTTGATGGCACCGAAGATGACTCCCTTGGTGAAGTGCCGCTGGACGAAGGGGTAGACCATCAGGATGGGCACCACCGCCAGCACCACGACGGCCATCTTGATCGGCAGCCCGGCCACCGCCCCACTGACCGCACCGCTGGTGTCACCACCGCCGGGGAGAGCCACCCCCTGCAGCACGTAGGAGCGCAGCACCAGCTGCAGCGGCCACTTGGCGTTGTCGTTGATGTACAGCACGGCGTTGAAGAAGGCGTTGAAGTAGCCGACGCCGTAGAAGAGCGCCACCACCGCCAGCACCGCGCCGGACAGCGGGATGACCACCTGGAGCAGGATCCGCCACTCGCTGGCCCCGTCGATCCTGGCCGCGTCGAGGATCGCGCCCTCGATGCCCATGAAGAAGTTGCGCAGGATGAGGATGTTGAACGCCGACACCGCCCCGGGGAGGATCAGCGCCCAGTAGCTGTCGATCAGCCCCAGCCCGCTGACCAGCAGGTAGGTGGGGATCAGCCCGGCACCGAAGAACATGGTGACCAGGAAGACGAACAGCAGCGGGGTGTGCAGCAGCGAACCCGGTCGGGACAGCCCGTAGGCCGCCATCACCGAGACCACCATGGACAGGGCGGTGCCGACCGCGGTGATGCCGACGCTGACCACGGCCGCCCGGGTGACCACGCCGCCGCCGAGGATCTGGCGGTAGGCCTCCACGGTGAGCTCACCGGGGACCACCACCAGACCACCGGTGCGCAGCGTCTCCGCCTGGGTGGAGAAGCTGGTCAGCACCACGGTGTAGAGCGGGAAGGCCACGGCCAGCACCACCAGGACCAGCACCAGCCCCTTGAGGCCGAGGCCGAGCGGGCTGGGCGGCTCCTCCCAGACGGGTCGCTGGCTGTTGCGCCGGCGACGGCGTGGTGACCCCGGCCCGACGCCGGCGGTCTTCGCGGTGGCGGTGACCGCCGCGGGGGCGGTCTGCTCTCCGGTGGACGTGGTCATCGTTGGTACACCCCTGACTCCCCGAGGACGTGGGCCAGCTTGTTGGCTCCCAGGACCAGGGCCAGGCTGACCACGCCCTTGGCCAGGCCTGCTGCGGCGGCGAAGCTCCAGTCGCCGTAGACGACGCCCTGGTAGTAGACGAAGGTGTCGACGACCTCCGAGACGTCGGCGCCCACCGCCTCGCGCTGCAGGATCAGCTGCTCGAAGCCGACGGTGAGCGAGTCACCCAGGCGCAGGATCAGCAGCAGGATGACCACCGGCTTCAGCGCGGGCAGGGTGATGTGCCACATCCGCCGCCAGCGACCGGCACCGTCGGAGGCCGCGGCCTCGTGCAGCGCCGGGTCGACGGTGCTCAGCGCGGCCAGGAAGATGATGATCCCCCAGCCGGCGTCCTTCCAGACCGACTGCAGGGTGATCAGCACCAGGAAGGTGTCGGGGTTGGTCATCAGGTCGAAGCCGGAGTACCCGTTGGCCCGCAGCGTCTGCGACACCAGGCCGGCCCCGCCGAGGATCTGCTGGAAGATCGTCACCACCAGCACCCAGCTGAAGAAGTGCGGCAGGTACACCACCGACTGCACGAACACCCGCACCTTGGGCGAGATGACGCTGTTGAGCAGCAGCGCCAGCACGATCGGCACCGGGAAGAAGAACACCAGCTGGAACACGGTGATCGTCAGGGTGTTCACCACCGAGTTGATGAAGGCGGCGTTGGTGAAGATCCGGGCGAAGTTCTGCAGGCCGACGAAGGGGCTGGCCAGGAACCCGCTGTAGGGCGAGTACTGCTGGAAGGCCGCGATGTTGCCCAGCATCGGCACGTAGGCGAACACCGCCAGCAGCACCACCGCGGGCAGCGTCATCAGCACCAGCGGCCGGTCGCGGCGCCAGCGGGTGGCCAGCGTGCGACGACGCACCTGCGGTGGCGGGGCGGGGGCGCGCGCGTCGCGCCGCCGCTCCTCCCGCTCCTCCGCCTCGGCGCGCGCCACCCGCGCCGAGGCCTGGTCGAGGGTGCTCACTGCTGGTCCAGCAGGTCCTGGTGGAAGGCCCGCAGCTCCTCGCCGCCCGACGAGCGCCAGGTCTCGATGGCCTCGTCCAGGTCGGCCAGCGTCTTGCGGCCCCGCGGGATGTCGGCCTCGAGGTCGGTGAACGGCTGGTCGATCGAGGCGTACTGGGCCGGCGGGGTGATCTGCATCCCGTAGAACGGCGGCTCCTGCAGGTGCTCGGAGACCTCGGCCATCCAGCCGGTCATGGCCTCGACGTAGCCCGGGTACTGCACCTTCGACTCCACCACCGGCGGGTCGGCCAGGAAGATGTAGGTCGGCTGCAGCTCCTTGGCCGCGAGGTCGGTCAGCTCCGGCGTGCCCTTGCTGCCGCGCTCCCAGTGCACACCCTCGACGCCGTAGTTGACGGTCTGGTACTCCAGCGTGCCGAACGGTGCGGCGAGGACGTCGGCGGCGGCCAGGATCTGCTCGATCATCGCCGTGTCGTCGGTCTTCTTGATGAAGGAGAACATGCCCGCGCCGGGCGACTTCCAGTAGACGATCTCCCCGCCGTCGGCGGGGAAGGGCGGGAACGGGGTCTGGGAGTAGGTCGGGTTGTTCGCCAGGTTGTCCCGCAGCGCCTCGTGCCAGCCGCCCACGCCGTCGGGCATGATCAGCGAGCGCCCGGCCTGGAAGCGCTGCTTGGCCTCACCGGTCTGCCCGGCCACCGCGTCGGGGTGGACGGCACCGGAGGCGAAGACACGGGTGGTCCAGTCCAGCGCGGCCCGGTACTCCTCGGTCTCCACCCGGTTCACCAGCGTGCCGTCGACCATCGCCCACTTCGGCGGCACGCCGAAGATCTGGGCGGCGGCGTTCCACATGTCCTCCGCGCCCCAGCGGTTGGCAGAGGGGTCGGTGACCTCCTGGGCCAGCTCCAGCAGGTCCTCGGCGGAGCTGATCGAGACGGTGATGCCCAGCTCGTCCATCAGGTCGTCGCGGTAGAAGATCGCGTCGCGGACGATGGAGTCGGGGTAGGGCAGGCCGTAGAGCTTGCCGTTGAAGACGCACATCTTCCACGAGTCGGTGGGGATGTTGGCCAGGTGCGGGTACTTCGTCACCTTGTCACCGGACAGGAAGGGCGTCAGGTCGGCGAAGACGTTGCCGACGATCTCGGAGCCGAAGCGCGGCGGGAAGTTCCACCCCGGGACCGAGACCCAGTCCGGGACGTCGCGGGGCGAGGCCAGCACGGTGGCCAGCTTGTCGCCGTAGACGTTGCCGTCGGTGATCTGGAACTCGACCTTCGAGCCGATCAGCTCGTTCACGGCCTCGTAGTACTGGTTGCCGTCGGCCGAGGGGATGGTGCCCCACAGCGGCGTCATGGCCTTGATGGTGCGTCCGTCCCCGGGCGGGGTCGGCACGGCCCGGACGACCTCGGTGGGCCAGCTGGTGTAGCCGGGGATCGACCCGTTGACCGAGGGGATGTCGGGCGTGGCGTACTCGACGGGGACGAAGCGCGGCAGCACGGCGTCGTCGACCACCGGGGCCTGCTGCGGGACGACCTCACCGGTGGCGCAGCCGCTGAGCAGCGGGGTGGCGGCCAGGGCCGAGGCGCCGATGCCGACGGCGCCGAGGAAACGGCGGCGGGTCAGCTCGGGACGGGCCTGGGTGAAGGGCGATGACTGGGTCACGATCACTCCTTTGTGACGACGGTGCGCCTCGGGACCCCTTGTCGTCGAAGCGCTTCGATGATGGACTGTAACTGCTCGCCCCACCGCCCACAGGACCCCTGCTCGACGAGGAGCCACCGTGACCGAACCGAGACCGTCCGCCCGGGTGAGGGCCCTGCTGGAGGCGCTCAGCACGTCGGAGAAGGTGTCCCTGCTGCACCAGCGGACCCCGGTCGTGGAGCACGTCGGGCTGGCCGCCTCCCACACCGGCAACGAGGCCCTGCACGGCGTGGCGTGGCTCGGTCGGGCCACCGTCTTCTGCCAGGCCGTGGGGCTGGGCGCCACCTGGGACCCCGACCTGCTGCGGCGGGTCGGCGAGGCGGTGGGCACCGAGGCGCGGGCGATGCACAACCTCGACCCGGGCGTCGGGCTCAACGTCTGGGCGCCGGTGGTCAACCCCCTGCGCCACCCCGCCTGGGGACGCAACGAGGAGGGCTACAGCGAGGACCCGCACCTCACCGCCGAGCTGGCGACCGCCTACGCCGGCGGGCTGCGAGGGGACCACCCGCGCTGGTGGCGGGTGACCCCGACGCTGAAGCACCTCTGCGCCTACAACGTCGAGGACCACCGCGACGTGGTGTCGGTGCAGGTACCGCCGCGGGTGCTGCACGAGTACGAGCTGCCCGCCTTCCTGGGCCCGCTGTCGGCCGGGGTGGTGGGGGCGGTGATGCCCTCCTACAACCTGGTCAACGGACGGGCGGCGCACCTGTCGGCGGACCTGCTCGACGCCGTCCGCGAGGCCAGCCCGCACTCGCTGGCGGTGGTGTCGGACGCCTACGCCCCCGGGAACGTCTTCCGGGTGCAGCGGCCCGGGCTGGACCCGGTCGAGGCCTTCGCCCTGGTGGTCCGGGCGGGGGTGGACTCCGTCACCGAGGACGACGACCGCCCGGCCACCACGCTGGAGCGGCTGGGGCAGGCGCTGGAGCGCGGGCTGCTCAGCGAGGAGGACGTCGACCGCGCGGCCGCCCGGGTGCTGTCGCTGCGCGAGCTCACCGGGGAGCTGGACGGGGAGGACCCGTGGGCCTCGCTGGGCGCCGAGCACGTGGCCTCGGCCGAGCACGCGGCCCTGGCCCGGGAGGCCGCCACCGCCGCGGTGGTGGTGCTGACCAACCCCGGCGGCGCGCTCCCGCTGCCCGCGGGACGCCGGCTGGCGGTGGTGGGCCCGCTGGCCGACGAGGTGCTGACCGACTGGTACAGCGGCAGCCTCCCCTACCGGGTCAGCCTGGCCGACGCGGTCCGCGAGCGCGATGCCGACGCCCCGGCCAGCGTCCCGGGCGACGACCTGGTGGTGCTGCGGGTGGCCGACGGGGCCGGAGCCGGTGGTGCGGCCGCGCCCGGTGGTGCGGCTGCGGCGCCGCGCTGGCTGGGCCTCGACGCCCGGGCGACGCTGCGGACGTCCGGGCTGGCCGGGGCGGCGGAGTGGCGCTGGCGGGACTGGGGCGACGGCGTGCTGACGCTGCGGACGTCCACCGGGCTGCTGGGCTCCCCCGACGGACGGGCCCTGGTGGCCGACGCGGAGCGGGTCGGCGGCTGGGAGGTGCAGCAGAGCTTCCGGGTCGAGCGGCACCCCGACGGCACCGCGTCGCTGCTGCACCTGGGTACCGGCCGCTGGGTGCACCTGCGTCCCGACGGCGTGGCGGAGGTCGGTGCGCGGACGGCGCGCCACTCGGCCCGGTTCGAGGTGTCGGTGGTCCGCTCCGGGCTGGCCGAGGCGGTCGAGGTGGCCGGACGCGCTGAGACCGTGCTGGTGGCGGTGGGCAACGACCCGCACCTCAACGGCCGGGAGACCGCGGACCGGCCGGACCTCCGGCTGCCACCCACCCAGGTGGCGCTGGTCCGCGCGCTGGTCCGGGCCGGGCGCCAGGTGGTGCTCGTGGTCGTGTCCAGCTACCCCTACGTGCTGGACGACGACCTGGCCGCGCTGCCGGTGGTGTGGAGCAGCCACGGCGGCCAGGAGCTCGGGCACGCCGTGCTGGACGTCCTCACCGGCGACGCCGAGCCGCGGGGCCGCCTCCCCCAGCCCTGGCCGCGGCACGAGGCCGACGTCGGGGACCGCTTCGACTACGACCTGCTGGGCAGGCAGACCACCTGGTGGTCCCCGGTGGAGCCGCGGTTCGCGCTGGGCCACGGCCTGCACTACGCGACCACCGCCTGGCACGGCGCCCGGGCCTCGGTCGGCGACGGCGTCGTCACGGTGCAGGTGGAGGTGTCCGGTGGCGGGCGGACGGCGCCGGAGGTGGTGCAGGTCTACGGCCGGGCGCTGGGGGCCGAGGACGCACCGCGGCGGCTGCTGGCCCACCGCCGCGTCGACGTGGCTCCCGGGGAGACCGTCCGGGTGGAGCTCGAGGTGCCGCTGGAGCGGCTGTCGCTGTGGGACGTCACCGCGGACGGCTGGTGGCGCCCGGCGCGGCACCGGCTGGAGGTGGCGGCCTCGGCCTCCGACGTCCGGGCGGAGCTGGAGGTGGACGTCCCGGTCGTCGAGCGCGGCTGGCACCGGCCGCGGGTCCGGCCGGTGCGCGCGGAGTGCTTCGACAGCTGGTCCGGGCTGGAGATCGTGGCCACCGGGGACCTCCGCGGGCACGCCCTGCAGGCACGTGACCACCGTTCCGGGACGGCCCGCTACGGCCGGCTCCGGACCGAGGGCGCCGGTCAGGTGGTGCTGCGGCTGCGGCCGGCCGAGGGCGCCGACGCGTGCGCGGGACAGGTGGTGGCCCGGCTGCGCGGCTCGCGGGGCGAGGTCGTCGAGGCGACCACGGACGGGATCCCGCGCGAGCTCGTCCTCGAGGCCCCCGACGCCGGCCCCCACGACCTCGAGGTCACCCTCACTGGCCCTGCCCAGCTCCTGGAGGTGACCGCCCGCTGACCCCCTTCCCCCTCCCCCGGCCGTAGGTGGCGACTCGCCCCGAGACGTCGCCTCAACCCCCAGGGACCCGACCTCTCGGGGCCACTCGCCCCAGCAGCGGAGCCACTCGGCACCTGCCCCGAGGGCGGGTGGCGACGTCGGCGGGGCGTCGAAGGCTCACGCGTCGCGCGGCGACTCGCCCCGAGATGTCGCCACATCCACCACTGACCCGACCCCTCCCGGCGACTCGCCCATCAGCCGCTCGAGAGCCGGCGGGTCAGGACCAGCACCCTGTGGCGACTCGCCCCGAGATGTCGCCACCCGCACCACGGACCCGACCTCTCCCGGCGATTCGCCCCATCAGCCGCTCGAGAGCCGGCGGGTCAGGACGAGCACCCTGCGGCGACTCGCCCCGAGATGTCGTCTCGACCAGCAGACGGGTCCCAACGTCTTGGGGCCACTCGCCCGCCGGTCGACGGCTGAGGCGACGGACCGGCGCATGCGACGTCTGATGCCGCGAGCTGACGTGTGAGCCGTCACGGACGCCAGGTCCCGCAGCCACTGGCGCGACAGGGACAGCGACGGCAGGGACGAGCGGTGGGCGGCGAAGCGACCGGTGGGCGGCAAGGGGCGACCGGTGGGCGGCGGGGGTCCCACTCGCGGACGCGAGACCAACCCGGACCGGTGGTGGCACCGGAGCGCCTGCCGCATCGACGGCCGGGCACTCCCTGCGGGACTAGCATGTCGAGGTGCCTCCCGGTCGACCCTCCCTACGACTGGTGGAGGCCGACGACCCGGGTCTTCCCACGGCGGTCGCCCGTGCGCTGGACGGGGGCGCCCCGCTGTCCGTGCTGCCCACCGACCCGGTGGCCGCCGCTCGGACCAGGACGGCGCTCCGACCGTCCGAGCCGGTGGTCGAGGAGGACGCCGCCCTGCTGCTCCCCACCTCCGGCTCGACCGGCGAGCCCAAGGTGGTGGTGCTCTCCGCCGCAGCCGTCCGGGCCTCGGTGGCTGCGACGTCCGCCCGCACCGGCGCCCCGGGCAGCTGGGCGCTGGCCCTCCCCGTCTCCGGCGTCGCCGGTCTGATGGTGGTGGCCCGCGCCGCGCTCACCGGGGCGACCCTCCACCGTGTCCCCGCCGACCTCGCCGACCCGGCCCTGACCCCGGTCGGTGACGGCCCGCACCACCTCTCCGTCGTGCCCACCCAGCTCCACCGGGTCCGCGACGACCCGGCCGCGCTGGAGCGTCTCGCCCGCTACGACACCGTCCTGGTGGGCGGCGCCGCGACCGACGGCACCCTGCTCGCCGCGCTCCGTCAGCACGGGGTGCCGCTGGTCACCACCTACGGGATGAGCGAGACCTGCGGCGGCTGCGTCTACGACGGCCGGCCCCTGGACGGGGTCGCGGTGACCTGCGACCCGGCCGACCAGCGGATCCGGATCACCACCCCGACCGCCTTCAGCGGCTACCGCGGACGTCCCGACCTCACCGCCGAGGTGCTGGTCGGGCCGGGAACCGTGCTCACCGCCGACCGCGGCCGGCTGGCGGACGGACGGCTGCAGGTCCTGGGGCGCCTGGACGACGTGGTGGTCTCCGGCGGCAGCAACGTCGACCTCGCCCTGGTGGAGGGGGTGCTGCGAGAGCTCCTGGGCACCGACCAGGTGGCGGTCACGTCGGCGCCCGACCCCGAGTGGGGCGCCCGCGTCGTGGCCGTGCTCGCCGCCCCGGCCCCGGACGTCGACCTGGAGCACCTGCGCGGGCTGCTGCGTCCCCGCACCGACCCCGCCGCACTGCCGAAGCAGCTGCTGCGCGTCCCCGTGCTGCCGCTGCTGCCCGGCGGCAAGACCGACCGGGTGGCCCTGCGCGCCACCGCCAGCCACCCCGACCACGTCCTCCCGGAGGTCCGATGAGCACCACCACCCCGACCCCCGGCCTGTCCGCCTGGGTGGCCGGCGCCCGTCCGCGCACGCTGCCGGCGGCGCTGTCGCCGGTGCTCGCGGGCACCGGCACGGCCGTCTTCGCCGGCGGGCAGCGCTGGGCCCTGGCCCTGCTCGCCCTGGTGGTCAGCCTGGCCCTGCAGGTCGGGGTGAACTACGCCAACGACTACTCCGACGGCATCCGCGGGACCGACGCGGACCGGGTCGGTCCGCTGCGGCTGGTGGGGTCCGGGACGGCCAGCCCGGCGGCGGTGAAGCGGGCCGCGTTCGTCTGCTTCGCCGTCGCTGCCCTGGCCGGTCTGGCCCTGGTCGTGCTGTCGGGGCACTGGTGGCTGCTGCTGGTCGGCGCCGCCTCGATCGCCGCCGCCTGGTTCTACACCGGCGGTCGCCACCCCTACGGCTACCACGGTCTGGGTGAGGTCTTCGTCTTCGTCTTCTTCGGTCTGGTCGCGGTCTGCGGGACCACCTACGTGCAGACGGGGCAGGTGGACGTCCCCACGGTGGCCGCCGCGGTCTCGGTCGGGGCGCTGGCCTGCGCCATCCTGGTGGCCAACAACCTGCGTGACCTGGTCGGTGACCGGGAGGTCGGGAAGCGGACGCTGGCCACCCGGCTGGGCGACCGCGGCACCCGGGTCGGCTACCTGGTGCTGGTGCTGGTGGCGGTGGCCGGGGTGGTCGTGGTGGCGGCGACCAGCACCTGGTGGGCGCTGCTGGGCCTGGTCCTGCTGGTCCCGCTGGTGCCGGCGCTGCGGACCGTCCTGGGCGGCGCGGGTGGGCGGGGTCTGCTGCCCGTGCTGCAGCAGACCGGCGTGGCCGAGCTGGTCGGCGCCGCCGGGCTGCTGGCAGGTCTGGCGATCGGCTGAGAACCGCTGGGTGCGGTGACTACACTTCGCCCATGGTCCGCTACCTGCCGATCTTCATCGCCCTGGCGCTGATGGTCTACTGCATCGTGGACGTCGCCCAGACCCAGGGCGACGTCGTGCGGCGCGCGCCCCGTTGGCTGTGGCTGACCGTCATCGTGGTCGTCCCCATCGTCGGGCCCATCTGCTGGCTGGTGCTCGGCCGGCCCACCCGCAACAGCGGCGGCTCCGGTGGCACGACCCCTCCCCGCTACCCCGACGACGACCCCGACTTCCTGCGCCGGCTCTGAGCCGATGCTCCAGTCGCTGGGCATCAGTCCCCAGGCGGAGTCGCTGTACTCCCTGCTCGCCCCCGTACCCAGCGCCCGTCCCGACGACCTGACCGCCGGGTCCGGGCTGCGGCCGGAGCACGTGGCGGCCGGGCTGGCCGAGCTGGGCGGGCTGGGACTGGTCAGCCTCCTCCCCGACGGCGCCTACCGCGCGCTGCCCCTGGGCATGGTGGTCACCGCCCTGCGCCAGGCCAGGCAGCACGAGCTGGACGCCGCCGTCCTCGCGGCGGAGAGCTTCGAGCGCCAGATCACCGCCGCGCGGCTGTCCGCCGACGAGAACGGCATCGTCAGCCTGGTGGGCCGGGAGGCCATGCAGGCCGCCTCGGCCGACCTCTGCGACCGCGCCGAGCACGAGGTCTGCATCCTGGACCAGCCGCCCTACGCCACCGACGTCTCCCCGCACGAGGACGCCGCGGAGATGGAGCAGGAGTCGCCGGAGTTCCGGGCGCTGCGCCGCGGGGTCCGGATGCGCACCGTCTACCACCCGGGCTTCGACGAGCGCCGGCTCGCGGTGATGAACGAGTTCGCGGCCCAGGGCGAGGAGGCGCGGATCGGCCGGGTGCCGCTCAAGATGCTCCTGATCGACGGCACCTACGCGATGATCCCGACGATGAGCTCCTACGTCGAGGACGGCCCGGTGCGTGCCTCGGTGCTCAACAACCAGGCGCTGGTCGAGGCCCTGCAGTGGCTGTTCGAGCGGGCCTGGGAGGCGGCGCTGCCCGCCTTCAGCGACTCCGCCGACCACGGCGGCCGGGACCGCACCGAGCACCTGATCCAGCTGCTGATGAGCGGCAGCACCGACTCCGCCATCGCCGGCCAGCTCGGCGTCAGCGAGCGCTCCGTGCGCCGGTGGGTCTCGGAGCTGATGGACCAGCACCGCGTCCGGACCCGGCTCCAGCTCGGCGCCGCCCTGGTCCGGGCCGGAACCCTCGCCCCCTGATCCGCTGTATCTCGTCCCCGTCACACCCGGCGTGTCGCGGCGGGTCGGGGTCTACGGAGCGGACGGCGTACACGAACTCAGGGCGACGTCCGGTTCCCGGCGGTACGGCCGTCCTGGAGAGGGGCCCGGGGGCCGCACCTGGACGACCGCTCCGGGGACCCGTCCGACGGACCGCCTTCAGCGCACCGAGGATCCACGGCCCTGCACGCGTGTCGGTCATCGGCTCCCCACCCGCCGACACGCCGCGACACCCCGGCCGTGACCGCGACGACATACAGCCGTCCAGGGGCGTGGGGGGCGGGACGTCGGTCGAGGGAGGTGACCGGGACGTCAGCGCTGGCGGACGGCCGGGTCAGGACGCACGAGCGCCCCGGTCCGAGGGGGAACCGGGGCGCTCGCAGGGGGGGGGCGGGTCAGCTCACCGGAAGGGCGGCGGCCAGGGTGGCGTCCTCGGCACCCGGGATGTCGGTGATGCCGGCCTCGCGGCGCAGCTCGGCGACCATCTCGTTGGCCTCCTTCACCGACTTCGACTCCATCTTGAAGCCGCGCAGCCGGCCCTTCTGGTTGATGCTGCCACCGACGTTGTAGGTGTAGATCTCCCCGGGCAGCGGGACGCCGACGCAGCCGTTCCACTTCTGCTTCGGCAGCCGGCCGTCGATCAGCCAGGTCAGGGCCGGGTCGTCGACGCACTCGGTGCCGTAGGGGAAGAGACCGTGGCTGCCCTCGTTGTCGACCACGACGGCCTTGGACTTCTTGAACTTCTTGATCGACGCCTCGGCCCCCTCGTAGGCGGTGGCCGCGTCGAACTCCGACTGCAGGAAGAGCACGCCCGGCAGGTCCTTGTTCTTGACCTCGGGGAAGCCCTTCTCCTGGGCCGGCCAGAAGGCGCAGACCGGGATGGAGTTGAGCATGCCGGTCAGCGGCGCCTTCTGGAAGCCCTCGGTGAGCTTGGCCTCCCAGGTCTCGATGTCGGTGGTCCACTGCCCGTCCTGGCACCGGATCGCCTCGAACGCACCCAGGTCGGTGGTCAGCTGCGGCGCGTCGGCGATCTGCCCGTCGCTGATCTGCCCGTCGCTGATCTGCCCGTCGCTGATCTGCCCGTCGCTGATCTGCCCGTCGCTGATCTGGCCCTCGAGCTGCTCGGCGATCTGGCCGTCGATCTGGCCGTTCACCGCCAGGGCGTTCTGGGCGTAGACCTCCAGGGCCTGGTCGAGCTTGGCGGCCACCGACTTCTTGGACTCGGCGGGGATGTCCAGACCGTCGACGTGCTCCTTGATCTGACCGAGGTACTCCGTCATCGCGGCCTGGGCCTCGTCGCTGTAGGGCAGGCGGAAGTCCTCGCGGACCCCGCCGGCGTTGACCTCGGCCAGCGCGGAGAGGACCGCCGCGGCCTCGGGGTACAGCTCGGTGGAGTACATGGCCTGGATCACGGTGTTGACGCCGATGATCAGGTTGATGAAGTTGTCGAAGCCGCCGGCCTCCTCGAAGGCCCGCCGGGCCTCGATCGCGGTGTCGCCCATGCCGTAGACGTCGTCGTGGCGGGCGATGTAGGGCATCAGCATGTCCTGCATCTGGCGGTCGCGGGTGGCCGGCTGCAGGTCCCAGGTGCGCTCCAGCGTCCCGGTGGACATGTCGGTGGCGGAGTCGAGGATGAAGCGGTCGGTCTTGGACGGGAAGGTGGCCGCGTAGCTGCCGCCCAGCCAGGTCCCGTAGGAGTAGCCGACGTAGTTCATCTTCTTCTCGCCGAGCAGGTGCCGGATGAAGTCCATGTCCAGCGTGGTCTGCCGGGTGGTGATGAACGGGGTCAGCGGGTTGTCCAGGCAGCCCTCGGCGTAGTTGCGGGCGAACTCGACCTGCGTCTCGGCGTTGGCGTCGTAGGTGCAGACCAGCTCGGTGCTCTCCCCCACGCCGCGCGGGTCGAAGCCGACGGTGTCGTAGACCTGGTGGACGTCCGGCGAGCGCTGGGCCATCGACGCGCTCCACGGCAGACCCGAACCGCCCGGGCCGCCGGGGTTGATCAGCATGATGCCGCGCCGCTTCGCCGGGTCCGCCGCGGGCACCTTGGAGATCTCGACCTCGATCGTGTTGCCGTCCTTGGCGTGGTACCAGTCGCGCGGCACCGTGATGGTGGCGCACTGCAGACCCGGGGTGGCCAGCAGCCGCGAGCGGGTCGGCTCGGCGACGTCGGCGAACTCGCACGCCTCCCAGGCCAGCTGCTGGGTGCGGAGCTGCTTGCTGACCAGGTCCTGCACGATCGGCTCGGAGTGGGTCGGCGTCTTCGCCTGGGCGGGGACGGCGAGGCCGGTGACGCACAGCGCGCCCACCACCCCGGCCGCAGCCGCGATCCTGCCGGTGCGGCGGATCGAGGACGGCACAGAAACCATGGACATGGTCCTTTCTCAGGTCTTCGGCTCGTGATCACGAGCGGCCCGCCCCTGGGGGTGGGAGGGGCGGACCGCTTCATTTGCAGGGAGTGCAATCCCCTGCCTGTGAAGAACCTAAGCAACCGTCCCCGTCCCCAGCCAGAGCGGTCCGTGTCCGAAACCGGCTGTGGCCGGAACAGGACACGCTCCTCACCGCACGAGCTCGGGTCAGCGCGGGACCCGACCGGGCGCGCGAGCCGCCAGGTGGTGGCCCGTGCCGAACGCCAGCACCAGCAGGCCCACCACGGTCACCACGGCCGAGACGGTCCTGGCCAGACCCCACAGCAGCACCGCCGAGTCCGGTCCGACGGGCATGCCGTAGCCGATGACCACCGTCCCCACCGTCGGTGAGAGCAGGAAGCCCGCCACCCCGAGGACGGTCAGGACGCCGCCGACGGCCTGGGTCAGCCGGCCTGGGCGTTGCAGCAGGGTCACGGCGGTGATCCTGCTGGTCAGCCGTGTCATCCCGCCCGGGACCTCGGTCCTCCGGCAGCCGCGCCCCGTGTGCACAACCGGACGCTCAGCAGACATCGCTGACTGATGTGGGAGAGCCGTCTGCTCAGCGACCGGCTCTGCAGGCGGACCCGGCGGGACGAAGGCCCCCGGGACGCAGGACGGCCCCCGGCGTGGTCGCCGGGGGCCGTCACTGGTGGTGCGTAGGTCAGCTGCTGGTGCTGCCGTTCCCGTCGCTGACCGGTCCGCTGACGGCGGCGGCCCGGCCACCGCGGTCGCCCTCCTCGCTGAAGCGCTCGACCAGCTTGGTCAGGTCGATGCCGGTGCTGTTCTTGACCAGCTCCATGGCCTGGACGATGTTGCTGGTGACCTGCTTGGGCAGCTCGCCCGCGCCGTCGGTGCTGATCACGGTGAGCTTGTCGATGGCAGCCATCGGGGCGGCCACCTCGCGGGCCACCTGGGGCAGCACCTCGATCAGCATCTGCAGCACGGCCGCGTCGTTGTACCGGGCGAAGGCGGCGGCGCGCTGGTTCATCGCCTCGGCCTCGGCCTGGCCCTTGGCCAGGATGGCGGCGGCCTCCGCCTCACCCTCGGCGCGGGTCGCCTCGGCCTCGGCCACACGACGGGCCTTCTCGGCCTCACCGCGCTTGGCACCCTCGATCGCCTCGGCCTCGGCCAGCGCCGAACGCCGCGACTTGTCACCCTCACCGGTCAGACGGGCCTTCTCGGCGTCGGCCTCGGCGGCGGCGATGGAGGCCTGGCGCTGGGCGTCGGCCTGGAAGATCGCGGACTGACGACGACCCTGGGCCTCGGTCTCGACCCGGTACCGCTCGGCGTCGGCGGGCTTGCGGACCTCGGTGTCGAGCTGGCGCTCCTTCAGCGCCGCCTGACGGACGGCCACCTTCTCCTGCTCGGCGAGGATGGCCTGGTCCCGGTCGGCCTGGGCCAGCGGTCCAGCGGCAGCGGCCTGGGCGCCTGCGGCGTCGGTCTCGGCCCGGATCTCGGCCTGCTTCAGGTTCAGCGCCCGCTCCGAGATCGCGATCTCCTGCTCGGCGGCGAGGCGGGCCTGCTGGGCGGCCTGGGTGGCGTTGGCCTCGGCGATGGCCGCGACCTGACCGACGCGGGCCGACTCCGGGCGTCCCAGGTCGGAGAGGTAGGAGCCGTCGTCGGTGATGTCCTGGATCTGGAAGGTGTCGAGCACCAGGCCCTGGCCGGTCAGCGAGGACTCCGCCTCGTCGGCCACCCGCTGGGCGAAGGCGGCGCGGTCACGGATGATCTGCTCCACCGACAGCGAGCCCACGATGGAGCGGAGCGAGCCGGCCAGCGTCTCCTGGGTGAAGGTCTCGATCTCCTCCTGCTGGGAGAGGAAGCGCTGGGCACCGGCGCGGATTGAGTCCTCGTTGCCACCGACCTTGACGATGGCGACGCCGTCGAGGTTGAGCTTCACGCCCTGTCCGGAGACCGCACCCCGGATCTGGATCATGATCCGGCGGCTGGACAGGTCGAGGACGTGGCGGCGCTGCACGAAGGGCAGCACGAACACGCCACCACCCATCACGACCTTCTGGCCGGAGAGGTCGGTGGAGACGATGCCCGTCTCGGGGTTCTTCACCTCCTTGCCCTTGCGGCCGGTGACGATGAAGGCCTCGTTCGGGCCGGCGACCTTGTAGCGGGTGGTGATCAGCAGACCGATCAGCACCACCAGGACGATGAGACCGATGATGGCCAGGAGCGGGGTGCCCAGGAGTTCGATCATGGTTTCCTTCTGTGCGGACGCTCCCGGTCGTCAGGACGAACGGCAGCAGGAGGGTGTCGCAAGGAAGTCTCTCATCCGCGGGGGTCGGTTCCCACCGCCGTCGCGGGACCCGTCGCCACCCGCAGGGGCCACGACATCGGGCTCAGCGCCGGTCCGGGTCCTCCCAGGGCGACCAGGTCTGCGGCGGCTGGGTGAACTGCGGGCCCGGGTGCGGGGTCCCCGGGTCGGGCTCGACCCCGGCGGGGGGTGGGGGCACCTGGTCCAGGGCCACCTCCTCACCGACGGCCGGGGGGACGCTGACCGCCGGCTCCACCATCACGGCGGTGGCCGACAGCACCTCGGTGATGGTGACGCGGGTGCCGGCCGGCACCGGGGCGCCGGAACGCGCGTTCAGGCGGGTGATGTGCCCGGCCGCGACCAGGGTGATCTCGCCGTAGCCGTCGGCGGGCACCGGGGTGCTGACCGACCCGGCCCGCCCGACCAGGGACGCGGTCCGCACGGTGGAGTCGCTGCCACCGCGCTGCAGGAACCGGGTGCCGAGCGCGACCAGCACCCCGATCAGCACGCCGACGACCAGCCCCACCACGATCGCGACGGCGAGGGACTCGCTGAGGTCGTAGGCGAGGGCACCGGCGAAGCCGAAGGCGCCGAGGAAGCCGGCGAGCCCGGCGCCGGAGAGCCAGTCCCCGCCGATGCCGTCGAAGAGACCCTCGAGCACCTCACCGGCGATCAGGGACGCGACGAGGAGGGCGAGCCCGGCCAGGCCGATCACGAAGAAGGCGGTCATGGAGCTCCTCTCGGCGGTCGACGCAGTCTATCCGCGGTGCGAACCCCCGACCCGTGCGGGTTCGGTGGATTTCTGCGTTTCGCCGACCCTGCTGATCAATATGTCCTACGTTGGAAGCCGCTCGCCGCTCCACTCGGGGGAGGGGGCGGCGAGCCCCTCCCCGTCGGCGTCCCGACGGGGGACGTCCGACGTCGCCACCCCCCGGCGTGTGCAACGAGTCCGGAGCCGAGCGTGCCCCGCGACCGCCGGAACCAGGAAGGCGACATGCGACACATCTCCGGTGTGGCCACGGCCGGCCAGCTCCTCGGGCTGATCATCGAGACCCCTCTGCTGACGCGCGCGCAGCTGCTGGACCTGACCGGGATCTCCCGCACCACCCTGCTGGGCCGCCTCGACGCGCTGATCAGCCTCGACCTGCTGGTGGAGGAGGTCGCCGGGGGCACCGGACGTCCCGGGCGCCCGGCCGGCCGGCTGCGGGTCAAGGACGTGGAGCGGACCGTGCTGGTCGCCGCCCTCGGCCACACCCAGGCCCAGCTCGCGGTGACCGACGCGGCCGGGACGGTGCTGGCGACCACCAGCTACGACCACGCGATCACCGACGGTCCCGGTCCCGTCCTCGGCCAGGCGGTGGACCGGCTCCAGGAGCTGCTGACCTCCAGCGGACGGGACCCCTCGACGCTGTGCGGGGTCGGGCTGACCGTCCCGGGGCCGGTCTGCTCGGTCGACGGACGGGTCGAGAGCAGCATCTGGCTGACGGGCTGGAACGGCATGGACCTGCGCAGCACCCTCACCGCGCGCTGGCCGGTCCCGGTGCTGGTCGACAACGACGCCAACGTGATGGCCCTGGGTGAGGTGACCACGCACCACCCCGACGCCCACACCACCCTGCTGGTGAAGGCCGGCTTCGGGGTCGGGGCCGGGCTGGTCGTCGACGGCGAGCTCCACCACGCCCGGTCCTCGCTGGAGGGCGAGCTGGACCACGTCCGGGTGCCCGGTGCGGACGAGCTATGCCTGTGCGGGCGGACCGGCTGCCTGGCGACGGTGGCCACCGGGCGGGTGCTGGTGGACCGGTTGCGCGAGCAGGGCGTCGACGTCACCACCCCTCGCGACGTCACCGCGCTGGCCCGTTCCGGGGACGCCGCTGCCCGGGAGCTCCTGCAGCGGGCCGGACGCAGCCTGGGGGGCGTGCTGGCCGGGGCGGTGGCGGTGCTCGGTCCCGAGCGGCTGCTGGTCGGCGGGGACCTCGCCGCCTCCGACGAGCTGTTCACCGACGCCGTCCGGGAGGGGCTGCGGGAGAACCTGCACCCGCCGGTGCTGTCCACCGTGCAGGTGGCCACCGCCTCCACCGACGGCCGGGGCGCGATCGCCGGCGCCGTGCGCCTGGTCCGTCGCGCCGTGTTCTCGGTCGAGGCGGTGGACGCGGCCCTGTCGGCTTGAGGACGGCTGATTGACTGGTCGCGATGCACACCCGGCCGTCCCGCCCCCGCTCCCCCGCCGGGTCCCGACGACGGCTGGCGCGCTCGGCCGCGGTGCTCCTGGCCGGTCTGCTGCTGGCGACGTCCGCGGCGCCCACCGCCGGCGCCGAGCCCTCCGGCCCCCGTCTGGACTGGCGCCCGGGTGGGCCGACAGCCTCCTCCCGACCCGGTGCCCCGTGCGCCGACCTGCTCTTCGTCGGCGCCCGCGGGTCCGGTGAGGACCCGCCCTACGGCCGCACGGTCGAGCGCACCCGGCAGGCCCTGGCCGACGCCGCCGCCGACGGCACCGGGCGCGACGTGGTCGCCCGCGAGGTCTGGCTGGACTTCCCGGCCGTGGACCCGCACACGCTGACCGAGGTGGGGCTGGACCGGCTGCTGCTGGAGCCGGAGCTGCCGACCACCGGCTACCTGCACAGCGTCGACATCGGGGTGCAGCAGCTGAGCCAGGTGCTCGACGACTCCGCCGCCCGCTGCCCCGACGAGCGCTGGGTGCTGGCCGGGTTCTCGCAGGGGGCGCAGGTGGTGACGTCCACACTGAGCCGACGCACCGACGACTGGCGGCTGGCGGGGGCGGTCCTGGTCGGCGACCCGGCCCTGCACCCGGGGCAGGCGGTCGTGCGCACCTCCACCGCGGTCCCGGAGGCCACCGGCCTGGTGGCCACGCTGCGGTACGTGCGGGACGCGGTGGCCCGTGGTCGCGACTCCGGGGAGGACCCCGAGGGGGCCGCCACCATGGTGCGCTCGGTGATCGAGGTCGGCGTCGGGGAGACCGACCGCACGCGGATGCTGGCCGCGGCCGCCGACCACGACCTGGACCTGCCGGTGAGCCCGGTGGTGGTGTCGGTGTGCCGGGCCGGTGACCTGGTCTGCGACGCCGGTCCGGCGCTGCTGCGGATGGCGCTCGGCCAGAGCGCGCTGGAGGCTGAGCTGGCGCGGACCCGTCCGGTCCACGGTGGGTACCGCGCCGGCGACCTGCGACCGGCCGCCCGGGCCATCGTCTCCGCGCTGCCGGAGCGGCTCCCGCCCCCGGCCCCTGCCCCGCCAGCACCCGAGCCGGTCGCGGTCGGCGCCGAGACGCTGGTGGCCGCCGGCCTGGGGGTGCTCGGCGTCGTGCTGGCGGCCGCGTGGTGGTGGCGCCGGCGTCGCACCCCGCGCTCCACCTCCGGCGGCTGAGGCCCCGAGGACCGGCCCCGGCCGGGCTCCCGGCCCCGGACGCAGCAGGACGCGCCGCCCCGGTGGGGCGACGCGTCCTGGGTCCCTCAGGGGACGGCTGGGTCAGCGACCGCGACGGCGACCGCTGAAGTCGGAGGCGCTGTGGCCACCCTGACGGCTGGGGGCCGCGGCGGCCGCCGGGGCGGAGCCGGCCGAGCCGCTGGGGCGACGACGGCGCGAGCCACCGGGACGGCTGCCCTCACCGGCGGGCTCGGAGCGCGAAGCGCCCCCACCCTGACCACGGCGACCGCCCGAGGGACGACCGGCCGGAGCGCCAGCCTGACCGGGCTGCGCGCCACGACCGGAGGCGGGACGACGGCGGCGACCGCCACCGCCACCACCGCGGGAGGCACCGGGGGCGACGTCCTGCTCCTCGGGGCCGCTGGGGGCGAGCCCGCCGGCGACGAGGGTCCGCTCACCCGGGGCCAGCTCGCGCAGGATCGGGTGGTCGGTGCCGTTGACGCGGGTGGTGGCCGCGGTGATCTTGGCCGCCCGGGTGAGGGAGCGGACGTCGGAGACCTGGGCGTCGGTCATCAGCGTGACCACGATGCCCTCGTTGCCGGCCCGGGCGGTGCGCCCGGAGCGGTGCAGGTAGGCCTTGTGCTCGGCCGGCGGGTCGGCGTGCACGACCAGGGCGACGTCGTCGACGTGGATGCCGCGGGCCGCGATGTCGGTCGCCACCAGCGTCTGGGCGCGGCCGGCGTGGAAGGCGTCCATGTTGCGGGTGCGGGCGTTCTGGCTCAGGTTGCCGTGCAGCTCCACCGTGGGGACGCCGCGGCCGTTGAGCTGACGGGCCAGCGCCTTGGCGCCGTGCTTGGTGCGGGTGAAGACGACCGTGCGGCCGGGCGCGCTGGCCAGGTCGGCGAGGACCGGGACGCGCTGCTCCTTGGGCAGGTGCAGCACGTGGTGGGCGATCACCGGGGCGGCCTGGTCGGCGCCGTCGGTCTGGTGGGTGACGGGGCTGCGCAGGTAGCGCTTGACCAGCACGTCCACCCCGGAGTCCAGGGTGGCGGAGAAGAGCAGGCGCTGGGCGTCGCGGCGGGTCTGGTCCAGCAGCCGCTTGACCGCGGGGAGGAAGCCCAGGTCGGCCATGTGGTCGGCCTCGTCGAGGATGGTGATCTCGACCTCGGCCAGGCTGCAGGCCTTCTGCTTGATCAGGTCCTCGAGCCGGCCCGGGCAGGCCAGCACGATGTCGACGCCGTTGCGCAGACCCTGGACCTGCGGGTTCTGGCCGACCCCGCCGAAGACGGTCAGGGTGCGCAGGCCGGCGGTCGCGGCCAGCGGCTTGAGCGCGGCCTCGATCTGGCCGACGAGCTCACGGGTGGGGGCCAGGATCAGGGCCCGCGGGGAGCGGGCGCGGCGGGTGGTGCCGGAGGCGGCCAGCCTGGTCACCAGGGGCAGCAGGAAGGCGTAGGTCTTGCCCGACCCGGTCGGTCCGCGGCCGAGGACGTCGCGTCCGGCCAGGGAGTCGGCCAGCGTGGCGGACTGGATCGCGGTGGGGATGGTGATCCCCCTCTCCGCCAGCACGGCGTCGAGGGAGGAGGGCACGCCGAGGCGGCTGAAAGCAGAGGTCACGAGTGGTTGTCACATTCCTGGCGTCCCGCCGGACGGCTGCAACCATCGACGCACACCGGGGTGAGCGGGGAGATGGGTCTGGGAGGGGAGGAGCAGGAGGCTCGACGTCACCGACAGCCCGAGGCGAGACTGGCCGGACTGCTGCAGCAACTGTAGCCGACGGCGCCCAGCGGCCGTGCGACCGACGCGAGGACCCCTGGACGTGCCGTGCTGAGGCCCGAGCGCGGAGGGTCAGGAGGGCGGGGCGTCCAGCGTCTGCTGCGGGCTGCACCCGTAGCTGCGCCGGTACCACTGGGAGAAGCGTCCGGCGTGCAGGAAGCCCCAGTCGAGGGCCGTCGCCGCCACCGTCACCCCGTCCTCGCGGGCCGCCTCCTGCAGGACGCGGTGCGCGCCGGCCAGACGGGTGCGTCGCAGGTGCTCCAGCGGGGTGGTGCCGAGGTGTCGGCGGAAGGCCGCCTGGGTGCCCCGGGTGCTCAGCCCGGCCGCGGCGGCGATCTCCGCCAGCCCGATCGGCTCGTGGGCGTGGTCCTCGACGAAGGCAGCCGCCCGGCGCACGGCCGCCGGCACGGCTGGTGAGGACGCCACGGTCTCGCCGCAGCCGGCGAAGCAGACCTCCGCCGCGCTGCTGTACATCCGCACCATCTCGGCGCGGGCCACGGGTCCCAGCTCCACCGGGGAGGTGGCCAGCCGGCGGACCAGCCGGTCGACGTCGGCGAGGTGCTCCGCGGCCCCGCGGCCGACGGGTCGGCGGGGCAGCCGGGATCTCGCGTCGAGGCCCCGGCCGGACCAGCAGTCCGTCAGCACGGCACCGGGCAGCACCGTGAGGCGCAGCGAGGAGTAGCGCCAGCGGACCGTGTACGGGGTGCTCGGGCGCATCAGGACGGACTCCCCCGGGGCCACCGTGACGCCCTCACCCCCGATCTCCATCGTCAGCGGGTCGCCCCTGCGCACCTGGACGAGGGTCGGCTGGGCGAGCCCCTCCCCGACGGTGGGGAAGGTGGCGTCCATGCCGAGGCTCAGGTCGTCCAGCAGCAGGTCGGCGACCTGGGCCGAACGCTGCTCGAAGGTGAAGCGCTCGTCGACGGCGTTGACCACCAGCTCGTGGTCGACGTAGACGTCGCGGATGTACTCCGAGGCCTCCTCGGCGACGTTCGTCGAGTGCGAGCGCACGATCATGGGGGCCGCCACCGCCTGCACCTCCGTCCTGCCACCACAGCCACTGCTCCGTGACCGCCTGGTCCTACCGTAAACGTTCATCCTGAGGACACCGGGTGGACGCCCTGCTGCGACGTCGTCCTCCGCTGCTTGCCCGCGCGACGGCCTCAGGCCGGCTGCGGCCTGGGCTCGACGCTCCAGCGGACGACGGCCTGACCGGGCCCGAAGTTGCGCAGCGCCAGGTGGACGGCGCTCTCGGCGACGGTGTCGCGCGGGAGCACGGTGAGGTCCGTGGTGGTCTGCACCCGGGTCTCCCAGGTGCCCGGCACCCAGTCCGGGTCGAAACGCACCCACAGCAGCAGCTCACGGACCGGCCGGAGCACGTGCTGGGAGAGCTCGGGCGCCGCGGGCCAGACCTCGCTCAGGTCGGCGTCGTGCTGCACCAGGGCGGTCTCCCCCTGACCCAGCGGTCGGGGCAGCAGCATCTCGGTCACGTGCACCCCCGACTCGGGGTAGGAGACCACCCGTCCCTCGGCGCACTCCAGCAGGTCCAGCAGGCGCGGCCTCGCCCCGGAACGGGGGTCCACCACCTCGACGTGAGCGAAGCGGTCGATGTCGGGGCGGGTGGCCCGGAACAACCGGCGCAGGCTGTTGCGCCGTGGCCGCCCATCCGCGCCGATGTCGAGGACGGAGTGGACGTGCACCTCCTGGAGCCCGTTCAGCGGGTCCTCCAGGTCGAGCTCGGCCAGCGCCCGCCGGATCGGCTCGCGCGCCTGCTCCAGCGTGCCGATCATCACCCCCGGCCGCTGCGGGGCCACCCGACGGGAGGTCGACACGGTGCGGGAGAGGTGGCCCTGCGGCAGGTGGAGCAGGTCCTCGAGGTCGGGCAGGGCGTCGCGGGAGCTGGCGCGCTCGGGCACCCGCTGGCCGGAGCGCCAGTAGCTCAGGCTCGCCACGCTGACCGGGTTGCCGCGCTCGACCAGCTGCTCGTGCAGCCAGCTCAGCGTCGCACCGCGTCGGTCCAGGGCCTCGGCGAAGGCAGACGTGAAGGGGTGCACATCAGCCAGTGTGCCGCGAGAACGCAAGAAGAAGTGCGCTTTGCGACGCAGGGGTGGCGTGACGCGCAGCGCGGCCTTCACAGGAGTGCTGAGGAGAGTGAAGCGACTGCTCCTACAGTGGAGCAGGTTCGGGGGTTGGGCTGTGGCGCCTCGGGGGAGGCCATGGCCCAACCGCCGGCACCCCAGGGCTCATCCGTCGCGCTGCTCCGAGAGGCTCCAGACCCGGTCCAGCGGCTGCGGCACGCCGCGCTCGTCCACCGGGTCGAAGTGGTCGACCACCTGGTTGATGTGCTGCTGCCACCGCCGGTTCGCCGCCGAGCCGGCCAGCGCCTCGTTCGCCCTGTCCCAGTCCTCGCACTCGACGCGGTGGAACAGGTGCCGCCCCACCCGCCAGATCTCCCACCCGGTGATGCCGAAGCGGGCGAAGTCCTCCACGAGGTCGTCGGGAATCACCCGGTGCTCCCGGTCGTAGTCCAGCTCCAGCCCCTCGCGGACGACCGAGTGCAGGGTCACGACCATCAGCTCTCTCCTTCGTCGGGGAGCACCGACGCTATCGGTCCCGCCCGAGAGGCTCGCGGCGCACCACCCGGGACCGTGGACCATGCTGGTGTCCTGTCGTACACCGACCACCCGACCACCGCCCTCCCGGAGGACCCGCCGATGACGTCACGCCAACCGTTCCTGCACGACCAGCTCGTGGTGCTGCGCGCGCCCTCGCAGGTGTGGTCGGCCCGGAGCGGCGAGGTAGGCCGGAGCGGCGGGGGCAGCGGCGCCGCCGTGCAGGGCGCCTGGCTGGGTGATACCCGCTACCTGCGGGCGCTGTGGCTGCGGGTCGACGGTGTCGCCCCCGAGCACGTGGCGACCGTCCCGCTGGGGCCGTCGGTGGTGCAGCTGGAGGGGATGCTGCGCGACCTCGGCGACCCGGGCGCCGACGTCGACGTCCGCGTCTCCACCGTCCGCGAGGTCGGCATCGCCGGGGTCACCGAGACGGTGCGGATCACCTCGCGGCTGGACCGGGTGGTCACGGCCGTGGTGGAGCTCTCGGTCGTCCCCGACGCCACCGGCATGGACGCCGCCAGGGCCGGCCTCGGGCCGGCGCCGGCCGGGCCGGTCGAGCTGGACGACGAGGGGGCGCGCTGGACCTCCGGGTCGGTCGAGGTGGCGCTGTCCGCCCCCGGCGCCCGCGTCGAGGTGGACTCGGACACGGTGACCGCCCGCTGGGAGGTGGAGGTGCCGGCCCGCGGGTCGACGGAGGTGGTGCTCCGGCTGCACGGGGAGCACCCGGGGGCGGTGGTGCTCGGGGTGGAGCGACCGGCGTCGTTCGGGGCCCCCGAGCCCGCACCGACCGACGACCGGCTGGCGCGCTGGCTGCAGCAGGCCCTGGCGGACCTGGAGGCGCTCCGGCTTCGTCGTCCGGGTGGTGCGGACGTATTCATGGCTGCGGGGGCGCCGTGGTTCCTGACCCTGTTCGGCCGCGACTCGATCTGGGCGGCGCGCTTCCTGCTGCCCCTGGACCGGGGGCTGGAGGTGGCCGGCGGGACGCTCCGGGTGCTGGCTGCCCTGCAGGGCGCGGAGACGGACCCGGCCACGGCCGAGCAGCCCGGCAAGATCATGCACGAGCTCCGTCAGCAGCCACTGGTGCTGCACGGCGGGGGCTTCACCCTCCCCCCGCTCTACTACGGCACCATCGACGCCACCGCGCTGTGGGTCTGCCTGCTGCACGACGCGTGGCGCCACGGGCTGCCCGAGGACCAGGTGCAGGCGCTGCTGCCGCACCTGGAGGCCGCGCTGGTGTGGCTGCGCGAGCACGGCGACTCCGACGGCGACGGCCTGCTGGAGTACGTCGACGAGACCGGCCAGGGGCTGGCCAACCAGGGCTGGAAGGACAGCGGCGACAGCGTCCAGTTCCGTGACGGCCGGCTGGCCGAGGGCCCGATCGCGTTGTGCGAGGTGCAGGCCTACGCCTACGAGGCCGCCACCCACGGGGCCGACCTGCTCGAGGCGTTCGGACGTCCGGGGGCGGCAGAGAGCCGGGCGTGGGCGGCTCGGTTGGCCGACCGCTTCCGCGAGGCGTTCTGGGTGAGCGACGAGGACGGCCCCTACCCCGCGATCGCCCTGGACGCGGCCAAGCGGCCGGTGGACTCCCTGACCAGCAACATCGGGCACCTGCTGGGCACCGGTCTGCTCGACGCCGAGGAGGAGGCGCTGGTGGCGGGTCGGCTGGTCGACCCGGTGCTCGCCGAGGGCTTCGGGCTCCGCACCCTCTCCTCGCTCGACACCGGCTTCTGGCCGCTGTCCTACCACGGCGGGTCGGTGTGGACCCACGACACCGCGATCGCCGTGACCGGGCTGGCCCGGGCCGGGTTCCACGCCGAGGCCGCGCTGCTGGCCGAGGGGTTGCTGGCCGCGGCCCCCGCCTTCGACCACCGGATGCCGGAGCTGCACGCCGGGGACGCCCGCCGCGTCTCACCCACCCCGGTCCCCTACCCCGCCGCCTGCCGGCCGCAGGCCTGGTCCGCGGCCGCGGCCGTGGCGGTGTGGTCCGCGCTCGCGGGCACCGCCTGACCCGCTCGTCGGTGGTGCTGCGCAGGACCGGTCCCTCAGCAGACGTCTCTGCGCACAGGTGGAGTGATGTCAGCTGAGCGACCGTTTCTGCGCGGCTCGCACCCGGGTGAGCACCGTCGGGGGCGAGCACCGGCCGGTCGTAGGGTTCAGCAGGTGAGCGCGGAGCAGATCGGGGTCGTCTCGGACGTCCACGGCAACCTGACCGCCTACCGGGCGGTGCTGGACGACCTCGAGCGCCGCGGCGTCACCCGGGTGCTCAACCTGGGCGACGTGGCGGGCAAGGGCCCGCGGGGCTCGGCCTGCGTGGCCCTGACCCGGGAGCGGTGCGAGGTCACGGTCCGCGGGAACTGGGACGTCTTCCTCAGCCGGCCCGCCGAGGAGCGCTGGGAGTCCTCGAGCTGGTGGAGCGAGGAGCTGACCGGCGAGGACCGCGCCTGGCTGGCGGCGCTGCCCAACAGCCACGACCTGGTGCTGAGCGGCCGCAGGGTCCGGTTGTTCCACGCCTCGGCGACCAGCGAGTTCCACCGCGTGCACGCCCGGCACACGGCAGAGCAGTTCGCCGGCATGTTCGTCAGCAACGACTTCACCGGCCCCGGACCCGACCCGACCGTGGTCGGCTACGGCGACGTCCACGACGCCTTCGTCGAGGTGGTCGGCGACCGCACCCTGTTCAACGCCGGCAGCGTCGGCAACGCCCTGGACGAGCCGTCGGCCGCCTACGTCCTCCTCACGGGCGTGCCCGACGCCGACGACGGTCCCTTCGACCTGGAGGTCGTGCGGCTCGACTACGACGTCGAGGCCGAGATCGCCGGGACTCGCTCCACCGGCATGCCCGAGACCGACGCGTACGCCATCGAGCTCCGCACGGCCATCTACCGCAGCCACCACCGGACCCTCGGCCTCGTCGCCGGCTGAGGGCAGCACGACCGTGTCCATGCGCGCACGCTGACCGCACCACGGCGCCGTCGTGCGCGCATGAGCACGTCCGCGTCGGACCCCCACCCCCTACCCGGATTATCAGCCCCGGGCCGCGCTCCGGCGGTGGTGCCGACGGGCCTTCATCCGGTTCCCGCAGCTGCTCATCGAGCACCACTGCCGCGCGTTGGCGTTGCTGCGGTCCAGCAGGTAGCGCGAGCACTCGTCGTTGGCGCAGCGCCGGAGCCGGCCGGGGTGCTCGGTCGTGAGACGGGTCCAGGTAGCGAGGAACTCCAGGGCCAGCACGGCGGCGGGCGGGGCGTCCAGTCGCCAGGTCAGTCCGTCAGTCCCCAGCCGCGGGCGCTGCACCACCTCGTCGAGCAGAGCGTGGAGGTCGACGTCGGTCCGACCGGTCGTCACGATCTGCTGGACGGCGTCGCGGGCCGCCACCAGGTTGCGCCGGTCACCCTCACCCGTCCCACCCCAGCGCCGCACCAGGGCCGCCCCCTCCTCGCCGGACAGCAGGTCGCGCTGGGTGCCGTCGACGGTGGGCGTCGTGTTCAGCACCTCCAGCACCAGCTCCTCCGGCGTGCCGTCCCAGGTCTCCATCTGCATGCTCTAACCGTATCAGCACGCTTGACAGGTTAGGTATCCATGTGACCTACTTCTAACCAGTCAAACCAATCGAAGGGGTTAGGTGATGGTCATCCACTACCGCCAGCGGGTCGTCGACGGACACCGGCTGCACTACCAGGAGTCCGGGCCGGCCGACGCGCCGGTGATCGTGCTGCTGCACGGCTACCCGACGAGCTCGTTCATGTTCCGCCGGCTCATCCCGCTGCTCGCCACGCGCTGCCGGGTGATCGCGCCGGACCACCTGGGCTTCGGCTTCTCCGACGCCCCGCCGGTGGAGGACTTCGAGTACAGCTTCGACGCACTGGCCGACCTGACCCGCGGGCTGCTCGAGCAGCTGGGTGTCGACCGGTACGCCATCTACGTGCAGGACTACGGCGCGCCGATCGGCTGGCGGCTCGCTCTGGCCGACCCCGACCACGTGACGGCGGTGGTCAGCCAGAACGGCAACGCCTACGAGGACGGTTTCGTCGAGGACTTCTGGGCGCCGATCTGGCGCTACGCGGAGGACGCCGGCGCCGAGGCCGAGCTCCGACCGGCACTGGGGATCGACGCCATCCGCTGGCAGTACACCCACGGCGTCCCCGACCCCGAGACGGTGGACCCGGAGACCTGGCACCACGACACCGCGCTGGTGTCGCGGCCCGGCAACGACCGCGTCCAGCTCGCGCTCTTCGCCGACTACGTCAGCAACGTCGCCCTCTACCCCGAGGTGCAGCGGTGGTTCCGGGAGAGCCAGGTCCCGCTGCTGGCGGTGTGGGGCCGCAACGACGAGATCTTCGCCCCCGCGGGGGCGACCGCGTTCAGCCGCGACCTCCCGGACGCCCAGGTCGAGCTGCTCGACGGCGGTCACTTCCTGCTGGAGAGCCACCTGGACGAGGTGGCCACCCTGGTGCTGGATCTCCTGGACCGCGTCACACCTGGTCGTGCAGCGTGACGGCGTAGCCGTCGGGGTCGGTGAAGGTGAAGGTGCGCCCGAAGGGCCCGTCGACCGGCGGCGCGACGATGGGCACACCGGCGGCAGCGAGGGAGTCGTGCAGGGCCTGGGCGTCGTCGGCGTGCAACCACAGGGCCACCCCGAGACCGGGCTGGGTGACTGAGTCGAGGTCGACCCCGGGCATCGGCTCGCGCACCGCGAAGGCGATCGGTGCGGTGTCGAAGACGACGGCGTGCGGTGGGGCGACGGACGCGCGGCGCAGCCCGAGGTGGTTCTCGTAGAACGAGGCGGCACGCTCGAGGTCACGTACCTGCAGGGCGATGAAGTCGGGTCCGGTGATGGTCATGGAGTTCTCCTCAGATCGTATGTCAGGTTCCTGACATGGAGTATGTGTCAGGATGTTGACATGAGTCAACTGGAGACGGTGGGTGACCTCGAGCAGTCCGTGGGCTACCTGCTGAAGCGCGCGTCGACGGCACTGCGCGGCAGCATGGACGCCGCGCTGCGGACGATGGACCTGACGGTGTCCCAGTACTCCTGCCTGGAGGTGCTGGGCCAGACCGAGGGGTTGTCGAACGCCGAGCTCGCGCGCCGCGTCTTCGTCACCCGCCAGGCCATGGACGGGGTGCTCCGAGGGCTGCGTGACCGGGGCCTGGTCACCCGGGAGGAGACGGCGCCCCACGGGAGGGCGCTGCCGACCCGGCTGACCGACCACGGCCGCCGACAGCTGGAGGCGGCCAGCACGGCCGTCCACGCCGTCGAGCAGCAGATGGTCGCCGACCTCGAGCCTGACCAGGTGCGAGGACTGCGCGCCAGCCTGACCGCCTGCGTCACGGCCCTCGCCGCACCTGCCACCCCGTGACGCCGCCCGCCCGGTCGCTCCGAGCGGCTCGGGTCGTGCGGTAGCGTCGGCGCTGCGCGGACCCCTCGGGAGCCGCCGGGTCGTGACTGCCGCGGACCTCCAGCCTCCGTCGCCACCCGACCTGGGCCTCTAGCTCAACTGGCAGAGCAGCGGACTTTTAATCCGCGGGTTGTGGGTTCGATCCCCACGGGGCCCACCAGAACCGCACCATTGCGGGCATCCCATGACCAGCCACCACCCCAGATGGGGACTAGTGTGGGGACTAATGCAGGTCAGCTCGACGGGGTGGCGGCGTCAGGATCGTAGGCCTCCAGAGCCACCGCGTTCGGAGCGTTCGCAGCACGACGACCCAAGTAGACGTCCTGAGTCATCGACACCCGCGAGTGCCCGAGCTGGTCAGCGATCATGCGAGCCGTCGCTCCACTCTCGTCCAGCAGCGTCGCGACCGTCTTGCGAAATGTGTGCGTCGTGACCCAGTTGAAGTCGTCGCCGCGCACACGGCGGAAGGCCTTACCCACGTTGCCCCGGTCGCGCCAACCACCCCGCGAGTCGGGGAACACCGGACCTTCGAACGCACCAAGGCGAACCCGTCTCGCTCGCAGTAACGTCACGCACCACGCGGGCATGATCAACCCACGCTCAGACGCCTTCGACTTCACCCGCTTCGCCAGGAGCCCCTTCCCTGCAACCGGGACGATCGTCCGTTGCACCATGACGACCCCAGCGTCCAGGTCGACGTCCGCCCACGTCACCCCGACCGCTTCACCAACTCGGAGCCCGGTGGCCAGCATGAACCGGGCTAGCTCGGGCAGGTCGTGACGGCGAGCGAACTCATCAGCATCAAGATGCGCCAGCCAGCGCCGCACCTCCTGCATCGTCAACGCCTTCGCGGCACGCCCGCCCTCCAACTCGATCGGCGTCAGATCACGCACTGGATTCGTGACCAAGCCACCCTGGCGAACCAGCCAGCCACAGGCACCCGAGAGCACCGCACGGCAGAGCTTGGCCGTCGCAGGACCCTTCTCCCGCAAGATCGCCTGCAGGAACCGGTCGAGAGTCGGCGCGGTCAACTCCCCCAGCCGCAGACCACCGATCGCCGGAACGATCAGCCGGCCCGTCACACCGGCGTACAGATCACGAGTCGTCGGAGATCGGCGGCCCCGCTCGACCAGGCCGTCGAACATCGCCAGCCAGCCCTCCAGCCCAGCGGCCAACTTGCTCGACCGCGTGAAGTCACCGCCAACCCCCGCCGCCACCGACTCCGCCACCGCAGCCAGCGCCCGCCGAGAAGCATCCGCCTTCGAGCTACCCAGCCGCTTGATCCGGCGCAGGCGCCCCCCGTAGTCGCGATACCGCACGTAGGCGACGTGGTGACCGCCCTCCTGACGCACCGTCACCTGCCCGTGCTCGCCCAAGCCAATCGGCTTCACGACACCACCGCTGTCGGCAGCTGATCAACCCACTCGAGAACGTCCTCGGGACGGTAACGGAGCCGTCGACCCACCAGGCGACCCGGAGGACCCGTCCCGGCACTGCGCCAGGCGTAGACCGTGCACGCTGGCACCCCCAAGTACGAGCTGACGTCCTGGACCGTCCACAGCGCTTCGACTTTTACTGCGCGAGCCGTCCCAGCCTCACTAGCCGCCCCTTGCGTCCCTGCCCTGCGTGTCATCGTCCTCGCCTTTCATAGGTGCCCGAGGGAGCGGCATCCCCGAATTGATCATGGAAGGTGTGGTCAGTGCCCGCGCCGTCAAGGGCACTTCGTGTCACTACGTGATTCGCTTCGCTCACCCCTGACCGCGCGGGCCCTGACCACGGCTCGGCAGTCATCCGGGGATGCCGCAGCTGTGGCGCAGTCACGGTGGCTGAGCAGTTGCCGAACGGTCATCCACAGACCCGCCGGCGGCCTTGGCCTGCTCGTACTGCGTGCGCCAGCGCTGCCGCTCCGCGATCGACTCCAAGATCACCCGGGAGTAGCTGATCGGGTCGGTCTTGGTGTCAGTCCACACGAAGCGCGGGTGCCCGTCAGCGGACAGCGTGTCGGCCGCGAGACGTTCGACGTCGGGGGCCAGGACCCCGGCGGTGAGGAGGGCTTGGCGGACGACGGTGGCGCGGTCGGCGCGGTGACCGGCCAGTGTCTTACCGGACCACTGCCGCGAGACAAGGACGCGACGACCGCCGAGGCCGAGGTGTTCACGGTCGTGAGCTTTGGCCGGACACCGTCCGGGGGCCAGGCCAGCGCCAGGGCTCTTCGGCTGCAACCCGTACCGCAACCAGTTGGCGCACTGCGGTGAGCACGGTAGGTACCGCAGCTCGGTGTGCAAACGGTCGATGTGCGCTTCCCGAGCCGGGTCCCACTCGTCGGCGTCGTCGCTGATCGGATCGGCCACGGCCTTGGTGAGGTACTTGGTCAGGTACCGCACAGCCCGCTCAGCATCGGCGGAAGGAGCGATGATGCCGCGCATGTCGGCCTGCTTCCCAAACCGGGCCACGTGCACCGGTCGGGCGTCAGGGTCGGCGTCGACCTGGGCCAGCGCCTCATCCCACGTCGGCAGCGCGGCGCCGGTGTCAGGATCGACGTACTCCTCACCGTCCCAGACCGGCAGCCGGTCGACGTAGACGGCTCGGTCGAACGACGGCCACCACACCTGGACGTAGGTGGCGCGGATGACCTGGCGAAGCAGCTGCCGAGGAATCGCACCACGGACCGCGGCGTGAAGGTGAGCCGCGAGGCGGGCTTGGGGTTCGACGGTGGCGAAGTACTGCACCTTGAACCCGGCGCAGCGGCGCAGGTTCTGCCAGAACCGGTCGACCAGCTTGGCGAAGTGCAGCGCGTCGAGCGCGGCGCGACGGTAGTCGTAGCGGTCCGGGTCCAGCGGGATGCCACCAGAGCCGACCGCCCCGTAGGACGGCAGAGTCATCGTGAGGAACATCGAAGGCCGGTACTCTCGCCCGTTGGGTGCTGAGTACACGGCCCCCACCGTGGTGCTGCTAGGCGTGACTCGGGGGAGTTCGCAAACATCGTCACGGCGCCGGGTACTACGCGCTCGTCGGGCCCGGTCCTGACTGTCCTCCCCCCGGACTGGGTCAGGACCGGGTTCCCCCTCTTCTAGCAGGTCATCAGGTCGCGTCGCCGTAGCCGTAGCCGAATCCTGCTCGGGCTCCTCAGTGCGATGCCAGCCCTCAGCGCACTGCTGCATCCGCAAGATCCGTGCCTTGTGCGCACACGACGGGCACACCGACTCACGAGTCGACCCGCACGGTATGGCCACCCGCTGGTCGGTGTCGGTATCGCGGTCGATGACGCGGCGCATGATCGGTCGCACGCACACCTTCTGCGCCACCGCCAGTTCACGCGCCATGACCGGCGTCACGGCCGCCATGGTCTCCAGCTGCTGCACCAGTCCTCCTCAGGCCGCGGTGCCGTTGGCTGCGGCCGGTTGGGTGGGCTTGGCCTGGTGGGTGATCCACGGGTCCAGCCGCTCCGCCAGCGCCTCCAGGTCCGCCCACAGGTCCTCGCGCTCGGCACGGGTCATCCCTGCCACAACCGCGGTGTGGTCGTCGGTCCACAGCGCCATCACGAGCTCGTTGGGCTCGTCCACGCTGCCGGGGTGGGAGCACTGCAGCACCAGGGCCCGGTAGTGCAGCTGCACCGGGTCCAGGCCGGCGGCGGGACCAGTCACGAGTCAGCCCCCACGTTCTCCGTACGGCGACGGCTCGTCCGGGGCTTGCGCGGTGCACGAGCAGCAGCCGGGGCAGGAGCCTCCTCGCCCTCATCGGGCACGGCCTGGACGATCGGCACCTGGACCGGGGTGGGGAATCGCGCGGCGGTGGCGCGGATGGTGTCGTCGGCCACGAACCCGGCACGGACCTTGACGATCAGGCCGTCTTCACCGACCGCGTAGCCGACGCCGGGCATCGAGCGGTGGATCTTGTGGCAGGCAGCACCGGAAGCGACCGCGCCGTCACCAAGGACCATGGCCGACTCTTCCCGGTCCCGCAGCCGGAGCCCCATGGACTGGGTGAACAGGTGCCGCATCCGCACCGTCTCCTTGCGCGGGTCCTGCAGGAACGCATACACGTAGAAGCCGGGTGCTCTCCCGATGGACAGCAGCCGCGAGAGGGCCGCCTCCGCCCGCTTGAGCAGGTCCCGATCCGGGAGGTAGGCCACCAGCGAGGCCAGTTCGTCGATTACGAAGATGATCAGGGGCTCGTCGGTCGTGGGAGCGTGGAGGCGTGAGTTCCCGGCCAGCCGCTTGGCCCGCTCCTCACACGCGGTCACGGCCTCCTCGAGCATGATCACGGCCTCGCCGGCGTCGGTGGCGTAGCGGGTGAAGAGTGGCTTGCCGAGACCGAGTTCCATCCCGCCCTTGAGGTCCACCCCGTGCAGCTGCACCAACCCCGCACGGACAGCCGGGGCCAGCGAGAGGACCGTGCCCCACAGCACCGAGCCCTTCCCGGCACCGGTCGACCCGGCCACGAGGGTGGACACCCGTAGCGGCAGTCGCCAGGTCTGCCCGTCCTCGGTGCGGCCCAGGGTTAGCCATTCGAGGTTGATCGCCTGGTCCTCAGGGACCGGCCAGGCGAACGCGGCGGCGAGCGGGTCGCCGAAGGACCAGACCAGACGGCAGCCGGTCGCGGCGGGGTCTGCGATGACGCGCAGCCGGTTCGCCTCCAGTGCTACCCGTAGCCGCTCCGCTGCGCCCTCGAAGTCCTCCACGGTCTGCCCGGTCAGGAGCCTCGGGGAAGCCACGAGCTGCGACCCCTCCCACGCCAGCCCTACGAGCGCCGGGACCTGCACGGACTGGTTGGACGGCAGCCGACGGGCCAACCCACACGCCTCCATCACCGACGCCCACCGACGCCGCAGCCACCGACGGGTGCGGGAGCGGAACAGCCGGTCAGTGACCTGGACCTGGAATGCGACCGGCCACCACCGCTCCCACACCAGCAGCACCAACACCGGCGACACCACCAGCAGCGGCAGCCACGGCCACCCGAGGTCGAGGAGCCACGACGACAGCACCGCCCAGCCCCCGACAAGCAGGAGGCGCTTGTGCCGCCAGCCGTAGCCCGCTGTCCGGGACAGCCACCACCACACCTCCTCTGCACCGCGGCGGGACCACGCGAGCGCGCTCATGGCTCAGGCCGCCTTATTGTGCTCGCCCTGCACACGGTTGCCGCGGGGAGCCGACATGCCCGTGGCCCGCAGCGAGTACGCGATCCGGGATCGCCCGTTGCCGACCTCCTTCAGGTACGGGGTCACCATCAGCCCCTCCAGCACTACCGGGCGGACCGGCAGCCCTTCGATCGCGTCCGGCGGGACCGGCTGCACCGGGGCGGTGATCTTCACCTTGAACGTCCGCTCACGGGCCTCGGGGTCGAAGTCCATGACGTCCACCACCCACACCGGCTCCCCGGTGTCCTTGTCCCGCTGCTGCACCCGGTTCTCACGGGTCGAGGCGTCGAAGTCCGCCTGCGCCGACACCGCCCCCACGACACCCAGTCCGAAGGGGAACACCTCGTTGAAGTTGACCTTGAACGGTCCCTGCACGGCCATGATCGAGTCCTCTCGTAGTGGCTTGAGCCAGTAGTGGCTTAAGCCAGTACAGCGGGTCGACTTTGCCCATGTCAAGGACTGGCTTGAGCCAGCCTCGTTATGCTCGCCGGATGGACGACGATCAGCAGCGAAGTGAGCCAGCCAGCCATCTCCTGGCCGAGCTGCTGCGCGGCATCATCACTCGGGGCGAACTAGCGCCCGGTGACCGTCTTCCCTCCGAGCGTGTCCTCGCGAGCGAGCACCGAGTGGCGCGCAACACCGCCCGAGCCGCGATCCGACTGCTGGCAGACCAAGGCCTCGTGGACGTGCAACACGGGCGAGGTGTCTTCGTCCGGCACCCGCGCAAGCTGCTGCGCTTCGGAGCCGAGCGCTACTCACGCGCCCTGCGCGATGAGACTGGCCTCTCCCCATTCCGGGCCGAGGTCACACAGCAGCACCGGACCCCCCGAGTGGACTGCACGTCAATCCAGCAGACTCCTGCTCCCGCCGACGTAGCCGAACGCTTGGGCCTGAACCAAAGCGACCCCGTGGCCCGCCGTGAGAACTGGTACTACGCCGACGACGAGCCGGTGCAGTACGGCGTCACCTGGATCCCCTGGAACATCGCCGAGGGCAGCCCTCTCGGTAACTCAGCCGACCTCGGACCAGGCAGCCTCTACGCCCGCTTCGAAGACACCGGCCACAGCATCACCACCATCCGCGAGGAAGTCACGGCGCGCATGCCAAGCCCTGACGAGTCCCGGCGGCTGCAGGTGCCGGACGGGGTGCCCGTCCTGGTCGTCACCCACACAGGGCTGAACCAGCACCACCGACCGTTCGAAGTGACCGTCTTCACCATGCGCGCCGATCTCAACGGCCTGGACTACACCATGCCCGTGACCGACCCTCAGCGCCTCAAGGAGTCCCGCCTGTGAACAACCTGACCATCCGACCACGGACTAACGCGGACCTGCCCGCAGCCGCCAGGGCTCTGGTGAACGTCCACGAGACAGACGGCTATCCAGTCGAGGGAGTGTCTGACCCCGAAGGGTGGCTCCAATCCGACGCCCTGCTGACCGCTTTCGTTGCCGAGCTGGACGGACGCATCGTCGGCCATGTCGCAATCACACGACCCCAGACAGGCGACGCGGCTGCCGAGCTGTACCACCCTGCTCCCGGCGAAAGCATCGGAATGCTCGGTCGACTCTTCGTCGTCTCAGATGCCCGCGGCCTCGGCGCTGCCCGCCAGCTGATGGAAGCTGCGGCGAACTTCGCCCGAGAGCGACACCTCCGTCTGCTCCTGGACGTCATGGCCAAGGACCAGGCGGCCATTCGACTGTACGAACGACTCGGCTGGACTCGCCTCGGCGCCACCGAGCACGACGCCGGTAACGGTCGCGTCGTTCCTGCCCTGGCGATGCTCAGCCCCGCGCCAGTCTGAGTCTCGCGCGATCGACTCCAGCAACCCGGCTGCCGAATCTGCCTCTACTTAGTCAAGAGCGCGGCTCCGCCGCGCCGTCCCCCCTGCGGTCCGTGTCCTCGCTCGCTGGCGCTCGCTGCGGGCCGGTCCTCGGCGGGCGGTCGGTGGGAGCGACCTGTGTCAACAGCCAAAACGCCAATGCGTACAGGAAGAACACATCGTCCACCGTGCTGAGCACCGACCTGACTTGTGGAACGAGAAGGAGCGGCGCGAGCATAACGGCCATGATGCCAGCGCCGACCTTGTTCAGGCCTACACGCTCGTGACCGAAGGCTCGAACCTCAGCAAGCGTTGGCAGACGAAAGCCGAGTTCATTCACTCGTTCGCTTTGCTCACGGATGCCGCGGTCCAAGGTGCTGGCAGTCGGTAGATACAGATCGGCCGATACGTCCAGGAAGTTCCCGGAAGCAGCTTCGCCCGCGAGTAGCGCTGTGGCGGAATAAATCTCCGCCATTCCCGGGAGGTCCCCACTTGGAAAATAGCCGCTGCCAACGCCGGCTAGCAGTGCGGCACTGGAGCTGATAACGGAGTTAGCCCGCAGAATTGAGGCGGCGGACTGGATGGGCGCCAAGGCAGCGACCAGGCTCTGCATCTGGGAGCTGATAACGGAGTTAGCCCGCAGAATTGAAGCGGCGGACTGGATGGGCGCCATAGCAGCGACCAGGCTCTGCATCTGGGAGCTGATACCGGAGTTAGCCCGCAGAATTGAGGCGGCGGACTGGATGGGCGCCAAGGCAGCAACCAGGCTCTGCATCTGGGAGCTGATCCCGTCTTGCGCCAGCAGTGAGGCAGTCGAGCTGAGTCCGTAGTCGGCCAGGATGGAGCCGGTTGATCGAATGGCCGAGTTGGCCCGCAGAGTCGAGGCGGCGGACTGGATGGGCGCCATGGCAGCAACCAGGCTCTGCATCTGAGAGCTGACGGCGGAGTTGGCGAGCAGAATCGAGGCGCCGGACTGGATGGGCGCCATGGCAGCGACCAGGCTCTGCATCTGGGAGCTGACGGCGGAATTAGCCCGCAGAAAGGACGCGGCTGACTGGATGGGCGCCATGGCAGCGACCAAGCTCTGCATCTGGGAGCTGAGGGCGGAGTTAGCCCGCAGGATCGAGGCGCCGGACTGGATGGGCGCCATGGCAGCGACCAAGCTCTGCATCTGGGAGCTGATACCCTTCTGCGCCAGCAGTGAGGCAGTCGGATTGAGTCCGATCCCCCCTTGGGCAGCGAGGGTCGCACTACGGCTCGGGTCCACTGCGATTGAGTGAGCCGTTCGTACTGGCTGGGTCTCGGATCCCCCTGCCCCGTCCTTCTCCAGGTGCACATGCTGATGGCAGCGCGCAGCACGAACCCGTCGCCGGCAGGGTTGGCCGTCAACTCGCCTTGCGCCACACATGTGTGGTCCCATGACACCTATCGTGGCAGCCAGACACGAGAACTCTCGAACCCGAAGGCATGTCGCCTCGGCCAAGGCCCGGCATGCGTAAGCGCCGTTGGTGACCGCAGGGACCTAGTAAGGCGCTGTCCCCGGCGACCTCCGCCCTTCGAACGAGCCGCCGGAGGCACTACAGACCTCCGGCGGCGGACGTTAGGCCACTGCTGGCCGCCAGTTGACGTGCGGATCAGCCGGAGCGTCGTAAGCGCCGAACGTGGGCTGTTGGTCAAGAAGAGCGGCCGTACCCAAGCCCCTCAGGAAGTCATGAGCTTGCCAAAGTTCCGGATAAAATTCGCGGAAAACGAGTTGAATGAACGTGGGTAGTGCCACCCATGTCCTGACCTCAATACGGCAGCTCGATCGGTTGATGGTCAAATGGCTTGCTGCGTGACCCGGGCGCGCATTTGATGGGTCATAGTCAAACCGAACAACAGCCTGAAGTGCCACGTCAGACGGTTCGGGGTGCATATTGGAAACGAACTCTGTGACTTCATAAGCTGATGCGAACGTCCGGTCACCGGCAAGAGGAAACGGAATGTACGCCAGGCGGTGAGAGTAAACCTGACCATCGGTGAAGAAGTATGAAACTTGCAGCAGCGACCCGTCCAGCAGCATCAAGGAGTACTGTCGATCCAAGCACCAGTACTGGTAGTCCTCGAGGGTTGTATGAACTCCAAACTGGAATAGGGAGCCGGCCCCTGGGCTTGGCGCCCACGTCAGTCTTCCGCGTTCTCCATCGTAGACATCATTCGCGTCGATCGCGATACCAGCGCCAACGAAAAAATCGCGAATGTTCCGAAGATCGTTTACGATCCACTTTGAATCAGAACTCGGGGCCATCGTTCAACCGATCGCGGGTAAGCCGCGCTAGAAGGGTTCGCTGCCGCGGCGTCAGATCATTCAACCTCAACCGGCCTTGTTCAACCATGGCTAACGCCTCCTCCAGGCTTTGCAGCACGGCGTCGTTGGCTTGCTCCCCGGCAGCTCGTTCCTGGTTGAGGCGGTTCATCGCCGCCAACTCACGTTCAGTCGGCAGCGTAAAGTCCAGAACGAAGTCACGACTCTTGACCTGCTCGTACTCAGCAACCAATGCTTGGAAATTCTCGCCGCGACCGGTTACGCGCACCCAAGCCCTACTTCTCGTAATAGCCGTGAAAATGGTGTTTCTGCGCGTCACCAGGTTAGACCCACCGTTGCCGAATTCTGCATCGACAACGTACACCATAGCCGCCTCGTTGCCTTTCGCCCGGAATACGTGCGTGACTGCAATGGAATTCTCGAGAAAGAGACTGTCCACGCCAGCATTCACGCTTGGCATGTGAGCCTGCAGACCGCGCGACCAGAGAACCGCCTTAAGTCCTGCAAATCGCGAACGGGCGACGTACGGTTCAGGAAGCACAATCAGTACGTCTTCATGCCTTAACTCGTGCTCCGATATGTCCCGCGCGACGCTTTCGGCTATCCAGTTATCCTGATCACTTGTTGCCTGAAACGGAATGAATTGTACTGCATCCTCTGGTGTCAAAAGTTCGAAGAAGAAACTCGGAGCACTCTTCGCCTTACGATCCAGCACAACGTGGGAACCCAGGCTCAGGTGACCCTTTTCCACTTCATAACCAATATCAGCCCACAACTGAGGGTTATCGAAGTGTTGAACCAACTCGTCACGATACAAGCCGAACCCGATGGCGTGTGCCGCAGTAAGTGCCCAGGGGGTATTTCTGTAGCACTTGGGTAGAACGATGTCCTCTTGCGGACTGCCCGACCTGTTTCTTAGAGTGACGAGGGCGTCGCCGTTGGCATCTTTTCCGAACAGTTCCTCAGTTGACGGCATGGATGCCTCTGAGAGAATCTGAAGTTCGTCGTATGCCCACACGACACGCTTCGGCTTCTTGGTAAATAGGTATACAAGTTTGAAGAAGGTGGGAGGTAGGTCCTGAGCCTCGTCAATCAAAATAGCATCGAATATGGGGTCAACGTTGATTCCCGCGCAATGATCTAGCAACTCCCTACACACGCCGTCGAAAGCATTCTCCATCCCAAATTGCGCTCGCGCGTAGTTGTAGTCGCGAATGGGAGCGCCTACGTGGTCCGCCATCACTTGGTATAGGCCGCCACGGCGACTAGCACCCCAAGCGTGCAGAATCTGTAGCTTGTCACGATCCGGCGCGTCCTCGCCATGCGCGAAAGTGAACCTAGTCGTCAGGTCCTCGAGTTGGTGGTATAGGGATCTCGTCTGAAAGGTGAGCGCAATGCGCCATTCTGGATGTTGCACATGCCAATAAGCCGCCTTCAGTGCCAAGACGACGGTCTTTCCCGATCCCGCGAGCCCGCGGATCCGTTGCGGGCCCAGAGGGCTTTCAATAGCCGCTTGCTTCTGCCACGCGTCCAGATTAGCAATCTCGGCCTCAATCCGCCGAATAATGCCCCCGTACGAGCCATTGTCGGTAACCTCAGTGCGACGGCGGGGAGGCTTTATTGTCGTGACCCTTTGTAGCGCTGCCTCTAGTGCATGCAATCGAACATCGTCGATGTGTTGTTCGACGGGTACGGCAGCTGCCACTTGGTTCACGGGAACAAACGTCACGTCATTCTGCTTCAACAAAGCATCTGACTCCACACTATCGGGACCCACGACCACCGTCGTAATGGGCACCGCAAATCGACGTCCCGTCCGCAGTGCCGGATATCGGCTCAACGAGCTTTCAAGGACGCTAGCCAGGTTGTCTTGATCGTGCACTATGGCGTCTACGTTCGTCGCATCTGATGCAGCGGTTAGGGTGAAAGTAACAATCCCGGTATCACTGGAAACCAGCAGAACGTCCACTGGCACCTTGCCGTCGGCACCTGCCAGCACTGGGTAGCCCACATAAGCTGTACCGGTCAAACCGAGCGTCGACAACGCTTCTATGACACGGCGACTGACCTCGGGATTGCGGGTCTCGCCGTACACCACGTCCAGAGCCATGTCGTGCATGATGGCACATGGCCTTCCCAAGGGTCGCCTAGGTCGGCAGCTAGCGTAGGGAGGGACGGCCTCGTGAGGCGTCGCTCACAAGTGGTAGCCGCCTAGGTAGTAGCCAGCCGGCTCCTTGATACCGCATCGAGTCCAAGCAGCGTCGCGCTCCGAGCCTTCAAGCCACTCGACCGAGAACGTCCCGCTGATGCCAGTTGACATGCGCTCTACCTCGATCTGACCCATCCGGACCTCATCGACCGCCGTCCACGGGGGGTAGTCCTCGATGATCGGTTCCCCCTCTCCGTCGGTCCAGGTCACGAGGAGCCAGACGCACTCCTGCCAAGTCAGAGGGCTGAACGGGGACCAGAAGTGCTCCACGATCGCCGCCAGGTGACCAACCACTGCACCGTCGAGATCTCGTAGCACAGCCACGCCCTCCCGGAACGGGTCAAGTCCCGGGTCGTGGTCGCGTCGGAGTGCCATGACGAGCAGTGTCTACGAAGCAGGAGCGCCGTGGGGACTCATATGGGGACTAATGCCCGTCGACCATGACCTCCCGGGCGCAATCGGGGCAGATGCCGACCCGTTGACCTCGCTGATCAAGCGGCCCTTCTACAGCCCAGGAAACAGATCCGCGGGTTGTGGGTTCGATCCCCACGGGGCCCACCACACGGCACTCTCCGTGAACCACCATCCGCACCGGCAGGGACCCCCCCTCGCCAGGTCGGTGGTCCACGTCAGGGCACCGCCGGCCCGGCCACGGGAGGGTGATTGCGGTCCGACGTCCCTCGCGCCTCCGCCCAGCCGACGGATCCACGCGTGTCAGAGCTGGAGGAGGCGGACGCCGAGGTAGGCGGTGCCGGCGACGAGGACCCAGGAGCCGAGGCCGAGGAGCAGGGCCCGACCCCCGGTGCGGCGGAGGGTGGACACGTGGATGCCGGTGCCGAGTCCGACGAGGGCTGCGGTCAGCAGCACCTCCTGCACCTGCTGGGCGCCGGCGAGGACCGCGGAGGGCACCAGGTGGGTGCTGGCCACGGCGATGGCGGCGAGGAAGCCGACGACGAACAGCGGCACCACCGGGGGTCGACGGCTCCCGGGCACCGGTCCTCCCGAGGTCACCTGGCGGGCACGGCGGCGGGCCGCGAGCCCGACGCCGGCCACCAGGGGCGCGAGGAGGACGACGCGGCTGAGCTTGACCACCACGGCGGTGGTCAGCGCCCCGGGAACCTGGTTGGCGGTGGCGACGCTCTGGCCGACGTCGTGGACGCTGGCGCCGACCCAGCGGCCGAAGTCGGCGGGGTCCAGGCCGAGCGGCCCACGCAGGAGGGGCAGCACCACGATGGCGAGGCTGCCGCACAGGGTGACGAGCGCGATCGCGACCGCGGTGTCGTCCTCGTCACCGTCCGCGACGTCGGACATGGCCGCGACGGCCGAGGCACCGCAGATGGAGAAGCCGGTCGCGACCAGCAGGGCCCGGGCACGGGGCACCCGGAGGGCACGGCCGAGCAGCCGGGTGCCGACGAAGGTGACGGCGACCGTGGCCACCACGACGGCCAGCCCGCCGAGGCCGAGGTCGACGAGCTGCGGCAGCCCCAGCTGCAGACCGAGGAGGACCACCGCGATCCGGAGCAGACGGTGCGAGGCGACGTGGGTGCCGGCGTGCAGCACCGGCCGGTGCAGCCCGAGGTTCGCGGCGAGGGCGCCGAGCACCACCGCGACGGTGGCCGGGTGGACCGCCGGCACCAGGTGCGCGACCCCGAAGGCGACCGCCGTCGCCGCCGCCACGGCGACCAGGCCCGGCAGCACGGCCGGGGTCCGGCCCTGACCCGGCTGGTGGTGACCCAGGAGGTGGCGCGGACTCATCGGCGCCAGGTCGCAGTCAGGACGACAGCGGCTCCGCGCCACCTTCGTCACGGTCGGGATGGTCATGACCCCGAGCCTGGCCCCCCAGGACGCGGCGTAGTAGAGGGCTCGACCTGATCGACCCATCAGCGACACCGATGGCCACCGATAGACTCCGCTGATGGTCTCGCCGCGTGTTCCCGACCTGGACAGCCTCCAGCTCCTGCTGGAGATCGCCGTGACGGGGTCGCTCGGCCGGGCGGCGACCGCCCACGGGCTCAGCCAGCCGGCCGTGTCGGCACGGCTGCGGACCATGGAGGCCCTGGTCGGGGTGCCCCTGGTCGAGCGCAGCCCACGGGGTTCCTCCCTCACCGCGGCGGGGGTCCTGGTGGCGGGGTGGGCCCGGGAGGTGCTGACCGCCGCGGAGATGCTGGACGCCGGGATCACCTCGCTGCGCGCCGACCAGGACCAGCACCTCCGGGTGGCCGCCAGCATGACCGTCGCCGAGCACCTGCTGCCCCGGTGGCTGGTCCGGCTCGCCGCCGACCGACCCCGGACCGCCGTGAGCCTGCAGGCGATGAACTCCACCCAGGTGGAGCAGGCCGTGCTCGCCGACCAGGTCGATCTCGGCTTCGTCGAAGGACCCGACGTCGGTCCCGGGCTCGACGACCGCGTGGTCGCCCACGACCGGCTCGTCGTCGTCGTGGCCCCGACCCACCCCTGGGCACGGCGACGACGCGTGGACGCCGCCGAGCTCGCCGCCACCCGACTCGTCCAGCGCGAACCCACCTCCGGCACCCGCACCGCCCTCGCCGCCGCGCTCGCCGAGCACGGCCCCCTGGCCACGCCGCTGCTGGAGCTGTCGACGTCGACCGCCGTCCGCTCCGCCACGGCGGCCGGCGCCGGCCCCGCCGTGCTCAGTCACCTGGCGGTGCAGGACGACCTGGACCACGGCCGGCTGCTTGAGGTACCCATCAGGGGCGCGGACCTGACCCGGCTGCTCCGTGCCGTCTGGCCCAGCGACCGGCGCACCAGCCGCCCCGCCCAGGAGCTCCTCGACATCGCGACCATCGCCGAGCGAGGCGATCGCTGACGCCCGCCGGAGCTCACCGAGGGGCGGTGGGGGCGCTGTCGTCGGTGGGCTGGCGGGCGAAGTCGGCGGGCGTGAACTCGCCCCGCCGCAGGTTCCCCTCGATCTGCTCCAGGCTGCGCCCGGTCAGCTCCGGCATCTTGCGCCACAGGAACACGAACGCGATGACGTTGAACGCGGCGTACAGCCAGAAGGTCTGCCCGGTGCCGATGGTGTTGATGATGCTCAGCAGCGTGAGCGTGATCAGCAGGTTCGTGCCCCACAGCGACGCCGACTGCGCGGCGGCACCCGCGGCCCGGGTGGCCAGGGGGTAGATCTCCGAGCCGGTCAGCCAGCCCATCAGCTGGATCCCGCCGGCGGTGAAGGCCATGAACACGATCAGCGTGGCGATGATCCAGGGCACCATCTCCGGGCCGGAGTTGCCGGTGACGAAGAACGTCCCGAGCACGATCAGGGCCAGCGCCGCCCCCGGCAGGGTGATCAGCGTCAGGCGGCGACGTCCCACCCGGTCGATGATGGCCAGCCCGATCAGCTGGGTGACCAGGTAGGTGACGCCCAGGGCCACCGACACCCGTAGCGCGACCGAGGTGGAGAACCCGTTGTCGGTGAGGATCGTCGGGGAGTAGTAGATGATCATCTCGATGCCGGACAGCTGGGTGAAGATCGCCACCCCGCAGCCGACGACCAGCGCCGGGCGCACCCAGGCCTCACGCAGTCCTCGCCAGCCCCGCGTGCTCTGCTCCTCCTCGGCCCGGACGGCCTCGCGGACCTCGTCCAGCTCCGGTCCGACGTCGAGCCCGTGCGGACGGACCCGCTCCAGGGCCGTGCGCGCACCGTCGGCGTCCCCGGTCTTGGCCAGCCAGCGCGGGCTCTCCGGCAGCCGCAGCATCATGATCAGCATGAAGGCCGCGGGCACCGAGGCGGCCCCGACGGCGATCCGCCAGTCGATCACCTCGGTCGCGCCCACGATCGTGGAGATGACGATGCCGACGCCGATGGCGATCTGGAAGAACAGCACCAGCCGGCCGCGGAACTTCGTCGGGCTCAGCTCGGCGACGTAGATCGGGGCGGTCTGGGTGGCACCGCCGACGGCGAAGCCGAGGACCAGGCGTCCGAGGACCAGCATCGTCGGGTTCGGGGCCAGCGCCGCCCACAGCGCCCCGACGACGAAGACGACCGCGACCAGCAGCAGCGTCTTGCGACGACCCTGGGACTCCGAGAGCCGGCTGCAGGTCAGGGCACCGATCACCGCGCCGAGCAGGATCGAGGCTGCGATGACCTGCTTCATGCCGTCGCCGATGCCGAACTCGTCGGTGATCTGCAGCAGGGCGCCGGAGATGATGCCGGTGTCGTAGCCGTAGAGCAGACCCGAGATCGCCGAGACGAGGGCGACGACGACGATCGAGCCGGTCAGGCGTGCGCTGCCCTGGACGTCGTCGCGCGTGGTGGGTGCGGCCATGGAGAGCTCCTCGTTCGGGCCGGGTGGGGCCACGGCTGTGGAGACCCTCAGCGGACATTAACAGCAGCCTGCCCGACAGAACCCGGGGGTCGTCGCCGCCGCAACCCACCCCCGCGCACCGCAGCGGGGGTCCCGCCGCACCCCCGGCCCGACGGGGCTCTCCCCCACGCCCGCGGACGCTCCTACGTTCGCAGGAAGGACCCACCCGGGCCCCTGTACCGAAGAGGACGCACCTGTGACCACCACCTCGACGCCCACCGCCCCACCGAGCGCGCCGCACACGGCCTCGTGGGCCGGTGTCGTCTCGCTCAGCCTGGGGATCTTCGCGATCGTCATGTCGGAGTTCCTGCCCGCGAGCCTGCTGCCGCGGATCGCCGAGGACCTGGCCGTCTCCGTCGGCGCCGCGGGTCAGAGCGTCACCATGACGGCCCTCGTCGCGGCGCCCTCGGCCCTGCTCATCGCCGTGGTCCTGCCCCGGGCGGACCGGCGTCACGTGATGATGGGGCTCACCGCGCTGGCCGTCCTGTCCAACGTGGCCGTCGCCCTCTCTCCGAACCTCTTCACCCTCCTGGCCGCCCGCCTGCTCCTGGGCATCGCGCTGGGCGGGTTCTGGGCCATGGCCACCGCGATGGCCGCGCACCTGGTGCCGTCGGACCACCTCGGGCGCGCGCTCACCGTCGTCAACAGCGGGGTCTCCGTCGCCACCGTCGCCGCCGTGCCGCTCGGGTCCTGGCTCGGTGAGGTCTGGGGCTGGCGTGGTGTCTTCCTGCTCGCGGCCGGCGTGGCCGTGCTGGCGCTGGTGGTGCAGGCCCTGACGCTGCCGCGGGTCGCACCGACCGCCGCGCACGGGGTCCGGGCGCTCGGGGCGGTGCTGCGCAACCGCGTCGCGGCGGTCGGGCTGGTCGCGGTGCTGCTGGTCTTCACCGGCCACTTCGGCGGGTTCACCTACATCCGGACCGCCGTGGAGAGCCTGTCCGACCTCGGCGCCGGCGGCCTCGCCGTGCTGCTGCTCGTCTTCGGGGTCGCCGGCCTCGTCGGCACGCTGGTCAGCGGCCCGCTGGCCGACCGGGCACCACGGCTGGGCGTCCTGCTCTTCCCCTCGGTGCTCGGCGTGGGCATGCTCCTGCTGCAGACCACCGGCAGCTCGACCACCGGGCTCTTCCTGGCCGCGGCCGTGTGGGGCCTGGGCTTCGGCGGCGTGCCCACGGCCGTGCTCAGCTGGGGCGCCCGGACCGAGCCGAACCGGCTCGAGCAGATCGGCGGGCTGATCGTGGCCGTCTGCAACGTCGGGATCGCCGTCGGGGCCGTGGTGGGCGGGCTGGTCGTCGACCGGGTCGCCGCCAGCGGACCCCTGGTCGTCGGCGGCGTCACGGCCGTCCTCGGCGCCGCCCTGCTGGCCGCTCTGCGCACCCGGCGCTGACCCGCGTCGCCCGGGCCAGGACCGCGGTCACCCGACGGGGGCGTAGATCACGACCCAGTGGTCCCGCTCGGGGTCGTGCAGCATCTCGCTCTGGTACGAGAGCCAGCCCCGGGTCGGGTGGCGCAGGTGCTTCACGCCGGACCGCTCCGTCGCGACCTGGCCGCGCGCCCAGTGCACCCGGAAGCTCACGCTGGTCGTGGACAGCTCCGCCTGCATCGACCTGAGCTGCGCGTCCTCGGGGTACCGACCCATCGCCGAGCGCAGCTCGGCCGCCGCCCACGCCGCGTAGCGGTCGGCTCCCTCGTTCCCCAGGGCCTGACGCGCCGCGTCGGTGAACCCCTGGTGCACGATGTTGCGCCGGTACCGGCCGGCACCGGGGAGCGGTCCGAGGAGCTCGGTGGCTGCACCGTTGCGCGCCACCACGTCGAGGCGGCCGTCGTGGACGGTCACCGGCAGGCTGTGGTCGAGTCCGTCCAGCAGCCGGCGGAGCCCCGGGCGGAGCTCGCTGTCCGGGGCGAGCGGTTCGGGTGGCAGCTCGCCGGCGAGCCGGAACAGGTGGTCCCGCTCCGCCGGGGTGAGACCCAGCGTCCCGGCCAGCGCGGTCAGCACCTCCCGCGACGGCCGGGGAGCCCGCCCCTGCTCGAGACGGGTGTAGTACTCCACCGAGATACCCGCCGACACAGCCAGCTCCTGGCGTCGCAGCCCCGGCACCTGCCGGCGCGACGTCCGGCCACCGGCCGGGCACGCGGGCGCCGGCATCGTCCCCCGCCGGGCGCGCAGGTACCTCCCCAGGTCGGTCCTGATTCCGGTCGGCACGAGACCATCATGCTCCGGACGTCCTCGGGCTGGCCCTGCCGGTACCAGTCCCCAGCGGGTCTCCCCGCGCCGGTCGAGGACGCGGAGAGTGGGTGGCAGACGCAGCGCCGGGAGGCACGCGTCGTCCACCGCAGCCGCACCTCGAGGAGTCCCCATGTCCACCGACCGCATCGCCCTCGTGACCGGGGCCAACCAGGGCATGGGCAGGCACGTGGCCCGGGAGCTGGCCGCCGACGGCGTCACCGTCTTCCTCGGGTCCCGCGACCTGGCCCGCGGGCAGGCCGCAGCCGCCGAGATCGGCGCCAGCACCACCGCCCTCCAGCTCGACGTGACCGACCCTGCCTCGATCGCCACCGCCGCCGCACGGATCGGCGAGGAGGCCGGGCGTCTGGACCTCCTGGTCAACAACGCCGCCATCTCCTCCACCCGCACCGGTGTCGACCTCGCCGCCCTGCGGGCCGGGTCCCGGGCGAGCACGGTCTCCCTCGAGGAGGTGCGCGCCGTCTGGGAGGTCAACGTCTTCGGCCCGCTGGCGGTCTACCAGGCGGTGCTGCCGCTGCTGCGCCTCTCCTCCGACGCGCGTGTGGTGAACGTGACGAGCGGACTCGGTTCGCTGACGACGGTCGCCGAACCGACCTCGGGGTACCGCTCGGTCTTCGAGCCCGCCTACGCCGCGTCGAAGGCGGCGCTCAACGCCGTCACGCTGGCCATGATGGTCGAGCTCGAGGGGACCGACATCAAGGTCAACCTGGTCTCACCGGGCTTCGCCAGCACGGCACTGGTCAACTTCGAGGGGACCGAGTCGGTGGAGGACGCCGCCCGCGAGGTGGTGCGCGTGGCCCGGCTGGGACCGGACGGGCCGACCGGCACCTTCACGCTCTGGGAGGGCGTGGACGTCCCCTGGTGACGTCGGCCCGCGAGACGACTCAGCCGGCGGCGACGGAGCTGCAGGCCCGGCTGGAGTCCTCGGCCATGCCGCGGGCGGCGTCGATGACGGCGTCCAGCCGGTCCCGGGTGGCGCTCAGCTCCCGCACCTGCGCGTCGATCCGGTCCCGCTCGGTGGCGAGCCGGTCGAGCATGGCAGGGGTGGGGACCCCGGTCTCGATGCAGGGCAGGAACCCCACGATGGCCCGGCTGCCGAGCCCGGCGGCGTACAGCGCCTGGATCCACTGCACCCGGTCGACCGCGGAGTCGGCGTAGTGGCGCTGCCCGCTCGGGCTCCGCACCGAGTGCAGCAGCCCCTGCTCCTCGTAGTAGCGCAGCGCCCTGGTGCTCACTCCCGCCGCCGTCGCGACCTCGCCGATCCGCACGTCTCTCCCCCTCGTCCGAGCCCGCGGCTCCCTGCTTGCCCTTGACGCCGACGTCAACTCCCAGCGTAGCGAGGGCAGTCACACCACGACCGCCCCGCCGCGACGGCCCGGCGCCGGCCGTTCACCGGTCCGTCACGGACCCACCGGTCCTGCTGACCGGGCGGTGGTGCTCCGGTGGGCCATGATGGGGCCGTGGACCCGCAGGCCGTCTGCGCCGTGGCCCCCGGGAGGACGAGACCATGACCACCAGGCTCGAGCAGAGCCGCGCGACGAGGCGCCGACGGTCACCTCAGCGCCTCCCCTCGCGGACCCTCCCGACCGTCTCCGTCGTCATCCCGGCCTACGACGAGGAGGCCGTGATCGAGCGGTGCGTGCTGGCCGCGGTCCACCAGACGGTGCTCCCGGCCGAGGTGCTGGTGGTGGACAACCGCTCCACCGACCGGACCGCCGAGGTCGTCCGCCGGCTGGCCGCCGAGCACCCGTGGGCACCGATCCGGCTGGTGCACCAGGACGTCCTGCAGGGGCTGGTCCCCACCCGCAACGCCGGCTTCGCCGCCGCGACCGGTGACGTGCTGGGGCGGATCGACGCCGACACCGTGGTCGCCCCGGACTGGGTGCAGCGGGTGGCCGAGCGGATGAGCGACCCCGGCACCGCGGCGCTGACCGGACCGGTCAGCTACTACGACGTCCCGCTCCGCCTGGCCCACCGGCTGTCGGACCACCCGGTCCGCCGGGCCCTGCACGGGCTGGGCACGCAGTACCCCTTCCTCTACGGCAGCAACATGGCCATCCGGGCCAGCGCCTGGCGCACCATCGAGCCGACCGCCTGCCTCGACCCCGACGACCTCCTGCACGAGGACATCGACCTCGCCATCCACCTCTACCAGGCCGGCCTCCGGGTGACCTACGCCCCGATGGTGCGGGCCGGCGTCTCGCTCCGCCGCCTGTACACCCCCCCGGCCTCCTACTGGGACTACACCCACCGCTTCGAGCGGACCTACGCCCAGCACGACGTCAGCCACTGGCACCTGCGGGTCCCGCCGCGGGTGCTGCGGGGCATCTACTGGCCGGCCCGGATCGGACGCACCCTGCTGGTCGGCACGCCCGAACCGGGCGAGGCCGCCGCCTGAGGTCCGCCGCCGGTCAGCGGGTGCGGTGCTGCTCCACCCGCTCCCGGTCGTAGGGGTCGGGACCGGTCGCGGCGAAGGCCCGGCGCAGCACCGCCTCCTGCCGGTGCAGCTCGGCCAGGACGTCACCCCGCTCGGTGCCCGTGGCCAGCACCCGCTTCAGGTCCAGCAGCGCGAGCACCATCTCCGGCGAGCTGGCCGCGTGCGGGCGGAGCTGGTCGAACACGCCGCGGACGAGCTCCACCGCCGGTACCGGGGAGTCGACCAGCCGCAGCTCGCCGCCCTGCTCGTAGCCGTTGGCCACGTCCTCGGACGCCAGCCGGGGCGCCAGGCCGGTGCCCAGCTCGAGGACGGCGTTGGTGGCGGTGTAGGGGTCGTTGGTGCTCGGGGACAGCGCCCGGACCGCCATCTCGACCAGCTGCCGGGCGGCGTAGCGGAGGTCCTGGTCGGGGGTGCGGGAGGGGCCGAAGGTCAGGTGGCGCCGGACGCCCTGCTCGAGGTCCTGCACCTCCTCCCCGTCACCCCGCGCCCAGACGTGGGCGAGCGCGTCGCCGGCGATCACGTGGTCCCCCACGGCGGGCAGCAGCTGGACGAGCGCGTCCCGGCGCTCGGCCATGGTCACGAGCGAGGCGCGGTCGACGTGGCGCAGGAACCCGTGGTGCTCGGCCCGGACGGTGGTCGTCGGGGCGCCCCCGGGCAGCTGCTCGACCTGGCGGCTGGGTCGCGGGTCCTCCCCCACCGAGCACCGCTGCAGGTCGCCCAGCACCTGCGAGACCAGGGTCGGCACCTGGATCGAGTCGGCGATGTGGTGGATGAAGTAGACGAGCACGGCCACGTCCACCACGGCCAGCCCGATGGCCAGCGTGACGGCGAGGTGCGGCACGAAGGTGTCGCCCTCCTCGGCGCGCACCGTCCGCAGCACCATCAGGGTGTAGATGAAGGTGGCCCCGAAGACGCCCAGGACCACCTGGTTGCCCCGGTCGGCCATGAAGTTGCGCACCAGGCGCGGCCCGTAGGTGGAGCTGGCGGTGGCGATCACCGAGATGGTGATGGAGAAGGCGGTGGCGGCGACGCCGAGCATCGAGCCGCCGACGGCCGCCAGCAGGTCACGGCTGCCCGACGCCCCCATCCCGCTGATGAAGGGCAGGTCCGACAGCTCGCGGCTGAAGGAGCGGTCCAGGGTGACCACCAGCTCGGCCAGCACCAGGGCGGCGGCCACCAGCAGGGCGGGCAGGAACCAGAAGGAGTCGACGGCGCCGAGGGCGCGGTGACGGAGGGTACGCACACCGCAGGGTAGGCACGCCCGGCCGGTCCGTGGTGGAGGTCCGGCCGGGCGCGCTCGGGCACTGCGGGAGGAGCGGGGGCTCAGCGGAGGGTGATGCTCCCCGCCAGACGGGCCTCGGCCGCGGAGCCGCCGACGTAGACGGCCACCGTGCCGGTCGGGGTCACCCACCGGTCGGCCCGCTCGTCCCAGTACTGCAGGGACCGGTCGTCGAGGGCGACCTCGACCTTGCCCTTGCGACCGGGCTGCAGGTCGACGCGGGCGTAGCCGGCCAGCTGCCTGACCGGGGTGTCCTGCGCCGTGGGCAGCGTGCCGACGTAGACCTGGACGACGTCGGAGCCGGCGACCCGGCTGGTGTTGGTCACCTCGACGCTCACGCTGGCCTGCAGACCGCGCGGCTGCCTGTCCCGGCCCCTGGGCTTGGTGGCGTCGGCGACCTTGACGTCCTTGGTCTTCAGCTTGGCGTAGTCGAAGCGGCTGTAGGACAGGCCGTGGCCGAAGGGGAACAGCGGCTCCAGGCCCGCCTTCGCGTAGCCCCGGTAGCCGATGTGGATGCCGTCGTCGTAGGTCGTCGTGGGGCTGAGCTCGTCGACGTCGGCGAACGGGCTGGCGACCCCCATCTCCTGCGGCTGGTCCTCGCTGGCCGGGAAGGTGATGGGCAGCCTGCCGGAGGGGTTGACGTCGCCGTACAGCACCGCGGCGACGCTCGTGCCCTGGGTCTGGCCGCCGTACCAGGCCTCCACCACGGCCGGGACCTGGTCGAGCCAGGGCATCAGCACCGCACCGCTGGTGGCGAGCACGACCACGGTGCGCGGGTTGACCGCGGCCACCTCGCGGATCAGGCGGTCCTGGTCCTGCGGCAGGGTGAGGTCGGCGCGGTCGGCGGCCTCACCGGTGTAGTCGCGGGCGACCACGACAGCCACCTCGGAGTCCCGGGCGAGCTCGACGGCCTCGCGGACCTGCGGGGAGAGCACGTCGGCCGGAGGCGTCCAGCCGAGACGCACCATGGCGCCGGGCTGGTCGTTGAGGCCACCGTCGAACTGGTTGGGGTCGTCGGTGGTGTAGTCCACCCGGACGTCGACCGGGCGCCCCTCCACCAGGTCCACCTGGACGGTGTCGGTTGCGTAGCCGGACGCGTCCCCCTCCAGCACGAGCTCGCCGTCGAGGTAGAGGCGGGCGGTGCCGAGGTGGGTGAGAGAGAGGCCGTAGGAGCCGGTGGCCGGCGCGGAGAGCGTCGCGGTCCAGCGCACCGACATCGGCTCCACCGGCAGCGGCCAGGGCAGCCCCCGCACCTGGGAGGTGTTGACGGTGTCGTTGGACAGGCCGGCGCGGAGGTTGATCTGCTTCTCCTCGCGGGTGGTCCAGGCCGGGGTGGCCTGGCTGTTGATGCCGCGGTGGTAGGAGGCCCTGACCCCGGTCAGCACGCTGGAGGGGATGGGCGCCGGCCCGGCCAGGGTGTCCCCGGTGGACACCGGGTCGGTGCCGGCGGCGTGGCGGACGGTGGTGCCGGAGCCGGCCCGGGCGGTCAGGCCGTCCAGGATGGTGGTCAGGCGGGTCGGGGTGGCCACGGCGGCGCTGCCGCCACCGTCGATGTAGTGGTCGGCGTCGGAGCCGATCACGGCGATGGACCTCACGTCCCCACCCAGCGGCAGCTGGCGGGCGTCGTTCTTGAGCAGCACGGTGCCCTTGGCCCCGACCTCGGTCGCCACCCGGTTGCCGGCCTCGATCATCGACTGCGGCAGCGCCTGGGCGGCGGGCATCGGGTTGACGAAGGAGCCGACCGGCGGGTTGTCGATGATGCCGAACTCGAACATCGACCACAGCACCCGGCGCACGGCGTCGGTCACCCGGGCCTCCTCGACCCGGCCGTCGAGGACGGCCTGCTCCAGGTTCGCACCGGAGAAGGTGAGCTGCTCACCGGAGGTGTCCATCCCGGCGGCGTAGTCGTCGAAGCCGTGGGCGGCGTTGAAGTCGGTCTGCACGTAGCCCTTGAAGCCCAGCTGCTCCTTGAGGATCGTGGTGAGCAGCAGCCTGCTGCCGCAGCCGAACTCGCCGTTGACCTTGTTGAACGAGCACATCACCGAGGAGGGGTTGGCCTCGTCGACCAGCTTCTCCCAGGGGCGGGTGTACACCTCCTGCAGCGTGCGCTCGTCGAGCACGGCGTCGACGTGACCGCGGCGGGTCTCCTGGTGGTAGACGTTGTAGTGCTTGGCCTCGGCCGGGACGTCCTCGCCCTGGATGCCGTTGGTCTGCCCGCTCGCGATGCGGCCGGTCAGCAGCGGGTCCTCCCCGGTGCTCTCCCAGAGCCGCCCGTTCCAGGGGGTGCGGGCCAGGTCCAGCGAGGGGGCGGCGACGGAGTTGTGACCGGCCGCGCGGGCCTCACGGGCACCGACCGCGCCGTACTCCACGGCCAGCCGGTCGTCGAAGGTGGAGGCCAGCGCCACACCCACCGGGAGCGCGGTCGAGCCGAGGGGCAGGTTGACGCCGTTGGAGGCGTCCTTGCCGCGGATGGCCGGGATGCCCAGCTCGGGCACCCCCTGGCCGCCGGTCTGCACCAGCAGGGCGACCTTCTGCTCGAGGGTCATCTCCGCCAGGACGAGGGCGGCCCGCTGGTCGCTGCTGAGGCGGGTGTCCATCCAGGGGTCGGCCGGGTCCGCCTGGGCCGGCGGGACGGCCGAGAAGGCCACGGCCACGGTGGTGGCCAGCGCGGCGAGGGCCACGCCGAACCTGCGGCGTCGGGAAGGGGTCGTGGGCACGGGTGCTCCGATCTGAGAGGTGGCGGGAGCGGCGTGCTGCACTGCGTGTGACCGGTCTCCCCCGAGACACCGCTGCCGACCGGCGGGGTCCATCGCACCCCGGCGGCTCAGCGGCGGGAGGACCGTAGCACGGTGACCTGCCAGGTGGCAGACAAACGTCTGCCACCCGGCAAGGAACCGAACGCACGCACAGACGCCTCGCGTACATTGACCGCCGGAGGCTCGTCGCCGAGCCAGGGAAGGCAGGTGGGTACCGGTGCCGCTCACCGACGACGTGCCCGTGAAGCGCAGGCCGCGCGTCCGGGCAGCGGCCACCGAGCTGCGCCGTCACCAGATCCTGACCGCGGCCCAGGAGGCGTTCGGCGAGTCCGGCTACCAGGGCTCCTCGCTGCGGGACATCGCCTCGCGCGCCGGGATCACGCACCAGGGGCTGCTGCACCACTTCCCCGACAAGACCGCCCTGCTCGAGGCCGTCCTCGACCACGACCTGGCCGACACGGCCACCGACCACCGGTTGGAGAGCGGCGACAGCCTGGAGTTCTTCCGCGGTCTGATGGGGGTGGCCGAGCGCGACGTCCGCGACGTCGCCCGGATGCGCATGTTCTACCGGCTCTGCGCCGAGGCCACCTCACCGACCAACCCGGCGCACGGGTACTACGTGCGCTGGTTCCGTGAGGTGCGCGAGCGCCTCACCAGCGCCCTGCAGGACCTGGCCGAGCGTGGTCGCTACCACGGGAGCGTGCCGCCGGAGGTCGCCGCGCTGCACCTGTCCGCCGTGCGGGAGGGCCTGACCCTGCAGTTCCTGCTCGAGCCCGACGCGGTCGACCTCGCCGCCGAGGTCCGCGCCCACCTCGCGCTCTACGCCGACATCGGCTGAGCGCGCCATCCCGCCGGCGCACCGCGGCGGTGCCCGTCAGACCGGCGGCGCAGCCAGGGTCCGGCCCGGACGGTGGCTGCAGCCGAGCAGCTCCTGGACCACCGACCCGTCCGGACGCGTCGGTGAGACGTCCCGGCCCTCGGTCAGCACCACCAGCGCACGGGCGCCCATCTCGCGACGGGGCAGGGTGAAGCCGGCGACGTCCCCGTCGAGCTCGGGGGACCCGGACAGGCTGATCAGCGAGAGGTCGTCCGGCACCTGCAGCCCACGCGTCGCCAGGGCGCGCAGCAGCTTGTCCACCTGCTCGGCCTGCTCGGCCAGCACCGCCGTCACCCCCTGCCCGAGCAGCCGCTCGCACCACTCCTGGGGGTCCCCCACCGGCTCCACCACCATCCCCCCGGGCACCGCCCGGTGGAAGCCGGCCAGCCGGTCGACGTAGGACACGGCCCCGCGCCCGTAGCCCAGGTAGGCGAAGCGCTGGTGCCCCTGCGCCCGCGCCCGCCCGACCAGGTCCGCCACCGCGGTGGCGTAGTCGGCGGCCACCCACGGCACCGGGCCGGCGGAGACGTCGTCGCGGCGCCCGACCGAGACGAAGGGGTAGCCCACGCCGATCAGGTGCTCCAGGTCCGCGACCGGGACGTACTGACCGAGCAGGATGCACGCGTCGGCCAGCCGGAGCCGGGTGGACCCGTTGGCCAGGCCCGCGGGTCGCCCGTCGGAGCGACCACCGGTGAGGAGCAGCAGGTCGTGGTCGCGCCGTTGCGCCTCGGCCTCGATGCCGGCCAGCACCGGGAAGAAGAAGTCCTCGCGCTCGGCCGGGAACAGCGCCTCGAAGGTGTACACGCCGATCATCCGGGTGCCACCCAGGCGCAGCCTCCGGGCGATCGGGTCCGCGACGTAGCCGGTCTCCTGGATCACCCGCAGCACCCGCGCCCGGGTCTCGGCCGGCACCCGGCTGAGGTTCTCCTCGCGCTCGTTGAGCACGAAGGAGACGGTGGTCTGGCTCACGCCGGCCAGCCGCGCGATGTCCTTCTGGGTGACCCTGGGCATCCCACCTCCTCCGGCAGTTCGTCTGCAAATAGGTATTACGTCTGGAAACGCGGGCGCTTCCGAGGCTACCGTCACGGTATCCGGCGATCAGTCAACGAGGAAAGGTCACCAGCATGGACCAGAACGCTCCCACCATCCCCACCGACGACGGGCGGGCCGTCGGCTCGCCCCGGCGCGACCTCCTCAGGGCCTCGGCCCTCGCCGCCGCGGCCGTGGTCGGCACCGGGGTGGCCCTGGGCGCCGCCCGCCCGGCTGCGGCCGAGCCGCCGCGACGGCCCGGACGCATCCGGGTCGTCGACGCCCCGCTCTCACCGCTGGACCGCGAGTTCGGGTTCGACTACACCCCCGGCGCGGACAACACCGACGCCCTGCAGGCCGTGATCGACAAGGCGATGAGCGCCGACGGCGGGCAGGTGGTGCTCCCGGCCGGCGACATCTGGGTGCGCGGGCTGTCGGTGGACTACCGCGGCTTCCCGACCCAGAACGAGAACGGGCTGCCCTACGGCTACGCCGGCCCGAAGATCACCGGGGCGGGCATGCGGCAGACCCGCATCAACCAGCTGCCGGGCTCCACGGCCGACATCGTCACGGTCTCCGGCCACGTGGGCGACAAGGCGGGTCCGGCTAACAACAACAAGGCCACCGGCGTCACCCTGGCCGACCTGCAGCTGCAGGGCACCCCCGGTGGCGGGCACGGCCTCTACCTCCGCTCACTGGTGAACTGCGAGTTCCGCAACCTGTGGATCCAGCGCACCGGCGGCTCGGGCATCTTCCGCGAGCGGGCCACCTTCGTCTCCGGTCTCGACGACGAGTACTCCTACGCCAACTCCTGGGACCGGATCAAGATCGTGGCCCCGGGACGCTGGGGCGTCGAGGACTCGACCAAGGCCTCCATCGGCGGCTCGATGACCAACGTGGAGGCGATCTCCCCCACGCTCGGCGGGTTCCTGCTGGCCCCGACCAACATGACGCTGCTGGACTGCCAGGCCATCGGCGGCACCGTCGGCCTGCAGTCGGTGCGCAACGAGAACCGGCGGTCGGTGAACTCGGGTCTGACGCTGATCAACTTCCGCTCCGAGGGCTCCAGGGGCAGCCACGAGATCCTGATCGAGGCCGGCATCAGCCACCTGATCGTCAACCCCAACTTCTTCCCGACCTCGGGGGCGCACTGCCTGGGTGTCGGGCTGCGCGAGGAGGGGCCGGACTTCCACGTCCGCAACCTGACGGTCGTGGGCGGCTACTTCGGTGTGGTCACCAAGTACCCCGAGCAGCTGGCCGTCGAGCTGGGCACCGACGCCCGCAGCACCCGCCTGATCCACCCGACCCTGGAGCTCAACAACGGCCGGGTGCCCACCGACCTGGTGGTCGACCGCGGGTACCGCTCCTCCATCGAGCTCCCCGGTGACCGCACGGAGGACCACCGCGGCTTCACCAGCCACCACCGTGCCGTGGCCCAGGTGCCCGCCCCGGAGTCCGGCGTCAACGAGGGCTGGGAGGAGGTCGCCGAGGGACGCTGGGAGAAGGTCGCCGTCTTCCCCGGCGGCCGTCGCGTGGTGATCGCCAGCTGACGGCACCCCTCCCCCGCGTCACCCACCCCCCACCCCACCCCACCGCCCACCCGCAGGTCCACGCGGGTGGGCGGTGCTGACGCGACCGGACCCGGTTCGCCGCCCCCGCACCGGGTACCTGCGGGTCCAGGCCAGGACGAGGAGGGGTGGGCGGATGCACAAGGTCGTGAACGGCGTCGTGGGTGCCGGTGGGGTGGTGCTGCGGCGGGTGCTGGGTGCGGTCAGGTCCCCCTCCGCCGAGGGCGGGACGTCCAGGGAGCGGTGGCTGGTGGTCTCCGTCCACCTGCCCCAGGAGGAGGTGGCTCCGGGCGGACGCCTGCCCGCGCCGCTGGCCGGGCTCGGCGACCGCATCGAGGTCGTGGTGCGCCCGGCCCCGGGGGACAAGGGCACCGAGATCGCCGCCCGCCTGCGTCAGCCCCCGCGCGGCGGGCTGGCCGGTGCGGCCCGCCGGCTCGGCGGCGACGCGCCCCAGCAGGAGCTGCGCTCCGCGCTGCGGCACAGCAAGCAGCTGCTGGAGGTCGGTGAGGTGCTGGTGGTCGACCCGGCCCCGCACGGCCCGCGCAGCGCCACCCCGGGCGGTGCGCTGCTGGAGAAGGTCACGGAGCGGGCGGACGAGGAGGGACGGCTGTGAGGGCGCTGTGCTGGACCGGGGTCAACGAGACGTCGGTGGAGACGGTCGAGGACCCGCGGATCCTCAACGCCGAGGACGTCGTCCTCAAGGTGACGCTGACCACCAGCTGCGGCTCGGACCTGCACCTGATCGGCGGCTACATCCCGTTCATGCGGGCCGGTGACGTGATGGGCCACGAGTTCGTCGGCGAGGTCGTCGAGGTGGGGACCGCCGTCCGCAAGCACCGGGTCGGTGACCGGGTGGTCGTCTGCTCCTTCGTCAGCTGCGGACGCTGCTGGTACTGCACGCAGCAGCTGTTCTCGCTGTGCGACAACGGCAACCCCAACCCGGCGATCACCGAGGCGCTGTGGGGCTTCGCCCCCGGCGGCTGCTTCGGCTACTCCCACGCCATGGGCGGTCACGCCGGCAGCCACGCGCAGTACGTCCGCGTCCCCTACGCCGACCACGGCGCGTTCCCAGTGCCCGACGGCGTGGACGACATGACGGCGCTGTTCGCCTCCGACGCGGCCCCCACCGGCTGGACCGGGGCCGACCTGGGCGAGGTGCGTCCCGGTGACGTGGTCGCCGTCTGGGGCGCCGGCGGCGTCGGCCAGATGGCGGCGGCCGCGGCCTGGACCCGCGGCGCCGAGCGGGTCGTGGTCATCGACCGCCTCGCCAACCGGCTGCGGCAGGCCGAGCAGCACGTCGGCGCGGAGACGCTCAACTACGAGGAGACCGACATCGGCGCGGAGCTGCGGGAGCTCAGCGGCGGCCGGGGCCCCGACGTCTGCATCGAGGCGGTGGGGATGGAGGCGCACGGCACCGGTCCCGCCTACCTCTACGACCAGGTCAAGCAGCAGCTGCGGCTGCAGACCGAGCGCCCGAACGCGCTCCGCGAGGCCATCCACGCCTGCCGCAAGGGAGGCACCGTCTTCACCCTCGGCGTCTTCGGCGCGCTGGCGGACAAGTTCCCGATCGGCGCGGTGATGAACAAGGGGCTGACCCTGCGCGGGGCGCAGATGCACGGGCAGCGCTACATCCCCGAGATCCTCGAGCGGATGGCGGCCGGGACGCTGCAGACGTCCCACCTGGCCACCCACGTGATGCCGCTGGAGGACGGCCCGAAGGGCTACCAGATGTTCAAGGACAAGGAGGACGGCTGCGTCCGCGCCGTCTTCCGGCCTCACGGCTGACCTCAGCGCGCGAACAGTCCCGCCAGCACGGTGAGGGCGGCGGCCCGGTCCTCCACGCCGCCGCCCTCGTGGCCGTTGAAGGGCCAGACGGCGATCTCCTTAGGCCCGGGGTGGGCGTTGTGGCTCGCGAAGACCGTCGACGGCGGGCAGACGGGGTCCATCAGCCCCACCGAGTACCAGGTCGGGGTGCGGGAGGTGCTGGCGAAGACGACCCCGTCGACGTAGGCCAGCGTCCGCGTGACGGCCTCGACCATGGTGCGCTGGCTGGACAGGTAGCGGGCCAGCTCGACGTAGGGCGTCTGGTCGGTGATGGTGATGGCCCGGGCCACGTCGCTGAGGAACGGCACCCAGGCGAAGCACGCGGTGAGGTCGTCCCGCAGCGCGGCCACCGCCTGCGCGGTCGCCCCGCCCTGCGACCCTCCCTGCACCGCCAGCCGGGTCGCGTCCACCGCCGGGTGGTCGGCCAGCACGTCGACGGCGAGCACCGCGTCGGTGAACAGCCGGCGGTAGTAGCAGCTCTCCGGGGACTCGATGCCACGGGTCAGCACTCCCGGGTAGGCCGGCCCGCTCGGGTGGGGGTCACCTGTCACCCCCGGGCCCTGGAGCCGGCCGGCCCCCTGGCCGCGGGTGTCCATCACCAGGTGGGCGTACCCGGCCGCGGTGACGCTGAGGTGCTCCAGCGGGTTGCCCCTCCCGGCGCCGTAGCCCAGGTACTCCACCACCCCGGGTACCGGCGCCTCCGGGCCCGCCCCCGGCGGCAGCAGCAGCCAGCCGCGGACGCGGTCCCCGGCGAAGCCGCTGAGCTCGACGTCGAGCACCGTGACGTCGCGGAGCACGGTGGCCACCGGACGCACCTCGGCCGGTCGGGCCGCGGCCCGGGCCGAGGCCAGCGTGGACGTCCAGAACTCCTCGAAGTCCTCCGGTGTCTGCACGGTGCTGCGGTGCTCGCGCAGCGCCGCCAGCGGCATGTCGGTGTACACGGTCCTCCTCTGCGGTCAGGCGGCTACCTGAGCCCGGAGTGGGCCAGGCCCTCGACGAACTGGCGCTGGGCCAGCAGGAAGACCACCAGCACCGGCACCACCGTCATGGTGGCCGCCGCGAGCTGGGTGTCCCACATCTCGCCACCGTAGGCGTCGGTGTAGCGGGTCAGCGCCTGCGGCAGGGTGAACAGCTCCGGCGTGGTCAGGTAGACCGTCGGCTCCAGGTACATGTTCCAGGAGCCGAGGAAGGTCAGGATGGTGACCGCCGAGAGCGCCGGGCGGGCCAGCGGCAGGAAGATGCGCCACCACATCCCCAACCGGCCCAGACCGTCCAGCCGCGCGGCCTCCTCCAGCTCGACCGGCAGCGCCAGGAAGAACTGGCGCATGATGAACGTGGCCAGCACCGCGGAGGCACCGAAGGCCGGGACCACGATCAGCGGCACGTGCGTGTTCACCAGGCCCAGCTGCCGGAACATCTGGAACAGCGGGATGATCGTCACCTCGGTCGGCACCAGCAGACCCACCAGCACCACCAGGAAGACCGCGTTCTTCCCCGGGAAGGGGATCCGGGCGAAGGCGAACCCGGCCAGGCTGGAGACCAGCAGCGTGATGACGGTGACCGTGACGGCCAGGTAGAGGCTGTTGGCGTACTGGCGGGCGAAGGGCTGGAAGGCGAACGCCTCCCGGTAGGAGTCCAGCGTCGGGGCCACCGGCAGCAGCCGCGGCGGGTTGGCGAAGATCTCGTTGAGCGGCTTGAACGACGAGGCGATCATCCACAGCGTCGGCACCGCGAACGGGACCACGAGCACGGTCAGCGCGACCACCAGCAGGGCCGTCCGCCACCACGAACCCGGACGGCGCCTCCCGGGCGCCAGGCTGACCGGGGCCCCGACGGCCGAGGGCCCGGGGGTCACCGGGGGAGGCGGGGGCCCGGTGGTCACGGTGCTGGTCTCACTGCTCATGGAACACCCACTTCCGGCGCAGCTGCCACTGCACCACGGTCAGCACCAGCACGAAGGTCAGCAGCATCAGCGACAGCGTCGAGCCGTAGCCGAGGTCGTTGAACTGGAAGGCCTGCTGGTACACGTAGTAGACGAGGACGGTCGTCGACGTCCCCGGACCGCCCTCGGTGAGGACGGCGACCTGCGCGAAGGCCTGCAGCGAACCCACGATGGTGAGGATCGCGGTCAGCAGCAGGGTCGGGGAGATCAGCGGGAGCGTGATCCGCCAGAAGGTGCGCGCCCGGCCGGCGCCGTCGATGCTGGCCGCCTCGTAGAGCTCGCGCGGCACCCCCTGCAGGGCGGCCAGGAACAGCACCATGTTGACCCCGACGCTGCGGATCATCTGGGTGACCACCACCGACAGCATCGCGGTGGGGCCACCCAGCAGCCAGTTGGGTCCCTGCACGCCGAACACGGCCAGCAGGCCGTTGATCGAGCCGTTGTCCTGCAGCAGGAAGCCCCAGACCAGCGACCAGGCGACCACCGAGATGACCACCGGGGAGAAGAAGAGCGTGCGGAAGACCGTCCCGCCGGGGATCCTGCGGTTGAGCATCACCGCCAGGGCCATGCCGACCCCGAGGTTGAGCACCACGACACCGGTGGAGAAGACGGCCGTGGCGGCCAGCACCGAGGGCATCCGGGGGTCGGCCAGGACCGCGGCGTAGTTGCCCCCGCCGACGAAGGTGCTGCTGCCGGAGAACACGTTCCACTCGTTGAGGCTGAACCACACCGCCATCACGACCGGCACCAGCACGAACGCCACGATCCCCACCAGCTGCGGCAGCACGAAGAGGTAGCCGGCCACCGCGTCCCGGCGTCGGAGGGTCCACCTCGTCGACGCCGGGCGCGGGGTGGTCAGGACGGTCACCCGGTCACTCCGCCTGCAGCAGCGGCTCGATGGCGGTGCAGGTGCTGTCCAGGACCGCCTTCACGTCGGCGTCGGGGGTCCACATCGCGTCCAGGGACTCCTTGCCGGTCTGCACGATCTCGGCCTGACCGGTGTGCACCGGCGGCGAGACGGCCTCCGGCAGCTCCTGCACCACGACCCGGTCCAGCTGCTCGGCCGACAGCACCGTGTTCACCTCGGCCAGCTTCTCACCGCTGAGCAGCGAGCTGCGCGGCGGCGGGAAGAACTGGGCCAGCTTGGCGGAGTTCTCGGGGTTGGTCATGAAGGTGAGGAAGTCGGTGGCCTCCTCGACGTTCTCGCTGGACGCGATCACGCCCATCCCGGCCTGGCCGAGGGTCGCGTACTCCCCCACCGGACCGGCGGGCAGCGGCAGGATCTCGAACTCGAAGGAGCCGTCGATCAGACCGGCCCGGGAGACCTGGGCGGTGGTGAAGGCCGCGTCGCCGGCGAAGAAGTCCACGCTGGTGCCGGGGCCGGGCATGGCCCCGGACTCGAAGGCCGCGTCGTGCACGAACTGGAAGGCCTCGGTCATCTCCGGGCTGTTCATCGTGCAGGTGCTCCCCTCCCACGGGGTGGCGCCCCAGCCCGTCCACACGGTGGCCAGGCTCATCCACGAGGAGTACTCGAAGTCGCGGATGACGAAGCCCTCCGCGTCGGTCTCCTCGCTGACCTCGGCACCGATCCGCTCGACCTCCTCCCAGGTCAGCTGCTCGGGCACCTCCTCGCCCACCTCGGCCAGCAGGTCGGCGTTGACGTACATCGCGAACGGGCTGTTGGAGAAGGGGTAGGCGTACAGCTCGCCGTCCTTGCTGAACCCCTGCGTCACGCTGGGCAGGATGTCGGGGTAGTCGTAGCCCTCGGCGGTCGAGAAGGGCTCGGTCAGCGGTACCAGGGCGTCGGCGGCCATCAGGTCGACGGCGATGTCGCCCACCCAGGCCAGGTCCGGGGCGCTGCCGCCGGCGATCTGGGTCGACAGGGTGGTGTTGTAGTCGGCGAAGGGCAGCGACTCGAAGGTGACGCTGCTGACCTCGGGGTGGCTGGCGGTGTACTCCGCGGCGATCGAGTCGAAGAGCGCGAGCTGCTTCTCGTCCGCCGTCCACACCGACATCCGCAGGGCCACGCCGCCCTCGCCACCCTCCCCACCCGGTGACGCCGTGCCGCCCACGCCGCACGCGGTGCTGGCCAGCAGGCCACCCACCGTCGCCAGGCACGTGACCAGCTTCGTTGCTGTCCTCATCAGTTCTCCTTCTGGTGCGTCAGTAGCCCAGGACTTCGGGCCAGTGGATCTCGACGCCGGCGGCGACGAGTCGGTCCTGCAGCTGGCGGACCAGCTCGGGGGTGGTGGCCACCTCGCGCGGTGTGCGTCCGGTGTCCAGGCAGAGGGCGGCCAGCTCACCGGCGGCCTCACCGACGTTCCACTCCACGGGGTGGAGCCGGTAGGCCCCGTTCGTGATGTGCGTGGTGCCGATGTCCTTGCCCGCGGCGACCAGGTTGGTGGTGCGTCGGGGCACCAGGGCCCCGAGCGGGATCTCGAAGGGCGCGCAGGGGACGTCGATGTAGTTGTCTCCGCCGGTGGAGGGGTGCAGGTCGATCCGGTACATCCCCACGCCCACGGAGTCCTGGAACGTCGCCGGACGACCGTGCCCGCGCACGTCGACGGAGATGTCGCCCTCGGTCACCGTGGTGAGGGCCCTGATCCGGCGCGACTCGCGGATGTAGGGGGCCATCGCCAGGCCGTCGTCGGTCCCCATCACGTCCCCGCGCATCCGCAGGCCGGGCCAGCCCCGTCCGCCGTCCGGACGTGGCGCCTCGGTCTGCAGCCAGTAGAAGTAGCTGAGCGACAGGTCGCGGGCCGCGGCGAGGTGCTTCGCGACGTCGTCGGCCCCGATCACCGAGGCGTCGAGGTAGTCCAGCATCGGCCAGTTGGCCAGCACCACGTCGCTGTCGTAGCTGCCGGGCACGAAGTTGGCCCGGGCGACGATGCGACGGAAGGTCCACAGGTCGGAGTCCCCGGCCGAGACGCTCTGGTCGGCGTCCGGGGCGGGCACGGCGGGGTTCACCACCATGGTGCGGACCTCGGGGACCCGGGTGCGCGGGTTGGGGGCGGTGAAGGAGAGCAGCCGGTCGCCCCAGAAGTCGGGCTGGTACTCCCGCCAGTAGTCGTAGCCCGCCGGGCGCTCGATGGTGTGGTCGGCCCCCTCGACGTGGTCGAAGGCGAAGCAGTAGGTGATCGGCTGCACGTTGTCCGGGTCGGCCACCGCGGGCGCGCTCGGCTCGCCGTGCTCGTCGGTGCTCTCGGCGCCGACCACGTGGTCGGTGCCGGTCAGCGGCAGCAGGTCCCCCAGCTCGGTGGCGTCCAGGACGTAGTCGGCGGAGACGGTGCGCTCGGCGCCGGTGGCGGTGTGGCGCAGCGTGACCGAGCGCACCACGTCCTCGGAGGTCTCGGCGGCGGTGGGCACCCAGGGCTGCCACACCGTCAGCTGACCGGTGGAGCGGTACGGGGCGAGCATCTGCTCCAGCACGGCCACCGCCACCCGGGGCTCGGCGCAGAGCCGGCTCACGGTGCCCGAGCCGGGGTTGAGCCACCGGTCCCGGCGGGCGGCCTCGGTCAGCGGGTAGTGCCGGCGGTAGTAGTCCCGGATGCCGTCGCGCAGGGCGCGGTAGCCCGCGGTCACCCCGAACTGCTCCACCCAGGCGTGCTCGTCCGGGGGCACGCCCTGGGACGTCAGCTGCCCGCCCAGCCAGGCGTGCTCCTCGGTGAGCAGCACCCGACGTCCGCGACGCAGCGCACCCAGGGCCGCCGCGACACCGCCGAGCCCACCACCCACCACCAGCACGTCGACCTGGGTCACCAGCACGCTCCTCAGTCCTCGGCGGATCCGCCGGGAGCACGCTAACTCGTATTAGCACTGGCTGCAAGAGGGACGCTCACACGGCGGTGAAGGAGTTCTCGGACGACGGTCCAGGTCGCGGCGGCGGGACCGGCAGACAGCGCGCAGGCCTCAGGCCGGGGCGGCGACCCGCTCCCGGGGGCGGGTCGCGCGGTACCAGCTGGCGCACAGCAGCACGATCAGGGCGAGGTCGACCGCGTCCCCGCCGTAGTACATGAGCACCGAGCCGGACTCGGCCTGGGCGGCGGTCACCCCGACCGGTGGGTGCGCGTAGAGGTGCTTGGCCAGCACGTCGTGGGCGGCGAGGGCGCCGACCAGCACCGCGGCGCGGTAGGCGTGGCTGCGGTACGGCAGCGGGTCGGCGCGGACGGTGGCGGCGGTGAACAGGTAGCCCGCCAGGAGGACGTGCAGGTGCACCCCGACGTGGACCACCGGGTTCGTGTGCACCGCGGCGTACAGGCTGGTGGTGTAGAGCACCCAGAGGCCGCCGACGTTGAGCAGCGCCGCGACCACGGGGTCGGTCAGCACCCGCAGCAGCGGTGTGCGCAGGGCCCTGGTGACCGCCCGCGCGGCGGGGACGGGCAGCGCCCGCAGCAGCGCCGTCACCGGCGCCGACAGCACGAGCAGCAGCGGGGCCAGCATGCCGAGCAGCAGGTGGGTCACCATGTGCGCCCGGAACGAGTGGTGCGCGGCCTCGGCCAGCGGACCGGTCACCGCGAGCGCCGCGGTTCCCGTCCCGGCCACCCAGAGCAGCACCCGCCACCGCGGCCACCGGCGTCCGCGGCCGACGGCGACCGCCCAGAGGTAGCCGGCGACGGCCGCCAGTGCGAGGACCACCACCGCGACGTCCAGCAGGGACGGCCCGCCGGTCGCGTGGTGCTCAGGCACGGACGGCGTCGCCCCCGGCCCGGGTCCGCACCAGCAGCACCGCACCGGTCACCACCAGCACCACCGCCACCAGGTTCCAGGTGAGGTCGTAGGGCAGCAGGTCGACCTCGTAGCGGATCTGGTGCAGCCCCATCAGCTTGTGCTGCACCAGGCCGTCGTAGAGCTGGAAGCCGCCGGCGCCCAGCAGCACCCCGGCGACCCACCGGGTCCACCACAGCGCGCCGCGGCGACGCAGGTCGGCGAAGAGGAACAGCGAGGCCACCACGGCGAACCAGCCGAAGGCGTGGAACAGCCCGTCCGAGATCAGCCCGACGTCGGTGCTGGCCCGGTCGTAGAAGTGGTGCCAGCGGAGCAGCTGGTGGAACACCACCTCGTCGACGAAGGCGGCCAGCCCGATGCCGAACAGCACCCCCGAGAGGGTGTTGCGGGCGCGGTGGGCGCCGGGTGGCACGGCGGCGCGTCGGGCGGCGTGGTCGGTCACGGGTTCCTCTCCGGGGGCTGGCCGAGGCTTACCCGACGCCCCGGTGCCCACACCGGACCGGCTACCCCTCCACCCGCACGGAGACCTGGACGCGGTTGGACCAGGGGTCCTCGAAGGTCACGGTGCGGCCGTCGTCGCGCAGCCCGACCCCGTGGGCGGTGAGGCGCTCACCGAGGGCGCCGAGGTCGTCGGCCCCGGGCAGCTCGATGCGGACCAGCCCGAGGCCGAGGGCGAGCCGCCGACGTCCGGCGCCGGCGCTGCGCCAGGTGTTCATGGCCATGTGGTGGTGGTAGCCGCCGGCGCTGACGAACAGGGCCCGGTCGCCCATCTCGGCGGTGGTCTCGAAGCCGAGCTGGTCGACGTAGAAGCGGCGCGCGGACTCGACGTCACCCACCGACAGGTGGACGTGGCCGACGGAGGCGGGGCGCTGGTGGGCCTGCCGGACCGCCTCCTCCTCCAGGTGCTCACGCAGGTAGCGGTTCGGGTCCAGCGCCAGGCTGTCCATGTCGACGTGGCCGTGGGTCCAGCTCCAGCTGGTGCGGTCGCGGTCCCAGTACAGCTCGATGCCGTTGCCCTCGGGGTCGGTGAGGTAGAAGGCCTTGCTGACCAGGTGGTCCGCGCTCCCGACGAAGCTGCCGGGGTGCCGGCTGGCCACCGCGTGCAGGGCGGCGGCCAGGTCCGCCTCGGTCTCGAAGAGGATGGCCGTGTGGTAGAGCCCGGCCTCGCGGGGACCGGCGTGGCGCAGCTCGGGCGCGTTCTCCAGCACCACCACGGGCGACCCGCCACGCCCCAGCACGGCACGGTCCCCGTCCTGGTTGAGCAGGGTGAGCGTCACCGCGTCGCGGTAGTAGGCGGTCATGGCGTCGAGGTCGGCCACCCGCAGGGTCACCGCCCCCATCGCGGTGTCGCCCGGGAGCCGGTCGACGGTGCTGAGGTGGGGCATACGGGCTCCTCAATAGGTTGTTGCGACAACTATCACTCTACGCGCGTATGGTTGAGCGGTCAACCAAGGGGAGGTGCGACGTGACCACGTGGCTGGACGACCAGGAGCACGCCGCCTGGCTGAAGCTGGCCGGGGTGCTCGAGCTGCTCCCGGGTGCGTTGGACTCCCAGCTCCGCCAGGACGCGGGCCTCACCCACTTCGAGTACCTCGTGCTGGCCATGCTGTCGGAGACGCCGGGCCGCACGCTGCGGATGACCGCCCTCGCGGCCCGGACCAACGCCACGCTCCCCCGCCTCTCCCACGTCGCGCGCCGGCTCGAGGAGCGGCACCTGGTCGAGCGGCTGCCCTGCCCCGAGGACGCCCGCGCCACCAACGCCCGGCTCACCGAGCACGGCTGGCAGACCCTGGTGGCCACCGCGCCCGGCCACGTCGGGGCCGTGCGCCGCTACGTCTTCGACGCCCTGAGCCCGGAGCAGGTCAGCCAGCTCGGCGAGATCGCCGGGACCGTGCTGGCTCGGCTGGACCCCGACGGCCGCTTCGCCCACACCTTCTCCGGACGCGGACCGGACGCGGCCGCCCGGACCTGAGCGACACCCCCGGGCCACCCCCCGCGCACGCCGGCCGGGGACCGGCGTGATTAGCCTGACGGCGTGATCCACGAGCAGCCCGACCCGACCTCCGCCGACACGGCTGCCACGCGCACCCCGGCCGAACCGGTCGACGACCTCGTCTCGACCCGCCACCAGCTCACCGTCGAGGGGCGCACCCTGGACTACACCGCCGTCACCGGGCGCATCGTGCTGCGCGACGAGGTGCACACCGACGGGGTCTTCAAGGGGCTGCTCCCCCGGGCGGAGGTGTCGATCACCTCCTACGTGCTGGACTCCGAGGACCCGACGTCGCGGCCGGTCACCTTCGCCTTCAACGGCGGACCCGGCAGCTCCTCGGTGTGGCTGCACCTCGGCCTGCTGGGACCACGACGGGTGCTGATGGGCGACGCCGGGGAGCTGCTGCCGCCGCCCTACGGCCTGGCCGACAACCCCCAGACCCTGCTCGCGGTGTCGGACCTGGTCTTCATCGACCCCGTCTCCACCGGCTACTCCCGCGCCCTGGCCGGGGAGAGGCCCGCGGAGTTCCACGGGTTCACCGCCGACGTCGAGTCGGTGGCGGAGGTGATCCGGCTCTGGACCGCCCGGCACCACCGCTGGATGTCACCCAAGCTGCTGGTCGGGGAGTCCTACGGGACGCTGCGGGCCGCGGCGCTGGCCGAGCACCTCCAGACCCGGCACGCCATGTACCTCAACGGCGTCGTGATGGTCTCCAGCGTGCTCGACATCGGCAGCCAGGACTTCCACGACCAGCGCAACGACCGCGCGCACGCCCTCTACCTGCCCACCTACGCCGCCGTCGCCCACTACCACGGGCGCATCCCGGGGCAGACCCTGCAGGAGGCGGTGGGGGCCGCCGAGGAGTACGCGTCGCGGGGGTACCGCTACGTGCTGGGCCGCGGCAGCCGGCTGAGCGCCGAGGAGCGCGCCGAGGCCGTCCGGCAGGTCGCCGCCCTGACCGGGCTGAGCGAGGACTACGTCGACCGCGCCGACCTGCGGATCGAGCACTGGCGCTTCTTCGGCGAGCTGCTGCGCGACCAGCGGCGCACGGTCGGACGCCTGGACGGACGCTTCTCCGCCCCGGCCGCCTCGGCCATCGCCGAGCACATGGACGCCGACCCGTCGATGGACGCCATCTGCGGCCCCTACGCCGCCGCCTGGAACCACTACGTCCGCGACGAGCTGGGCTACCAGAACGACCTGGCCTACGAGCAGATCTCCGCCCGGGTGCACCCGTGGTCCTTCAAGGAGTTCGAGGGCCGCCCGGTCGACGTCAGCGGCAGGCTGGAGCGGGCGATGCGGCAGAACCCCCACCTGCGGGTCCACGTCGCCTACGGCTACTACGACGGGGCGACGCCGCACTCCGCCGCCGAGGACACCTTCGCCCACCTGCAGCTGCCCGCCGAGCTGCGCGCCAACATCGAGCACGCCTGGTACGAGGCCGGCCACATGATGTACGTCCACGAGCCGACCCGGCTGCGCCAGAGCGCCGACCTCGCGGACTTCGTCACCCGCGCGACGGCCCGCTGAGCCGTTCGGGGGTGGGTCGTGGAGGTGCTGCTCCCGCTGGCCCTCGGGCTGGTGGCGGTCGTGATGCTGTGGCTGGGCGACGCCCCGGGCCTCCCCGCCGCGGCGCGCCGGGCATGGTGGACGGCGGCCGCCGTCTGCGGCCTGCTCGCCCTCGCGCTGCTGGTGTGGGCTTTCCTGCCCGGCGGGGGCGAAGCCCTCTGAGCACGACTCAGGCGGCGACGTCCAGGAGTCCCGGGTCCTCGCGGGCGGTCTCGGCCAGCAGCTCCAGCAACCTCCGCGCGGCCGGGTTGCGCTCCGCGGTCTGACGGACCGAGGCCACGCTCAGCCGCTCCGGTGCGGGGTCGCTGATCGGCACCTTGACCACGTCCGGTCCGAGCCGGGTGGTGGTCAGGTAGGGCCCCACGAAGAGACCGATGCCAGCGGCGGCGAAGGCCACCGCGCTGTGGTGGCCCGACGTCCGGGCCAGGATGCGCGGGGTGCGCCCGGCCTTGCGCCACGCGCGCTGCATGATCAGCCCGCAGGTGGTGTTGTCCACGTCCTCCTGCACCCAGGGGTGCTCCACCAGCTCGACCATGGAGACCTCCGACCGCCCGGCCAGGGGGTGGTCCGGGGACACCACGGCGAGGTAGCGCTCGCGGGCCAGCGGGACGCGGCGCCGTCCCAGCACCGAGGGGGCCGGCTCCTCGAGCTGGTCGGTGTGGATGCTGATGTCGATGGCGTCCAGGTCGGACGGGTCGATGGCGTCGGTGAGGTCCAGCCGGACCGAGACGTCGGGCAGCTCCTTGAGCAGTCGGCTCACCACGGTCGGCAGCCAGCCCTCCCCCGCCGACGGGTAGCAGCGCACGGTGAGGACGCCCGAGCGCCCGGCCGACAGGTCGTCGACCAGCCCGTCCAGGTGGGCCAGGTGGCTCATCACCGCGTCGCTCTCGGCGGCCAGCAGCTCACCGGCGGGGGTGGGCACGATGCCGCGGCCGGACTTTTCGAACAGGGTCAGGCCGGTCTCGCGCTGCAGGGCGGTGATCTGCTGGCTGATCGCCGACGGGGTGTACCCCAGGGACGTCGCGGCGGCCTGCACCGAGCCGCTGGCCACGACGGCCCGGAAGGCCCTGAGTCGTTGGATGTCGAGCATGCTCTGACCATACAGCGGTCCTTCACGACAGTGAAGGACCATTCGCTTGTGCTTGTGGGTGGAGGGATCGAGGCTTGAGCCATGAACCGCTACGGAACCCTCGGCCACGGACCCGTCGACCGCGACCAGGAGCGTCTGCTCCGCGAGCTCCAGGTGGAGCTGACCGACCCGTCCCCGACCACCCCGGACCCCTCCCGGCGTCCGGCTGCCACCACCCGGGTGCGCCGCGCCCTCGCCTCCCTGGTGCACCCTCGACCCTCCTCCGCCCTGCGCTGAACCAGGTCACGGGGACGTCTCGGGAACCTCAGGTCCTCCCTCGGTGCGACCCCCGCCCGACCTCAAGGAAGACGCAGTTCCAGAACTCCCCCGAAGCATTCTCTCAAGATCTCCAGAAGTGGCCCGGAATGGTTTGCTGAGGCATTTTCCGGCGTGGTCAGATTCCTCTCGCCACCCCGTATCGGGATGGCACGAGCGGGTCCGAGCAGCCGAGGACACGCCTCTCCCACAGCCTCCCGAGGAGCCTCAGCATGTCTCGTCCCACCCGCAAGACCGCCCGCATCGCCCGCTGGGCCGCCGTCCCCGTCGCCCTGGCCCTCAGCGGTCTCGCCGTGGCCCAGGCCTCCTACTCCGCCTACAGCGACACCACGGTCAACCCCACCAGCAGCTGGGCCTCCGGCACCGTCGACCTCGAGGACGACGACGCGGGCACCGCGCTCTTCAACGCCTCCAACATCAAGCCCGGCGCGACCGGCACCAAGTGCATCGCCGTGACCTCCACCGGCAGCCTGCCCTCGGTGGTCAAGCTGTACGGCACCTCCGCCGCCACCACCAAGTCCCTGGCCAGCTCCATCCAGCTGACCATCACCCAGGGCACCGGTGGCAGCACCGCCGGCTGCTCCGGCTTCACCCCGCTCTCCAGCGGCGCCTCGCTGTACTCCGGCACCCTGGCCGGCTTCGGCTCCGCCAGCACCGGCTACGGCAACGGCGTCGGCACCTGGGCCCCGACCGGCACCGCCTCGGAGACCCGCGTCTACCGCTTCGCCTACACCCTGGACGCTAACGCGCCCGACTCCACCCAGGGCGGCACCGCCTCCCTCGGGTTCACCTGGGAAGCCCAGAACAGCTGATCCGCGACCGGGAGCAGTCCACCGCGACCCCTCCCCGCACGCCACCCCACGAGCCCGAGACCGACTGAGTAGAAGGCATCATGAACCGGCTCACCAAGATCCTGACCGCACTCGCCATCACCTTCGGGTGCCTGGCGGTCAGCGCCCCGCCGGCGGACGCCGCGCCCTCCTACAACACCTGGCGCACGGACGTCATCTACATCCAGGACACGACGTCGCACCTCAAGGGCAAGGACGGCCGGGAACGCTGGCCGGTGCGGGAGGCCGCGCGGCTGTGGGGTCACAGCAGTCCCCTCCACTTCGTCTACGGCACGTCCCCCTGCACGCACCGTTCGCAGTGCGTGGTCGTCAAGGAGGTCACGATGCCGCGCACCACCACCGGCACCGCATCGACGACGTGGTGGTCCGATGGCACCATCCGCGGTCTGGACAACGGGACGAGGCCTGCCGAGGTCCGGCTGGCGAGCTGGTGGGGCAAGGAGGTCGACTACCGCACGCGACAGAAGACCGCGTGTCACGAGCTCGGTCACATCCTCGGTCTTGCCCACCGGGACCACGCAACCCGCAACCGGGACAAGTCCTGCATGGTCGGCGGCACCGGCGCGACGCACTACCGGCCCACGGCGGCCGACTACCGACTCGTGAAGACGATGTACAGCGCGAACAGGGGATGAGCATGACCGACTACCGGGACCAGCGTCTCCGCCGACGATCCGACGAGGGCACCGGCTCCGGGCCGTGGGCCTGGGGACGTCTGCTGGTCGCCGTCGGTGCCCGCTCGGTGCTGGCCGCGGTGGTTGCCCTCGCCCTGTGGGGAGCGCTGCCGGCCCTGATCGGCTGGCAGCCCACCACGGTGGTCACCGGGTCGATGATGCCGAGGATCGCCGTCGGCGACGTGGCGGTCGCCGCGCCCGCCGCCCCGGAGGCCGTGGTCCCGGGGCGGATCGCCCTCTTCGACGACCCCGACCACGCCGGTCGGCTCCGGCTGCACCGCGTGGTCGACGTCGACGAGCAGGGTCTGCTGGTCACGAGGGGTGACGCCAACCCCGCCGACGACTCCAGCCACGTCGACCCGGCCACGGTGCACGGGGTCGGCGTGCTCCGGGTCCCCGCGGTGGGTCTCCCCGTGGTGTGGTTCCACGAGGGCCGTCTGGGGCTGCTGGCCCTGGTGGGGGCCGCGGTCGCCGCCCTGCTGGCCCTCTCCGCCCTCGACCGGGACCTGGTCGGCGACGACGAGGACGACGACGAGGACGAGGACGAGGGCCCGCGCCGCGCGGTCGAGGCACCCACCGCGGGTCGCGGTCTCACCGACCTGCCCGTGCTCGTCCGGGCCGCCGTCGGCACCGCCGTGCTGGCCGTGGTGGTCGGCCTGCTGGTGACGGCCGCCGCGCCGGCCCACGCCGCCTACTCCGCCGCCGCCGGCACCACCGGCGGGTTCACCTCCGCCGGGTACTACAGCTGCAGCAGCGCACCCGTGGCCGACGACCCCTACCTGTACTGGAAGCTGGACGAGACCAGCGGCACCACGCTGGCCGACTCCTCGGGCAACAACCGGCGCGCGACCATCCAGACCTCCGGGTTCAGCTCGGTCGCCGCCGGGTGCGGCACCGGTCGGGCGCTCTCGCTGGGGAGCAGCAGCTACGCCAGCCAGAGCGGCGGCGCGGTCCGCGGGTTCCAGACCTTCACCGTCGAGACCTGGTTCCGCACCACCACCTGGACCGGCGGCCGGATGGTCGGCTTCGGCAGCACCGAGACCGGGACGTCGGGTGACTTCGACCGCCACATCTACATGGCCAACAACGGCACCCTGGTCTTCGGGGTCTACCCGAACCGGGTCGAGACCATCCGCTCCCCGAGGTCCTACAACGACGGGGCGTGGCACCACGTGGCCGCCACGCTGTCCTCGGCCGGGATGCGGCTCTTCGTGGACGGCTCCCTGGTCGCCTCCAGCAGCAGCGCCACCACCGCCGAGGTCTACGACGGCCGCTGGCGGATCGGCCGGGACAACCTGGCCGGCTGGGGTCCCTCCACGCCGATGACCTACGGCTTCACCGGGAGCCTGGACGACGTCGCCGTCTACGACCACGCGCTGAGCCCGGCGCAGGTCGCCGGCCACTCCGCCAGCCGTTCCTGAACGGGTACCTGCACAGACCGCGCTCCGCGTGGTAGGAACAGCTCATGGCCCAACGTGATGCCGACCACACCGACGTGAGCGCGGCAGAAGCCTTCCCCACCAGGCTGCTGCCGCGACCGACGGTGCGCGAGCTGCCGCCGGCGCCCACCTCGTACCGACGCCTGATCGGCCCCGGCATCGTGGCCGCGGGCGTCGGCCTGTCCTCGGGGGAGTTCGTGATCTTCCCCTTCATCGCCTCGCAGGTGGGCCTGGTGTTCGTGTGGGCCGCCCTGCTGGGGCTGGGGACGCAGTTCTTCATCAACCTGGAGATCGAGCGCTACACCCTGGCCACCGGCGAGACGGCGCTGACCGGGTTCAGCCGCTACTGGCGGCACTGGGGTCTGGTGTTCGCGATCCTGGCCTACTTCGCCAACCTGTGGCCCGGCTGGGCCATCAGCTCCGCGACGATCGTCTCCTTCATGACCGGGGGCACGCCGCGGTTCATCGCCATCGGGATGCTGATCGCGATCGGGCTGGTGCTGACCCTCGCCCCGGTGGTCTACGTGGCCCTGGAGCGGGCGCAGATGCTCAAGGTGGCCGCGGTGCTGCTGCTCTTCGTCATCGGCATGATCTTCGCCGTCGGCGCGGAGGGATTCGCCGCCGTCCCCCAGATCGTCACCGAGGCCAGCCTGCCGGCCGAGCAGCTCGGGTTCGCCGTCCTGGTCGGCGCGCTGGCCTTCGCCGGCGCCGGCGGCGGGCAGAACCTCGTCCAGTCCAACTGGATCCGGGACAAGGGCTTCGGCATGGGCCACTACGTGCCGCGGCTGGTCAGCCCGGTGACCGGGCAGCCCGAGGCGAAGCAGAACACCGGCTACATCTTCGAGCCCACCCAGGAGAACCTCTCGCGCTGGCGCGGGTGGTGGCGCTTCGCCAACATCGAGCAGCTGACGACCTTCGTCCTCATCACCTTCCTGACCATCACCTTCACCTCGCTGCTGGCCTACTCCACCGTCTTCGGCACCCCCGGCCTGGAGAACAACATCGGCTTCATCCGCACCGAGGGCGAGGTCCTCGGCGAGCGGGTCGGCTCCTGGTTCCGCTACTTCTTCTGGATCGTCGGCGCCTTCTCGCTGCTGACCGCCGCGCTGGGGATCGTGGACTACACCAGCCGCCTCGCTGCGGACGTGCTGAAGACGTCCTACCTGAAGCGCGCCGACGAGAACCGCCTGTACGCCCTGCTGGTGTGGGGCCTGGTCGCCATCGGCATCCTGGTGCTGGCCGTGGGCTTCGACCAGCCGCTGGCCCTGCTGGTCATCGCCGCCGTGGTGGGCGGGTTCATGATGTTCATCTACAGCGGGCTGCTGATCCTCATCAACCGCAAGCTTCTCCCCGCACCGATCCGGATCCGCGGGGTGCGGCTGGTGATCATGGTGTGGTCGATCGTGCTGTTCGGCGTGGCCACCACCGCGGCCGCCCAGCAGCAGCTGGGCCGGCTCCTCGGGGGCTGACCCCGTCCGACCCGCGGGCCGCGCTCAGACCAGACCCGAGCGGTAGGCGATCACCACCGCCTGGGCGCGGTCCCGGGCGCCCAGCTTGGTCATCGCGCGGCTGACGTGGGTGCGCGCGGTGGCCGGGCTGACCACCAGCCGCTCGGCGATCTCCTCGTTGTTCAGACCCTCCCCGATCAGCGCCAGCACCTGGCGCTCGCGCTCGGTGAGCAGCCCGAGCCGCGGATGCGGCCGGGTCCGGCGCTCGGGCTGGTCGCGCACGGACGCGATCAGCCGTCGGGTCACCGAGGGCGACAGCAGCGACTCCCCCGACGCCGCGAGACGCACCGCCCGCAGGATGTCCACGGGGTCGCTGTCCTTGACCAGGAACCCGGCGGCGCCGGCCCGCAGGGCGTCCAGCACGTAGTCGTCGTGCTCGAAGGTGGTCAGCACCACCACCCGGGTCGCGGCCAGCGCCGGGTCGGCCGAGATCTGGCGCAGCGCCTCGATCCCGTCCAGCTCCGGCATCCGGATGTCCATCAGCACCACGTCGGGTCGGACGCGGGCCACCAGCTCGACCGCGGCCCGCCCGTGCTCGGCCTCCCCCGCGAGGACCAGATCGTCCTCGGCCTCCACCAGGACCCGCAGCCCCATCCGGATCAGCGACTGGTCGTCGGCCACCACGACCGTGATCGGGCGACCCGTCCCGGACGGGCTGGCAGCGGCGTCGCTCATCGGGCCTCCTCCACCGGGATCGTGGCCCGGACCAGCACGCCGCCACCGGGTCGGGCGGCGACCTCCAGCGTGCCACCGAGGGCCCGGGCCCGCTCGGTCATCCCGGCGATGCCGTGTCCCGGGGTCGGTGGCGCCGCGGTCAGCAGCGGCCCGGAGTCGGCTACCTCGACCACCAGGACGTCGCCCTCGCGCCGGACGTCGACCTCGGCGGCCGCGGCGGGGGCGTGGCGCGAGACGTTGGTCAGCGACTCCTGCACGATCCGGTACACCGCGTGGGAGACCGAGGGCGCCACGACGCCCAGGGCCGGGTCCACCCGCAGCGCCACCTCCTGGCCGGCGGAGCGCAGGTCGGCCACCAGGGTGGGCAGCCGCTCCACCCCGGCCGGGGGGTGGGTGTCCTGCTCGCCGCGGAAGACCCCCAGCGTCGAGCGGAGCTCGCTCATGGCGTCCAGACCGGTGCGCCGGATGGCCCGCAGCGCCTCCTCGGCCTGCTCCGGCCGGCGGTTGACCACGTGCAGGGCCACCCCGGCCTGCATGGTGATCACCGACAGCGAGTGCCCGACCAGGTCGTGCACCTCCCGGGCGATCCGCAGCCGCTCGGCGTCGGCGGACTGGCGCAGCTCCTCGTCACGGGCCCGGCGCCAGGCCAGCCGGCGGGAGCGGCCGAGCAGCCCGGCCAGGGCCGCCAGCACCCACACCAGCAGCGCCACGGTGGTGGCCGAGGCCGTCTCCAGGGCGGTCCGCCCAGCGCCGGAGGGCCACCACGGCGCCACCAGCACCGGGACCAGCACCAGCGTCCAGCGCCACCAGGACGCCGGTGGGCGGGAGGAGGTCAGGGCGGCCAGGGCGAGCGCGGGGGCCAGGAGCAGCGGCCACGCCGAGGCACCCGCGGCGAGCAGCCCGGCCGTGCCGGCGGCGACCCCGACCAGCGCCGGCACCGTGCGCACCCGGCGCAGGGCCAGCGACACCACGACCAGGGCGAGGAGCAGCGCCAGCAGCCAGGGGACGTCGGCGCCAGGGCCCGGGCCGTCGGGCCAGTCCCGCGGGCCGTCCCCGCGCCACGGCGGCCCACCGGCACGTCCGGGGGTGAACCGGGAGACCACCAGCGAGAACCAGGTGCCCGCTCCCACCAGCAGCGCCAGGGGGACGTCGAGGAGCAGGCGCCGCGCGGGCGGGTGCGCCCTGCCTGCTGCCATCGCTGTCTCCTGTCGGCCGTCCCGGGGAGCGTACGGCGGCCCGGCGACCGCGCGCATCCGCTGGGGGACGCAGTCCGGCTGCGTCCGGGGACGCAGCGGAGGTGTCGTCGCCGAGCCGACGTGCTGCGAGACGACGGCGACGAGGGTGGGGACATGACCACACAGCTCATCCCGTTCCTGCACCCGGGCCCCGGCGGCCCGCCCTTCTTCCTCGGAGGCCTGATGTTCCTGCTGCTCACCACCGCCCTCGTCGGCGGCCTGCTCCTGCTGCTGGCCAGGCGCGGACGCCTCGGTCCGCCGCCGGCCTTCTTCCGCTCCCCCGAGCACGACGCCCGCACCACGCTGGCCAACCGGTTCGCCAACGGGGACATCTCCACCGAGGAGTTCCTGGAGCGTGCCTCCGTCCTCAACTGGACGCCGGGGGTCCACGACCCCGCCGATCCCAACCGCAGGCCGCCGAAGCGCTGACCCGCTACTCAGCCGGGGAGGCGGGTGACCAGGACCGGGCAGTGCGCGTACCGCACGCACTTGTCGCTGGTGGAACCCAGGACCATCCCGCGGAAGCCGCCCAGGCCCCGGCTGCCCACCACCAGCATCCGGACGTCGCGCGACGACTCGATCAGGGCCCGGGCCGGACCGGCGTGGTGGGCCCGGTGGCTGACCGTCACGTCGGGGAAGCGAGACACCAGCGGCTCGGCGTCGGACTCGAGCTCGGCGAGCACCGCGCCCGCGAACTCGTCCGCCGACGGCACGTAGCCGAACGTCCAGCCGGCCGGCCGTGGGGCGGTCACCATGGACCAGGCCCGGACGACGGTCAGCGGCGCACCCAGACCGGAGGCGACCTCCAGAGCCGTCTCCAGTGCGTGGTCGGCCTCGGCCGACCCGTCGTGGCCCACCACGACGGCCGCCGCCGGGGCCGGTTCGATGTCGTCGTCGTCGGGCTCGGGGAAGGCTCTCTCGTGGTCCACACCGCCACGCTGGGCCACCAGCCGCGCGATGTCCAGGGTCCTAGGTCCTGTCCTCGGGTCCGGTCCCTCCTGGTCGTCGCTGCCGCCCGGGGACGTCGCGCCGCCGGGCGGCACCGTAGACGGCGGCCTGGGTGCGACGCTGCATGCCCAGCTTGGCCAGCAGTCCGGAGACGTAGTTCTTGACCGTCTTCTCGGCCAGGAACAGCCGCTCGGCGATCTGCCGGTTGGTCAGCCCGTCCGCGATCAGGTCCAGGATCTGGCCCTCCCGCTCGGTGAGCTGGTCCTGGTCGGCGGTCTCGGCTGCCGGGGGGTGGCGCATCCGCTGCATCAGCTGCCGGGTCATGGCGGGGTCGATCAGGGACCGGCCCGCGGCGACGTGCCGGATGGCCTCGACCAGGGAGTTGCCCCGGATCTGCTTGAGCAGGTACCCGGCCGCACCGGCCATCACCGCCGAGAAGAGGGCCTCCTCGTCGTCGTAGGAGGTGAGCATCAGGCAGCGGGTCCCCGGGAGCGAGGACAGCACGTCGCGGCAGACGTCGATCCCCGAACCGTCGGGCAGCCTGACGTCGAGGATGGCGACCGCCGGCGCGCACGCCGGGATCCGCCGTCTGGCCTCCTCGGCGGTGCCCGCCTCCCCCACCACGACGATGCCCTCGGCCGAGGCGAGCAGGTCGTTGAGACCGCGACGGACCAGCTCGTGGTCGTCCAGGAGGAACACGGTGATCGGGGTGGCGCTCACGACGCCTCCTGCAGCGGGATGCGCCAGACCAGGGTGGCGCCACCGTCGGGGTTGTCCCGGAGGACGAGCTGACCCCCGAGCCGCTCGGCCCGCCACCGCAGGTTCTCCAGGCCGCTGTGGGGGCCGGCCTGTTCCCAGCCCACGCCGTCGTCGACGATCTTGACCTGGAGGCTCCGCTCGTCGGCGGAGACCTCGAGGGCGACCCGGCTCGCCGAGGCGTGCTTGACGGTGTTGCTGATGCCCTCGCGGACGACGGCGGTCAGGTCGCCCAGGTGCTCATCGGCCGCGGCCAACGGTCCCTTGAACCCGGTCGACAGCCGCAGGGCGGCTCCCTGGCTGGCCTCGGCCGCCGCGGCGGTCAGCCGCTCGCGGATGCTGGTGCGGTCCTCCGGCTCGTGGAGGTCGAAGATGGTGTCGCGGATCTGGCCGATGATGTCGTCCATCTGCTCGACCAGCTCTCCGAGACGCGGGCGCAGGACCGGGTCGGTCTCCTGGGCGGCGAGGCTCTGCAGGGTCAGTCCGGCGGCGAAGACGCGCTGGATGACGTGGTCGTGCAGGTCCCGGGCGATGCGGTCGCGCTCGTCCAGCACGTGGAGCCTCTCCCGGCTCTGACGGGCGGCGGCGACCTCGAGGGCCAGCGCGGCCTGGTTGGCGAACGTCTCCGCCATCTGCAGGCTGTCCCGGGAGAACGCCGGTCGTCCCTCCAGCCGGCCCACGACGATCGCTCCCTGCGCCTGGTGCTCACTCCGGAGGGGGAAGACCATCGCGGTCACGACGGGCAGCACCGCGGTGAGGTGGACCCAGGGCTCCTGGTCGGAGGCCTCGGGGCCGATCCGGTGGACGACGAGCCCCTGACCGGTGTCCATGGCCTGCTGGGCCAGGGACCCCGCCCGCGGGTAGCGGTGGCCGAGCAGCTCGTCCTGGCGCAGCCCGCTGGCCACCTGCACGCAGAGGTGGTCCGGTGGTGAGGGTCGCACGACGCTGACGACGTCGGCCTCGGCGAGGTGGCGCACCACGTCCGCGACCTGCTGCAGCACCTCGCCCTCGTCGCCCATCGCGACGATCTCGCGGCTGATCTCGGCCGAGGCGCGCATCCAGGACTGGCGCTGCACCGCCTGCTGGTAGACCCGGGCGTTGGCCACCGCGCTGCCGGCGGTGATGGCCAGGGCCTCGACGACCTGCTCGTCGGCGAGGGTGAACGGGCCGCCACCGCGGCGCTCGGTGAGGTAGAGGTTGCCCAGCACCTCGTCGTGGTGGCGCACGGGCACCCCCAGGAAGGTGCTCATCGGGGGGTGGCCGGGCGGGAAGCCGGCCGAGCGGTGGTCCTCGGACAGCCGTCCCAGCCGGATGACCTGCGGGTGGTCGACCAGCGCGCCGAGCAGCCCCCGGCCCCGCGGCAACGGGCCGATCGCGGCGACCGTGGCCTCGTCCATGCCGTCGTGCACGAACTGCTCGAGCCGTCCGTGCTCGTCGATGACGCCCAGCGCCGCGTAACGGGCCCCGGAGACCTGGCGGGCCACCCGCACCACCCGCACCAGGACGTCGGTGAGGGAGAGGTCCTCGACCAGGGCCCGCTGCGCCTCCAGCAGCTGAGCCAGGCGGTCCGGAGCGATCCCGTCGACCGGGGCGGCGGTCGGCGCCGTCGATGGTCCTGCAGCCGATGCCATGCCACGAGGGTAGGCCCGCACCGCTCTCCTCGCTGCCGACCCGGCGGCGCAGCGGCTAGCGCAGCCAGGGGCTGCGCTGCACGGCGGCGGTCTCGCTCCACCGCCGGCCCAGTCCCCAGGTCGCGCCGGCGCCGAGGAGGGCGAGGGCGATCAGGACCAGGGCGTAGACCAGGTGGTAGTCCAGCAGCGGGTTCGACGAGCCGCTGGGCTCGCCGCTGAGGCTGAGACGGGCAGGGGGCCACTCCGCGGCCCACATGGCGGCCATCATCAGGGTGCCTGCGACGGCGGTGACCCGCAGGCCGATGCCGAGGGTGAGAGCCACCCCGATGCCCAGCATCCCGAGCATGAAGAGCCAGTCCACCACGGCCGACCCGGCGAGGGCGTTGAAGAGACCGGCGAGCGGTCCCACCTCGGCGTTCCCCAGGAAGCCACTGGTCGGGGACCCGCCCCGGACCCACGCCCGCTCGGCGGACGTGGACCAGCCGAGGCCCGACAGCTTGTCGACGAAGGCCCACAGGAAGACCAGGCCCATCGTGATGCGCAGCACCGCGAGGGTGCGGCGGGCGGCGGGGGTGACGGTCGGGGTGGCGGGCGCGAGGCCCTCCTCGGCGTGGGTGGCGGCCCGGGGGGTCCGGGGCTCGTCGTGGTGGGCGTGGTGGGTGCTGGTGGTCATGGTGGTCGTCCTGTCTCGTGGGGTGGAGCGCGGTGCGGGGTTCGTCGGGGTGGCGGTCAGGACAGCTCGCCGCCGACGGGGCCGGGTCCGGCCGGCCCGGCGCTGAAGGCGCGGCCCGTCACGTGCTCGGCCCTGACCTCGACGAAGACGGTGTGCACGCCGACGCCCCACGGGCTCAGCTCGTCCACCGTCCACAGGTGCGCCAGCTCGGTGAGGTCGCTGATCCCGCGGCTGGTGCCCTGCAGCAGCACCGACCAGCCGGAGCGGCTCTCCTCGTCCAGCTGGTCGACCAGGACGGCGACGGGCTGCGGGTGCGCGAGACCGCCCAGGACGCTGTCGGGGGTGGTGCGGAAGACGACGGACTGGTCGTGGAAGCGGTAGCTGACGGGGTGGATGCGCAGTCCCCCGCGGCCGTTGAGCGCCACCCTGGCCAGGTGGTGCTGGGCCAGCAGCTCCTCGCACTGGAAGCGTCCCAGGGCGGTGCTGCGACGGCTGTCGGTCATCCTCGTCGCCTCCTCAGCGGTGGATCGGGTTCACGTCCCCAGCGTGTCGCCCCCAGCCACCTCCGAGCAGGGTCGTCGGGCCCCGGCAGAGGGGGCCCTTGGTCCCGACCGCTGCGGGACCTCCCGCACTGCACCCGCGCCCCGGGCACCTGCAGGGTGGGAGGACCAGCGACCCGGGAGGGAGAGGACGTGACCACCGCTCCCGTCGTCGTCGTCGGGTTCGACGACTCCCCCGCCGCAGCCGCGGCACTGGCCTGGGCCGCCGACTGGGCCCGCGTCACCGGAGGGTCGGTCCGGGCGCTGCACGCCCTCGCCCCCCGCCTGGTGGCCCCGCCGAACTGGTGCATCGGCGACGCCGGCCGGGCCGAGCACCACGGCCGCGACCTCGACGAGCCCTCCCAGCGCGAGCGCATCACCGCGCTGTTCGCCGCCACCGCCCCAGCGCCTCGGACGACGCTGGAGCTCACCGGCGCACCGGCAGGCGAGCGGCTCGTGGCGGCGAGCGCCTCCGCCGACCTCCTCGTCATCGGCACCCGCGGACGGCGGGGTGCCGCCCGGTTGCTCGAGGGCTCCACCAGCCACTACTGCCTCAGCCGCGCCCGCTGCCCCGTGGTGGCCGTGCCTGCGGGCTGACCCTGCGTCTGGGGACCTCAGGTACCCTTCTTGCTTGCAAGGGGAGTACTCCGACTCGGTCGGCTCGTCACTACGGGTGCGCATCGCACCCCGGGCCACCGGTCCCCGGTCAGCGGGGACGGGGAAGACCTTGACGCTGGTCCACGCACACCACGTCAGGAGCCCCTGTGAACACCACTCCGCTCGTCTGGGCCGTCACGATCGCGGTCACGATCGCCTTCTTCGTCTACGAGTTCTTCGCCCACGTCCGCCGGCCGCACGAGCCGAGCATCGGCGAGTCCGCCCGCTGGTCGGCCTTCTACATCGGTCTCGCGCTGGTCTTCGGCGTCGGCGTCGGCGTCGTCTCCGGCTGGACCTACGGCGGTGAGTACTTCGCCGGCTACCTGACCGAGAAGGCGCTGTCGATCGACAACCTCTTCGTCTTCCTGCTGGTGATGACCGCGTTCGCCGTGCCGAAGATCTACCAGCAGAAGGTGCTGATGATCGGCATCGTCATCGCGCTCGTGCTGCGCGGCGTCTTCATCGCCGTCGGCGCCGCGCTGATCGCGAACTTCTCCTGGATCTTCTACCTCTTCGGGGCGTTCCTGCTGGTGCTGGCCTACCAGCAGGCCCGCGGCAGCCACGACAGCAACCCCGCCGACGGCCGCTTCATGCGGGCCGTGCGCCGGGTGCTCCCCGTCACCGAGGAGTTCCACGGCGACCGGATGACCGTCCGGCTGGACGGCCGGCGGTTCGTGACCCCGCTGCTGCTGACCATCATCGCCATCGGCTTCGTCGACCTCGTCTTCGCCGTCGACTCCATCCCCGCGATCTACGGGCTGACCGACCAGGCCTACATCGTCTTCACCGCCAACGCCTTCGCCCTGATGGGTCTTCGCCAGCTGTACTTCCTGATCGGGGGCCTGCTCGAGCGCCTGGTCTACCTGGCGCAGGGTCTGGCGGTCATCCTCGCCTTCATCGGCGTGAAGCTGCTGCTGCACGCCCTCCACGTCAACGAGCTGGGCTTCGTCAACGGCGGCCAGCCGGTGCTGTGGGCCCCGGAGATCCCGATCTGGTTCTCGCTGCTGTTCATCGCCGCCACCATCACCGTGGCGACGCTCGCCAGCCTGCGGAGGACCCGTGGTGACCGCAGCAAGGAGCCGGTGGACCCCGCGGGCGACGCGCCGGACCCGGAGAAGCAGCTGTCCTGAGCTCCCGGCACCGGCGGCCGTGGCGCGGGAGTACCGACGGCCCACCTATCCTTGGACCGGGCCTGCGCGACTGGTGCAGCAGGTGCGCGGAGACGGGGAGGTTCGGTCATCGACCCCAGGGACAGCGCCCGACCGGGCACCGGGACGCCGGAGGCGGTGCGCGGCGACGCACCGCTGCGACCGGAGCGGCTGGTGGGCAGCAGCGAGGACCTCGAGCAGCTGAGGGTCGGGCTGGACGCCCTCTCCGGTCTCGCCGTCGGCCGACTCAGCCTGGAGGAGACCCTCACCGCGGTGGCCACCTTCGCGGTCCAGGCGATCCCGGGTGCGGACGGCGCCGGGCTGACGCTGCGCGAGGCCGACCGCGCCGACGTCGTCGTCGCCACCTCCGCCTTCGTCCGCGAGGTGGACGACGTCCAGCACGAGTTCGGGCACGGACCCTGTCTGACCGCCATGTCGGAGCAGCGGGTCGTCCGGATCGGCTCCCTGGGCAGCGACGAGCAGTGGCGCAGGTTCGGGTCCCGGGTGGCCCGGATGGGGGTGCACAGCGTGCTCGCCCTGCCGCTGGTGACCGCGGAGGGGGCGCTCGGAGCCCTCAACGTCTACGCGCACGCCAAGCAGGCCTTCGACGAGCGCGCCGCCCACCTGGGCCAGCTGTTCGCCGTCCCGGCCGCCGTGGCGGTGCAGAACGCGCAGGTGCTGGCCCGGGCGACCCGGCTCGCCGAGCAGCTGCAGCGCACCCTCGACGAGCGCAGCGGCGTCGAGCGCGCGGTCGGGATCATGATGGCCCGCAGCGGTCACGCCCGCGAGGACGCCCTGGACCGGCTGCGCAAGCTGAGCCAGGCCGGGCACGTCAAGATGTCGGTGATGGCCGAGCGGGTGGTCGACGAGGCCGTCCGGGCGGCCCGGGCCAGGAGACCCTGACCCCGGTCCTTGGAGGCCCCGGGTTAGACTGATCCCGTTGTCGCAACAACCGGCCTGGGGCCTGGTGGGCCGTTGACACGTTCGCCGCCCACCGACCTGCTATCCAGCAGCCGCCCAGATCTTCACGGGAACGACCGCGCAGATCGGCGTCCTCCTTTGTCTTCTTCCACTCTCGAGCGTCCGGCCCCCGGCCACGGCGCCAGCGACTTCACGTCCCTCACCCAGCGAGTCCGCGAGGCCGGCCTGATGCGCCGCCGCTACGGCTACTACTGGACCAAGCTCATCGGCGCCGTCGTGCTGACCGCCGCCTGGGTCGTGGGCTTCGTGCTCATCGGCGAGTCCTGGTGGCAGCTGCTCAACGCCGCCGTCCTCGCCGTCCTGATGACCCAGATCGCCTTCCTCGGCCACGACGCCGCGCACCGGCAGATCTTCAAGTCCGGGCGCTGGAACGACTGGACCAGCCTGGTGGTGGCCAACCTGCTCGTCGGCATCAGCTACGGCTGGTGGCAGAGCAAGCACACCAAGCACCACTCCGGTCCCAACAAGATCGGCACCGACCCCGACATCGACCTCCCCGTCCTGGCGCAGACGCCGGAGCAGGGTGACCGTCGCCGCCACCCGGTCAGCCGCTGGCTGCTGGCCCGCCAGGGCTGGTACTTCTTCCCGCTGCTGCTGCTCGAGGGCCTCTCGATGCACGTCGACGGCATCAAGCGCGTCATCAACCCGCGGCCGGTCCCCCGCCGTGGTGCCGAGATCGCCATGCTCGCCGTGCGTCTGGGCGGCTACCTCACCCTGGTCTTCCTGGTGCTGCCCCCCGGCATGGCCGCGGCCTTCCTCGGCGTCCAGCTCGCCCTCTTCGGCCTCTACATGGGTTCGGCCTTCGCGCCCAACCACATCGGCATGCCGCTCGTCTCCCCCAAGCTGCGGCTGGACTTCCTGCGCCGCCAGGTGCTGCTGAGCCGCAACATCTCCGGCGGACCGCTGATGTCGGTCTTCCTGGGCGGGCTCAACTACCAGATCGAGCACCACCTGTTCCCCTCGATGGCCCGACCGCACCTGCGTCGTGTGCAGGCCATGGTGGTCGAGCACTGCGCCGAGGTGGGGGTCCCCTACACCCAGGTCTCGCTGCTGTCGGCGTACCGCACCGTGGTCAGCCACCTCAACACCGTCGGCCTGAAGGACCGGGACCCGTTCCTGTGCCCGCTGGTCGCCGCCCGGCGCACCCCCGGTCTCGCTGAGACCTCGCCTGCGCTGGCGATGGCGCGGCACTGAGCCGTAGCGGCCCCGACAGGGCCCGACGGCGCGGCACCACCGCGTCGGCGGGCCCTGTCCTACGCTGAGCCCCGGCGGGACGACCCGCCCCGGGCTGAGGAGCACCAGATGAGGGTTGGACCAGGAATCGCACTGCTGGCACTGGGGGCCATCCTGGCCTTCGCCGTCAGCGACAACTTCAGCGGCGTCGACCTGACGACCATCGGCTACATCCTGATGGGCGCGGGGGTGCTGGGCATCATCCTCGGGCTCGTGCTCACCGCCAACGCCAACCGCGGCGTCCGCAGCAGCACCACCCGCCGCGTCGTCGACGACGGCACCACCCCCCCGCGCGAAGAGGTCACCCGCCGCGAGGTCGACTGATCCCGGAGGCACCCGGCCCGCCGAGCGACGTGGCAGGCTGACCGGGTGCCGTCCTGGGTGTTCTGGCTGGTCGTCGTGGCCATCGCCGGCGTCGCCGTCATCGTGGTCGGCGCCCTCCGCGACCGCCACGTCACCGAGGCCCGCCGCCGCGAGCTGACCAGCCCGCCGGACCGTGCCGTCCCGGGTCCCGGCGGGGACGCCGTCCCGCACTACCTCACCGACCTCGACGCCGGACGTCCGCCGGCCGACGCCGCACCGACCGACCTGAGCCCCGCCGAGCGCGCCACCCTGGAGCGGGAGCTGCGCACCGCGACCGAGGTCCCGGTCGGCACCGCCGCCCCCGGGTTCGTCACCGACACCGCCACCGGCCGGGCCGTGCTGGACCACCCCCGGGTCCTCGTCTGCAGGGACCCCGTCACCAGCCTCCGCGCGCTGCTGGCTTTCCTGGAGCCCTCCCTGCGCGAGCAGCGCCCCTGCGTCGTGGTGGCCCCGGAGGTGCACCGCGACGTGCTGCGGACGCTGGAGGTCAACCGGCTGCAGCGACGGCTCCCCGTGCTGGTCCTGGTCGCCGACGGGACCAGCCGGGCCGCACTCAGCGCCGCCACCGGCGCCGAGCCGGTTCCCGCGGCAGACCTGCAGTCAGGGTGGATCCCGCCGGGCGCGGTGGGCACCTGCGCGCGCCTGGTCAGCGACCGCCGCCGCAGCTGGGTGGTCGGCGCGGTCGACACCACGTGACCGCGGGCCCCGCCGATACCATCGACCGCGTGAGCGACGACCCGGACGACCGCTGGCCCCGTTCCGTCTTCGGCGTCGGCGAGGAGCCCGACCCCCGCTTCACCTTCGCCAACGAGCGCACGTTCCTGGCCTGGATCCGTACCGGGCTGGGCTTCCTCACCGCCGGGGTCGCCCTCGTCACCGTCTCCTCCCTCGTCCCCGGCCGGGAGTGGCAGACGCACCTCGCCGCAGGGGTGCTGATCGTCTGCGGGGTCCTCTGCGGGGTCTCGGGCCTGCTCCGCTGGATGGGCAACGAGAAGGCCCTCCGGCTGGACCGGCGGCTGCCGTCCTCGCGCACCATGCCCCTGCTCACCGGCGCGCTCGTCCTGGTGGCGCTGCTGGCCGTCGTGCTGCTGCTGCCGTGAGCACCCTGTTCGACCGGGGGGCGCAGAACGAGCGCACCCGGCTGGCCTGGCAGCGGACCCTGCTCTCGCTGGTGCTCTGCGCCCTGGTGGTGGCCCGGCTGGTCACCACCAGGGCGCTGCTGCCGGGGCTCGCGGTCGCCGGGGTGGCGCTGGTGCTGGCGGGCGGGCTGGCCGTGCTGACCCGGCGGCGCTACCGGGCCGCGGAGTCGGCCCTGCGCGGCTCCACCGCCCTCCCGGACGGCCGGGCGGCGCTGCTGCTGACCCTGCTGGTGGTGACGGTCGCCGCCGGTGCCGCCGTCCTGCTGGTCACCTGGGGCTGAGCGCCGGGCCTCAGGCCCAGCCGAGCTCGTGCAGCCGGGCGTCGTCGATGCCGAAGTGGTGGGCGATCTCGTGCACGACGGTGATGCCGACCTCCTCCACCACCTCCTCGTGGGTCTCGCAGATGGCCAGCGTCGGGTTCATGAAGACCACCACCCGGTCCGGGAGGACCGCCCCGTAGCCCGTGTCGCGCTCGGTGAGCGGGACGCCGTCGTAGAGCCCGAGCAGCCCCGGCTCCTCGGCGGGGGCGTCGTCCTCCACCACGAAGACGCAGTTGTCGACCAGGGCGGCCAGCTCGGCCGGCACCCGGGCGAGCGCCTCCTCCACCAGCCGGTCGAACTCCTCGCGCTCCATCGTCACCACACCCGCACCCTATCGAGGCCCTGAATATCATTGGTGTAGTTCTTAGGAAGAAAGCGGCGTGTCAACTTGCACCGGAGGTTGAGGGTTATTGCACGACCTGAGAGCACGCCAATAGTGTCCGCAGAAATCGGTGGTCTGCAGGGAATGACGAGGTGGGGCGTGCAAGCGCTGCCACCGGGGAAGCGTCGAAGGTCCTGCTGATCCACATCCCACGATCGACGGCTTGGGAAGGTCGTCGGGGAGGACACACAACGGTGAACAGCGCCCTGAAACGCATGGGCGGGGTGGCGGCATCCCTCGTGATGACCGCCGGCCTCGTCTCCGGGATCTCGGTGGTGGTGAGCAGCACCGCAGAGGCCCGCACCACCATGGTCACCGCGACCACCAGCGTGAACGTGCGCTCCGGTCCCGGGACGAGGTACCGCGTGGTCGGCGCGCTCGGCACCGGGCAGAGCCTGCCGGTGAAGGGTCAGGCCGAGGACGGCTGGACCCAGGTCGGCTTCGCCGGCACCACCGCCTGGGTCTCCTCCCGCTACGTCGTGGCCGGCGGCGGTGACGACGCCGCCGCGGACGCCAAGGCGTCCAGGGGCTGGCGCTACGGCACCACCGCGCTCAACGTCCGCACCGGACCGTCGCTGTCGGCCGCGGTGGTCACGGTGGCGGCCAAGGGCTACGGCTTCCAGGTCACCGGCGAGACCCGTGGCGGCTACACCGAGGTCAACTTCAAGGGCAAGGTCCGCTGGGTCACCTCCCAGTACCTCACCGAGAAGAAGCCGGGCAGCGGGTCGTCGGCCCCCGCGAGGACGGAGTGGCGCTACGGCACCGTCCCGCTCAACGTCCGCACCGGACCGAGCAGCAGCGCCCGCGTGGTCGACGTCGCCGGCACCGGCTACGGCTTCGAGCTCCACGGCACCACCCGCGACGGGTTCGCCGAGGTCACCTTCAAGGGCAGCACCCGGTGGGTGTCGGCGAGGTACCTGTCGAAGACCGAGCCCACCACGAGCAAGCCGGCGGCCGGCAAGCCCCAGGGCAAGGAGGAGTGGCGCTACGGCACCGTGGCCCTCAACATCCGCACGGGTCCCAGCCTCAGCGCGTCCGTGATCGACGTGGCCGTCCGCGGCTACGGCTTCACGACCGACGGGACCACCAGGTCAGGCTTCACCGAGGTGACCTTCAAGGGCAAGAAGCGCTGGGTCTCGGCCCGGTACCTGACGTCGAAGAAGCCGGCCGGGGCCACCTCGCCGGCGCCCTCGGACAAGCTGCCCGAGGTGGTCGGTCACAAGTACGCCACCACCGCGCTGGACATCCGCAGCGCCTCGAGGAACTCGACCACCTACTCCGAGGTGCCGCGTGGCACCAAGCTGGCGGTGACCGGGAAGGTCGAGAACGGACGCGCCCAGATCATCCACAACGGGGCCGTCCGCTGGGTGACCGCCCAGTACCTGTCGAGCACCAGGCCCGGCACCGGTGCCGGCGGCAGCGGCGGCGGGAGCAGCAGCGGCCTCTCGGGCCTGACCTCCAACTCGACGTACCTGCTGGCCCGCCTCCAGGCCCGCTACCCCCAGGTGAGCACCTACTACGGCGTCCGGGCCGACCCGATCCCGGACCACCCGTCCGGCCGGGCCCTGGACGCCATGCTGCCGAGCTACTCCTCGGCCTCGGGCCGGGCGCTCGGGTGGGACATGGCGGAGTGGATCAAGGACAACGCCCGCGAGCTGAACGTGGAGTACATCATCTACGACCAGCGCATCTGGAACGTCCGCCGTGCCGGCGAGGGGTGGCGCTACATGGCCGACCGCGGCTCAGACAACGCCAACCACAAGAACCACGTGCACATCACCACCCTGCGCTGAGCCCCGGCTCCGCACCCTGCGGCCCGCGTCCCCGACCTCCCGTCGGGGTCGCGGGCCGCGGCGTTTTCGGTAGGGTGGGGTCCACCGGGTCCCCATCGTCTAGCGGCCCAGGACCCCGCCCTTTCAAGGCGGTAGCGCGGGTTCGAATCCCGTTGGGGATGCTCAGCCCACCGTCCCGGTCCTCCGGGCGGTGTGGCATGCTCCGCACCTGGGTGCGGCAGCGCGACCGCACCCGTGCGAGACGGGAGGACGCGGTGGTCGACGAGCTGCTGGACCGTGGTGACGGGCACGAGCTGCCCGAGGACCTGCCCCTCGCCCCGCTCCGCGGCCGCGCGCCGGCCGGGCACCGCTGGGAGACCTCGGAGCTGCAGCTCCAGGACACCTACCTCGACACCCCCTCCGGCCACCTAGCCCAGCACGAGCTGACGCTGCGTCTCCGCGCGGACGGTCCGGACGCGGGCTGGCACCTGGAGGTGCCCCACGCGGACGGCCGCGCCGACATCGCGGACCCCTCGACGTCGGAGCAGCCACCCCGGACCCTCCGGGCCCTGGTGGTCGGCGCGCAGGCCGGTGAGCAGCTCTCCCCCGTGGCCCGGGTCGGCGTCACGCGCACCACCCACCGCCTCCGGGCCGCCGACGGCACGCTGCTGCTCGAGCTGGCCGACGACCGTGTCAGCGCCGTCACCCTGGGTCGGGAGAGCCGGGTCAGCAGCTGGCGCGAGGTCACCCTGCGACCCGCCTCCGAGGGAGGCGCCAAGCCGGCCCGGCGCATCGCCAAGCGGCTGCAGGCCGCGGGCGAGACCCTCGGCACGTCGACCAGCCGGCTGCAGCGGGCGCTCGGCGGTGCCGCCCCGGCGAGCGCCCCCGACGAGCTCGACACCGTCGGCGCGCTGGCCTGGGCCTACCTGGCCGACCAGTGCCGCGAGATCGCCCGCTGCGACATCGGGCTGCGTCGCGACGAGCCGCTGGTGCACAAGTACCGGGTGGCGATCCGCCGGCTGCGCAGCACCCTGCGGGTCTTCGACGCGCTCTTCGACCCCGACGAGATCGCGGTGCTGGAGGCCGAGCTGGTCTGGTTCGCCGGCCTGCTCGGCGAGGTGCGGGACCGCGACGTGCTGCAGGAGCGGCTGGCCGCCAAGATCGCCGAGCTCCCCGCCGAGGTCGTCCTCGGGCCGGTCGCCGCGTTCGTGGAGAGCACGCTCTCCTCCGAGCGGGCCGAGCACTGGGAGCGGGCCGTCGAGGCCATGTCCGGCGACCGCTACCAGACCCTGCTGCGGTTGCTGCTGCGGTGGCGGACGCTGCCGCCCCTGACCGCCGTGGCGGGCGATCCGGCCGAGGCCGTGGACGGCTACCTGCGCCGCGCGGAGAAGAAGGTGACGACGCGGCTGGCCGAGGCGGGTGGCGACGTCGAGGCCCTGCACCGCGCCCGCAAGGCCGCCAAGCGCCACCGCTACGCCGCCGAGCTGGCCGCCCAGGCGGGGAGCAAGCAGGCCACCCGCACCATCAAGGACACCACCCGGCTGCAGACCCTGCTGGGTGAGCACCAGGACAGCGCGGTCAGCGCCGCGTTCCTCCGCCGGCTGGGAGCCGCGGCCGGCGCCGACGGCGGTCAGAACGGCTTCACCTACGGCTACCTGATGGCCCGCGAGGAGGAGCTGGCCCGCCGGATCCGGGCCGAGGCGGAGCGACGCTGGGGCCGCAAGGAGCGCTGAGGACGCGGTCAGAGGCGGCTCACCAGCTCACGGGCCAGCGCGGTCCCCGACACCCAGGCCGCCTCGACCCGGGGCTTGTCGGACCAGGCGTCCCCGCAGAACCCGACCAGGCCGTCGGACAGGTGGAAGGAACGTCCGTGCCCGCCGGTGGGACGGGCGAAGGTCCAGCGGTGCACCGAGGTGGTCTCCGGGGCGACGTCGGTCCCGACCACGCGGGCCAGGGTCCGCAGCATCGCCGGTGCGGCGTCGTCGGGGGTGTCCAGGTGCTCACGGGCCAGCGCGGGGGTGGAGTGGGCGACCAGCACCGGGGCGCCGTCACCGCGGCGGCGGCCGTCGTCGGCCACCCACGACAGCACCGGGTCGTCGTTGACGAAGACGCCGTCCAGCTCCGCCCAGACCCGCTCGCCCCACCAGGCGGTGAGCGCGAGGACCGGCTCGGAGTCGACGTCCAGCAGCTCGCGCTCGGCGGACAGGGACGGGCCGAGGAGGCGGCGGGCCTGCGGGTCGGGCATGGCCAGCACCACGGCCGAGGCGTCCAGGCCGGCCACGTGCCGACCGCCGTCCACCTGCTCGACGGTGACCTGGCGGACGTCCAGGCCCTCGGCCAGGTCCTCCACCAGCGAGCGCAGGCCGCGACCCGCCGCCCACCGGACGGGTCCGCTGCGCCGGCTGCGACCGTCGGGGGCGTCGACGTCGAAGGTGTCGGTCCAGGGGTGGGCGAGGCCCCGCCGCTCCCAGTCGGTGACCACGGCCTCGAAGCCGGGGTCGGAGACGGTGAGGTAGGAGGCCCCGATGTCGACCGGACGGCCGTCGGTGCGCCGGGAGGCCATCCGACCCCCGACCCGCCGGCCCCGGTCGAGCACCACCACCGGCACGCCTTCCCGGGAGAGCTCTCGGGCGGCGGAGAGTCCAGCCAGCCCGGCACCGACGACGACCACGGGATCCATGCCGCCACTCTGCCACCCGACCCCTGGTGCATCCGCGCCGAGACCCTGGCGGGAACTCCTTCCGACCCACCCCGACGACGACCAGGGAGTTCGTGTGCGCACGCGACGAGTCGCACCACCCCCCGGCCGCCCGGTCGCGGGTCCGTGCCGACGTCCTGGCGCGTCGGCGGGCCCCTGCGGGCGCGGTGTTGCCCGCAGCGGTAACGTCGTGCCGACGACCGACCCGCTGGGCGGCTAGGTCGATGTCCACACCGACCCTTGTCCCGACGCGCACCCGAGGAGGCCTGCTGGTGGCGACCGCCTCGCCGGACGACGTCTCCGACGCCGAGGTCGCCGCTGCGTTCGTCCAGGGCGACGAGGCGGCCCTCGCGACGGTGTACCGGCGCTGGTCCGCCCTCGTGCACAGCATGGCGCTGCGCTCGCTGGGAGACCGGGGCGAGGCCGAGGACGTCACCCAGAAGGTGTTTGTGGCGGCCTGGCAGAGCCGGGCGCGCTACCGTCCCGAGCTGGCGGGGATGGGTTCGTGGCTGGTGGGGATCACCCGGCACAAGGTGGCTGACGCCCACGACGCCCGGAGCCGCCGGCTCCGGATCCAGCAGCAGGCGGCCGGGATGCTCGACGAGCCCGAGCCCGCCAGCCTCACCCAGGACACGGTGGAGCGGCTGGTGATGGCCGACGAGATCGCCCAGCTCCCCGAGGTCCCGGCCAAGGTGCTGCGGATGGCGTTCTACGACGACCTGACCCACGTGCAGATCGCGGAGCGGCTGAACCTGCCGTTGGGTACGGTGAAGGCGCACATCCGCCGCAGTCTGGTGAAGCTCCGACGCCGGATGGAGGTGGGCGACGATGCACCTGCCGGCTGACCTGCTGGCCCTGCTCGCCCTCGGCGAGGACGCGGGCTCCAGCGACGACCTCCGTCACCTCTCCGAGTGCCCCGAGTGCCGGTCCGAGCTGTCCGAGCTGCGGCGCGTGGTCGCCGTGGGACGCTCGCTGGACCCCGACGGCGAGCTGGTCCCCCCTGCTCCCGAGGTGTGGGACCGCGTGCTCGCGGTCACCGTCGGTGGCGCCTCCGGTGCTGGAACCACCGCCGAGTCCGCCGCTGGTGAGGAGGGCGAGCCTGCTGAGCCGCCAGCGGACGAGACCCCTCGCCGCTACGCCGACTACCTACGTCCTGCCCCCGAGCAGCAGGGGCCTGGCTCGACCCGTCCCGGGACCCCGGGTGGGGCCACGCCGCTCCGGCCAGACCGGGCTCCGGTCCGTCGGCGACCCGTGCTCGCGCTGCTGGCTGCCGCCGTCGCCCTCGTGGTCGGCATCGGCCTCGGACTGGGCTGGGACCGGATCACCGCGCCCGCGGTGCGCGAGGTCGCACGCACCGAGCTGTCCCCGGTCGGGCCGCTGCCCGCCCAGGGCGTCGCCCGGCTGGTGGAGGGTGAGGACGGCCAGCGCGAGCTGCGGGTCGACCTGGACGAGCCGGCTGACGTGGACGGCGAGCTCCAGGTCTGGCTGATCGCCCCCGACCTCAGCGAGATGACCAAGCTCGGCACCCTGGTCGGGGCCGAGGGCCGCTGGCTGGTGCCGCCTGACGTCGACGTGACGCGGTGGCCGCTGGTCGACGTGTCGATCGAGCCCCGGTCGGACGGTGATGCCGCGCACTCGGGCAACTCCCTGGTCCGCGGCGAGCTCCCCGCCTGAGCTGGTTCCGCTTCCTGGCTGGCTGACCTCAGTCGGAGCCAAGGCGTGCCGGACCTCCCGCTGGTGCTGCGGTCCGCGAACCTCCTCGACGCAGGCGACGCTGTGCGAAGGGGTGAACGCCAGCGGCGTGCTCATCGGCCCTCGAGTCGCTGCTGCACCGACCCCGGCTGACGCAGGGGCGGCCGCGGCCGGACCGAGGAGATGCGGCTGGTGTCGCCGACCACCGCAGGGCTCCTTTCGCCACGGACCGAGCCGCAGCGCCGAAACTGTCAGACCCGGTCCGTAGCGTCGGGGTCATGGAGCTCACCGCTGCGCCACCCCTCGAGGAGGGGTGCGATGTCCCCCACCTCGGCCGGCTGGCGCACGCCCGCCGGGCTGCGGCGCAGGCCGAGTTCGCGCTCTGGGCCGCGATGCTGGACCACCGCGACGAGGCCCGGGCCGCGCTCCAGGCCACCGAGCCCTCACGCCACCGCGCCGCCACCGGCCTCGGCTCCACGGTCCTCGACATCGCGCAGACCCTGGCCGTCTCAGAGCTCAGCGTCGAGGTCATCCTCTCCACCGCCGACACCGTCCGACGCTCCCTCCCCGCCCTGTGGCGGGCCTTCAGCCTGGGGGCGGTCGACGCCCACCGGGTGCGGACCATCCACTCGGTGCTCACCACCGCCCACACCGACACCCTCATCGGCCTCCTGGACACCCGGGCCGTGGACTACGCCGCCACCCACACCCCCGCCGAGCTGCGGGCCTGGCTGAAGCGGCTCCGGGCCCGGATCGAACCCGACCAGAGCACCGCCGAGGCCGAGACCGCCAGGGACCGTCGACGGGTCGAGATCGTCCACGTCGACCACGCGATGAGCTGGATCAACGCCTACGTCCCCACCACCATCGCGGTCGCGATCGAGAAGCGGCTCGCCACCGCCGCCCGCGCCCTGCCCGAGATCGACCCCGACACCGGCGAGCTCGACCAGCGCACCCAGGACCAGAAGCGCGCCGACCTGATCTGCCACTGGCTGACCAGCTGCGAGGGCACTCAGACCACCGTCCGCGCCGAGGTCGCCATCAGCATCGACGCCCGCGACCTCATCGGCCTCACCGATGGACCCGGAGCGGTCCGCGGCCACGGGATCCCGGTCCCGGCCGCCTGGGTCCGCGAGCTCGCCACCCAGGAGACCACCCTGTTCCGCCGCCTGGTCCTGGACGCGTCCGGTCAGGTGCTGGACACCACCAGCCTCGGCTACCAGCCACCCGGTGCGCTACGACAGGCGTTGCAGTGGCGCGACGGACGCTGCCGGGTCGCCGGCTGCCAGGTCCCCGCCGACCGCACCGACCTCGACCACCACCACCCCTGGGAACGAGGCGGACCCACCAACGCGGGCAACCTGCGCTCCCTCTGCAGGCGGCACCACCGGATGAAGTCCCACGGCCACCTCACCGCACACCACTACCGACCACCCGACACCTACCGAGAACGCGTCCTCGACCAGACCTCGGTCGAGATCGACCTCGTACACCTCCAAGCCGCCTGATCGGGCGCCCCGGAACACGGTCTGCGGCTATCCGAGCGCGCTCTGAGCATGGACCACGTATGCACCCGGGGTGTCGAAGGCCCCAGATCGCCGGAGAGCGAGTACGGGACCCGCCGCCCCGGCACTCGGCAGCATCCCGACCACGATGGTCCGTCCCGGCGCCTGGCTGGACCCGCGCCCGCGGCCGCACGCATCCTGGCCAGACCTCGGTCGAGATCGACGTCGCGCACCTCCACGCCGCCTGACAACGTGCCCCCAGGACGACGCCCACGTCGACCGACCTCCGAACCGGACCCTCGACCCGGCCCTGACCTGCGTCCGGCCCCCGCCCTCCAGCCCCGAGACACGCCAGAGCCCCCGTGCGCTGCACGAGGGCTCTGGGTGGGTGCTGACGACGTCACCCTGCGGTGACCCTGGATCAGCGGTAGATGAGGTGGCGACGCCGGCGCGCGGTGAAGTCGGCGGTCTCCCGGCGCCAGGCGGCGACCACCGTGGCGGCCGACGCCCCGGCGTCGATCTGGGTCCGCAACCGGGGCGAGCCGGTGAGCTTGTCGATCCAGAAGGGGCGGGCGGTGTCCCAGGAGTCCTGGCGCCAGCGGAACTCCGGGTAGAGCTGCTTGAGGCCGACCAGCATCTCCACCGCGACCCGGATGGCGTCCAGGGCCTCGGGGTCGGTGATGTGCACCTGCACACCACCGTTCACCACGCCGGCGTTCTTGCTGATCAGCGGGTTGAAGTAGGCCTCCCGGAACAGCACGCCGGGCAGGTTGCGCCCGGTCAGCCACTCGGCCCATCGGTAGTCGACGTAGGGTGCGCCGATCAGCTCGAACGGTCGCGTCGTGCCGCGTCCCTCCGACAGGTTGGTGCCCTCGAACAGGCAGGTGCCGATGTAGAGCAGCGCGGTGTCGGGGGTGGGGACGTTCGGGCTGGGCATCACCCACAGCAGACCGGTGTCCGCCCACAGCATGTCGCGCCGCCAGCCCTCCATCTCCACCACCGTCAGGTCCTGCACGGTGCCGCCGTCGCGGGGCAGGTAGTCGGCGTTGAAGAGGCGCGCCAGCTCGCCGACGGTCATCCCGTGGGCCTGGATGATCTCCTCCGCACCGACGCCCGAGGTGTACTCCGGGGTCATCATCGGACCACGGGCGGTCCCGCCGATCGGGTTGGGCCGGTCCAGCACGGTGAAGGCGAGACCCTCACGGGCGGCCGCCAGCATCGCCGTGTACATCGACCAGATGTAGGTGTAGAACCGGGCCCCGACGTCCTGGATGTCGAAGACGACGACCTCCACCCCCGACGTCCGGTACATGGCGGCGAGCGAGGTGGCGGTGGCGCCGTAGGCGTCGTAGACCATGATCCCGGTGCGTGGGTCCTCGGTGTCGCCCTCGGACTCCCCCGCCTGGGCGGAGCCACGGAAGCCGTGCTCGGGCCCGAAGACCGCGACCACGTCGACGTTGCCGGAGTCGTGCATCTCGTCCACGATGCTCCGGCCGTTCTGCAGGACCCCGGTCGGGTTGGTGAAGACCCCCACCTTGCGGCCGGCGAGGCCCTTCCAGCCGTCGGCGGCCAGCACGTCGGCGCCGGTCCGCACCGAGGCCTCCCGCACCTCCGCCCGGGCGGGAGCGGCAGCCCCCATCGCGGCGAGCGGGACGGCCACGGTGGCGGCGCCCGCCCCGGCGAGCAGGGTGCGTCGGTCGAGTCCGGTCATGGTTCTCCTCAGTCGTGGGGGTGGGTCAGTAGCCGAGGCCGGACCCGAACGGGTACAGCACGGTGCCGGGGTCGGCAGCGGTCGGGATGTCGACGGGCAGCTTCCCCGACGGCTCCACCTCACCGGTCAGCACCCGGGCCAGCGAGGGCACCGACACGGGGCTGTAGGAGTAGGTGGTCAGGTAGGTGTCGGTCCCGGGCAGGGCGGCGATGTCGTAGGGGTTGCGGACCGCGACCACCACCACCGGCGTCCCGGTGGCCTGGAGCTCGGCGACGAGCCGCTGCTGGGCCGTCGAGGTGCTGGCGTTGTTGGTCAGCACCACGACCGCGTCCGACGTCCTCGCCGCGGCGACCGCACCCGCGATGCGGGTGGCGTTCGGGGCCGTCCCCGTCTCCAGAGCCGTGGCGGTGGCGCCCCGGGCCCGGAGCTCGGTGGCCAGCGTCGCGGTGGTGCTGACGCCCCAGCCGGTGACCAGGACGTCCTGACCGCCCACCGCCATCGGCAGCACGGACGCGTCGTTCTCCAGCAGGGTGTGGGTGCCGTCGGTGATCCGGGCGGCCTCGGCCAGGTGGTCGGCCGGGCCCACCGCGGTGGCCACGGCGGCCTCGTCGACCATCGGGTCCAGCACGGTGCCGTTGGTGCACTTGAGCTGCAGCACCCTCTTCACCTTGGTGGCCAGGTCACCCTCACGCAGGCGCCCGCTCCCGACGGCGTCGATCACCGCGGGGTAGGCCTCACGGAGGTCGGAGGACATCAGCAGCTGGTCCGCCCCGGCCTCCAGCGCCCGGACGGCGATCTCGCCGTCGTCGAACATGTCGCGGACGCCGGCCATCTGCAGCGAGTCGGTGACGATGACGCCCTCGTAGCCCATCTCCTCGCGGAGCAGGTCGGTCAGGATCGGCTTGCTGAGCGTGGCGGGGACCCCGGAGTCGTCGAGAGCCGGCATCACCAGGTGCGCGGTCATGATCATGTCCGCGCCGGCCTCGATGGCGGCGTCGAACGGGGGCCGGTCCAGCGTCTCCCACTGCTCACGGGTGTGGGTGATCAGCGGCAGACCGGTGTGGGAGTCGGTGGCGGTGTCGCCGTGCCCGGGGAAGTGCTTGGCCGAGGAGGCGATGCCCGCGTCGTCCTGGTAGCCCGCGATCTGGGCGGCCACGAAGTCGGCAGCCAGCTGCGGGTCGGAGGAGAAGGAGCGGACGCCGATCACCGGGTTGGCCGGGTTCACATTCACGTCGGCGTCGGGGGCGAAGTTCACGTTGACGCCCATCGCGGCCAGCTCCTCCCCCGTGATCTCGGCGGCGGTGCGCGCGTCCTCGGTGCTGCGGGTGGCGGCCACGGCCATCGAGCCCGGGAACTGGGTGGCCGGCGGACCGATCCGGGTGACGATGCCCTGCTCCTGGTCGATCGCGACCTGGAGCGGGATGTCGAAGCGGTCGGTCTCCAGCGCTGCCTCCTGCAGCCCGTTGGACAGCCCGGCGACCTGCGGCGGTCCGCCGGCCACGGAGTCGGTCCAGGCGAAGTAGATGGCGCCGCCCAGGTGGTACTTCTGGACGACCTCGGCGGGGGTCTCCAGCCCGTAGAACTCGACGTTCTTCGGGTGGGCGGTGGTCGCGGTGGCGCCGTAGAGCTCCTGGATGAAGAGCTGGCCGACCTTCTCCTCCAGCGTCATCCGCTTGCTGACCGCCTGGGCCCAGGCCCGGCAGGTGCGCTCGGTGACGACGCCGCGCTTGCGCAGGTCCTCGGTCGGGTTGGGCCCGGCCGCGTCGGCGCCCGGCACGGCCACCGTGCCGAGGGCCAGCACCCCCGCGGCGGCACCGGCCAGGGCGACCAGCCGGCGACGCCGGCCGGAGGTGGACCCGCGGGCGGGGCCCGGGGTGGGGGTCGGTCGGTCAGCACGCGACATGTGCGCCTCCATGGCAGCAGATCGTCGTCGCCGTCTGGGGTGGGCGACGCCGAAGGTGGTGGTCCTTCCTTCGATCCTCACCCACCCCCGGCCCCACCGCAAGGGGTCGCGCCGGATGCGTGCCTCGAACTTACGACACGTATCTTTCGATCCGTGCCAGCGGGTGCTGGTCGCCACCCTCCTGGACGTGTCCCGGTGGCGTCGTCGGTGGACCGATCAGCGCCCATCGTCGGGTGGGCCGACCGGACCGGTCGCCGAGCACGGAGAAGATGCGTTCCACGTCGTCGGGGTCAGGGGGTGGGTAGCCGACTAGCGCTCCACCGGGATGCCGTGCTCCTCCAGCCAGGCGACCACGGCATCCTGCTCGGTGCGCGCCCGTTCGTTGAGGATGTCCTGGTCGGCCCCGAACAGGAGGACCTGGAAGGTGTCCCCCCGGGAGTCCTCGATGGTCGGGTCCGCTCCGGCCTGCAGCAGCGTCAGCGCGTCGCCGAAGGCGTTCACCGCGCAGGCCGCGAAGAGCGGTGTCTGACCCTGCACGTCCCGGGCGTCGAGGTTCGCGCCCCGGGCCAGCAGCAGCGGGAGGGTGGGGTCGCCACCGTGCACGCATCGAAGGAGCAGCGTCCGTCCGGTCGAGTCCACCACCTCGATGTCGGCGCCGAGGTCGAGCAGGAGCTGGACCTGCTCCACCCCGCCCTCGGCGTGGGCGGCCATCAGCGGGGGGCGGCGGAACCAGCCGGGCAGCTCGAGGTCGGTCCCCGCCACGGCCAGGGCGCGTACCGAGCCGGGCTGGCGGTACCGCAGCGCCCAGTCCCAGAGGCTGACCCCGTCCAGCCCCCTCGACCCCGGATCCACACCGGACCCCACCAGCTCCGCGATCCTCGCGGTCTCACCACCCTGCACCGCCGTGGCGAGCTCCACCACGCCGGAGTCGGGGAAGCACTCCTCCGCACGGGGTCGGGACCGCTTGAACCCCGTCGGGGGGGAGAAGTCGAACAGGCTGCCCTGGGGGGCGCAGCCCAGCACCGGGGCCACCGCCCCCACCATCACCGCTCCCAGCAGGGTCCGTCGTCGCACCCGACCAGTGCAGCACGTGAGGGGGGTCAGGTGGGCTCAGCAGGCGGGGACGGTCTCGGCCTCCGACGTGGAGGTGCTCTCGTACTCCCCGATCGCCGCGACCTTGGCCGCCGAGGCGCTGCTCTCGTCGAAGGTGTAGGTCAACCACTCCCGGGCCAGCCGACGGGCCAGCTCCAGCCCGACCACGCGCTGCCCGAAGCACAGCACCTGGGCGTTGTTGGAGAGCACCGCGCGCTCGACCGAGAACGGGTCGTGGGCCGTCACGGCCCGGATCCCCGGCACCTTGTTGGCCGCGATGGCCACCCCCAGACCGGTGCCGCACACCAGCAGCGCCCGGTCGGCCTGCCCGTCGGCCACCATCCGGGCCGCCGCCACCGCGATGTGCGGGTAGGCGGTGTCGCCGTCGGCGTCCACGCCCACGTCGAGCACCTCGCTCACCAGCGAGGCGGCCTCCAGGTCGCCCTTGAGCACCTCCTTGTAGTCGAACCCGGCCTCGTCGCTGCCGACCACCACACGCATCCCCATGTCGTCCCTCTCCTCGGCCCGTCCCCGGGCCACTCATGACGCCCGCGGGTGCGGACGTCGGTCACTCCTGCGGTACCCGTTCCCGGGCCCGCTCAGCCGTTGGGCAGGATCGACACCTTCACCGACGACCCGCTGGTGTCGGCGACCAGGTCCAGCGCCTGCTGGAAGTCGGCGAGCCCGACCTGGTGGGTGCAGATGTCGGCCACCGGCACGGTCCCGTCCTCCAGCATCTTGATCGCCGCCGGCCAGCAGTAGGGGCCGAGGTGGGCGCCGAGGACGTCGAGCTCCTTGTCGTCGGAGATGATCGACCAGTCCACGGTGACGTCGGAGCCGAAGACGGAGTACTCCACGTAGGTGCCCAGCTTGCGCAGCAGGTTGAGCCCCTGGCCGACGGCCGACGGGTGACCGGTGCCCTCCAGGTAGACGTCGGCGCCGTAGCCGTCGGTGAGCTCCTTGATCTTCGCCACCGCGTCCTCGCGGGCGACGTTGATCACGAGGTCGGCCCCGCAGCGCCGGCCCAGCTCGAGCTTGGCGTCGTCGAGGTCCAGGGCGATCACCAGCTTCGGGTTCTTCTGCCGGGCGCCGAGCACCAGACCGAGACCGATCGGACCGCAGCCGGCGACCACCACGACGTCCTCGAACTTGATCCCGGCGCGCTCGACGGCGTGCAGGGCGCAGGAGAGCGGCTCGGCGTAGGCGGCGTGGTGCGGGGCCAGCTCCTTGGAGACCGGGTGCGCACGGGCCCGGATCGGCACCAGCAGGTACTGGGCCATCGCCCCGTCGAAGTTGCGGAACCCGAACATGTCGTGGGGGCCGCACATCCAGTACTCCCCGCGGCGGCAGTAGCGGCACTCCCCGCAGGGCACGATCTGCTCGCAGACGATCCGGTCCCCCACCCCGACCCCGTGGTGGTCGAAGGCCTTCTGGTCCCCGCTGACCACCTCGCCGACGAACTCGTGGCCGGGGATGCGTCCGCGCTGCACGTAGGCCGGACGGTTCTCGTCGCCCCAGAACTTGGCCGCCCCGTGGTAGCACTTCAGGTCGCTGGCGCAGACCCCCACGGCCTCCACCCTGATCAGCATCTCCCCCGGGCCCGGCACCGGGACGTCGACCTCCTCGAGGCGGTAGTCCTCGGGCCCGTGCACGACCACGGCCTGCATGCGGGTGGGGACGGGCTGGGACATCGCTGACCTCCGGTGGTGGTGCTCGGTTCCTCGGCGTCGAGTCTGGTCCGGACGCCGACCGATGTCAAGAACAGGTGTTCACACTGAACAGATGTTCCGCTAGGGTGCGGGACACGGGCAGGTGAGCAGCAGGAGGGCGGACGTGAGCAGCAGCGGTCGGCCACGCTTCGACCTCGAGCTGATCCACCGGGCCGCCCGGATGTACTACCTCGAGGACGCCACCCAGGCCGCCGTCGCCGCCCGGCTGGACGTCTCCCGGCCCACCGTGAGCCGGCTGCTGGCCGAGGCCCGGCGTACGGGACTGGTCGAGATCACCGTCCACCCGCCCGGACGCGGCGCCGACCTGCCCGATCCCGAGCAGCTCCGCGAGGCGCTCGGCCTGCAGCAGGTCTGGGTGGGCCGGGGAGGCGACGGCGGTCCCGCAGGGCTGCTGCCGGCCCTCGGCGAGGCGCTGCGGACGCTCCGGCTGGACCCCGGTGACGTCCTGCTGGTCTCCTCCGGGCGGACCCTCTACGAGCTGAGCAGCCACCCCCTCCCGCCGCTGCCCGGGGTCCACGTCGTCCCGGCCGTGGGTGGGGTCACCGAGCCCGAGGCCTGGCACCAGACCAACGAGATCACCCGCCGGTTCGCCGAGCAGGTCGGCGGGCTGCCGCACGTGCTGTTCGCCCAGGCGATGCCGTCGGCGCCGATGCGGGCCAGCCTCGGGACCGACCCGGACTTCGTCTCCACCACCCACCTCTGGGGACGGGCCGCCGCCGCACTGGTGGGGGTCGGCGCCCCGCTGGCCACCCGGAGCTCGGTCTCGGCGTTCATCCCCGCCGACGACGCCGGCCTGCGTCGCTCGGTGGGCGACATCTGCCTCAACTTCTACGCCCCCGACGGCTCCGAGGTCGGCTTCCCCGGCAGCGAGCGGATGGTCCGGGTCGGACGCGAGCAGCTGCGCGCCATCCCGTTCACGCTGGCGGTGGCCGCCGGGGAGGACAAGGTGGCCAGCCTGGTCGGTGGCGCCCGCGCCGGGCTGTTCAACCGGCTGGTGACCGACGTCCCCACCGCCCGCCTGGTGCTGGCGGCCCTCGACCGCCGGGCGGACGATCCCGATTAGCCCCGCCCCGTTCCCTGCGCTATAGTTTCGGATCGCTGGCCGGAGACGGCTGGTGATGGTCCAAGCAGCATCTGGGCCTCGTGGCGCAGTTGGTTAGCGCGCCGCCCTGTCACGGCGGAGGTCGCGGGTTCGAGTCCCGTCGAGGTCGCGAGAGCGGTCGAGATCCAATCCACCTGGATCTCGTCCGCTCTTGCTGTCCAGGCCAGGTAGCTCAGTTGGTAGCAGCGTTCGCCTGAAAAGTGAAAGGTCGCCGGTTCGAGCCCGGCCCTGGCCACAGCACGAGAAAGGCCCCCTCCCTTGCGGGAGGGGGCCTTCGTCGTACCCGGGCTCTCAGCCCCTGGACTCAGCCATCTCGTCGTGCTCCTCGGCGACGGCGTCGGTGTCCTTGCCCTCGGCGTCGGCCTTGCGCAGGGCCGCCAGCCGCTCCAGCCGTGCCGGGGTGTCGGCGACGTCACCGACGATGGCCACGGAGTTGCGCGGGAAGCTGAAGTACCGGGTGGCCAGGCTGACCATCGCCTGGATCCGGTTCCGGCCGCCCAGCAGCATGTAGATGTGCAGGCCGACCCAGACCACCCAGGCCGGGAAGCCCTTGAACTTCGGACCCTTCTTGATCTCGACCACGGCGTCGTTGCGCCCGATCGTGGCCATGGTGCCCTTGTCGAAGTACTTGAAGGGCTTCATCGCCTCGCCCTTGGCCAGGGCGACGATGTTGTGGGCCACGTGCTCGCCCTGCTGCATGGCCGGCGGGGCGACCTGCGGCAGCGGCTGGGTCTCGATGATCCCGCCGTCGCCGATCGCGAAGATGCGCTCCTCGCCCTTGGCCATCAGGGTGTCCTCGAGCACGATCCGGCCACCGCGGCCGATCTCGAGGCCCCACTCCCGGACGACGTCGTGACCACCGATGCCGGCGGCCCAGATGACGAGGTCGGCCTGCAGGGTCTCGCCACCCTTGAGGTCGACGCTGTCGGCCTTGACCTCGGCGATGGCGGTGCTGGTGCGCACCTCGACCCCGCGCTTCTCCAGCTCGCGGCGGGTGTACTCACGCAGGTCGGGCTGGAAGGGGCCGAGCAGGTGGTCCATCATCTCGACCAGGATGACCTTGACGCGCTCCTTGTCGATCTCGGGGTAGACCACCGGGATCCCGTAGGTGCGCATCTCGGCCAGCGAGCCGGCCATCTCGACGCCGGTGGGGCCACCGCCGACGACGATGATGGTGAAGCCGCGCGGGTCCTCGGGGTTGGCGGCCAGCCGCTCCATCGAGCCGAAGATGGTGTCGCGGACCTCGATCGCCTGGCGGCGGGTGTACATCGAGCGGGTGTACTGGGCCGCACCCGGGATGCCGAAGTGGTTGGTGGTCACGCCGTTGGCGATCACCAGGTAGTCGTAGTCGACCGGCGGACCGTCGTCGACGATGACCTGGCGCTTCTCGCGGTCGATCCCGGTGACCGTGCCGCGGCGGAAGCGGGCCAGCCGGCGGTGCTGCTTGGCGGCGAAGGCGCGCAGCGAGTAGGTCACGTCACCCGGGTTCAGGCCGCCGGTCGCCACCTGGTAAAGCAGCGGCTGGAAGGTGTTGTAGGGGTGACGGTCGACCAGGGTGACCCGGCAACCGAGCTTGGTCAGCGCCCTCGTCGCCGACACACCTCCGAAACCAGCCCCGATCACCACGACATGGGGTGCAGTGCTCATGGCCCCATTCTTGCTCTTTTCCTCCCCCAGCGCCCACTCGGGTCCCCCGTCCCCGGCGGAGCCGGTGGGCGCGCGCGCCGGATGCAGTGCCGGAAGCGACGAGAATCACACCCCCGGGGTCTCCGAGGCGAAGATGGCCGGTCGCAGCACGGGTCGTGGCGGGGGCGGATCAGCGCGCCGGCGTCGGGGGTGCTGCGTCGGGGAGGTCGGGGGCCGGTGCCGGCACCGGGGACGGGAGCAGGTAGGCCCGGGCCCAGCGCGTCAGCTCTCGGAACACCGTGCTGCGGGCGGGCTCGTCGGAGAGGACCAGGTCGTGGATCCCGCCCTCGATCCGGACCACGGAGACGTGCGGGCCCAGCTGGACGGCCCGCTTGGCGATCTGCTCCACGTCCAGCACGGTGTCGGCCTGCCGCAGCTCGGGGTGCCACGCGCGGCGGAAGTCGCTGCGGCTCGCGCACATCACCAGCACCGGGGCGTCGACGGACAACCCGGCGGCCACCCGCTGATGACCCTGGAGCACCGCCCTCAGCCAGCCGGCGCGGATCGGCGCGGTGGGGCTGGCCTTCCACTGCAGGTCGTAGTCCCACTCCCCCTCCAGGGAGGCGTGCAGGATCCGGGCGTAGTTGCCGCTGTCGGGCAGCGGCAGGGCTGCGGTGGGCAGCCGCTGACCGAGGCCGGAGATGATCGGGGTGCCGAGGGCGCGCAGCATCGGCGCCCCCTGCAGGTCGAGCCAGGGCGAGTTCAGGACCATCCCGTCCAGTCGACCGGGACGCCGGTCGGCCCACATCGCGCCGATCAGGCCGCCGGTGGAGTGCGCCATCAGCGTCACGTGCGGGTGGTCGGCGGTGACCACCTCCATCGCCGCGTCGAGCTCCTCGGCGTAGAGGTCGAGGTCGTTGATCCAGCCCTGCAGCTGGCCGGGGCGGTAGGAGCGCCCGTAGCGGCGCAGGTCCACGGCGTAGAAGGCGAACCCCAGCTCGGCCAGGGCGTCGGCCAGGTGGGTCTGGAAGAAGTAGTCGTTCCAGCCGTGCACGTAGAGCACGGCCCGATCGGTGTCGCGGTCGGCCACCCGGCGGACCAGCGTGGCGACGAGGCCCGCGTCCTCCGGCTCACCCGGCGCGGGGAGCGCGTCGGGCAGCGGGAGGTCACGGGCCTCGTAGCCGGGCAGGACGTCGGCCCGCCAGGAGGCAGTGGTCACCCGCGGGTCACTTCACCCAGCTGACGTTCAGCGGGTACTTGTAGAACTCGCCCCGGTTGGCGGCCATCGCGGCCAGGATGCCGAAGATGATCGCGCAGATGCCCGCCGCGAAGTAGGTGATGAAACCGATGCCCACGGTCATCAGGACCAGGCTGACGACGTAGACGATGGAGATCAGGATGGAGAAGTTCAGCGACTGGGCGGCGTTGGCCCGGATCCACTGAGACCGGTCCTTGTACATCAGGTAGACGATCAGCGGGCCGATGAAGCCGGTGACGATCATCCCCACGTGGGTCAGCGTCCCCCACAGCTTCTCCTCGTCCGGTCGCACCGGGACCTGACCGGGCGCCACACCACCAGCGGGCACCGCGCCCGGGTACGGCCCGGGCTGGGCCTGCTGCCCGTACCCCTGGCCCGCCCACTGCTGGCCGTAGCCGTCGGCGCTGGGCTGGGACTGAGGGTGACCGTACGGGCCGACGCTCGGCTGGGACTGCGGCTGGCCGTAGGGGCTCGCGCTCGGCTGGGACTGAGGGTGACCGTACGGGCCGGCGCTCGGCTGGGACTGCGGCTGGCCGTAGGGGTTGGCGCTGGGCTGCGACCACGGCTGCTGCTGGGCGTACGGCCCGGCGCCCGGCTGGGGCTGCGACCAGCCACCGCCGTCGGCAGCCATCGAGCCGGCGCCGGTCTGCGGGGAGTAGGAGGCCCCGGCGGAGGGCTCACCGCCCACCGTGGGCGCGTACGGGTCGGCGGCCGGGGACTGGTCCGACGTCCCGTAGGAGCCCTGCTCGGCGGTCGCACCCGGCGTCCCACCCTGCTCGCCGGCCGGCGACCACTCCGAGCCGCCGGACGACGACGCCCCGCTGCTGGGAGTCCCGTAGGAGGGGGTGGAGTACGTGGGGCCCTGGTAGCCCTGCGGCGACCCCTCCGAGGGCGCGCCGGGAGCACCCGGCTCAGGCAGCTCCCACGCCCGCTCGGCGGAGTCAGGACTGTGCGGCTGACGAGGGCCCTGCGGGGCGTGGGGATCGCTCATGGCAGCAGGCTAGCAACCAGACGGTCCCCCGCACCCGACTCAACCGGACTGACGGTAGCCGGTGGCGTCGTCGTCGTCCTCGACGTCGTACTTGCCGGCCAGATCTGCGTAGGGGTCGGGGACCTCAGGGATCTCGTGGTGGTGCTCGTCCTCTGAGCTGCCCCGGAGCTCGCGCTCCAGGGACGTGAAGTCCGTGTCCATCGTCCGGTACTTCAGCTCCCGGGCAACCTTGGTCTGCTTTGCCTTCGCACGGCCGCGCCCCATATGGGTCGACCCCCTCGCATCGTCAGTACGCGGAACGAGCCGCGGCTCTGTGTGGTCATGTCGTGCCGCTCAATCTACCTGAGCGGACCAGAGGCGCAAAGCAGGTACGCGCCGGGGGCTCAGCGGTGCTCGCCCCGCACCTCGACGCGCCCACCCGGGCGGTCCTCGACACGGCCGCACACCCACGCCTGCACACCACGTCCGGCGAGCGTGGCGAGGGCCTGGTCCACCGACCCGGGGGCCACCACGGCCACCATCCCGACCCCCATGTTCAGGGTGGCCTCGACGTCCTCGGTGCCCAGCCCGCCCAGCTCGCGCAGGACCTGGAAGACCGCCGGCGGTGTCCAGCTGGAGCGCTCCACCACGGCGGTGACGTTCCCGGGCATCACCCGGGCCAGGTTGTTGGCCAGCCCGCCGCCGGTGACGTGGCTCATCACGCGCACCTCGCTGGTGCGGATCAGCTCCAGGCAGTCCAGGGCGTAGATGCGGGTGGGCTCGAGCAGCTCCTCGCCGACGGTGCGGGAGAACTCGGGCACGTCGCGGTCCAGCGACCAGCCGGCCCCCGCCACCACGGAGCGGACCAGGGAGTAGCCGTTGGAGTGCAGCCCCGAGGAGGCCATCGCCACCAGCGCGTCGCCGGGACGGACCAGCTCGGCCCCCAGCATCGCGTCCTTCTCCACCACACCGGTGGTCGCGCCGGCCACGTCGTAGGCGTCGGGCTCGAGCAGCCCCGGGTGCTCGGCGGTCTCCCCGCCCAGCAGCGAGGCGCCGGCCAGCACGCAGGCGTCGGCGATGCCGGCCACCACGTCGGCGATCCGCTCCGGCACCAGCCGGCCGCAGGCGATGTAGTCGGTGACGAAGAGGGGCTCGGCGCCGCAGACCACCAGGTCGTCGACCAGCATCCCGACCAGGTCGTGGCCGATGGTGGTGTGCACGTCCATGGCCTGGGCGATGGCGACCTTGGTGCCGACGCCGTCGGTGGAGGTGGCGAGCACCGGGTGGCGGTAGCGGGCCAGCGCGGAGGCGTCGAAGAGCCCGGCGAAGCCCCCCAGCCCACCGATCACCTCGGGGCGCCGGGAGCGGGCGACCGAGGCCTTCATCAGCTCCACGGCGCGGTCACCGGCCTCGATGTCCACCCCCGCGCGGGCGTAGGCGGAGATCTGCGGGGCGGTCATCTCAGGCCTCCACGGGCTGGGGTCGACGCTCGGTCGGGGTCGCTGCGGGCTCGTCGAGGTCCAGGGCGGGCTGGGTGCCGGCGTCGATGGCGTGCCGGCCGGTGCGCTCCGACAGCGGGATCTCCACCGGGTAGACCCCGTCGAAGCAGGCACGGCAGAGGTTCTCCTTGGGCAGCGCGGTCGCGCCGACCAGACCGTCCAGGGAGATGTAGCCGAGCGAGTCCGCGTCGATCGAGCGGCAGATCTCGTCCACCCCGAGGCCGTTGGCGATCAGCTGGGCCCGGCTGGCGAAGTCGATGCCGTAGAAGCAGGGCCAGCGCACCGGCGGGGAGGAGATCCGCACGTGAACCTCCGCGGCCCCCGCCTCGCGGAGCATCCGCACCAGGGCCCGCTGGGTGTTGCCGCGGACGATCGAGTCGTCCACCACCACCAGCCGCTTGCCGGCGATCACGTCGCGCAGCGGGTTGAGCTTGAGCCGGATGCCGAGCTGGCGGATGGTCTGGCTGGGCTGGATGAACGTCCGACCGACGTAGGCGTTCTTGACCAGGCCCTGGCCGTAGGGGATGCCGGAGGCCTCGGCGTAGCCGATCGCCGCCGGGGTGCCGGACTCCGGCACCGGGATCACCAGGTCGGCCTCGACCGGGAACTCCCCCGCCAGCCGGCGCCCGATCTCGACCCGGGTGGAGTGCACCCGCCGGTCGCTGATGGTGGTGTCGGGGCGGGCGAGGTAGACGTACTCGAAGAGGCAGCCCTTGGGGTCGGGCTTGGCGAAGTGGCGGCTGCGCAGGCCGTCGCGGTCGATGGCGATCAGCTCACCGGGCTCGATCTCGCGGACGAAGGAGGCCCCGACGATGTCCAGGGCGGCGGTCTCGCTGGCCACCACCCAGCCCTTCTCCAGCCGTCCCAGCACCAGCGGGCGGATGCCCTGCGGGTCGCGGGCGGCGTAGATGGTGTCGTTGTCCATGAAGACCAGGCAGAAGGCGCCACGCAGGCGGGGCAGGACCTCCATCGCGGCGTCCTCAATGCTGAGGTCCTCGAAGGTGGCCAGCAGCGCGGTGACCAGCGAGGTGTCGTTGGTGGAGTCCATCGCCACCTTGTGGCTGACCGGCTGGGCGCCGGGGCGCTCGGCCAGCCAGGACTCCAGCTCGTCGGCGTTGGTCAGGTTGCCGTTGTGGCCCAGCGCCAGCCCGCCGGTGGCGGTGGGGCGGAAGGTCGGCTGGGCGTTCTGCCAGACGCTGGCCCCGGTGGTGGAGTAGCGGGTGTGGCCGACGGCGACGTCGCCACGCAGCGAGGCCAGGGTCGCCTCGTCGAAGACCTGGCTGACCAGACCCATGTCCTTGTAGACCATGATCTGGGAGCCGTTGCTGACCGCGATGCCGGCGGACTCCTGGCCGCGGTGCTGCAGGGCGTAGAGGGCGTAGAAGGTCAGCTTGGCGACCTCCTCACCAGGAGCCCAGACACCGAAGACGCCGCAGGCGTCCTGGGGTCCGCGGTCCTGCGGGTCGATGTCGTGGTTCAGACGGCCGTCGGGGCGGGGCACGGACCCAGCCTAACGGTTCTCCCCCGCCGGCTCCTCCTCCAGCGCGTCGCCCACCAGCGCCAGGTTCTGGATCGCGGCCAGCCCGTACTGGGCCGCGCCGTTGGTGCTGACGGGCAGCACCTCCTCCACCACCTCGGCCACCAGGGGCCCGTCGACGGTCGTGCGCGCCCACTCCTCGCGCTGCATCGGGTTGGTGTTGAGCACGTCGCCGCGGTCGTGGACGAAGGTCGACCAGGCCAGCCGGGCCAGCTCGGCGTCGCCGGTGCGGTGCGCCGCCCAGGCCGCCAGCCGGCTGTGCGCCTGCGGCAGCGAGATGCCCGGGAGCGGACGTCCCACGGCCGCCTGCTGGGCCTCGGGACCGGCCAGGTACAGCCGGCAGTAGGTCAGCCAGGCCTGCTCGAAGCCCGGGGCCTCCTCCGGGGTGCCGACGGTGAGGGAGACGAGCTCGGAGCAGATCTCGACCAGCCCGAACACCGCCGACAGGTGCGAGACGCTGATCCGGTCCCGGCTGGTGTCGAAGCGCCCGGTGGCGAGGTCGAGCAGCGCCTCCCCGGTCAGGAAGCCCTGCGGCAGCGCACCGATGTCGGCCATGGTGCCCAGCAGCCGGTCCCGGGCCCGCTCGTCGCCGTGGCGCTCCCAGCGGGTCAGCCAGGCCGCGGCCAGCGCGCCCCAGTCGGTGCCCAGCCCGACCGCCAGCGCCGACGGGTCGGGGGTGTAGGCGTCGGTGCGGACCTTGCGGGTCGGGTCGATGGCGGTGAAGGTGCGCTCGGGCTCGGCCAGCTCGTCGAGCAGGTCGCCGGTGCGCTCGTCGGCGGTGAGGTAGTAGAGGAAGCGGCGGTAGGCGGCGCTGGAGATCCGCAGCTGCTTGGCGCTGCACCCCCAGTGCTGGACGTTGTGCCGCGTCCCCAGGCCCTTCCACCGCCCGGCGTGGTAGACGTCCACCTCACCGGTGTGGCGGGTCATGGCCTCGGCGAACCGGAAGACGTCGGCCCGTCCGGTGCGCAGGAAGGAGTACCAGAGCCACAGGTCCGGGCTCAGCTCGGAGTTGTCCCAGGCGTAGCCGCCGACGTCGTAGCGCCACTGGTGGCGGTCGGGGTCGTAGGTGTGCATGACGTCGCCGAAGTCCCAGAACCCGTACCAGCGGCGCTGCTCCTGCTGACCCCGGTAGAAGTCCAGGAGCAGGTCCAGACGGTCCTCCACGGCCGCCCGGGCCGGCGTGCTGCGGTCCGGCAGCGACCAGTCGCCCAGGACGCCGGCGGCCTGCCACCGCTCCGGGTCGCAGACCAGCAGGGCCGGGTCCTCCAGCACCGCGGCGTGCTCGGCCAGCTCCTCCGCGCGGGGGGTGCTGGCGTGGGCACGGAGGGTGAGCTCGTGGGTGCGGGCGATGCCGTGGGCGTCGCCGAAGCCGGGCTCGTGGTCCTCGTAGGTGATCTCCAGGGCCTCCAGCTGGCTGGCGAAGTCCTCCTGGCCGAGGCCGTCGTGGTAGAACCGCAGGTCCATCACCGGGGCCGAGGGCGACCACATCCAGACGGTGGCGTCGGCCGTCTCCCCGGCCGCGCCGCGGACGTCGAGGCGGGTGGGGTGCTGCTGCCAGAAGTGCCGCAGCCCGAACCCGAGGCCGCCGCCGGGCCCGCCGAGGTAGCCGTAGCCCGCCGACCGGCGTCCGGAGGGGATGGTCACCCAGGCGTGACCGGACCCGGTCCGCTTGGCCAGCCGGTAGCCGTCGGCGGTGGTCTGGTCCAGGGTCCAGTCCTCCCAGGCGGGGACCAGCCCCAGCCGGCTCGACACCTCCGGCGCCCACTCCTGCGTCGGCGGGCAGGGCCGCCCCTCGACCTGGGCCCGGCGGACGTGCTCACCGGGGTCGCGGCGCAGACCCGTGATCCCGCGGACGGCCTCGGTCAGGAAGCCGACAGCGCCGTCCTCGCGCGCGGTCCCGGCCAGCCGGACGTGGCGGTCGTGCAGGGCGTCCCGCATCGGCACCGCCGCGCGCAGACCGAGCCCGGCGAGGAAGTCCTGCTCGGCGTCGCCGTCCCAGACCAGGGAGTGCACCACCCGCAGCTCCTCGGAGCCGGCGGAGAAGACCAGCCGCACGGTGAAGGAGAGCCACGGACCGCGGCCGCCCCGGGACGCCCCGGCGTCGGGTCCCTGGTGGCGACCGGTGACCCGGAGCACGGCCCGGACCGGTCCGTCCTGCTCGACGACGACCTCCTCGGCCGTGCCGCGCAGCTCCTCCCGGACCACACCGCCGCCGCTGTCGGGGGTGGGCTCGCCCTGCCAGAGGCTGACCAGCTCGACGGGGCCCACCACCTGGCGGTCATCGCGCTCGGCACCGGAGACGACCACCGGCCCGGAGGTGGGGACCGTCCAGCGCACGGGGCCGGTGTCGACCACCAGCGCTCCGCCGCGCTCGACGACCGAGACCACCGGCGCGGTCGGGGCCACCGGCGCCTGCTCCGGCGTCGGGCTCAGGGTGTAGCGGTCGGCGGGGTCGTCGCTGGCGGGGGTGGCGTGGGCGGACCACTTGACGCTGCCGTCGGGCCAGCGGGCGGTGACCCAGCTCTGCAGCGGCACCGCGGAACCGTCCGGGCGGGTGAGGGTGAAGCCGTCGTCGGCCGCGACCGTGCCCCGCGCCCAGGGCACGCCCCAGGTGACGGCCTGGGAGCGGGGGCGGGTCAGCCAGCGGAGGGGGGTCGCGGTCACGGTGTCTCCTGGGGTTCGAGCTCGTCCCACCCCTGGACCAGTGCGGCGGCGACCAGCTCGGCCACCTGCACGGCCCCGGTGAAGGAGAAGTGGGTGTCGTCGGCGCACCCGTCGGGCCAGAGCGGGGAGCCCGGCGGCAGGTGGGTGAAGAGCGCGGCCGAGCCGTCCTCGCCCAGCCGCTGGTAGAGCGCGGTGGTGGCGGCGGTGAGGTCGATGCACGACAGACCGAGACGGGTGGCCAGGCCGCGGACGGCCCGGGGGTGGTCGCCGTGGGTGCTCTGCTGCACCCCGTCGACCCAGCGCCGTCGCTCCACCGGTGTGCAGAGCACCGGGCTGGCACCGGCGGCGAGGACCTCCGCGCAGGCCCGTTCGAGCAGCTCGGTGTAGCCGGCGCCGGCGGCCAGGTGCTGCTGCTTCTGGTCGTTGTGCCCGAACTGGAGCACCACGACGTCACCGGCGCGCAGCTCGGCCAGCAGCGCCGCCCAGAGGCCCTCGTCCCGGTGGCTCTCGGTGGTGGCGCCGCCCTTGGCCGTGTTGAGCACGTGCACCGGACGCGGGTCCTGGTCGGCCCGGGCGGCGCGGGCGCCCAGGGCCGCGTTGAGCGGGGCCGCGAGGTGCGGGCCCCACCCCGACATCGGCGTCTCGTGCGCCGGGCAGGCGGCCACGGTCGAGTCCCCGGCCAGCAGCACCCGGACCGGGTCGGTCGTCGGGCTCACCCCTTGACCGAGCCGATCAGCATGCCCTTGGCGAAGTGCTTCTGCAGGAAGGGGTAGATCAGCAGGATCGGCACCGTGCCCACCACGACGGTGGCGAACTTCACGCCCTGCTCCGGCGGGATGTAGGCCGGGTCGAGCTGACCGAGGGTGGAGGCCAGGTCGGCCGACACCGTCACCTGGCGGATGAACATCTGCAGCGTCCACTTGCTGGAGTCGTCGATGTAGAGCAGCGGGGACATGAAGTCGTTCCAGATGCCGACGGCGTAGAACAGCCCGAAGGTGGCCAGGATCGGCTTGGAGAGCGGGAGCACGATCCGGAAGAAGACCCCCAGCTCGGAGCAGCCGTCGATGCGCCCGGCCTCCTGCAGCTCCTCGGGGAGCTCCTGGAAGAAGTTCTTGATGATCACCAGGTAGAAGGGGCTGATCGCCAGCGGCAGGATCAGCGACCAGTAGGAGTTCAGCAGCCCCAGCTCGCGCACGATCAGGAACGTCGGGATCATCCCTCCGCCGAACACCATCGTGAAGATCACCAGGTTCAGCACCAGGTTGCGTCCGGGCAGCGCCCGGTTGGCCAGCGGGTAGGCCATCGTGGCGGTCAGCGCCAGCTGCACCAGCGTCCCCACCGCGGTCACCCCGATGGTGACCAGCAGGCTCCGCAGGAAGGTGCCGGTGGAGAAGATGTAGGCGTAGCTGGACAGGTCGACGTCGTTCGGCCACAGGAAGAACGGCCGCGAGGCGAGCTCGGCCTCCCCCGCGAAGGACCCGGCGATGACGTAGATGAACGGCAGCACGGTGATCACCCCCAGGGCCACCAGCACCAGCAGGTTCACCCCGTCGAAGACCCGCGAGCCGAGCGGCTCCTGCTGCCTGCGGCCGCGACCCGGCGACCGGGTGGGTGTGCCCTCCTGATGCTCGCGCTCGAGGGCGGCGGGCACGACGTCGGCGCGGACGTCGTCGGTGTTCGTCACGACGCGCTCCTTCTCAGAAGAGGCCGCGCTGGCCGACACGGCGCGCGATCCAGTTGGAGCCGAAGATCAGGATGATCCCGATCACGGCCTTGAACAGCCCCACCGCGGTGGAGTAGGAGTACGAGCCCTGGGTGATGCCGAGGTAGTAGACGTAGGTGTCGAAGACGTCGGCCACCGACCGGTTCAGGCTGTTGGTCATCAGGTAGATCTGCTCGAAGCCGGTGTCCAGCAGGTTCCCCGACAGCAGGATGGCCATGATCACCACCGTGCTCATGATCGCCGGGAGGGTGATGTGGCGGAGCTGCTGCCACCGGTTCGCCCCGTCGATCTTCGCCGCCTCGTACAGGTTCGGGTCGACCCCGGCCAGCGCGGCGAGGTAGATGATCGTCCCCCACCCGGTGGACTTCCACAGCGTCTGCAGCACGATCAGCGGCCGGAACCAGTCCGGGTCGGCCAGGAAGTCGATCCGGCCGCCGGTGAGGTCGTTGGCCGCCACCGTGATCGCGCCGACGTCCAGGGCGAACAGCAGGTAGGTCAGGGACGCGACGATCGTCCAGGACAGGAAGTGCGGGATGTAGATCAGCGACTGCACCGTCCGCTTCACGATCTGCAGCCGCAGCTCGTTGAGCATCAGGGCCACGACGATGGGGGCCGGGAAGACGATCACCACGTTGAGGAAGGCCAGGATCAGGGTGTTCCGCAGCAGCCGCGGGAAGTCGGGGCTGGCGAACAGCGCCTCGAAGTGCTTGAACCCCACCCACGGGCTGCCCGTCATGCCGAGGAACGGCAGGTAGTCCTGGAAGGCGATGGTGATCCCGTACATCGGGGCGTAGCGGAAGACCGCGAAGTACACCACCCCCGGCAGCAGCAGCAGGTACAGCCAGCGGTAGCGCAGCATGCGCGCCCGGAGGCCGACCTTCCGCTCGACGTGGCCCGACCCTCCCGGTGCTCCCGGGGAGGTCGGGGCCACGTGCTCGACCGAGGTGCTCACCTCAGCTGGGCGGCGAGGTCGTTGATCTCGGTGATGACCTGGTCGCCACCGGAGGTGTGCCAGCGCTGGATCTCGGCGCGGTAGCCCGCCTCGTCGATCTGGCCGGCGACGTACTGGATGCGCGCGTCGGCCACGATCTGGTCCAGCACCGCGCCCTGGCTGCTGGCGGTGGGCGAGACCAGCGCGGCGGCGGCGTTGTAGACGGCCGTCTCCAGGTCGCGGGCCCGCAGCATGTCGCGGCGGTCGTAGGCCTCCTTGGCCGCCTCGTTCTCCGGCGCCGCCTGGTAGGCCTGGTAGCCCGCGTTGTTGGTGCCGAGCTGGGCGAAGGCGGTGGCGTCGTTGGTCAGCACCTCGGCGTCGGGGCCCTCGGCGGGGAGGCTGTAGCCGTCCTCCACGGTGAAGTTCTCGCCCTCGATGCCGTTGTTCATCAGCACCTGGCCCTCCTTGGTGGCCATCGTGTCCAGCATGGCGAGGACGTCGGCCAGCTCCTCCTCGGTGGGCACGCTCTGCTTGGAGATCGCCAGGAAGCCGCTGAAGCCCGAGGACGGCAGCGAGTGCCGCTCGCCGTCGGGCCCGACCAGGTTGCCGGTCTGGGCCAGGTAGCTGTAGCCGTTGCCCGGGTCCTGCTCCTCGAACAGCTTGGCCAGCACGAAGATGCGCGAGTCGACGTCGATGATCATGCCGCCGTCGCCGTTGAAGAAGGGGTCGTTCCAGTTGGCGCTGTCCAGGGTGGCGAAGTCGGCGTTGATCAGGCCCTCCTCGCGCATCTTGCGGATGAAGCGGTCGGCCTCGAGGTGCTCCTCGGTGTCGAACCCGGGCACCAGCCTGCCGTCGCGCTCGCCCCACGCGTTGGGGGCGCCGAACCAGGTCTCCATCACGTCGTAGGGGCTGTTGCTGGCGTAGCCGCCGGGCCACTTGGGGATGATCAGCCCGGTGCTCTCCTTGCCGCCGGGCCGCTCCTCCTTGAACGCCTTAGCCACCTCGTAGAGGTCGTCGACCGTCTCGGGGGCGTCGAGACCCAGCTTGTCCAGCCAGTCCGCGCGCACGATGGTGGTCACCCGCATCTCGTCGCGGGAGCGGAAGACGCCGTAGGAGGTGCCGTTCACCGAGGCCGCCTGCGCGATCTCCGGGTTCGCCGCCGTCAGGTTCGGGTACTGGCCGAGCTTGTCGGTCAGGTCCCAGAAGGCCCCGGCCTCGGCGGACTGCACGAAGGAGGGGACCTTGCCCTGCACGACCATCACCTCCGGCAGGTCGTCCGAGGCCAGGGTGACGTTCATCCGGTCCCCGTAGCTGGAGTTCGGGACCCAGGTGATGTCGAGCTTCTTGCCGACCAGCTCCTCGACGGCCTTCTGCAGCCGGCCCTCCGGGTCGGGGGTCTGGCTGTTGAGGACCGGGGCCATGATCTTGACCACGCCGAGGTCCTCGGCGTCGCCGCCGGCGCCACCGCCACCGCACCCGGTGGCGGTCAGTCCCACCGCGGTCAGGGAGCCGGCCAGGAAGGTCCGTCGGCCCAGCACGGGGGCGAGGCTCCGGCGAGCAGGTGTGGTCATGGTGTCTCCATCTCTGTCGAGGATGCTTCAGCGCATCCGCAGGGGGTCGGTGGGCAGGCCCAGGGCCCGGTCGTCGGGGGCGGGGTCGTCGGAGGTGCCGGCCAGCCGGTCCTCGTTCTCGGCGAAGAAGCGCAGCGCCAGCCAGGTGGCGAGGTACAGCCGGGCCCCGACGGAGAGGAACGGCACCAGGGCCGGGAGCCGGTAGGAGGTGTAGCCGACCGCCGCGAGCACGAAGAGCTGCAGCAGGCTGGGGACCGGCCGGGCCAGGGTGAAGCGCAGCGCGGTCAGCAGGAAGCGGCGGCGCGGCAGGTCGTAGTGGACGTAGCAGGCAGGCAGCCAGCAGCCGACGGTGGCCACCAGCAGCAGACCGGCCAGGGTGGCCAGCCGGGGGGCCGAGGCGGAGGGTCCGGCGGCGGAGAACGCGAGGTAGTTCCAGCCCAGCGCCACCAGCACGAGGAGCTGGGGCAGGAGGGCGAGGTTGGCCCCGACGAGTTCCCGGCGCCAGGTGCGGGCGAAGGTGGCGACCGTGTTCCCGGACCGGCCGAGACCGCGTTCACGGACGCAGTGGGCCACCGCCACGCTGGCCGGGGCCACGCCGAGGACGACGCCACCGAGGAGGGAGAAGGCGAGCCAGCACACGTTGAGCAGGGCCATCGTCGCGATCACGGAGCAGGCCGCGTTGAGCCGCAGGGTCCAGTGCTCGGTGCTCGGCGGGGCGTCCACCACGGAGTGGGGTAGCGCTTTCTCAGACATCGGTGTCTGCCTCCCTCGTCGGTGCGGGATGTGCTGCGAACCTACGATTGAAACGAATCAATGTCAATGACGAATGCTGCACCTCGCCCCGTCTGCGCCGACTCTGCCCCTTCTACAGGCGGGGCAGAGTGCTCGGAAGCGGGGCAGAGTGGAGTGAGGGGGCGCCCGCGCCGGGGTCAGAGGGGGACGACCTCGAGGTCGGCGTACTCGGCCACGAGCGGGGCCATCTGGCGGAACCCGACCTTGCCGCCGGTGAGCGCCGGCCCGAGGGAGCCGTCGTCCTGCCAGTCCAGCAGCGGCAGCCCGTCGACGTCGACGCCGACCCGGCCACGCAGCACCTGCACGGTGACGCGGTAGGGCCCGTCGGCGTCGGCCACGTCGGGGATCGGGTCCGCACCCTGGGCCACCAGGTGGAAGCCGTGGCTGCGGCGGAGGTTGCAGGTGTGGAACCGGCGCTCCTCGGGCCACCGGCGACGGAAGTAGGACACGTGGTAGCAGTCGAGGTCGCCGGAGTGGTACTGCTCGTAGGGGCCGGTCCGGGGGGCCAGGGACGGGTCGAAGAGGTCGCGGTCGCCGTGCCCGCGGGCGGAGACGAAGGCGATGGCCAGCCCCGGCTCGACCAGCGGCCAGAAGCTCCAGCTGACCCGCAGGTCCGGCCCGAACTCCTCCGGGCACCAGAACACGATGTTGGCCGCCTGCCCCTCCTCGGCCGGGCGCCGGCTCGACAGCCTCATCCGCCCTCGGGGGAAGGACACCTCGCCCTCGCCCTCCATCCGGAACCCGTGCACGGCGTCGTAGCCGTCCAGGGCGTTGCGGTAGGTGGTCATCGTGCCTCCTGGGTCGGTGCTGGGGCGTGGTCCAGCAGGTGCTCGACGGCCTCGACGGCCAGCCGCTGCCAGTCGCGGCGGCGGCGGAGCATGAAGTGACCGGCGCCGGTCAGCACGACCCGGCGCACCGGCGTCCCGCGGTCGGCCAGGTACTGCGCGGTGCGCCGGCTGGCGCGGGCGGGGGTCAGCAGGTCGCGGTCGCCGTGCACGACCACGGTCGGCGTCCCCACCAGGCCCGGTTCGTCCTCGGGCCACCAGGGAGCCAGCGCGACCACCCCGACCGGCCCGACCTCGGGGGCGAGCCGGGCCACCGTGCGGGCTCCCATCGAGTAGCCCAGCAGCACCAGCGGGACGTCCGGCCAGCGCTCGCGGAGCGACGCCGCGACCTCCCGGGCGTCGGCCACCGCCGGCAGCTCGGGGTCGTTCCAGCCCCGGAACCGGTTGCGCACCTGGACCGCCACCACCCCGCGGGCGGCCAGCCGCCGCTCCAGCACACGGGCGAGCAGCCGGTTCTGCTGCACCGGCGGGTACCACCAGCGCACCTTCATTCTCCCCCGCGGCCAGCCGCCGTGGCACATCAGCACCACGGCCCCGGGTGGTGCGCCGTCCCCGCTCACCGGCGCCGGGCGCGCCACTCGGCCAGGGTCTGCTCGACGTCCAGCGGGGCGATGTAGATCGGCGGTCCCTGGGCGGCACGGCGGTGGGAGTGGCGGATCCGGTCGTTGAGGTCCTCGACCCGCTCCCGGGCCTGCGCCTCCGTCCGTGCGTCGGCCAGCTCGTCCTGGATCCGCTCCTTCTCCCGGCGCAGGCTCAGGGTCGTGGGCAGCGCGCCGGACAGGTCCTCGTCCTTGAGCTTGTTGCGGATCCACCAGTCGTCCCCGCCGCGGTCCAGGCCCTCCAGCGGCTTCCCCGTGCCACGCAGGTTGCTGAACTCGCCACGCTCGGTGGCCTCACGGATCTGCCGGTCGATCCAGTTCTCGTAGGCCATCGTCCCTCCCGGGGTGTCCTCATAGCGTCCCTCCCACCCTAGTTCGCGGCCCGCCCGCCCCGGGTCGGGGAGGCGTCGACCGCTGTTCACCGGCCGTTCGCCGCAGGGGCCAGCACGGCTCGCCACCTCCCCCTAGACATCACCCATGACCTCCTCCTCGTTGCCGCGCCGCACCTTCGTCGCCGGCGCGGGCGTCGCCGCGGCCGGCTTCGGGCTGGGCCAGGCCGTCCCCGCACGGGCCCGGCGCCGCCTGACCGACCCGTTCACCCTCGGCGTGGCCTCCGGCGACCCGGAGCCCGGCGGCGTGGTGATCTGGACCCGGCTGGCCCCCGAGCCCTTCGCCGAGGACGGCGGCATGCACGGGGCCCGCACGGTCCCGGTCCGCTGGCGGGTGGCCACCGACGAGCGGATGCGCACGGTGGTCCGGCAGGGCACCGCCACCGCCCGGGCCCAGTTCGCCCACACCGTCCACGTCGACGTCCGCGGGCTGCAGCCGGGCCGCGAGTACTGGTACCAGTTCAGCGCCGACCGCGAGCTCTCCCCCGTCGGCCGCACCAAGACCGCCCCGGCCGTGCGCTCGGACCCGGCGTCGCTGACCATCGCCTCGGTGTCGTGCCAGAGCTACGACGACGGCTTCTTCACCGCGCTGCCCCACGTCGTCGCCGACGACCCCGACTTCGTCCTGCACCTCGGTGACTACGTCTACGAGTCAGCCATCGGCGCCACCGCGGCCGGACGCGGCCAGAGCGTCCCCGAGGCCGCGCGTCCGGCGCCACGGACCCTGACCCAGTGGCGGTCGCGGCACGCCCTCTACAAGAGCGACCCCCAGCTCCAGGCCGCGCACGCCCGGCTCCCCTTCGTCCTCACCTGGGACGACCACGAGTACACCAACGACTACGCCGGCGGCTGGGAGGACGAGACCACCGGCGGGATCCCGGCGGCACGGGCCGCCGCCTACCGCGCCTACTGGGAGCACCAGCCGCTGCGCTCCTCGACCCTGCTCAAGGCCGACGCCGTCCGGATCCACCGCCGTCTGCACTGGGGTGGACTGGCCCAGCTGGACGTCCTCGACGGACGCCAGTACCGCGACGCCCCGCCCTGCGGCTGGGGCGAGGCGCAGGCCTGCGCCGCGGCCTACGACCCGGCGATCACCATGCTGGGTCGGGAGCAGGAGGAGTGGCTGGCCGCGGGGTTCGCCACCAGCACCGCCCGCTGGAACGTGCTCGGCAACAACGTGATGGTGGGCCGGCTGGACCACGACGGCGACCTCGGCGAGCTGCTCTGGCACGACGCCTGGGACGGCTACCCCGCCGCCCGGAACCGGCTGCTGGAGCAGGTGGTGGGCAACGAGCTCCGCAACACGGTGTTCCTGACCGGGGACTGGCACTCCACCTTCATCAACGACGTGCACCGCGACTTCGACGTCCCCGGCAGCCCGGTGGTGGCCACCGAGATGGTCGGCACCTCGCTCACCAGCAACGGCGACGGCGAGGTCTACGGGCCCTACTACGGCCCGATGATCCGCCACAACCCGCACATCCGCTTCTTCGACGGCGACCGGCGTGGCTACCAGCGCCACACCGTCACCGCCGACGAGTGGCGGACCGACCTGGTGATGGTGGACACCGTCACCCAGCCGACCTCGCCCGCCTCGGTGCTGCGCTCCTTCGTGGTCGAGGACCGGCGTCCGGGGGCCGTGGAGGTCTGACCGGGGCCTCAGCCCACGTCGCGGCGGCGGAAGACCAGCAGCGAGACCGTCACCAGCACCGCCAGCACCACGGCCCAGTAGAGGAGGCCCTGGGTGAGGGAGATGGTCTCCAGGGCGACGGTCGGCATGATGCCGTCGGCGGTGACGTCCTCGGTGACCACCTGGTAGCTGTAGCCCCGCTGCACGACGGCCTCCAGGTTGTTGTGCGGGACCCACGGCATCAGGCGGGAGGCCCACGGGAAGCCCTGCAGGACACCGTGGACGATGGCCAGGAACCCGTAGCCCAGGAACGCGCCGACCGCCACGATCGTGTGCCGGCCGAGGCAGGCCACGGTGAAGCCGACCACCGAGAGGGCCAGCACCACCAGCAGGCTGCGGGCCGCCATCCACCAGACGCCGCCGACGTCGCCCCAGACGGCCCCGTGGGTGGTGGCCAGGACGACGTGGGCCAGCACCAGCAGCGTCTGCAGCACCGCCGCCCCGAGCAGCAGCGCGACGACCACCGCCCCCAGCTTGGCGAGGTAGACCGGCACCCGGCGCGGGATGAAGGTGAGCCAGTTGCCGATCGCCCCGCTGCTGAGCTCGGCCCCGATCACGCTGGCCGCGATCAGCAGGCCACCCAGACCCAGCAGGTAGGTCGACAGCGAGAGGACCAGGGTGGCCGCGTCGGCGAAGGGCGTCGGCGTGCGGAGGTACTGGTCCAGGGACGGCTGGTAGCTCTCGTACTGCTGCTGGCACTCCTCCTCGCTCAGCCCCTGGTACTCGACGCAGTCCGTGATCCCCCGCTCGCGGTCCTGCTCCCAGTAGCGCAGCGACTCCTCGTAGAAGGCGCGGCCCTCGGCGGACTCGGCGGCCGACACCGGTCGCATCGAGAAGGCGCCGATCAGGGTCAGCCCGGCCAGCGCCAGCAGCAGCACGACCGTCACCACCCAGGTGAGACGCCGTAGCCGGATGCGGTTCAGCTCAGCCAGCAGCAGCCTCATCGCGCACCTCCTCGTGCTGGGCCCGGCCGAGGTGCTCGTCGGCGGTGAGGTGGAGGAAGTAGGACTCCAGGTCGCTCTGCACCGGGGTGAGCTCCCGCACCCACAGCCCCTGATCGGCGAGGGCGCGGGTGAGCTCGGCCGGGTCGGCCGGCCCACCGGTGACCAGGAGCCGGCCCTCGGGGGTCGGCTCGACGCCCCAGCCCCGCTCACGGAGGAGGTCGGCGGCCCGCCCCGGCTCTCCGACCGCGACCCTCAGCGCTCCTCCGCCGGCCACCCTCAGGAGCTCGGCGACGCTGCCCTCGGCGAGCAGACGTCCCCGGCCGATGATGCTGACGGTGTCGGCCACCAGCTGGACCTCGCTCAGGATGTGGCTGGAGACCAGCACCGTCCTGCCCTGGTCGGCGAGGCCGCGCATGGTGGCGCGGATCTCGTGGATGCCGGCGGGGTCGAGCCCGTTGGTGGGCTCGTCGAAGACCAGCAGGTCCGGGTCCTTGAGCAGCGTGGCGGCCACGGCCAGCCGCTGCTTCATACCGAGGGAGTAGCCGCCGAAGCGGTCCCGACCCCGACCACCCAGGCCGACCTGCTCCAGCACCTCGTCCACCTTCGGGGTGGGGATGCCGATGCCCTGGGCGAGCAGCCGCAGGTTCTGCCGGCCGGTGAAGGCGGGGAAGAAGCGGGGCTGCTCGACGATGGCCCCGACCCGGTCCACCACCTGCGGCAGCTCCTCGGGCACGGGGTGGCCGAAGATGGTGGCCCGCCCGCTGTCGGCGGCGATCAGGCCGAGCAGCATCCGGATGGTGGTGGTCTTGCCCGCCCCGTTGGGGCCGAGGAAGCCGTGCACCCCACCCCGCGGCACGGTCATGTCCAGCCCGGCGACCGCCACCTGGACGCCGCGGCGCGTCCGGTAGGTCTTGCGCAGCCCCTCGACCACCACGGCCGGGCCGTCCTCACCCAGGGCTCGTCGCGGTGGTGACGTGCTGGCCATCGGTGCTCTCCCCGGGGTCGGTTGGCGCCACGGTAGCGTCCGCGGGGTCCTCGGCCCGGTCTCAGTCCTGGTGCTGGGGCTGCCGGGTGCTGCTGGGGCCGGGCGTGGTGGGGCGACGGGCGCCGGTCAGCAGGACGGCCAGCGCGGCCAGCGTGCTGATGCCGGCGGCCAGGACGGTCACCGCGTAGGCCGGCTGGTGACCGCCCCAGTCGGCGAGCCGCCCGGCCACCGACGAGCCGAGCGCGTAGCCGACGCCGGTCGTCCCGGCCAGCACGGTGAGGGCGGTGGTGAGGCGGGGACGCGGGGCGGCGTCGGCGGCCAGGGTGAAGATCGTGATCATGGTGGGGGCGATGCTCAGCCCGAGCACCAGCAGCACCACGGCCAGCGGCAGCAGGGTGTCGACCAGCAGCAGCGGGGCGCTGAGCACCAGCAGCGAGGCGGCGAAGCCGAGCAGCCGCCGGTCCGGCGCCCAGCGGGCCGGCAGCAGCGGGACCAGCAGACCGGCCAGCACGCTGCCCACGCCGAGCAGGGCGTGCAGACCACCGGTCAGGCCGGGCTCACCGGCGGCGGTGGCGAGCACCGAGTTCCCGGTCTGCACCGAGCCGAACACCATCCCGACGCCCAGCATGGCGGTGAGCAGCAGGGCGAGCCGTGGGGTGAGCAGGGGTCCGCCGACGGCCCGGGGCAGCGAGCGGTCCGGGCGGGTCAGCTCGGCGGTGGGGTGCAGCGCGAAGGCCAGGCCGAACACCACGACCAGCGCCGCGGCGGCCAGCAGCGCACCGGAGGGGGCGACCAGGGCCGCACCCACCCCGACCAGGGCGGGGCCGATGACGAAGGAGGCCTCGTCCACCGAGCCCTCGAGGGCGAAGGCCGTGCCGGTCAGCTGCGGGCGCTCGGCGCGCTCGGCCAGCAGCCGCCAGCGCACCCGGGCCAGCGTGCCGGCCTGAGGCAGCGCCACCCCGGTGACGACCGCCCAGGCCAGCAGCACGGGCATCCCGGCCCCCTGGTCGGCGGCGACCACGAGCCCGGTGAGTCCGACGGCGGCGACGAGGGACTGCACGACCAGCACCCGGCGCTGACCGGTCCGGTCGCTGAGGGTGCCGGCCAGCGGGGCGCCGACGGCGTTGGCCACGGCCACGGCGCCGGCGACCAGACCGCCAGCGCCGTAGGAGCCGGTGACCCCGGCCACCAGCAGCAGGCTGCCGAGCTGGGCCATCGCGAGCGGCAGCCGGGCCACGAAGGCGATGACGACGAACCAGGGACCGGCCAGCGTGAAGAGCTGGCGGTAGGAGGATGACGAGGACATGCGGGTCTCCCGGCGCGCCCTGCGGGTGCGCCACTTCTCGTGTGCGCCGTCCCAGCCACCCGGCGCACGGGACCCCGTGCTTCGTCGCCAGCCTACCCGGTGGTCAGACGCGGAGGTCGAGCCAGCGGACCTGCTCCTCGCTGAGCTCGACGTCCAGCCCCGCAAGGGAGGTCCGGGTCTCCTCGATCGTCCGCGGGCCGATCAGCGGGAAGGTCGGGAAGGACTGGGCCAGCACGTAGGCCAGCGCCACCGCCGTCGGGGCCACGCCCAGCTCTCCCGCCAGCTGCTTCGCCCGGGCCAGCCGCTCGAAGTTGTCCTCGCTGTAGTAGCAGCGCACCAGCTCCGCGTCAGAGGTGTCCTCGCGGTCGGCGCGGGCGAAGAACCCGCGGGCCTGGGATGACCAGGGCAGCAGCGGCGTGCCGGTGCGCTCCAGCCACTCCCGGTCCTGCGGGTCGGTGACGTGCTCGCACCCGGTCCACGGGACGTCCAGGGCGCGGGCCAGACCGAAGTGGTCGCTCAGCACGGCGAAGCGCTGGCGGCTGTGCTCGTCGGCGTAGGCGTTGGCCTGCTCGGTGCGGGCGATGGTCCAGTTCGAGCCGCCGTAGGCCCGGACCCGACCCAGCCGCACCTGCTCGTCCATGGCGTCCACGAACTCCCCGACCGGGACCGAGGTGTCGTCGCGGTGCATCAGGTACAGGTCGACGTGGTCGGTCTGCAGCCGCTCCAGCGACTCCTCGAGCTGGCGCCCGATCGAGGCCGGGTCGCAGTGCGGGGTGTGCGCCCCCTTGCCGATGATCACCACGTCGTCGCGGAGGCCGCGGTTGCGGACCCACTGCCCGAACAGCTTCTCCTGCAGCCCGCCGCCGTAGAGCCAGGCGGTGTCGAAGGCGTTGCCGCCGCGCTCGGTGAAGTCGTCGAACATGGCCGAGGCGTGGGAGAGGGTGCGCTGGTTGTCCACGCCCATCACCAGCCGCGACACCGGCTTGTCGAGGCCGGGGACGGTGCCGTGGCGCATGGTGGCGCCGGGACGGACCGTGAGCGGGCGCCCGCTGGCGGGAGGGACGTCGGCGGTGGGCTGCTCGAAGGGGTAGACCACCCCGACCGCGGCCCGCCACCGGTCCAGCACCGCGGCGTTGCCGAGGCTGTCGGCCCAGCTCATCTCCGGGCTCTGGCCGGCGGCCACGTCCCGGGCGACGGCCTCGGCCTGGAGGGCGTGGGAGAACGCGGGCGGGACGGTGATGGTCTCCGGCGCCCGGTCGACGACGGCCAGCTCGAGCACCGAGCCCTCGGCGTTGTCTGGCAGCCACGGGGAGGGGACGCTCAGACGTCCGCGGGAGCCGTGCACGACCACCCGGTTCTCGTCGGACAGACCGGTGCCGCAGCGGATCTGGGCGGTGACGCCGGAGGCGAAGACCAGCGAGGCGACGGCCCAGCGGTCGACACCGGTGTCACCGAGGGAGCCCGAGGCGGTCATCGAGATGGGCTCGGCCACGGTGGTGCCGGCCGCGACGCCGGCCACCAGGCGGGCCATCGAGACCGGGTACCCGCCGACGTCGAGGATGCCGCCGCCGGCCAGCGCCGGGTCGGCCAGCCGGTGCCCGGCGGGGACGTCGGCGGCGAAGGAGAAGGAGGCCTCGACGTGCTGGATGTCGCCGATGACGCCGCTGCGCAGCTGCTCGACCAGTGCCGCCGTCTGGGGGTGGAAGCGGTACATGTAGCCCTCGGCCAGGTACACGCCCTGACGACGGGCGGCCTCCACCACGACCATGGTGCCGGCGTGGTCGACCGAGAGCGGCTTCTCGCAGATGACGTGCTTGCCGGCCTCGATGCTGGCCAGGGCCAGCCGGACGTGCTCGGTGTGCACGGTGGCGATGTAGACGGCGTCGACGTCCTCGCGGGCGAGCAGCTCCTCGTAGGAGCCGGCCGCCTCGACCGGGGCGTCCTCGGTGGAGAAGTCCGCGGCGAAGGCCTGCGCCCGCTCCGGGGTGCGGCTGGCCACCGCCACCAGCTGGGCGGAGGACGAGTGGCCGAGGTGCTCGGCGAAGCGTCGGGCGATGCTGCCGGGGCCGATGATGCCCCACCGGAACTGCGTCATCAGGATCTCCTGTGTTCGACCGTGAACGTTCACGGTCGACGCTAGCAGTAGGCTCCGGCCCGTGGGAACACGTGGCGTGACGATCGTCGACGTCGCGCGCGAGGCGCAGGTGTCGCGGCAGACGGTGAGCCGCGCCCTCAACGGGCTGCCCGAGGTGAGCGAGAGCACCCGCACCCGCGTGGTGGAGGCCGCCCGCCGGCTGAACTACCGGCCCAACCGCGCCGCCCAGGGTCTGGTGCGTGGGCGCGACATCACCATCGGGCTGGTGGTGCACGACCTGCGCAACCCCTACTACCCCGAGCTCGCGTCGGTGCTGAGCCGGCTCGCGGCCGAGCGCGGTTGGGGGGTGGTGCTCTGCGACCTCGGCACCGACGACGCCGCCGCCGGAGCCCGGCTCGCCGACGTGCTGCGCCGGGTCGACGCCGTGGTCGGGTCGGTCACCCCGGCGCTGACCGGCGCCTCGCAGTCGGTCCCGGTGGTGGCCCTGGACGTCGAGCCGGTCGGGTCCGACGAGCCGGCCATCGCCATCGACTACGCACCCGGGATCGCCGCCGCGCTGGACCACCTGGTGGCCCGCGGACGACGCCGGATCGCCATGGTGGACTCCAGCAGCACCCCCTCACGGCGTCGGCTGCTCTACCGCGCGCACCTGCAGCGCCACGGGCTGGCCTGGGACGAGACGTCGGAGGTGGTCAGCGCCGACACCCACCTGGGCGGGGTGGAGGCGGCGACCACGCTGCGACGGCAGTGCCCGGACGCCGACGCGGTGCTGGTCTTCAACGACGTGATCGCCGTCGGCGTGCTGAAGGGGTTGACCCGGGCCGGGGTCGCGGTGCCTGAGGAGCTGGCCGTGGTGGGGATCGACGGGCTGGACATCGGGACGCTGGTCACCCCCGAGCTGACCACCCTGGCCATCGACCGGACCGCGCTGGCCCGTCACGCCATCGAGCTGGTGGCCGCCGCGCTGGGGTCCCCGGGTGACACCGCGGCAGGAGGCGCCCGGCGGGTGCTCGTGCCGACGCTGGTGGTGCGCGAGTCGTCCTGAACGGGTCGTGCCCGGGAGCACCCGGCTCCCGCCGTGAGTCACCGACGGCGCGCACCACCGGTCGCTCGTCGATCTGGCACCGCCGCCGGCCGCCTCCTGACGGCGCAGCGCACCAGCGCGGGGCGCCGGCACTAGGCTCCGCGCGTGCCCCGGTCCCAGCGTCACCGCCTCCTCCGCGTGGAGTCGGCCGCGGTGCTGCGAGCACTGCGCCCACCCTCCCCCGCGTGGACGGACCTGCCGGACCCCGCGGGGATCCCCGACGAGGCGGCGGCCCGACACTGGGCGGAGACGCTGGCCACCCGGGTCGCGCCGGAGCGGCGGGCCCGGCTGGTCGAGACCGCGACGGCCCTCACCGAGCCCGACCTTCGCCTGGACGCGTCCGAGGGCAGCGAGCACCTGCACGTGGACGGTTGGCAGGACACGCCGTCGACGCTCCGCCTCGGCGTGCGCCCCGGTGGCGATCCCCTGGCCGCCACCTCACCGGGTCGTGAAGGGACGGGCACCGGCGAGCACGGCGAGCGGATCACCGTGGCCCGGCTGGCGGGGTGGCCGACCCCGGTGGTCCTGGAGACCGAGGAGCACGACGGCATCGCCACGCTGGGCTGGCTGCTGCGCTGGCACCTGCGGGTCGCCGTGCGCGACCGCGGTCTACTCGGCAGGGCCCGGGTGGTGGAGGCCGAGCTGCTCGGGGACGTGGTCACCGTGCCGATCGAGGCGGAGCGGCTGCTGGTCCGGCTGCGGCCCGTCCTCGCAGCCCACGCCTAGCCGGTCGGGCTCAGCCGGCCTGCGCGGCGACGTCGGCCTCCGCGGCGTGCTTGAGCCGCTGCAGGGTGGCGGGGATGCTGCGGCGGTTGCGGCGCCGCATCCCGAGCACGGAGATGACGACCCGGGAGAGGACGTTGGAGCGGGTGTAGTCGAAGGTCTCGGTGACCGTCGTCGCCGCACCGCGCGGGATGAGGGTGTACCGCCAGCGGTGCCCGCCGAAGTGGCGCCAGGCGATCACCCGGTCGGGCTCGTACTCCACCACCCAGTTCCGGATCCGGTAGCGCACGCCGAACATGCGCATGTCGACCCCGAACTCCGCGCCCCTGGTCAGCCGGTCCGGTCCGGTGATGCCACCGCGGACGGTGTCGGAGCCGTCGATCCGGCTGTGCTGGCGGGGGTCGGCGACGATGTCGAAGATCACCGAGGCGGGTGCCTCGACTAAGATCGAGTCCTCGATGTAGCGCGGTGCCATCAGATCTCCTCCCCGGCCAGGCCGGCCAGCATCAGCGTCTCGGCCAGGCAGGCCCGTTCCAGGTCGCGCAGGTGCACCGACTCGTCGATGCCGTGCATCCGCGAGTCAGGATCCACCACGGCGGTGACCAGCACGGTGGCATCGGGGTACCGCGAGGCGAACTCCGCCACCATCGGGATGGATCCGCCCTGGCCGATCTCCACCGGCTCCCGACCCCAGGCCCGGGTGAAGGCGCGTCGCGCCACCTCGGCGTGCGGACCCTCGACCGGGATGCTGGACGGCTGTCCGGTGCTGCCGCGCTCCACCTCCACCTGGGCCCCCCAGGGCGCGTGCTCGAGCAGGTGGGCCACCAGGGCGTCGAGGGCCTGGTCGGCGTCCGCGCCCGGCGGCACCCGGAGGCTGAGCTTGGCCCGGGCGCTGGGCACCAGGGTGTTGGAGGCCTGGGCGACCGGAGTGGCGTCCAGGGCGATCACGCTGATCGCGGGCTGGGTCCACAACCGGCTGACCACCGAGTCGGTGCCGACCCACTCGACGCCGTCCAGCAGGCCGGTCTCGGCCCGCAGCCGCTCCTCGGGGTAGTCCAGCTCGGGGCCGGGGGTGCTAGGGATGCCCTGGACGGCCACCGACCCGGCCTCGTCGTGCAGGGTGGCGAGCAGCCGGCAGAGGGTGGTGAGGGCGTCGGGGACGACCCCGCCGTACTGGCCGGAGTGCAGGGCGTGGTCGAGGGTGGAGACGGTGACGACGCAGTCGGCCAGACCGCGCAGGGTGGTGGTGAAGGCCGGCTCACCGACGTCCCAGTTGGCGGAGTCGGCGATCACGAAGACGTCGGCGGCGACGGCAGCGGCCTCGGCGTCGAGGGTCTCGGCCAGCGACGGCGACCCGATCTCCTCCTCGCCCTCGACGAACAGGGTGACCCCCACCGGCGGACGTCCGCCGAAGGCGCGCAGGGCGGCCAGGTGGACCGACAGCCCGCCCTTGTCGTCGGCGGCCCCCCGACCGAAGAGGCGGTCCCCGCGCTCCGTGGCGGCGAACGGCTCCGCGGTCCACTGCGCCTGTGCGCCGGTGGGCTGGACGTCGTGGTGGGCGTAGAGGCAGACCGTCGGCCGGCCCTCCGGCGCGGGCCAGTGCGCGATGACGGCCGGCTGCCCGCCGTGGCGGACCACCCGGACGTCGGCGGCCCCCAGCTCCCGGGCCAGCCCGGCCACGTGCTCGGCGCTGCGGACGACGTCCTCGGCGTGGGCGGGGTCGGCGCTGACCGAGGGGATGGCCACCAGGTCGGCGAGGTCGGCGCGGACGCGGGGCATCACGGCGTCCACCGCGGCGGACAGGGACTCAGGCGTGTGCGGCACGGCCTGACCCTACCCAGCGGGAGCCGTCCTCCTCAGCCCACACCGAGGGCGGCGGGGATCGGCGCCTCCCAGGTGGCGCGGAGCTCGGCCAGCGGGAGCCGGAAGCGGTCGACGACCTCGAGGACGGCGTCCTCGCCGGCGGCGGTGGTGGCGCCCAGCCGGGTCAGCGGGATCTCGTGCTGCCCGGCCAGCTCGCGGAGCTGGTCGTCGCGGTCGCCGGGCAGGGAGACCAGGACGCGTCCGGTGCTCTCGGAGAACAGCTGCACGAAGGGGTCCCCCTCCAGCCGTACCGAGACCCCGTGACCACGCCGCAGGCAGCACTCCACCAGCGCCTGGGAGAGGCCGCCGTCGGAGAGGTCGTGCGCGGAGCTCAGCAGCCCCTGCCGGGACGCCCGCTGCAGCAGCCGGGACAGCCGGATCTCGTGCTGCAGGTCCAGCGACGGCGGCAGCCCGCCGAGGTGGTCGTGGGCCACCTGCGCCCAGGCCGAGCCGGCCAGCTCGTCGCGGGTGGTGCCCAGCAGCCAGACGCTCTCGCCCTCGCCGCAGAAGCCCATCGGGACCCGTCGGGTGACGTCGTCCAGCACGCCCAGCACGGCGACGGTCGGGGTGGGCAGGATCGGGGTGTCCCCGGTCTGGTTGTAGAGGCTGACGTTGCCTCCGGTGACGGGCGTGCCCAGCTCGGCGCAGCCCTCGACCAGGCCCTCGACGGCCTCGACGAACTGCCACATCACGTCCGGGTCCTCCGGGGAGCCGAAGTTCAGGCAGTCGCTGACCGCCACCGGCTGGGCCCCGGTCACCGACACGTTGCGGTAGGCCTCGGCCAGGGCCAGCTTCGCCCCCGCGCGCGGGTCGAGCAGGGTGAAGCGGGCGTTGCAGTCGGTGGCCAGCGCGACCCCGAGCTGGCTGTCCTCGTCGATGCGTAGCACCCCGGCGTCCTCGGGCTGGGCCAGCACCGAGTTGCCGCGCACGTAGCGGTCGTACTGGTCGGTCACCCACGACTTGTCGCACAGGTTCGGCGAGCCGGCCAGGGCGAGCACGGTCCGGCCCAGCTCCTCGTCGGTGCCGGGACGGGCCAGCGCGGTGACGTCGCGGGCCTGCACCCCGTCCTGCCACTGCGGCCGGGCGTAGGGGCGCTCGTAGACGGGGCCCTCGTGGGCGACGGTGCGCGGGTCGACGTCGACCACGGTCTCGCCGTGCCAGTCGATCACCAGCCGACCGGTGCCGGTGACCTCGCCGACCACCGTGGCCTGGACGTCCCACTTCCGGCAGATCTCCAGGAAGCGCTCGACGTGGTCGGGCTCGACCACCGCCATCATCCGCTCCTGGGACTCGCTCATCAGGATCTCCTCGGGGCTGAGCGAGGAGTCCCGCAGCGGCACCCGGTCCAGCTCGACGTGCATACCGCCGTCACCGGCCGCGGCCAGCTCCGAGGTGGCGCAGGAGATCCCGGCGGCGCCGAAGTCCTGGATGCCGTTGACCACGCCCGCGGCGAAGAGCTCCAGGGTGCACTCGATCAGCAGCTTCTCCATGAAGGGGTCGCCGACCTGGACGCTGGGCCGCTTGGACGGCTTGGTGTCGTCGAAGGTCTCCGAGGCCAGGATCGAGGCCCCGCCGATGCCGTCCCCACCGGTTGCCGCCCCGTAGAGGATGACCGCGTTGCCGGCCCCGGTGGCGTGGGCCAGGTGCAGGTCCTCGTGGCGGAGCTTGCCGACGCACAGCGCGTTGACCAGCGGGTTGCCGAGGTAGGAGGGGTCGAAGACCACCTCGCCACCGACGTTGGGCAGACCGAGGCAGTTGCCGTAGCTGCCGACGCCGGAGACCACGCCCGGAAGCACCCGGGCGGTGTCGGGGGCGTCCAGCGGGCCGAAGCGCAGCGGGTCCATCACGCCGATCGGGCGGGCACCCATGGCCAGGATGTCGCGGACGATGCCGCCGACGCCGGTGGCCGCACCCTGGTGCGGCTCCACGTAGCTGGGGTGGTTGTGGGACTCGATCTTGAAGGTGACCGCCCAGCCGTCGCCGACGTCGATCACACCGGCGTTCTCGCCGATCCCGGCCAGCAGCCTCCCGGTGGGGGTCTGGTCGCCCAGCACGGCGAACTTCCGCAGGTGCACCTTGGAGGACTTGTAGGAGCAGTGCTCCGACCACATCACCGAGTACATCGCCAGCTCGCAGGAGGTCGGCCGGCGGTCCAGGATCTCCCGGATCTGGGCGTACTCCCCCTCCTTGAGCCCGAGCTCGGCCCAGGGCTGCTCGACCTCGGGAGAGGACTGCGCGTTCACCACCGTGTCTGCCACGGGACGAAACCTATCCGCTCCACCGCCACCGGATCGATCTCGGACGGCATCCGGGCAGCCCGGCACGACCCCCGGGGTCACTAGCCTGCAGCGGTGACCCAGCACCCGCACCCCCCGCAGGACCCCGCGCACCCGACCTTCCGGTCCCCCGGCCAGGGCGCGGTGATCCGCTTCACGGTGCAGGGCAGCGTGCTGACCAACACCATGGTCGCCCCGACCGTCACCATCAACGGCCACCGGGTCCACGTGCCCACCGGCGGCACCGCGCCGATCCCGGCGCCACCCGGACGCCACCACATCCAGGTGGTCTCGCAGTGGCTGCGGCAGTACGGGAAGGCGGACCTGACCGTCGACCTCCAGCCGGGCCAGCAGGTCGACGTCTTCTACGCCGCGCCGCTGCACCAGTTCGCCCCGAGGGGCGCCATCGGCTTCACCCCGCAGAAGAAGGCCGGTCTGTGGATGCTGATCGGGATCGTCGTGGGTGTGGTGCTGGTCATCGCGCTGCTGTTCGGCGTCCTCCCCGCCCTGCTCGGCTGATCGGGCCTCAGCGCAGCCCCGAGACCAGCGCGTCCAGCGCGTGCCCGAGCTGCTCGTCGGTGACGCCGCCGAACCCGACCACCAGCCCGGTCAGCTCGGCGCTGCGGCAGTAGGCCGAGAGCAGGTTCACCTCGAAGCCGGCGGCCCGGGCGGCGTCGCGCGCCCGGACGGCCACGTCCTCGGGCAGCAGCCAGGTGGAGTACATCCCGGCCAGCGGGCCGGCCAGCTCGGCGTGCGGCCCGAGCGCGGCCGCGACCGCCTGGGCCCGCCGGGCGTAGACCCGGCGGGCCGTGCGCACCACCTTGTCCAGGTAGCCGTCGCGCAGCAGCGAGACCATGGCGCGCTGGGCCGGCCAGGAGGGGACGTCGTGGGTGGTGGCGCGGCGCCGCAGCACGGCCTCGCGCAGCCCGGCCGGGAGCACCATCCACCCCAGCCGCAGACTCGGTCCGACCGACTTGGCGGCCGTCCCGAGGTAGGCCACCCGCTCCGGGTCCAGGGTGGCCAGCGCCGGCACGGGGGCGACGTCGTAGCGGAACTCGGAGTCGTAGTCGTCCTCGACCACCAGCGTCCCGGCCCGGCTGGCGGCGGCGAGCAGGGCGACCCGTTCGGGGGCCGGCATCACCCGGCCGAGGGGGTGCTGGTGGGCCGGGGTCGTGTAGACCGCCCGCAGCCCGTCCAGCCGCTCCGGTGGCGACCCGGCCGGGACGTCGGCCAGCACCCGGCCGTCAGCACGGACGGTCTCCGCCGCCGCGCGGTACCCGGGGTCCTCGACCGCGACCGGTCCGGCGGGGAGGACGCCGAGCAGCTGGCGCAGCCCGTCGGTGGTGCCGGCGGTGACCAGCACCTCCTCGGGGCCGAGCCGCAGCCCGCGTGTCCGGGCCAGGTGCTCCACCAGGGCCAGCCGCAGGTCGGGCAGCCCGGCCGGGTCGTCGTAGCCGGCGGGCGGCCGGGCGGCGGAGACCTCGCGCCAGGCCCGTCGCCAGGAGGCGGAGTGACGGGGGTCGATCCAGGGGGTGCCGGTGTCGAGCCGGACCAGGGTCGAGGCCGGCTGGGGCGCCCGCGCGGGACGCGTCCGGGCCGGACGGGCACCGTCGGCGGCGACGAAGGTGCCCGAGCCGCGGCGGGCCTCCAGCCACCCCTCGGCCACCAGCTGCTCGTAGGCCTGCTCGGTGACGGCGCGCGAGGTGCCCAGGTCGAGCGCCAGCGCGCGGCTGCTGGGGAGCCGGTCGCCGCGGGCCAGCGTGCCGTCGGCGACCAGGGCGCGGATGCGGCCCGACAGCTGCACGGGCAGCGGCTGGCGGGCGTCGCGGTCGAGGCGGACCGGGAGCATCAGGTGTCCTGTCGGAGTGGCCGGGAAGTGGCCTGGTCCTGCAGGCCACCTGGGCCGAATCTAGTGCCATGCTGTCCCCCACCGCCCGCACCACCGTCACCCGTGGTCGCCACCGTGCCGTCGACGACCGCGACCAGCTGGTCGCCCTGCTGCAGGACGCCCTGGTGGCCCACCTCGGCGTCGTGGTCGGCGACCACCCGCTGGTGCTGCCCACCGCGTTCGCCGTCGACCCCGACGGTCCGGACGAGGGCGGCAGCCTGTACCTGCACGGGTCCGTGGCCGCCGGGTGGCTGCAGCGGGCGCTGGAGCGCGACGTCTGCGTGACGGTGACCGAGCTGGACGGGCTGGTCACCGCCCGCTCGGCCTTCCACCACTCGATGAACTACCGCAGCGCCGTGGTGATCGGACGGGCGCGGCGGGTGGAGGACGTCGCCGAGCGCGCCCGGGCGCTGGACCTGGTGGTCGACCACATGGTGCCGGGCCGCGCGGCCACCCTGCGCCCCAGCACCCGCAGGGAGCTGGCGGCCACCGCGGTGCTGGCGCTGCCCCTGGCGGAGGCCTCGATGAAGGTCCGCGCCGGAGCACCGGTGGACGACCCCGAGGACGTGGCCGCCGGCGTCTGGGGCGGCCACGTGCCGCTGCGCCGGGTGGCCGGGGCGCCGGTGCCGGACGCGGACGCCGACCAGCGGGTGCCGGAGGACGTCCGTCTCCGGGCCGTCGACCTGGGGTGGGCCGCGCCGCGAGCCGGCTGAGCCCACGGAAGGCGCTCCTGCGGAGTCGATCGGTGCAGATCCGGCACCGACCACGGTGCTCCGTCCTCACCGATCGCCCTGCTGGAGGAGGACGCGCCGAACGGCGTCACTCCTGCACCGTGTTCGGGGCAGGAGTGACGCCGCTGGCGCGGGACCTGCTCAGGCGGCGGGCTCGTCCATCGAGCGGCCGGTCTCGAGCAGGGTCTTGAGCCCGGACAGGCTCCACAGCCAGCCGCCCCCGCCCTGGGCCGGCTCGCCACCACCGGCGACCTCGGCGGCGAGCTGGGGTGCGGCGGTGACGTCGTGGGTGAGGACCACCCGGGTCAGGCCGCCCTCGAACTGGATCAGCTCCCAGGTCAGCCGGGTGGGAGCGGCGTCGGGGTACCAGGAGGGCTTCCAGTCCAGCACCAGCCTCTTCGGCGGGTCGAGCTCGACGACGTGGCCGTCGACCGCGATGTCGCCCATGCCCATCTGCTTCATCTCGTCGGTGGTGAGGTTGCGGAAGACGCCGCCGGGCCTGAGGTCGGCCTCGACGGCACCGCCGTAGCCCCACCGGGTCGTGTACTCGGACTGGGTGATGGCGTCCCAGACCTTCTGCGCGGGTGCGTTGATGTAGACGCTGTAGACCTGGACCAGGTTGTCGCTCATGGTGTGTCGTCCTTCGTGGGTTCGGGTGTCTCGACCTGCTGCTTGAGACCGAGCAGGAGCGCGGCGATGCCGGCCCGCTCGGTGTACTTGCCGATCCACCGGGAGTGGATCTGCTGGATGGGCACGGGGTTCAGGTGGTGCAGCTTCTGCCTCCCCTTCTTGCGGGAGACGACGAGATCGGCCTGCTCCAGGAGCTTCAGGTGCTTCGCCACCCCGAACCGGGTCATCTCGACGTGCTCGTTGACCACGGTCTCGAGCTCACCCAGCGTGCGGCCGTCACGCTGGAAGAGGGCGTCCAGGAGAAGTCGACGGACCGGGTCCGCCAACGCCCTGAACACGAGGTCGTCGTCCTGCACACCCCGACCATAGGTGACCATATGGTCACCTGTCTAGACCCCGGGTCAGCTCGTCCCTGGACGTCGCGTAACTGATGAGTTACGTTTCTGGCATGGAGGTGTTCCAGGCGGTCGACGACCCGGTCCGGCGACGGATCCTGGAGCTGCTGCACGAGCGGCCGCGCCCCGTGCACGAGCTGGTGGCCGTCTTCGACATCTCCCGACCGGCGGTCAGCAGGCACCTGCGGGTGCTGCGTGAGAGCGGTCTGGTGGTGGACGAGGTCAGCGGCCGCGAACGTCGCTACCGGCTCGAGCAGGCCCCGCTGCGGGCGCTGGACGGCTGGCTGCAGCACCTCCTGACCCCCGTCGCCGCACCGGCTGACGCACCGGCCCCCGATGGCCGCCGCGACCTGGCGGGCGTCCTGGACGCCCTGGCCACTGAGGTCGTCCGCACCCGCCGCGAGCGGCGCGACGACCCGCACCCGCACGTCTCCCCCGCCGCGTCCGCGCCGGGTCCCGAACCCACCGAGGAGTCCGCATGAACCCCGTCCCCACCGGACAGCTGACCCGCACCGCCACCGGTGCCGACCTGGTCCTCACCCGCACCCACCGCGCCCCGGTCGCCGACGTCTGGGCGGCCCTGACCGAGCCCGAGCGCACCGCCCGCTGGATGGGCCCCTGGACCGGGGAGGCGGGGCCCGGCCGCAGCGTCGAGCTGACCATGACCGCCGAGGAGGGCGACCCCACGGCCACGGTCCAGATCGAGGCGTGCACCCCGCCGGAGCACCTGCACGTGCGGATGGTCGACGAGTACGGCGAGTGGGACCTGGAGGTGCGGCTCAGCGAGGCCGACGGCGTCACCACCGTCGAGCTCGTCCAGCACCTGACCGAGCCCGACCAGGCCGTGGACACCGGACCGGGCTGGGAGTACTACGTCGACCGGTTCGGCGCCGCGCTCACCTCCGCAGCGGTGCCGGACTTCGACGACTACCACCCGGCCATGGTCGGCTACTACGAGGAGCGCCTGACCAGCCTGGGCTGAGCCGCTCAGAGCCGGGCGACCAGCGCCATCACCTCGTCCAGCACCGCCGGCAGGAAGCCCGAGACGTGGCCGCCCTCGAAGGGGTGCAGCTCCGCCCCGGAGTCGGCGAGGTGGCGGGAGAAGCCGGCGAAGGGGTCGTTGCGCCCGGCGAAGACGTGCAGCGGGACGGCCGGCGCGGCCGGGTCGAAGCCCCAGGGCCGACCCCAGATGACCATGGCGTCGCGGGTCCAGGCGCCCGGCTGGAGCCGGCCCTCCTCTGCGGAGACCTCCAGCCGTGGGGCCACCACGGGGTCGCGGACGACCTCGAGGTCCAGCGGGTCGAGCTGGCGGCGCTGCAGGGCCTGGCCCAGCCGGCCGCGGCTCTGGGTCAGGCGGGCCACCTGGCGGAACCACCGGGGACGGTCCCGGGCCAGGGCGATCAGACGGGCCGTGACCGGCGGGACCAGGGCGAGCACGTCGTCCTCGGCGGGCGGCCCGGGGTTGATCGCCACCGCCGCGCGGGTGACGTCGGCGGCGGTCGCGAGGGCCAGCACGTGGCTGCCACCCCCGGACAGCCCGACCACCGGCGGGCGCTCCGCCCCCACGGCGGCCGCCACCGAGCGGGCGTCGGTCACCACGTCGAGGAGCCGGCGGTCCGGGTCGTCGGGGGTGCGCCCGGCTCCCGGGCGGTCCCAGGAGACCAGCCGGACGCCGTGGCGCCCGGCCGCCTCGGCGTAGACGGCGGCCTCCAGCCGGGAACCGCCGGTGCCGTGCAGGTAGCAGGCCACCAGCCCGTTGGGGTCACCCACCTCGCAGACGGCCAGCCGCCGGCCCTCCGACACCACGGTCCCGTGCTCGCGCACCACCCCGCTCACGCCGCCACCTCCGCCCTCGCCCAGGTCACCCGGCCGATCGTAACGACGTCCTCCGGCGGTCCGGTGCTCCCGCCGGGCGGTTGGTTCAATGGCGGGCATGGCGGCAGAGCGCGACGACGAGGTGGTCCTGCAGGCGCTGCGTGCCCGACTGCCCGACCGGGCGCTGGTGACCGATCCCGACGTGGTGGCCGGGCTCAGCCACGACGACGCGGAGTGGGCCGCGGTCGGGCGCCCGCTGGCCGTGGTCCGGGCGCGCAGCACCGCCGACGTGGCCGCCGTGGTGCAGGTGGCGGTGGAGCACGGTGTCCCGGTGGTCCCCCGCGGGGCCGGGACCGGGCTGTCCGGCGGGGCCAACGCCGTCGACGGCGGGCTGGTGCTCGACCTGTCCGGGATGGACGCCATCACCCGGATCGACCCCCTCGAGCGGCTGGCCGTGGTGGGGCCCGGGGTGGTCAACGACCACCTGCGCGCGGCGGTGGCGGCGCACGGGCTCTGGTACCCGCCGGACCCGGCCAGCTCGCCCTGGTCCACCATCGGCGGCAACATCGCCACCAACGCCGGAGGGGTGTGCTGCGTGAAGTACGGGGTGACCGGGGACTACGTGCTCGGGCTGGAGGTGGTCACCGGCACCGGCGAGGTGGTCCGGCTCGGACGCTCCACCGCCAAGGGGGTGGCCGGCTACGACCTGACCAGCCTGGTGGTCGGGTCGGAGGGCACGCTGGCCGTGGTGACCGAGGCGATCCTGCGGCTGCGGCCGCTGCCCGCACCGGCCCGCACGGTGGCCGGCTACTTCGACTCGGTGGTGGCCGCCGGCGAGGCCACCCGGCGGGTCTGGGAGGCGGGTCTGGTCCCGGCGGCCTTGGAGCTGGTGGACCGGCACTGCCTGGCCGCGGTGGACGCCTGGAAGAACATGGGCCTCTCGCTGGAGGCCGAGGTGGTCCTGCTGGCCCGCGTCGACGACCCGGGGGCGGCCGGGGACGAGACGGCCGTCCGGGTGCGGGACTGCTTCACCGCCGCCGGCGCCACCTGGGCCGACGTCTCGGCCGACGCCGACGAGGCCGAGGCGCTGTTCGCGGCCAGGCGGTTGGCCTACCCGGCGCTGGAGCGGCTGGGGCCGGTGCTGACCGAGGACGTGTGCGTGCCGATCGCCGCGGTGCCGGAGATGCTGGCCCGGATCGAGGCGACCGGACGGCGCCACGGCACCACCATCGCCAACATCGCCCACATCGGCGACGGCAACCTGCACCCGCTGCTGGTGGTCGACTCCTCCGACGAGGGTGCGCGGCAGCGCGCCGAGCTGGCCTTCGACGACATCATCAGCGACGCCCTGGCCCTGGGTGGCACGGTCACCGGCGAGCACGGGGTGGGTCTGCTCAAGCGGGACGGCCTGGCGCGGGAGCAGTCTCCCGCCCTGCTCGCGATGCAGCGCGCGGTCAAGGCCGCCCTCGACCCGCACGGGGTGCTCAACCCGGGCAAGGTGTTGCCTCCGGAGTGAGTCGACCGCCCGCGGACGTCGTCCGCAGGAGCGCGGCGACGGACCGGGATCCGGGCGAGGTCGCGAGGCGCCGGGCGGTGCTGCCGCCTGTTCTCAGGGGTGACGCCTGCGGCGGAGCAGGAGCCCGGCCGTCGTCCCGAGCACCGTGACCGCGAGCACCGCGGCCGCCGGGAGCCAGGCCGGCTCGGCGGCTCGCCCGGGCGACGGAGACAGCAGACCGCCGGGCAAGGAGGCACCGGCCAGCAGGGTGGTCAGCATCGTGGCGAGCAGCGTGCCGGCGGAGACCGCTGCGGCCATCAGCCACGCCGGGGCGGCCAGCCGCGTCGCGAGCGCCCGTGCCGCCAGGGCGACCAGCACCGTCCCGACGAGGACGCCGGTGACCGCGAGCGGCTCCGACGGCAGCCGCCACCACCACGTGAGACCGGTCAGCTGGAGACCCGCGGGCAGTGCCGCCAGCGCCACCGCCCAGCTGGGGCGCAGCCTTCGCACCAGACGGCTGCGGGCGCCGAGCAGGGCGACGACGGACAGCGCCAACCCGGTCACGACCAGCCCGGCCCAGATGCCGTCGCGCCGACCCTGCGCCCCCTGCTGCTCGACCAGCGCAGTCGCCGCGACCGCACCCACCTGCCCAGCCCGGACCGTCAGCAGCTCGAGCGCGGAGGTGCCGCTGACCACGGAGCGGAGGGTGCCGGCGACGTCGGTGATGCGCGGCTCGCCACCGTCCGCTCCGACCAGCCGCCCCTCGGTCAGGCCATCACCGAAGGCCAGGAACGGTCGGGGCGCGGAGTCGCTGCGCAGCGCCCCCGGACCGATCCCCAGCACCCAGACCTGGGTGCCGGGCTGGTCGGCGAGGGCGGCCACCGCCTCGGAGCGCTCGCTGCCGAACAGCTCCTGGCCGTCGACCAGCACCACCGGGCAGGCGCTCGCGTAGCCACCGGAGACCCAGTCCGCCACCGGCAACCACTCGGCGGTCGTGCCGTCGGAGCGCGCGGCGCCCAGCGCGGCGGCCGAGCCGACGGCGGCGACGCACCCGGAGTCGCCCAGCCGTCCGAGGGTGGCGCCGGCGGTGGCCGCCGCGTCCTGCACCTCGCGCCAGCCGGTGACCCCACCCAGCTCGTCGACCCCCACCGCGCAGCGGCGCCCGGTGCTGGCCGGGGCGCCGGCGGACAGGGTGGCCCAGCCGTCGGCCGCGCACCCGCCGGTGCTGACCGCGGTGTCGGTGGCCACGGAGCCGACCACGGCCGGCCGGCCGTCGAGCAGCGCGGGATCGAGCTCGCCGACCCCGAGCCCGGGGACGCCGACCACCACCAGACGCTGCGGGGTGCCGGGCGGGCTGACCAGCGGGACGCCGTCGGGACCGAGCAGCGGGGCGAGCAGGACGCCGACGAGCAGCAGGGCCCCCACCGCGGCGGCGACGACCCGCTCACGACGGGTCCGCGCGTCGGGTGGCGCTGCGGTGTGGGTCACCGCAGGGTCTGGACGAACCCGATCACGCTGGAGAAGAACCGGCGCCCGTCCACCGACGGGGAGGTCAGGGTCTCCACGTTGTGCTCGGGGTGCGGCATCAGGCCGACGACGTTGCCGCGGGCGTTGGTGATCCCGGCGATGTCGTGCACCGAGCCGTTGGGGTTGGGCCCGACGTAGCGGAAGACGACCTGGTCCTCGCCCTCGAGCCGGGCGACCGTCTCGGCGTCGGCGACGTAGCCGCCCTCGCCGTTCTTGAGCACGATGGTGATCTCCTCACCGGCCAGGAAGTCGCGGGTCCAGACGGTGTCGGAGGTCTCGACGCGGAGCCGCTGGTCGCGGCAGACGAAGGTGCGGACGTCGTTGCGGATCAGCGCGCCGGGCAGCAGGTGGGCCTCGCAGAGGATCTGGAAGCCGTTGCAGATGCCGAGCACCGGCATCCCGTCCCCGGCGGCCTCGATCAGCTCCCCCATCAGCGGGGAGAAGCGGGCGATGGCCCCGCACCGCAGGTAGTCCCCGTAGGAGAAGCCGCCGGGGAGGATGACCGCGTCCACGCCCTCCAGGCTCTGCGACGCGTGCCAGAGCGGGACGGCCTCGGCGCCGGTGAGCCGGACGGCCCGCAGCGCGTCGTGGTCGTCCAGGGAGCCGGGGAAGGTGACGACGCCGATCCTGGCGCCGGTGGCGTCGGTGCGCTCGGTGCCGCCGGGGGCGGTGGTGCTGGCCTGCTCCGGGGAGGTGGCCGTGGTCACTGCTGGGTGTCCTCGGTCGGGGTGCCGACCTCGGCCGCGCTGGGCGAGCCCTCCCCCGCCTCGACGACCGGCGTGGCGGACTCGTCGGCGCGCACCTCGAACGCCTCGATGACCGTGTTGGCCAGCAGCCGCTCGGCGGCGTCGCGGACCTGGGCCAGCCGGGCGTCGTCCAGCTCGCCGTCGACCTCGATCTCGAACCGCTTGCCCTGACGCACCGTCATGCCCTCGAAGCCCAGCCGGGCCAGGGCCCCGGTGACCGCCTTGCCCTGCGGGTCCAGGATCTCGGGCTTGGGCATCACTTCCACCACCACACGTGCCATGGGCGCGATCCTATCCGCACCCCGGCACGGACGCTCAGCCGGCGAGACCGCTCCCGCTGAGACGCTGCAGCGCCTCCAGGTAGCGCTCGCGGGTGGCCGCGACGACGTGCGGCGGCAGCGCCGGCGGCGGGGTGTCCGACGCCCGGTCCCATCCGGACTCGCGCGTCAACCAGTCGCGGACGAACTGCTTGTCGAAGGAGGGCAGCGACTCCCCCGGTCGCCACTGCGCGGCGTCCCAGAAGCGCGAGGAGTCGGGGGTGAGAACCTCGTCGGCCAGCACGACGGTGCCGTCGGGACGGGTGCCGAACTCCAGCTTGGTGTCGGCCAGGATGATCCCCCGCTCGCGGGCGATCGGCTCGGCCGCGGCGTAGACGGCCAGGGTGAGGTCCCGGACGGCCTCGGCCTGCTCGGCGCCGATGGTGGCCACCACCGTGTCGAAGTCGACGTTCTCGTCGTGCTCGCCCATCGGTGCCTTGGTGGCCGGGGTGAAGATCGGCTCGGGAAGCCGGTCCCCGTCGCGGAGGCCGTCGGGCAGGGCGATCCCGCACACGGTGCGGCTCTGCTGGTACTCCGCCCAGCCCGAACCGGTCAGGTAGCCACGGACCACGCACTCCACCGGGATCATCCGCAGCCGCTCGCACACCACGGCCCGGCCGCGGACCCGGTCCGGCACGTCGGTGCTCAGCACGTGGTTCGGCACCACGTCGGCCAGCTGCTCGAACCACCACAGCGACAGCTGGGTGAGCACCTTGCCCTTGTCGGGGATGTCGGGGGTGAGCACGTGGTCGTAGGCGGAGATGGCGTCGCTGGCCACCATCAGCATCGCGGCCGGGTCCATGAAGGCGTACAGCTCGCGCACCTTGCCGGCGTGGATCAGGGGCAGTCCCAGCTCGAAGCGGCTCACGGGCGAAGCCTAGCGACGTGCGGGTGGGGTGACCCCTCCCCGTCTGTGAGGATGTGCCCCATGACCGAGACCGAGACGACGCGGGCGCCGGAGGGCGAGCAGCCGTCGGTGACCGACGCCGACACGCTCAGCGCCGACCTGGGCACCGACACCACCCCCGAGGAGGCGGCGGCCCAGACCGCGGCCGAGGTGCGTGCGGCCGACCCCGAGATCATCACCCCGCCACCGAAGGCCGCGGTGATCTACAACCCGACCAAGGTCGAGCTGGAGGTGCTGCAGGCCGCGGTCGAGGCGGCGGCCCAGGAGGCCGAGTGGGGCGAGACGATCTGGATCGAGACCAGCGCCGAGGACCCCGGCATCGCGATGGCCGAGCAGGCCGTCGCGCAGGGCGCGAAGATGGTGCTGGCCGCCGGCGGCGACGGCACCATCCGCGCCGTCGCGCAGGGGCTGCTGGGCAGCGACGTCTCGCTGGCCCTGCTCCCGCTGGGCACGGGGAACCTGCTGGCCCGCAACCTCGACCTGAAGCTGGACGACGTGGCCGACGCGGTGGCCACCGCCTTCGCCGGTCACGACCGCACCATCGACGCCGGCGTGGCCCGGATGCGCCGGGCCGACGGCAGCCAGGAGGAGCACGCCTTCCTGGTGATGGCCGGGCTCGGGCTGGACGCGCAGATGATCGAGCAGACCGACGAGGAGCTGAAGAAGAAGGTCGGCTGGCTGGCCTACGCGCAGTCGCTGGTCAAGGCCGCCCGCGGTGGCAACCGGATCCGGCTGCGGGTCAGCATCGACGGCGGCGAGGCCCGGACGCGCAACGTCCACACCCTGCTGGTCGGCAACTGCGGCAGCCTGCCCGGCAACATCCTGCTGCTGCCCGAGGCCGACATCACCGACGGCCGCTTCGACATCGTGATGCTGCGCCCCAAGGGCCTGTTCGGCTGGCTCCAGATCTGGAGCAAGGTGCTGGTGGAGAACGCGATCCGGCACGGCACCGAGGTGGGTCGCCGCCTCCAGGGCTCCGAGAAGCAGATCCGCGCGCTGCGCTACCTGACCGCGGAGAAGGTCTCGGTGGTGCTGAGCGAGCCGGAGCCCATCGAGCTCGACGGCGACAGCTTCGGCGAGGTGAAGTCCTTCGAGCTCGACATGCGCCACGAGGGGCTGACGGTCCGGGTGCCGGAGATCCCCGAGACCGGCGACGAGCCCGGCCCCCGCTGAGCCGAGCGGTGGTCGACGTGTCGCGGGAGCAGGTCCTGGTCACCGGGGCGGCCGGCAAGCTCGGACGTGCCGTCGTGGCCGACCTGCTCGACGCCGGGCACCAGGTCGTCGCCGTCGACCGGCGCCAGCCGGAGGAGGACCCGGGCACGCGCTTCGTCCGGCTGGAGGGCGACGACGTGCCCGGGCTGGCCGCGGCGCTCGAGGGGTGCACCGCCCTGGTCGCGCTGGCCTCGGTGCCCAGCCCCGGCTCGCTGCCACCCCACCAGCTGTTCCGCGACAACACCCAGGCGGCCTTCGTCGCCCTGCAGGTCGCCACCGCGGCCGGGGTGCGTCGGGCGGTGGTCGCCTCGAGCGGCTCGGCCTACGTGACGGCCTGGTCCCCCCGGCCCACCATGGTCGACGAGGTCCCGGTGCGTGAGGAGCACCCGCTGCGCAACGCCGAGGAGTACGGGCTGAGCAAGCAGGTGAGCGAGGAGATCGCGGCGATGTTCTGCCGCCGGCACCCCGACCTCTCGGTGGCGGCGCTGCGGTTCCACTGGATCGCCACCGCCGAGGAGCAGCGGGAGCGGATGACCGCCCAGCGCGGCGGACCGCGGGACTGGCCCGAGGAGCTCCGCCAGATGTGGGGCTACGTCGACCTCCGCGACGCCGCCCGAGCCTGCCGGCTGGCGGTGGAGACCGCGCAGCGCCGCCCGTACGGGTTCGCCGTGCTCAACGTGGTGGCTGCGGACCTGCTGGCCGACGAGACCCTCGACGCGCTGCTGTCCGCCCACGCCCCGCACGTGCGCCGTTCCCCCGGCGGCCCGTCGGCCGGCGGCGCCTTCGCCATCGACCGGGCCCGCGAGGTCATCGGCTGGGAGCCCCGGCACTCCTGGCGCGACCTCGACTGAGCCTCCCGCCCGCAGCACGACCGTGGCCCGGAGCGGGCCCGGATCCCGCCAGAACCTGCTCCTGGTGACCTGAGAGGGCTGTCTGGGGACTGACGGGCGCTGGGACGCAGGAACCGACGGGCTCAGCCCGTCTGCGCGCCGCGCGGCGGTGGATCTCACCCGCTGGGCAGCGGACCTCCCCCGCACGGGGGAGGTGGTGCCGGACGGGTCCGGGGAGCGTGGTGGACATCGGTTCCCTCCCGGAAGGATCACCATGGACCCCCTCACCCGCACCCGGCGCGACGCTCTCCTGACCGCCACGCTGACCAGTGCCGTCGCCGCCGTCCTCGGGCTCGGCTGGCTGCTGCTGCCCGGCCGCGGCGGCTTCTACGCCGACCCGTCGAACGCCTGGCTCGCCTCCCTGGCCGGGACCACCACGGCCACCGTCGTCCACACCGTCGCGGCCCTGCTGGGGGTCGCGGTCGGCCTCGCCGGCCTCGCCCGGGCGCTGCCACGCCCGGTCGTGGCCGTCGCGGGCGTGCTGGAGCTGCTGTGCTTCGGCCTGCTCCTGCAGAGCATGGGCACGCTGGCGGTCACGGGCTACCTGGTCGCCATGGCGATGCCCGCGGTGCTCGTCGTGCTGCTGCTGCAGGTGGTGCGTCGCTACCCCGTGGCCCGGTGGGTGGTGGGCGTCCCGGCCCTCGCCGCCCTCGTCGTCGGAGCGGTGCTCGCCCGGGAGGCGCTGGGGACGCTGACCGTCACGCTCACCTCAGCACTGGCCGCACAGGGCTCGCGGCTGCTGGTCGTCCTGCTGCTCCTGCTGACCGGTGCCGGCTGGGCCGCCACCCTGGCCGCCACGGCCGCGGGCACCCCGAGAGCCGCCCGGGCCACCGCCTGGGTCGTGCGGCACCGCAGGGCCATCACGGTGGCGGCAGCGTGCGGCCCGCTGCCGTACGCCCTCCTCCGGCTGACCTGGCTGCTGCCGTCGGACCTGCTGTCCCCGGCACTCGTCCCCGAGGGCCTGGACCTGACCACCCGGGTGTGGGGGCTGCTGCTGTCCAGCGGGGCCTGGCTCGGCGTCGTCCTCACCCTCGGTCTGATCCGGCCCTGGGGCGAGGTGTTCCCCCGCTGGGTGCCGCGGCTGGCCGGCCAGCGCGTCCCGGTGGCCGCAGCGGCCGCCCCCGGCGGGCTGGTCGCCGCGGTGCTCTGCTTCACCGCCGTGCCGATGCTGGTCGCGGTGCCGGAGGGGAACCTCACCGAGGCGGCCTACCTGGCACTGGTGTTCCCCTGCTGGTTCTGGGGCCCCACCCTGGCACTGGCGGTGTGGGGCTACGTCGGCCACCGTCGCGCGGACGTCGGGAGCGGAGCCACCGGTGGGTCCGGAGGGGACGGCGCGGGGCGCAGCGCGTCCACGCCGGTGACGGCAGGATGAGGCCATGACCCGGCGGCTGATCAGGCGCTTCGCCTGGCTGATGCTGGGCGCCGCCATCGGGCTGGCCACGGCGCTGCTGGTGGTCACCCTGCTCCAGGTGGCGGCACCCTGGCTGCCGACCTGGCTGGTCGTCGTCTCGACGGTGGCCGCCGCTGCGGCCCTGGGGCTCGTCCCCGGGGCCCGTGAGCTGGAGGTCACCGCGGCCGGCACGATGCTCGGCAGCGAGGCGCAGCTGGTGGTGCCCAGGCGACGTCGGGCCGCGCACCTGCTGCAGACCAGCGCCTGGGTGCTGCTGCACCAGCTCACCGGGATCCTGGTGGCCGCCGCGCTGTTCGCCGGCCTGCCGACCGCGGTGCTGGTCGTGGTCGACACCGTGACCGGCCGGGCCGGCTCCCTCGTCGGCGTGCCCGGCAGCGGGCTCGGCCGGGTCGCGCTGGTGGCCGCCGCGGTGGTCCTCGCCGGGTTGGCGGTGTCCGTCACCTGGCCGCTGGGCGCGCTGGTGAGCCGCCTCGCCGGGCGGTTCCTCGGCCCCACCGCCCACGACCGGCTCGAGGTGGCCCTCGAACGGGCCGGTCGCGAGGCCGAGCACACCCGGCTGGCCCGCGAGCTGCACGACGGCATCGGCCACGCCCTGACCATCGTCAGCGTCCAGGCCGCGGCCGGCCGCCGGGTCGGTGCGGGCGACCCGACGGCGGCGGCGGAGGCGTTCGCGACCATCGAGGACACCGCCCGCGACGCGCTCGACGAGCTCGACGACCTGCTCGGCGTGCTGCGCGAGGACCGCCCCAGCGCGGTGCCGCCGGTCGACCTGGCCGGTGTCGTCGACACGCACCGACGCGCCGGCCTGGACGTGACGGCGGACCTCGACCTCCCCGACGGGCTGCCGCCGTCGCTGCAGCGCGCCCTGCAGCGCATCACCGCCGAGGCCCTGACCAACGCCCGGTTGCACGGCACGGGCCCGGTGCGGCTGACCGTCAGCCACACCGCCGACGCGGTGGGCGTCGAGGTGACCAACCCTCGTGGTGCGAGGACGTCGCGGCGCGGAGGTGGGCGCGGGCTGGCCGGTGTGCGCGAGCGGGTGGCGCTGCTCGGCGGGACCGTCGAGGCCGGCCCCACCGGGGACCGCTGGCTGCTGCGCGCCACCCTCCCCCGACCCGGGGGGACGCCCGGTGCCTGACCCCTCCCCGACCCACGGTCCCGCGATCCGGGTCGTCCTGGTCGACGACGAGCCGCTGGTGCGCCGCGGGCTGGCGATGATCCTGGACTCCGAGCCCGACCTCGAGGTGGTCGGCGAGGCCGGCGACGGTGCCGAGGCAGTCGCCCTGGTGCGCCGGCTCCGCCCCGACGTGGTGTGCATGGACGTCCGGATGCCGGGGGTGGACGGCATCCGCGCCACCGAGCTGGTGCTGCGGCTGCCCGACCCGCCGAGGGTGCTGGTGGTGACCACCTTCGCCAGCGACGAGCACGTGGTGGACGCGCTGGCCGCGGGTGCGTCGGGGTTCCTGCTCAAGCGCGCCCGGGCGGAGGAGATGGTGCTGGCCGTGCGCACCGTGGCGGCCGGGCAGAGCCTGCTGTTCCCGGAGGCCGTCCGCACCCTGCTGCGCCCGCAGCGGCGCACCAGCCGCCACGACGGTCCGGTGCTGACCCCGAGGGAGTCCCAGGTGCTGGGGCTGGTGGCCCGGGGCCTGACCAACGCCGAGGTGGCCGCCGAGCTGGTCGTCGGGATCGAGACCGTCCGCACCCACGTCGCCTCGGTGCTCGCCAAGCTGGGCGCCCGGGACCGCACGCAGGCCGTGGTGATCGCCTACCGGACCGGTCTGGTCGAGCCCTGAGCCGCCGCGGACGCGGGTCCGGGGACGACGAAGGCAAGGGTGCACCACCCCTTGCCACACCCAAGGTATAGCGCAACCCGGGGCTTGCGGCAAGGCCCCGGAGGGCCCCGAGAATCTCCTCTCGGGCCGGTCGACGCACCGCTTCCGGTCGCGGCACCACAACCTCCAGGAGACGACGTGACCCTGTTCGACGTGATCATCGCCGGCGGCGGCCCGACCGGGTCCGTGCTGGCCAGCGAGCTCCGGCTGCACGACGTGGCCGTGCTCGTGCTCGAGAAGGAGGTCGAGCCACCGACCTTCGTCCGCTCCCTCGGTCTGCACGCCCGCAGCCTCGAGCTGCTGGACCAGCGCGGCCTGCTCCAGCGCTTCCTCGACCAGGGCCGCACCTACCCCGTCGGCGGGCACTTCGCCGGGATCGACAAGCCGGCCCCCGCCGGCCTGGACACCGCGCACGGCTACGTCCTCGGGATCGGCCAGCCGACCACCGACCGTCTGCTGGCCGAGCACGCCGTGGAGGTGGGAGCCGAGATCCGCCGCGGCTGCGCCCTCGTCGGGATGAGCCAGGACGACGAGGGCGTCACCACCGAGCTCTCCGACGGCACCCGGGTGCGGGCGCGCCACCTGGTCGGTTGCGACGGCGGACGCAGCACGGTGCGTCGGCTGCTCGGGGTCGGCTTCCCCGGCGAGCCCTCCCGCGCCGACTTCCTGCTGGGGGAGATGGAGGTGACCGCGCCGGTGGAGGAGGTGACGGCCGTGGTCACCGAGATCCGTCGCGCCGAGAGGCGCTTCGGGCTCGGTCCGGTGGGCGACGGCGTCTACCGCGTCCTCGTCCCGGCGGCCGAGGTGGCCGAGGACCGATCGGTCCCGCCGACGCTGGAGGACTTCCGCCGGCAGCTGCGGGCGACCGCGGGCACCGACTTCGGCGTCCACTCCCCCCGCTGGACGTCCCGGTTCGGGGACGGCACCCGGCTGGCCGAGACCTACCGGGTCGGCCGGGTCCTGCTGGCCGGGGACGCCGCCCACGTCCACCCACCGGTCGGTGGGCAGGGCCTCAACCTCGGGATCCAGGACGCGTTCAACCTCGGCTGGAAGCTCGCCGCCGAGGTGGCGGGCTGGGCCCCGGCCGGGCTGCTGGACACCTACCAGGCCGAACGCCGACCGGTCGCGGCCGACGTGCTGAGCACCACCCGCGCGCAGATGCTGCTGCTCGCCGGCGAGCCCGGTCCGCAGGCCGTCCGCCAGCTGCTGTCGGAGCTGATGGACCTCGAGGAGGTGAACCGGTACCTGACCGAGAAGGTCATCGGCACCGGTGTCCGCTACGACCTCGGTCCCGACCACCCGCTGCTCGGGCGGCGGCTGCCCGACCTCGAGCTCGGGCGGGGGCGGCTGTACGCCCACCTGCACCGTGGTCGGGGGCTGCTGCTGGACGGGACCGGCCGGCTCTCGGTGTCCGGGTGGGCCGACCGGGTGGACCACCTCGTCGAGGGGAGCCGGCAGCTGGACGTGCCGGCCGCGCTGGTGCGCCCGGACGGCCACGTGGCCTGGATCGGTGAGCAGCAGCGGGATCTCCTCCCGGCGCTGAGCCGGTGGTTCGGTGCGGCCGGGTGAGAGCGCCTCGGTGGAATTGGCCCGTCAGGTAGCCCCATGAGCCGTCGAGAACTCCCGGAAGGGAGTTTCCTAGCCCCCGGATAGCCCCTCGACTAGCCCTTATCGAGCGCTTTTCCTAGCCCCCAGAACCACCATTCGACGTCACCGTACGAATAATTGGCGCATCATTTCTCGGTCTCTCCAGATCGGCCTGGCCCGGGCGTACGGTGTGCCACCGTGAGCCACTTCGACGAACCGCGCCGCACGCACGCCGTCAAGGGGCTGGCGGCGCTGGCCGTCACGACCGCTGAGATGGGCGGGGACCATCGCGTGATCATCGCGGCCGTGGCGCCCTACACCGAGTACTTCGGTCTGACGTCGGCCCAGGACGTCCGCGACATCGCGGCGGCGGTGCCCCGTCCACCGCAGCCTGAGCACGACTCCGGTGGACGACGCGAGGACCTCCGGTTCTCCGCACAGATGCGTCGCATCAACGGCTCGGAGGAGCACCTGACAGCGGCGCTCGTGGCGCGGGAGGCGCTGCACGCCTTCGCATCGGAGATCGAACGACAGGGCTGAGACGATGGCACGGTGACTGGCCCACCAGGCTTCGACGAGGCCTTCCTGGACGTCCCCGTCCCCGTGCCCACCTCGGCCTCGCCCCTCACCCGGCTGGACTACGTGCACTTCTCGGTGGGGCTGGACCGGGAGCGCCGGCTGGCCGCCTGGACGGCGGTGACCATCGACGGGGCGGCGCTGGTGGACGTCCCCCGCAGCAACGGCTGGTTCCTCGACCCGCGGCTGCCGGCCGAGCAGCAGGTGGGTCCGGAGGTCTACGCCGGCAACGACCTGGACCGCGGCCACCTGGTCCGCCGGCAGGACCCGGTCTGGGGCGAGGCGGCCGATCGGGCGGAGGCCGACACCTTCGCCTACCCCAACGCGGCCCCGCAGGCCTCGGGGTTCAACCAGTCCAAGGAGCTGTGGCTGGGGCTGGAGGACTACGTGCTGGGCACCGCCGACGCCGCGGACGTCCGGCTCAGCGTCGTCACCGGGTGCGTCTTCGACGACGCCGACCCGGTCTGCCGCTGGGTCGCCCTGCCGCTGCGGTTCTACAAGGTGGCGGCCTGGTGCGTGGCGGGGGTGCTGCGGTCCAGCGGCTACGTCCTGGACCAGACGCCGCTGCTGGACGACGTCGGGCGCACCCAGCCCGGTGAGCCCCTGCTCGGCCCCTACCGGACCTTCCAGGTGCCGGTCGCCGACGTCGCGGGTCTCACCGGGCTGGAGCTGGGCCCGCTCCCGGACGCCGACGTCGCCGCGGCCTCGGGTCTGGCGCCCGGCTCGGCCTGGCGGGAGCTCGCCTCACCACGGGACCTGCTGTGGTGAGCGGTCGGCTCAGTGCTCCTTGGGCAGCAGCACCCAGAGCGCGATGTAGATGATGAACTGCGGGCCCGGGATCAGGCAGCTGACCACGAAGATCAGCCGGACCATGTTGGCCGAGATGCCGAAGCGCCGCCCGATGCCCGCGCAGACGCCGGCGATCATCGCGTTGCTGGTGGAACGGGACAGGGTGGTGGTGGCCATCGGGTTCTCCTCACGTCGAGGGCCCGGTGCCCTCGTCCTCCCCGACTCTGCCCCTTCCGGGCGCCACGATCCAGCCCCGGCGGCCGTTCCGCGGGCCCGTTGGGGGTCGATCCCAGGGCCGCTCGGGGTGAACCGGGACCTACGCCAGGAGCCGGCCCGGACCGGAGGCAGGGCTCAGAGCACGTCGCCGGGCCGGTAGGCAGCGGCCTCCGGGTGCTGGCGGGCCAGCTCCCCGACGCGCCCGACCAGCGTGCGGACCTGGCTGGCGGCGGCTCCGCTCAGCTGCAGCGGGTCCGCGAGCAGGGCCCGGAGGTCGGCCTCGTCCAGGGGGATCCGCTCGTCGGCACCGAGGCGGGTGAACAGGTCGTTGTCGCTGCGGCCGCTCTCGCGCATCTCCAGCGCCACGGCGACCGCGTGCTCCTTGATCGCCTCGTGGGCGACCTCGCGGCCCACCCCGGCCCGCACAGCGGCCATCAGCACCTTGGTGGTGGTCAGGAAGGGCAGGTAGCGCTGCAGCTCCTTCTCGATCACCGCGGGGAAGGCGCCGAAGTCGCCGAGCACGGTGAGGAAGGTCTCGAACAGCCCGTCGACGGCGTAGCAGGCGCCCGGCAGGGCCACCCGGCGGACGACGGAGCAGGAGACGTCGCCCTCGTTCCACTGGTCCCCGGCGAGCTCGCCGACCATGGAGACGTAGCCGCGGACGACCACCGACAGCCCGTTGACCCGCTCGCAGGAGCGGGTGTTCATCTTGTGCGGCATGGCGCTGGAGCCGACCTGGCCGGGGCGGAAGCCCTCGGTGACCAGCTCGTGGCCGGCCATCAGCCGGATGCTGGTGGCCACGTTCGAGGGAGCGGCGCAGACCTGGGCGAGCGCGGTCAGCGCGTCCCAGTCGATCGAGCGCGGGTAGACCTGGCCGGTGCTGGTCAGCACGGTGCTGAAGCCGAGGTGCTCGGCGATCCGCTGCTCCAGCCGGGCCAGCTTCTCCTCGTCCCCGCCGAGCAGGTCGAGCATGTCCTGGCTGGTGCCGACCGGGCCCTTGATGCCCCGCAGCGGCAGCCGGGTGACCAGCTCGCGGACCCGCTGGTGGGCCACCAGGAGCTCGTCGGTGGCGGTGGCGAAGCGCTTGCCCAGGGTGGTGATCTGGGCGGCCACGTTGTGGGAGCGGCCGGCGATGGCGGTGTCGGCGTACTGGGCGGCCAGACCGGCCAGCGCGACGGCACCGGTGACGCAGCGGTCGGCCACCAGCTCCAGCCCCTGACGCAGCTGCAGCAGCTCGACGTTCTCGGTCAGGTCGCGGCTGGTCATCCCCTTGTGCACGTGCTCGTGTCCGGCGAGGGCGTTGAACTCCTCGATCCGGGCCTTGACGTCGTGCTTGGTGACCCGCTCCCGCTCGGCGATGGAGCCCAGGTCGACCCGGTCGACCACGGCCTCGTAGTCGGCGATGACCTGGTCGGGATCGTCACCGGCGAAGTCGACGCCGAGGTCGCGCTGGGCGGTCAGCACCGCCAGCCACAGCCGTCGCTCGGCCACGATCTTGTTCTCCGGGGACCAGATCTGGCGCATCGCCTCCGAGGCGTAGCGGGTGGCGAGCACGTCGGGGATGGTCACGGTGCCTCCTGAGGGCGGCGGGCGGCGGGAGTCGGATCGGGACGAGGTTGATTCTGCCGGTCGGTGGGAGGTCGACCCATCACGCCTCGGCAGCCCGGGCGGCGATGTCGCTGCGGGAGAAACCACCGGGCAGGTCGATACCGGCCACCCGGGCGTAGGCGGCCTTGCGCGCGGCGGCCAGGTCGTCCCCGGTACCGACCACGGCCAGCACCCGCCCTCCGGCGGACACGAGCCGGCCCTGGTCGTCCAGGGCGGTGCCGGCGTGGAAGACGCCGTCGCCCTCGGCACCGGTGATGGGGTCCCCGCTGCGGGGGGTGCCGGGGTAGCCCTCGGCGGCCAGGACGACCGCGACCGCGGCCCCGCTCCCCCACTCCAGCGCCGGCACGCCGGCCAGCCGCCCGGTGGCGGCGGCCAGCAGCACCGAGCCGAGCGGGGTGCGCAGCCGCGACAGCAGCGGCTGGGTCTCGGGGTCGCCGAAGCGGGCGTTGAACTCGACCACCCGGAGCCCGCGGGAGGTCAGCGCGAGCCCGGCGTAGACCAGCCCGACGAAGGGGGTGCCGCGCCGGGCCAGCTCGTCCACGGTCGGCTGCACCACCCGGTGCACCACCTCGTCCACGAGCCCGGGCGGGGCCCAGGGCAGCGGGGTGTAGGCGCCCATGCCGCCGGTGTTGGGACCGGTGTCGCCGTCACCGACGCGCTTGAAGTCCTGGGCCGGCTCGAAGGGGAGCACGGTGGTGCCGTCGGTGATGGCGAAGAGGCTGACCTCGGGCCCGTCCAGGTACTCCTCGACCAGCACCCGCCCGCAGCCGCGGGCGTGGGCCAGCGCGGCCTCGCGGTCGTCGGTGACGATGACGCCCTTGCCGGCCGCCAGCCCGTCGTCCTTGACCACGTAGGGGGCACCGAACTCGTCGAGGGCGGCCGCGACCTCGTCCTCGGTGGTGCAGCTGCGCGAGGCCGCGGTGGGGACGCCGGCCGCAGCCATCACCTCCTTGGCGAACGCCTTGGAGCCCTCCAGCCGGGCGGCCTCGCGGCCGGGGCCGAAGCAGGGGATGCCGCGCTCGCGGACCGCGTCGGCCACGCCGGCCACCAGCGGCGCCTCGGGACCGACGACGACCAGCTGGACGCCGAGCCGCTCGGCCAGGTCCGCGACCGCGGTGCCGTCCTGGGCGTCCACCGGGTGGTTGGTGCCGAGCGTCGCGGTGCCGGGGTTGCCGGGGGCGACGTGGACGTCGGTGACGCCGGGGTCGCGCGAGAGGGCCCAGGCCAGCGCGTGCTCGCGCCCGCCGCCGCCGATCACCAGGACGCTGCCGACGCTCGGGTCAGGGGTGCTCGTGGTCACGTCCGCAGACCCTATCCGCCCGGAGGACGGCCTCAGAGCAGGTCGTGTCGCATGATCGACTGCTCGCGGCCCGGGCCGACACCGATCCCGGAGATGCGGGCACCGCTGATCTCCTCCAGCCGGAGCACGTAGGCCTGGGTGGCCGCGGGAAGCTCCTCGAAGGTGCGGCAGCCGGAGATGTCCTCGGTCCAGCCGTCCAGGTACTCGTAGACCGGGGTGGCGTGGTGGAAGTCGCTCTGCGAGGCCGGGTAGCGGTCGTGGCGGACGCCGTCGATGTCGTAGGCCACGCAGACCGGGATCTTCTCCCAGCCGCCCAGGATGTCGAGCTTGGTCAGGAAGATGTCGGTGAAGGCGTTGGACCTCGCCGCCGCCCCGACCACCAGCGCGTCGTACCAGCCGCAGCGGCGGGGACGTCCGGTGGTGGCCCCGAACTCGGCGCCGACGGTGCGCAGCCGCTCGCCGTCCTCGTCGTGCAGCTCGGTCGGGAACGGGCCGGACCCCACCCGGGTGGTGTAGGCCTTGACGACCCCGACCACCCGGTCGATGCGGGTGGGTCCCACGCCGGTGCCGACGCAGGCGCCGGCGGCCACCGGGTTGGAGGAGGTGACGTAGGGGTAGGTGCCGTGGTCGACGTCGAGGTGGTGGGCCTGGGCCCCCTCGAAGAGGACCACCTCGCCCGCGTCCAGCGCGTCGTTGAGCAGGTGGGAGGTGTCCACCACGTGCGGGCGGAGCCGCTCGGCGAAGGAGAGCAGGTGCTCGATCACCTGGGCGGGGTCGACCGCGCGCCGGTTGTAGACCTTGACCAGCAGCTGGTTCTTCTGGTCCAGCGCCGCCTCGACCTTCTTGGTCAGGATCGACTCGTCGAACAGGTCCTGGACCCGGATGCCGATCCGGTTGACCTTGTCCGAGTACGCCGGGCCGACGCCACGACCGGTGGTACCGATCCGGGCCTTCCCCAGGAACCGCTCGGTCAGCTTGTCCAGGGTCTGGTGGTAGGTCGTGATGACGTGGGCGGCGGAGGAGATCTTCGGGTGCTGGACGTCCGCGCCGCGGGCCTCGAGGGCCTCCAGCTCGGAGTACAGGACGTCCAGGTCGATCACCACGCCGTTGCCCAGGACGGGGACGGCGCCGGGGTTGAGGATGCCGGAGGGGAGCAGGTGCAGGACGTACTTCTCGCCCCCGACCACGATGGTGTGCCCGGCGTTGTTGCCGCCGGAGTAGCGGACGCAGTAGTCGATCCGCTCACCGAGCTGGTCGGTGGCCTTCCCCTTGCCCTCGTCACCCCACTGGGCGCCCATCACGACGATGCCAGGCATGCTGTCCTCCCACCGAGGGCACACGCCCCCGTGCACAGACGAAGCCCTCGACATCGCGTCGCGGGCTCTTACCGCCCAACCCTAGCCGATGCCGTGCCGGGGGGTCAGGACGGCGGCGTGACCCCGTGGCGGAGGGCGCGCGAGGCGAGGCGGGCCGCGTCGTGGGCCGGCATCACGCCACGGACGACCAGGTCGGCGCCGCAGTAGAGGACGGAGTAGTAGATCCCCAGCAGCCAGTCCGCCGGCAGCCACGAGGAGCTGCTGGTCAGCGACCAGCTCTACGCCGACCTCATCGCGGCCCTGCGGATCGGCCCGGTCGCCGTCGGGTGAGGCGCGCGGTCAGCCGCCCTGGAGGGGACGCGCGGCGCTGAGCTCGGCGTAGCCGGTCTCGGAGGAGTCGCGCAGGAACTGGGCGCAGCGCTCGAACTCCGCCGTGTCATCGATCCGCTGGGCCGCCACGGTGAGGGCCCACAGGGCGCGGAGGAAGCCCCGGTTGGGCTCGTGTTCCCACGGCACCGGCCCCGAGCCCTTCCAGCCGGCGCGGCGCAGCGCGTCCAGCCCGCGGTGGTAGCCGGTCCGGGCGTAGGCGTAGGCGGCGACGTCGGCGTCGGGGGTGCCCGCGTTCAGCGCGCCCTCGGCCAGCAGGGCCCAGCACAGCGACGACTCGGGGTGCGCCCGCAGGACGTCCCCGAAGGCCTCCGGACCGCGCTCGGCCAGGTCCGCCGCGGCGGGGTCCTCGGGCAGGTGGGTCCTCGGGGCGGCGTCGGCCAGCAGGTTGCGGTGGATATCGCTCACGCCCCCATCCTGCCAGCCCGCGCCGATCGCGGCAGCCAGGCGGCTCGGGCGCCCGGACGACACCGGCCCCCGCACCGTGGAGGTGCGGGGGCCGGTGGGACGAACGGAGGGATCAGGCCTTGACGCTGGTCCCAGCCGAACGCAGGGCCTCGCAGGCCTGCACGACGCGGGCGGCCATGCCGGCCTCGGCGACCTTGCCCCAGGCGCGGGGGTCGTACTGCTTCTTGTTGCCGACCTCGCCGTCGATCTTGAGCAGGCCGTCGTAGTTCTTCAGCATGTAGTCGACCACCGGGCGCGAGAACGCGTACTGGGTGTCGGTGTCGATGTTCATCTTGATCACGCCGTAGTCGACCGCGTCGGAGATCTCCTGGGCGGTGGAGCCGGAGCCGCCGTGGAAGACCAGGTCGAAGGGGCTCTCCTTGCCCAGCTTCGCACCGACGGCGTCCTGGATCTCCTTGAGCACCTCCGGACGGAGCTTGACCGCGCCGGGCTTGTAGACCCCGTGCACGTTGCCGAAGGTGAGGGCGGTGATGTATCGGCCGCGCTCACCCGCACCGAGGGCCTCGATGGTCTTCAGGCCGTCCTCGACGGTGGTGTACAGCTTGTCGTTGATCTCGTGGGAGACGCCGTCCTCCTCGCCACCGACGACGCCGACCTCGATCTCCAGGATGATCTTGGCCCGCGAGGTGCGCTCGAGCAGCTCGGCGGCGATCTGCAGGTTCTCGTCGACCGGCACGGCCGAGCCGTCCCACATGTGGGACTGGAACAGCGGGTTCTCCCCGCGAGAGACACGCTCCTCGGAGATGGAGAGCAGCGGCCGGACGAAGGAGTCCAGCTTGTCCTTGGGGCAGTGATCGGTGTGCAGCGCGATGTTGACCGGGTAGTTCTTCGCGACCTCGTGGGCGTAGGCGGCCAGCGCGACGGAGCCCGCGACCTTGTCCTTGATCGTGGGACCGGACAGGTACTCACCACCACCGGTGGACACCTGGACGATGCCGTCCGAGCCCGCCTCGGCGAAGCCCTGGAGCGCGGCGTTCAGGGTCTGCGAGGAGCTGACGTTGATGGCGGGGTAGGCGAAGGAGTTCTGCTTCGCCCGGTCGAGCATGTCGGCGTAGACCTCGGGTGTGGCGATGGGCATGCTGCCTCTTCTCTCTGCGGCGGTCGGGTACGCCCCACAGTCTTGCAAACCCTGCGGCAGCCACGAAGCCGTCCCAGAAGTGGTAGATACCAGTGGCTCACTGGTGTCAGTCGTCCAGGCGGGTCAGGTCGATGTGGCGCTGACCGCCGGAGTAGATCCGGGTGGCCGACTCGAGCTGGGCCGGTCGGACGTCCAGGTGGTCCAGCCCGACGCTGAGGTCCTGGCCGGCGCCGCGGACGACGACCTCGGGGCCGGCGCCCAGGCGCCCGGGACCGACCAGCATGGTGTCGACCTGCGGCCAGGCCATCCGCACCCCGTGCAGCTCGACGCCGAAGCGTCCGATCACCAGCGCCGGACCGGTGCCGACGCGTCGCCGGTCGGCGACGGCGCGCCGCCAGGCCACCAGCCAGGCCACCAGCCGGACGACGCTGATGGCGGTCGCCACCCCGACCAGCACCCAGGGCTCCCAGTGCTGCTCGAACTGGTCGCGCCGCCACAGGAAGAACACCAGCGAGATGACCAGGCTGAGCACCAGGGAGACCACGCTGGAGATCATCCGCCGCTTGCGCAGCCGCACGGTCTCGTCGGCCCTGGCCGCGGTGTACTCCGCGATCAGGTGGTCGGGGGCACTGAGCATGGCCCCAGTGTCCCACCTCGCCGGAGCGGTGCGGCAGGCCTCAGGCGGTGGCCACGCCCCGGCCGGTGACGGTCACCGGCACGTTGCCCCGGACGGCCTTGGAGTACGGGCAGTTCTGGTGGGCGGCGTCGACCAGCCGCTGGGCGGTGGCGTCGTCGACGCCGGGGATCTCGGCGACGAGGTCGACGGTCAGGGCGTAGGAGGCCCCCTCCGGGCCGAGGCCGACCGACGTCCGGACCACCGAGGCGGAGGCGTCGACGCCCTCCTTCTTCGCCACCCCGGCCAGCGCGCTCTGGAAGCAGGCGCCGTAGCCGACGGCGAACAGCTGCTCGGGGTTCGTCCCGGTGCCAGGACCACCCATCTCCTTGGCCGCGGTCAGCTCGACGTCGAGCACACCGTCCTCGGAGCGGCCGTGCCCCTGACGGCCTCCGGTGATCGAGGCGTTGGCCGTGTAGACGATCTTGGTCGGTGTGTTGGTCATGTCCGGGCCAACCGGTCCCACCGGGCAGGCATTCCCGATCACGTGATCAGGAAGACGGTCAGCTGGTCGAGCTCGGGGTCTCCAGCGGTCGGATGGCCATGTGGATCCGGTAGCGGTCGGCCCGGTACCAGGAGGTCGAGAACTCGATCGGACGGTCCCCCGCGCGGGTCAGCCGCTCCTGCACCAGCAGCGGCGCCCGCTTGGTGGTGCCCAGGACGTGGGCCTGGTGGGCGTCGGCGGCCTCGGCCCGGACGGTCTGGTCGCCGGCGGTGATGATCACGTGGTAGCGGGCGGCGAAGACGTCGTAGAGGGTGTTGAGGTCGGACTCCAGCAGGCCGGGGAAGATCGAGGACGGGTAGTACCCGATCTCGTAGGCCATCGGGGTGCCGTCGGCCAGCCGCAGCCGCTCGACCCTGATCACCGCGTCCCGGGGACGGATCTGCAGCTGCTGGGCCACCTCGGCCGACGCGTCCTCCTCACGACCCTCCAGCACCTGGGTCTCCGGCACCAGGCCGCGGGCACGCATCTCGCGGGAGAACGAGGTCAGGTGCAGCCTCGAGTTCACCTGGGGGCCGGAGACGAAGGTGCCCTTGCCGTGCACCCGCTCCAGCCGTCCCGCCTCGACGAGGTCGGAGATCGCCTGGCGTACCGTCACCCGGCTCACCCCCAGCTCGGAGACCAGGCTGCGCTCGGAGGGGATCGGGTCACCGGGGCGCAGGTCGTTGGTGATGCGCTCGGACAGGATGTGGCGGACCTGCGCCCGTTTCGTCGGGGCCCGCAGCGCCGCGAGGTCGTGCACCGTCATCGAAGGGTCTCCGTCCGCTGCCGGTCCGTGGTCGAACCAGTAGATACCAGTCTAGTGGCCCGGACCACTGCCACCTGACCGCCAGCGGGTGGACCAGGCGTACATGGCGATCGCTGCCGCTGCGCCGGCGTTCAGCGAGCGCGTCGAGCCGTACTGGGTGATGGCCACCAGCCGCTCGCAGACGGCCAGCACCTCCTCGCTCAGCCCGGGACCCTCCGAGCCGAGCACCAGGCAGCAGCGCTCGGGCAGCGCCTCGGTCTCCAGCGGCACCGATCCGGGCAGGTTGTCCACGCCGACCAGGGTGTGGCCGGAGCCGTCGGCCCAGCGGCGCAGGTCCTCGGCGCCGACGTGGTGGTGCAGGTGCAGGTAGCGGTCGGTGACCATGGCGCCGCGACGGTTCCAGCGCCGCCGCCCCACGACGTGCACCCCGCCGACGTTGAAGGCGTTGGCCGTGCGGACCACCGAACCGATGTTGAAGTCGTGCTCCCAGTTCTCGATCGCCACGTGCAGCGGCGCCCGGGTCCGGTCCAGGTCCGCCACCACCGCCTCCAGCCGCCAGTAGCGGTACCGGTCGACGACGTTGCGCCGGTCTCCCTCGGTGAGGAGCTCGGGGTCCAGGCGGGGGTCGTCCGGCCAGGGACGGGGGTGCGGCCCCACCCCGGGACGCTCCGGCTCAGCCGGCTCGCTCACCGCGGGGACCGCGCTGGGGCGGCAGGGGTCACCGGCTCTGCGGAGGGGTGTACCCGCCCTGCGACGGCGGCTGCTGACCCGGGCCCTGCTGGCCGGTCGACGGCGGGACGTAGCCGCCGGGCTGGGGCTGCTGCGACCACTCCTGCTGGGGGGCCTGCTGGGGTGCCCACTGCTGGTTCGGGTCGGGCAGCCCGCCGGGCGCGGACTGCCCCGTCCCGACCTGCGGCGCGGAGGGGGCCGAGGCGGGCGGCTGCTCACCGCGGTAGGCGATCTCGCCGAAGTTGACGTCCGGCGCGCGGCGGACGGCGGGGTCGTTGACCTCGAAGTAGGTGGCCTTCTCGAACTTCGCCATGCCGGCGATGATGTTGCTCGGCACCGAGTCGACCTTGGTGTTGTAGACGCGGACGTTCGCGTTGTAGAACCGGCGGCCGGCAGCGATCCTGTCCTCGGTCTCGGCGAGCTGCTTCTGCAGCTCGAGGAAGTTCACGTTCGACTTCAGGTCGGGGTAGGCCTCGACGCTGACGATCAGGTTCCGGACGGCCCCGGAGAGCTGCTCCTCCGCCTGGGAGCGCTGCTGGGTCGGCAGCCCGGACTCGTGGCTGGCCACGGACTGCGCCTGGTTGCGCAGCCGGGTGACGTCCTCCAGCGTGTTGCGCTCGTGCGAGGCGTAGGCGCGCACGGTCTCGACCAGGTTGGGGATCAGCTCGTAGCGGCGGTTCAGCTCGACGTCGATCTGCCGCCAGGACTCCTGGATCAGGTTCCGGGACCGGATGAAGCCGTTGTACATCGACATCGCGGCGATCCCCAGGATCACCACGAGGAGGACGACGACCACGATGACGATGATCAGGGCATCCATCACAAGCTCCTCGTTCGGGACCGCCTGCCCACGGCCGGGGCTCGTGGGGACGGATCGGGGCACCGACGTCCCGGCACCGCGCTCAATGTAGCGACTCCCGGTGCCGCGGTCGGGGCCGCGCCCTCACTTGTTGGTGGTCTCCACCAGCCGGGCGAAGGCCACCGAGCGGTCCGGTGAGCGGAACAGGTCCTGGCAGGTGGTCAGCGTCATGATCGGCTCGCTGGCCTCGTCGCTGCGCTCGATCGGGTCCGGCGCTAGCACCCAGGTGTCGGTGTCGGTGACGGTGAGGTCGCGGGGCGCACCGATCAGCTCGTAGCGGAAGACCGCGTCCCGGGTCTCCACCTCCACGACGTCCCCGGCGTCGAGCTCGAGCAGCTGGCGGAACGGCTCGCCGTGGGTGACCCGGTGCCCCGCCACGGAGAAGTTGCCGACCTCACCGGGCTCGACGGCCGACTCGTACCAGCCGACCCCGCGGGTGAGGGTCTCGGGGTCGGTACCGGCGAGGATGGGCACCTCGTAGTCGGGGCCGAAGGCGGGGATGCGCAGCAGGCCGATGGCGTCGCCGGGGATGCGCACCTCCTCCGCGTCCTGGCCGGGCTCGGGCCGGGGCTCCTGCCACCGCTCCTGGAGCTGCACCCGACCTTCGTCGTAGGCCTGCTGGGAGGCGAGGTTCGTGCCGTAGAACTGCCAGCCGACCCAGCCCAGGCAGGCCAGACCGATCACCAGCAGGCCGACGCCGAAGACGGTGAGGGCGGTGTTGCGGCCGTCGGCGCGCCGTCGCTTGGCCTTCGTCATCGGGGGTCCTCCAGGGGGCGGGGGCGGGTGCGGAGCCAGCGTGACACGCCAGGCGTCCAGAGCAGCACGACGCACAGTGTGACGTAGCCGGCCGGGACCGCCACCCACGCGAGCTGGTCCAGCCGCCACCAGGCCATCCACGCGACGGCGCCGAGACCGAGGACGGTCAGGGCCACCCGCGTCCACGGCGTGCGGATGAGCACCAGGAACCCCAGCACGGTGGCGGCCAGCGGGAAGCCGAGCATCGGGAGCCACAGCCCCTGGCTGAGGGCCAGGCTGCCCCGGTTCAGGGTGTGGGCCAGGCCCGCCTCGAGCGGGTCCTGCAGGTTCAGGCTGCCCGACCCGACCCACAGCACCAGCCAGACGAAACCGACCAGGCACGCGACCTGGAGCCCGGCGGTCACGGTCAGCACGGCCGAGGCCGTCAGCGCGAACGGGCGCGGCTCCTCCAGGCCCAGCGGGGCGGCACCCGGCCGGGTCTCCTCCGAGGGCCAGACGAGCGGCTGCTGGGACGAGCGCGGCGGGGGCCCGGGGGGCGGGGCGGGGGCGTCCTGGCCGCGGGGGGTGAGGAAGTGACCGGGCTGCGGCACACCGGGTCCCGGACCGCCGGGGCCGCTCGGGCCGCTCGGGGACCAGGAGGGGCCGGGTGCGCTCACGGGGCCAAGCCTAGTGAGGTGGCCCGAGACCCTGCCCGTGCGAGCCGGACGGCCGTGCGGGGCAGGCAGGCGACGTGCCGGCGAACTATCCTGCGGCCATGTCGTCCCCCGGCTGGTTCCCCGACCCGAGCGGGCGTCCCGGGCAGCTGCGGTGGTGGGACGGGCGGGCCTGGACGACGCACCTGCGCCCGGCCGACGGTGCGAGCGGGGTCACCGGGACGACCCGACCGCCCGGGCCGGGTCCGGTGGGCCGTCCCAGGACCGGGCGGGTCCTCTTCGTCGCCGCCGCGGTGCTGGTCGCCCTGGTGGTCGTGGTGGTGCTGGTCGTGCAGCGCGCCGGTGGCGGCGGCGGGCCCGGCGGACCGGGCGGGCAGAGCACCAGCGACATCTGCGTGACCCCCGACCAGTCCCCCACCCCGCCGCCGCAGGACACCCCCGGCCGGGTCACCAGCGGCCGGGTGTCGGTCCCCGACCTCGGGTCCGGCTGGAGCCTGCAGCCGGACACCCGCGTCCCCTTCGGCCGCGGGATGATGCGCCAGCAGATGAGCGTGGACGACTCACCGCCGTGGATCGTCTCGCTCAACGTGGGCACGATGGTCTCCGGCGACGGGTTCTTCTCCCCCGAGCAGGGGGTGCACGTGGTGATGCCCTGCCTGATCGGTGAGTACTACTTCGATCAGGACGTGGAGCGCCGCGACGTCCGCGACGAGGCCCTGACCGTGGACGGCCACCCGGGCTGGGTGCTGGAGACCGAGCTGACCTTCGACATCGAGGGCCTGGACTTCACCAGCGAGCGGCTCGTGCTGGTCATCGTCGACCTCGACGACGGCACCGCCGGGGCGGTGGTGGTGGACCTGCCGGCCAGCGCCGCCGACCGCGAGCCCGAGCTCCGCGCCGCCCTGGACGACATCCAGATCTCCTGAGCCGGTCAGTCGCGGTAGAGGCCGAGCTCGCCGGCGAGGCGCTCGCGCTCGGCCAGGCGGCGACCGGCGCCCTTGGCGCTGGCGCTGGAGAGGGTGGCCAGGATGTCGATCACCAGGGCGACCACGATGGGCGAGACCTGGGGAGACTCCGGGTGCACCCGCAGCCCTCCGGGGACGCGGGCGAAGGGCTCGCCGGCTCCGCTGCGCATCACCACGGCCTCGCTGGCGTGCTCCACCAGCGGGTTCTCCTCGGAGTCGGTCAGCACCACCAGGGACCCGCCGGCCCGGACGAAGGGCAGCGCGTTGTCGATGGTGTAGCTGCGCCAGCGCCGCAGCGAGATCACGATCAGCACGTCGCTGTCGCGGACGTCGCTGAGGATGTCCAGCGGCCGGACGATCGTGCCGTCGACCAGGGTGACCTGCGCCAGCGCGGCGCTCAGCTTCGCCGCGAGCAGCGAGGCGTGGGTGAACGAGCTGGCCGCCCCGAGCACGAAGCGCCGCCGGGCCCCGGTGATGCGGGCCGCGGCGGCCTCCAGCGTGGGGTCGGCGGCCGCCCACTCCAGGCCGAGGGCGAACTCCTCGCGGTAGGCGTCCACCAGCCGGGACTTCAGCAGCGCCGACGCCCGCGGCGCCCGGGACGGCTCCTGGCCGTTCTCCCCCGGCGAGGAGCCGTCGCCCGGCGGCTCGGGCGCCTCCCGGGTCGGGGGCTCGCCCGCGCTCACGACGTCCTCCCCGGCACGGTGACCTCCAGCCTCGGGCGGTCGGTGGCCACCAGGGTGCCGGTGACGCCGAGCGGCAGCGTGGCCGCGCCGGGAGAGTGCCCGAACCCCAGCTCGGAGACCAGCGGCACCCCGAGCGGACCCAGCAGCTCCAGCGCCAGGGCACGGACCTCCTCCAGCGGGCTGCACTCGTACCAGCTGCCGAGCGCGATGCCGGCGACGCCGTCGAACCAGCGGGCGCGCAGCAGCGACTGCAGGTAGCCGTCCAGCCGGTAGGTGTCCTCGGTGACGTCCTCGAGCAGCACGATGCGACCGCGGTGGTCCAGCGGAGGGCGTCCCCGGGCACCGAGGGTCATGGCCAGCAGGCTCAGGTTGCCGCCGACCAGGGTGCCCTCGGCCCGCCCGGGCACCAGCGTCTCGGCGCCGTGGGCCGTCCAGGTGCGTGGCCCGGCGGGTCCTCGGACGGCGCGGTGGAGGTCGGCGGTCGAGACCTCGTCGTCCAGCAGCGCCCCGGTGCCGACCATCGGGGAGAACCAGCTGGGGACGCCCAGCCGCTCGCGCAGCCACTCGTGCAGGGCGGTGACGTCGGAGCTGCCGTGCAGCGGCTTCGGGGTGGCCGCGCGCATGGCGTCCACGTCCAGCAGGTCGAGCAGCCGGACCGCGCCGTAGCCGCCGCGCAGGCAGAACACCGCGTCGACGGCGGGGTCGCACCAGGCCGTCTGGAGGTCGGCGGCCCGCAGCTCGTCGGAGCCGGCGAGGTAGCCGGACCGGTCGTCGCGGGCGGTCGCGCTGGGCATCAGCACCGGCTCCAGCTCCCAGCCGCGCAGCAGCCGGACCGCGCGTCCCACCCGGTGCTCCTCCACCGGGCCGGACGGGGCGAGCAGGGCCACCCGGGCGCCCGCGGCCAGGGGTGCCAGGACGTCCTCGGCGCCGCTCACACCCGACCACCCAGCCGCGACGGGACCACGTGCAGCAGGGTGCGGGTGTAGTCGTGCTGGGGGTCCAGCAGCACCTGCTCGACCGGGCCGTCCTCGACCACCTGACCGCGGTGCATCACCAGCACCCGGTCGGCGATGTTCCAGGCCAGCCCCAGGTCGTGGGTGATCACCAGCGCACCCAGCCCCAGCTCGCGCTGCAGGTCCAGCAACAGGGCGAGGATCTCCCCGCGGACCGAGGCGTCCAGGCTGGCCACCGGCTCGTCGGCCACCAGGTAGCCGGGCTCCAGGGCCAGCGCCCCGGCGATCACCACCCGCTGCCGCTGCCCCCCGGACAGCTCCTGGGGCAACCGCCCGAACCACCGCCCGGGCGGGGTCAGCTCGGCCTTGGTCAGCGCGGCGGCCACCCGCTCCCGCTCGTCCCCGGGCAGCCGGTGGATCCGGATCCCCTCGGCCACCGCCTCGTAGACGGTGTGCTTGGGGTTGAGGGAGGCGCTCGGGTCCTGCAGCACGAACTGGACGGCGCGGCGGTAGGCCTTGAGCCCGGCCCGGGTCCGAGGCAGCGGGACGCCGCGGTGCAGCACCTGGCCGCTGGTCGGGCGCTGCAGCCCGAGGACGGTCCGGGCCAGGGTGGTCTTGCCCGAGCCTGACTGCCCGACCAGCGCCACCACCTCACCGGGGCGGCACTGCAGCGAGACGTGGTCGACCGCCCGGACCCGCTGCCCGCGGGAGCTGAAGTCCACGACCAGGTCGCGGACCTCGAGCAGCGGCTCGGTCGCGTCGTCGGCCGGGGTGCCCGGCTCGCCGGCACGGTCCCCCGCCGACGCCCGGGGCGGGCTCTCCGGGCTCCGGGGCACGCTGCCGGGGAGGCGGGAGAGGCGGAGCCGCTCGACGGCGGCCCGGCCGACCACGCGGCGCGAGTCCGGGTCGCCGATCACCGGGAAGGCGGCGGCCAGCTGACGGGTGTGCTCGTGCGCGGGTGCGCCGAGGATCTGCTGCGAGGGACCCTCCTCGACGATGCGACCACGCTGCATCACCACGATCCGCTCGCAGACCGCGGCGAGCACCGCCAGGTCGTGGCTGATCATGACCAGGGTCAGCCCGCGCTCGCGGACCAGCGCCGACAGGACGTCCAGCACCTGGGCCTGCACCACCACGTCCAGGGCGGTGGTCGGCTCGTCGGCGATGATCACCTCCGGGTCGCAGGCCAGGGCCATCGCGATCATCACCCGCTGCTTCTGCCCGCCGGAGAGCTCGTGCGGGTAGGCCCCGGCCTTCGCCGGCGGCAGGTCCACCACGGCCATCAGCTCCCGGACCCGGGCGTCGCGCCCGGCGGAGGTGGCGAACCCGGCGGAGGTGTGCAGCTCGAGCGCCTCCAGGATCTGCCGCCGGACGGTGCGCACCGGGTTGAGCGAGTGCATCGCGCCCTGGAACACGATCGAGGCCTCGGTCCAGCGGACGGTCCGCAGCCGGCCCCAGGTCATCGTGGTGACGTCCTCGCCGTCCAGCTCGATGCTGCCGCTCACCCGGGCCGAGCGCGGCAGCAGCCGCAGCACCGACATGGCCATGGTCGACTTCCCGCAGCCGGACTCACCGGCCAGCCCCACCGTGCCGCCGCGGGGCACGCGCAGCGACACCCCGTCCACGGCGACGAGCTCGCCCCCGGTGTCGTGGTCGCGGTAGGCCACGGTCAGGTCGCGCCACTCCAGCGCCGCACCGCCGGGCTCCCGGGCCGCACCGTCCGGACGTCCCTCGTCGGTGCCTGCTGCCGTGACCATCAGCGTCCCCTCAGCGTCGGGTTGAGCACCGACTCCAGCGCCCGGCCCACCAGGGTGAAGCACAGCACCACCACCACGATGGCCAGCCCCGGGGGTAGCACGAACCACCAGAAGCCGGCGGTGGCGGCGCCGGTGTCCAGCGCGCTCTTGAGCATCGAGCCCCAGGAGAACTGGGTCGGGTCACCCAGGCCGAGGAAGGACAGCGTCGACTCCGCGATCACCGCCGAGCCCACGGTCAGCGTCGTGTTGGCCAGCACCAGCGGCATCACCGCCGGCAGCACGTGGTGTCCGAGGACGTGGGCGTCACCGGCACCGAGCGCCCGGGACCGCTCGATGTAGGGCCGGGACTCGATGCTCAGGGTCTGGGAGCGGACCACCCGGGCGGTGCTGGCCCAGCTGGTCACGCCGATGGCGATCACGATCGTCCACAGCCCGCGGCTCAGCACGCTGGACAGGACGATGGCCAGCACCAGGCTGGGCACCACCAGGAAGAAGTCGATCACGCGCATGATCACCGCCTGGGAGACACCGGTGAAGTGACCGGCCGCCATGCCCGCGCAGGTGCCGATCACCATCGACACCGCGGTGGCGGCGAAGCCCACCAGCAGCGAGATGCGAGACCCCCACAGCAGCATGCCGAGGACGTCCCGGCCCGAGGGGTCGGTGCCCAGCAGGTGCGCCCCGCTGGGGGCCTCGTTGCTGCGGGCGGTGAGCTGGGTGACGTCGAGGGTGCTGATCGGGACCAGCACCGGGGCCAGCAGCGCCAGCGCGAAGACCGCGAGCAGCAGCACCGCCCCGACCAGCCCGGAGCGGGTGGCGGCGAACTCCCGCCACACCTCACCGGCCCGGGCCCGCCTCCGGGCCGACACCGCGGAGCGCCCGGAGACCGGGGCGGCGGGGGCGCTCACGAGGCCCTCAGCCGGGGGTCCAGGACGCGGTAGACCAGCTCGGCGACGAAGTTCATCCCGATCACGATCGAGGAGAAGACGACGAAGGTCCCCTGCAGCAGCGGCAGGTCCGGCGCGCTGAGGCCCTGGAAGGTGAGGTAGCCCAGCCCGGGCCAGGAGAACACCGTCTCCACCGTGACGGCGCCGCCCACCAGCCCGCCGATGGTCAGGAAGATCAGGGTGACGGTGGGCAGCAGCGCGTTGGGCACCGCGTGGCGGGTGCGGACCAGGTCCTCGCGGAGCCCCTTGGCCCGGGCGGTGGTGAGGTAGTCCGAGGTCATCTCCTCCAGCACCGAGGCCCGCATGACCATCAGGTACTGGGCGTAGACCACGGCCACCATGGTCAGCACCGGCAGCACCAGGTGGTGGGCGACGTCCAGCAGCCAGGCGAGCCCGGTGGGGTCGGTGCCGGGGGTGACCATGCCGCCGGTGGGGAACCAGCGGAGGCCGCCGGCGAAGACCAGCAGCAGGATCAGCCCGAGCCAGAAGGTGGGGACGGACCAGAAGACCAGGGCCAGCCCGGTCTGGGTCTTGTCGAACCAGCTGCCCCGCCGCCAGGCCGACTTCTGCCCCAGCCACAGCCCCAGCACGATGGAGATCAGCGCCGCGGTGCCGGTGAGCAGCAGGGTCGGGCCGAGCCGCTCGAGGATCAGCTCAGTGACCTCGCGGCGGTAGACGTAGGAGACGCCGAGGTCACCGCGGAGCAGGTCGGTGAGGTAGGAGAGGAACTGCAGCGGCAGCGGGTCGTCCAGGCCGAGCTCGGCCCGCAGCCGCTCCACCTCCTCCGCGCTGACCCGGCGTCCGCGGGTCATGTTGATCGCGGGGTCCCCGGGGAGGATCCGGAAGGCGAAGAACCCGAGCACGACCACCATGGCCAGGCTGATCAGGGCGCCGCCGCCCTTGAGGGCCAGGTAGCGCGGGAGGCTGGATCCCCGCGGCTGCTCCTCCAGGACGGCGGCGGTCTCGGTGACGCTCACTCGCGCTCGTCGGCGGTGCCCCGGCGCCGGGTGGCGAACCAGATCGCCCCACCGGCTCCGGCGAGGACAGCCACCGCGATGCCCACCCAGCCGGCGGCGGGGATGCCGCCCTCGTCCTCGGCGGCGCCCTCAGCACCCTCCTCGGCGCTGACCGGCTGGGCGGTGTAGAGGCCCCAGTAGCCGTTCTGGCCGGTGATGACGCCGGTCTCCTCGGGCTGCTTGGTGAAGCCGGTGAAGCGGTCGCTGCGGTAGGCCTCCAGGGTGTCGGCGTACCAGATCGGGTTGTTCACCGAGGCCTCGTAGAGCACCGAGAAGGCCTCCTTGACCAGCTCGGCGCGACGCTCGGGGTCGAGCTCGGCGTGCTGCTGGTCGAAGAGCGCGTCGAACTCGGGGCTGCACCAGTTGTTCTCGCTGGTGGCGCCGGAGCCGTCGGCGGCCGGACGCGAGTCGCAGGTGTTGATCGAGAGCTGGAAGTCGGGGTCGGGGCCGATGCCCCAGCCGGTGAAGTAGAGGTCGTAGCGGCCCAGGGTGGAGTCGTCGTTGACCTGGTTCGGGGTGACCATCATGACCTCGGTGTCGATGCCGATGTCGGCCAGCCAGGGCTGGATGAAGTCGGCCATCTGCTGGTGGGTCGGGTCGCTGTTGCGGCCCATCAGCCGGAAGCTCAGCGGCTCACCGTCCTCGTCCAGGCGGACGCCGTCCGGCCCGCGCTCGTAGCCGGCGTCGTCCAGCATCTGGTTGGCCGCGGCGGGGTCGAAGGTGACCTCCTCGGTGCCGGGGGCGAACCCGTGGAAGGTCGGGTAGACGGTCGGCATCTCGGTCTGGGCCGGCTTGCCGAGCCCCTGCAGCACGGTCTCCAGCAGCTGGTTCTTGTCGACGGCGGTGAAGATCGCCTTGCGCAGCACCGGGTCCTGCAGCGCGGGGTGGCCGTCGCCCAGCGGCTGGCCCTCGTCGTCCACGGCCCCGGGGTTGATGGCCATCGCGGTGTAGCGGCGCCCGGCCCCGGAGTTGGTGGTGATGCCCTGCTGGCCCTCCAGGGACTGGAACTGGGCCGGGGTCAGGCCGCTGACCACGTCGACCTCACCGGTGCGCAGACCCTGCACGGCGGCGTCGCTGTTGCGGTACACGACGTAGGTCAGACCGGAGACGGCCGGCGCACCGCGCCAGAAGCTGGGGTTGGCCACCAGCTCCACGCTCTGCCCGGGCGTGTGGGACACGATGGTGAAGGGGCCCGAGCCGACAGTGTCGGTGTCGTTGGCGTACTCGACCGGGTCCTCCCCCTCCCAGACGTGCTGGGGGACGATCGGCAGCTCCGCGCCGGGGTTGGAGGCCTGGGGTGCGGTCAGCTCGATCTGCACGGTCTGCGGGTCGGGCGCGGTGATGGACTCCACGTTCTCCACCAGTCCGCCGTTGGCCGCCTGGAGCGGCTCGTTCTCCCTGATCTGCTCGAAGGTCCAGACCACGTCCTCGGCGGTCAGCGGCTCACCGTCGGACCAGACCCGGTCCTCGGGGATGGTGAAGGTCCAGCTGCGGGCGTCGGGGCTGGCGGTCCACTCCGAGGCCAGCCCCGGGACCACCTCGTTGTTGGTGCCGAAGGCCACCAGCGGCTCGTACTGGAACCGCAGGATCCCCGTGCTGGTGGCCAGGACGGCCAGGAACGGGTTCAGGGTGTCGATGTCGCTGGTCAGGGCGACCTTGATCTTGGGCCCGACCTCCTCGGCCGCCACGGGACGGTCCCCGCCGACCAGCAGACCGCCGGCGCCCAGCAGGGCGGCGGTGGCCATGGCGACGAGCCGCCGGGCGCGCGAGGGACGACGGCGGGGGGAGGTGGGGTCTGGGGTCGTCATCGTTCCTCGATCCGGAGGGGCCAGGGGTGCTTCCCGAACCTCCCAGCCGCTCCGGCCGGTGTCAACGGGTAGACCGACATACGTGACACATCCTTAACATGGCGCGCCGTCAGCAATCCTGGTGCTGGCCAGTGGCCGTCCAGTGCGAGAGGGTGGTGCCCGACATGTGTTCCGCAACTCAGGGTGCTCACCCCGCCGTCGACGTGGTGGAGCTGCTCCGGACCCTGATCCGCCACGACACCACCAACCGCGCCCCCGGGGACGCGGAGGGCGAGCTGGCGGCAGCCCGCTGGGTCGAGGGGCTGCTCCGCGGGGCCGGGTTCGAGCCGGTGCTGCTGGCCCGGGCCGACGCCCCGCACCGGGCCAACGTGGTCGTCCGGGTACCCGGACTGGACCGCTCGCTGCCGGGGCTGCTGGTGCACGCCCACCTCGACGTGGTGCCGGCCGAGCCCGGGCAGTGGACCGTCCCCCCGTTCGCCGGGGAGCTGCGCGACGGCTGGGTCTGGGGTCGGGGTGCGGTGGACATGAAGGACATGTGCGCGATGACGCTGGCGGTGCTGCTGGACTGGGCGGCGACCGGTCGCCGTCCGCGGCGGGACGTGGTGGTCGCCTTCGTCGCCGACGAGGAGACCGACGGCAGCTACGGCGCCCAGTGGCTGGTGGACGCCCACCGCGAGCTGTTCGAGGGCGTCGACGCCGCGATCGGGGAGTCCGGCGGCTCGATCGAGGAGCTGCGCCACGTCGACGGCCGGTCGGTGCTGCTGAGCCGGGTCTCGGCCGGGGAGCGCGGCACCCTGCACCTGCGGCTGACGGCCAGCGGGACGTCCGGGCACGGCTCCCGACCTCACGACGACAACCCGGTGCTGGCCCTGGTGGACGCGCTGCACCGGATCGGGCACCACCGCTGGCCGCTGAACCTCTCGGACCTGGTCCGCAGCCAGCTGCAGGGCACCGCGGACGCCCTCGGCCACGTGGTCGACCTCTCCGACGACGCCGGGGTGGAGGCCGCGCTGGAGACGCTGGGCGAGGCGGCCGAGGTGGCCCACTTCACGGTGCGGGCCTCGACCACCCCGACGGTGGTGCGGGCCGGCTACAAGGTCAACGTGATCCCCGGCGAGGCGGTGGCGGAGGTGGACGTCCGCTGCCCGCCGGGCTGCACCGAGGAGCTGCTCGCCGCCCTGCCCGCCCTGGTCGGGGACCGGGTGCGGATGGAGCACACCGTGCTCAACCCTCCGGTCGAGGCACCGGTGGACAGCCCCTGGTTCGCCGCCCTCCGCGACGCCGTCGAGTCCGAGGTACCCGGTGCGGTGGTGGTGCCGCGCTGCCTCGGCGGCGGCACCGACGCCAAGGCCTTCAGCACCCTGGGCATCGCCTGCTACGGGTTCGCCCCGCTGTCGCTGGACCCCGACGGCCGCCGGCCGGGCGGCATGCACGGGGTGGACGAGCGGGTCCCGGTGGCCTCGCTGCGCGGCGGTCTGCGGATCCTGACCCGCTTCCTCGACACCGTCTGACCCACCGCCCCGGAACCGTCAGCGCCCGGCCGGCGACTCCCGCGGCGTGCGCCGGCCGACAGCCGAGCTCAGGTGGCTGACGGCCTGCTCCACGTCGGCCACCACGCTCACCCGACCGCCGTCACCGGGGTCGGGATCCGGCATCATCGACTCCGGGTCGACCAGGTAGACCTCGTGACCGTCCAGGGTCAGCCGACGCACGACCTCCAGCAGCACCCGCCGGGACACGTCGTCGATCGAGGACACCAGCGTGAGGTCCAGGACCACCCCGACCTCCCCCGGTGCGGTGCTCACGGTCTCCCGGACGACCCGCTCGGCGGCGGGGAAGCCGATCCCACCCTGCAGCCGCAGCACCCGGATCGCGTCCGCCCCGGTCCCGACCACCCGGTTGGAGCGCACCACCGACAGCGCAGCGGCGGGGGCGTTCATCACGTGTAGGCCCATGTCGGAGGAGAACCGCTCGAACAGCGACACCCCACGGACGCTGTTGCCGTGACGGTCCAGGCGCGGGGAGAAGGTGGCCATGCCCAGCTGGCCCGGCAGGGCTCCGATCAGCCCACCGGCCACGCCGCTCTTCGCCGGGATGCCGACCTGCGTCGCCCAGTCACCGGCCGCGTCGTACATGCCGCAGGTGGACATCACGCTGAGCACCTGGCGCACCACCGGGGCCGGCACCACCTGCTCCCCCGTCAGGGGGTTGACCCCACGGTTGGCCAACGTGGCCGCCATCATGGCCAGGTCCCGGGTGCTGACGAGCACCGAGCACTGCCGGGTGTAGCCCCGCACGACGGCCACCGGGTCCTCGGTGAGGACGTCGTGGCTGCGGAGCATGTGGGCGATGGCGAGGTTGCGGTGCGCGTGCTCCAGCTCCGAGGCGCAGACCGCCTCGTCGACGGCCAGGCGTCGACCGGCGAAGGCGGACAGGCCGTCGACCACGCGCTCGGTGCGCTCCTCCGCTCCCAGGGTCTCCGCGCCGGCCAGCGAGTGGGTGGTGATCGCGCCGGCGTTGATCATGGGGTTCAGGGGTCGGCCGGTGTCGCGCTCGAGGGAGACCTCGTTGAACGCCTCCCCCGACGGCTCGACACCGACCTTGGCCAGCACGGGGTCGAAGCCGCGGTCGGCCAGCGCCAACGCGTAGGCGAACGGCTTCGAGATCGACTGGATGGTGAACTCGGTCCCGGTGTCGCCGGCCCCGTACACCACCCCGTCCACGGTGGCGAAGGCCGTGCCGAGCCGCTCCGGGTCCGCGGCGGCGAGCTCGGGGATGTAGTCGGCCAGCGCCCCTGACGTGTCCGCCGCGACGTCGCCGAGCACGTCGACCAGGTAGTCGGGGATCATCGAGCGCATCGGTCCTCCTGCGTGCTGGTGCCGGGATGGGGCACCCGGTCGTACCGGCCCCCATCCTGGCGTGGCCGACCGGTCATGTCCCGTCCTCCACGTGGGCCCGGACGGCGTCGCCGACCCGGCGCATGGTGGACAGCACCTCGTCGCGGGGGTCGGAGCCGGTGTCCCACTCGGCCAGCACCGCCCAGGCCACCTCGGCGGCGGGACCGGCGACGACGCCGACGTCGATCCGGGCGGTGGAGATCGTCCCGGTCTTGTTGATCATGGTCAGCCCGCGGTCGGACTCGGCGTGCGCGAGCGGGTCGAGGCCGAAGGCGGCGGCGGTCATCGAGAGGTCGGCGTTGGCGGCGATCCACGCGCGGACGCGTCCGCTCACGGCCGGGGAGACCAGCTCACCCCGGTGCAGCCGGGCGATCAGGTCCGACAGCTCGCCGGCGGTCCCCCGCGACAGGGTCGGCGGGTGATCGGGCCCACGGTCCAGCCGGACGCGGTCCAGCAGGGCCGAGCGGGTGAACCCGAGCGCGTGCGTGGTGGCCGTCACGGCGTCCACGCCGACGCGGCGGAGCAGGACGTTGGTCGCCAGGTTGTCGCTGAACCCGCCGACCAGCCAGCAGAGGTCACCCAGCGGCAGCTGCCGCGAACCCATCAGGTGCCAGAGGCCGGAGTCGGCGACCCACTCCCCCTCCTCCCAGCCCAGCGGCTCGTCGACGTCGAGGAGTCCGTCCTCCAGCCGGCGGGCGACCTCGAGCAGCAGGAACAGCTTGCCGACGCTGGCCGTGCGCTGCACGCGGTCGGGGTCCTGCTCGGCCAGCACCGCCGACGTCCTCGCGTCGCGCAGGCAGACCGACCAACCGACGTCCGGGGTGAGGGCGGGCAGGACGAGGGGACGGGCGGTCACGTGATCAGCCTCCCACCGCGGTGGCGCCCCGGCGACTCAGACCCGGGCCTGCTCCAGGTGGGCGAGGATGTGATCCACGGTCTCCTCCGGGCTCTGGGCGCTGGAGTCCAGCCAGTACCCGATCCGCGACGTCTCCTGGCGGAGCGCGGCGTCCAGGGCCACCGGGGTGAAGTGGGTGTAGGCGTCCTTGGTCCGCTGCCGCTCCCGCTCGGTCAGGGCCGACACGGTGGGTGAGAGCACCACCAGGAAGCGTTCCGGGCAGCTGATCAGCTGGACGAAGCGCGAGAGCTCGGCACCGATCACCACGTCCTGGACGATCGCGTCGAACCCGGCCGCGGCGTAGGCGTCGGCGACCTGGGTGGCGAGCCGGTAGCGCAGCCGGAGCTGGGACAGCGCCTCGTCGTCGGGCTGGGGTGTCATGTCGACCCGGCCGTTGACCACCATCTTGCGGAAGACGTCTCCGCGCACGTGCACCGAGCGCTCGAGCCTCCTGGCCAACAGGTCGGCCACGGTCGACTTCCCCGCCGCCATCACGCCCGTGATCACGATCACGCGCCCCTCGTCGCCACCCATGGCCACCATCGTGCCCGGTCCGGACGTCAACACCGCGCTCTTCGGCCACGGGCGCCGCCGTGGCTGATCACCACCGCGCGGGTGCGCGGAGCGCAAGCGCTGTCGGGCGGGCGCGCGGGCGGGTCTACGGTGATCCCCATGGCCGCGCCTGGAGGGGACAGGACCTCGGGCTCGACCCTCGGACTGGTCCTCGGACCGGGGCTGTACCGGCGGGCGCTGATCAGCCTCTTCCTCGGAGGGCTCGGCCTCTCCGTGGCCATCCCCCAGCTGTCGCTGTTCCTGGTCCAGGACCTCGGCGCCTCGCTGCAGGTGGCGGGCCTCTTCTTCCTCACCAACCTGGCCGCACCGGTGTTCGGCTACCTCGTCGGCCGCTGGTCCGAGCGCCTGACCGACCGGTTGACGTTGTTCCGGCTCGGGGCCGTGGCCGGACTGCTCGGCTGGGTGGGGATGGCGCTGGCCGACCAGGTGTGGCTGGCGTTCCTGGTGAACCTGACGGTCATCGGCTTCGCCGCGGCGACGAGCTCGCTGATCTTCGCCGCGGTCCGCGACCGGCTCACCCGGGACCCGACGGGCGCCGACAACCGGGTGATGTCCACCGTCCGGCTCGGGTTCAGCCTCGGCTTCATGACCGGGCCGCTGCTGGGCAGCGTCCTCGGCGGGGCGCTCGGGCTGCGCTGGACGCTGGCGGCCAGCGGGGTGTTCTGCCTGCTGCAGGCGGCGCCGATGCTGGGTCAGCGGGTGGAGCGGGTGGCCGCCACGCCGCGGGGCGAGCGCACCGACGGCGCCACCGGACGGCGCACCTCCGCCGCACCCACGCTGGGACCGCTGGTGACCTTCCTGGCCCTGGGCGTGCTGGCCATGTGCGGGGACACCATCCGGCTGGCCTACCTGCCGATCTACATGGAGGTGGAGCTGGGCAGCCCGGACTGGCTGCGCGGGGTGGTGATCTCGACCCAGTCCGCCGCGATGCTGGTCTTCATCCCGATCATGGGCGTGCTGGCCGACCGCTTCGGCGCCTACCGCCTGGTGGTGGCCACCGCCGTGCTCGGGGTCGGCGCGAACCTGGGGTACGTGGTCGCCGACAGCGAGCTGGTGCTGATCGCCGCCACGGTGCTGAACGCGGCCATGTGGGCCGCGCTCGGCGGCATCGGCATCACCGCCGCCCAGGACCTGTACCCGCACGGCGTCGGAATGGCGTCCTCGCTCTACTTCTCCGCCGTCCGGGTCTCGGCTGCGGTCGGCGGGGTGGCCGGCAGCCTCGGCGTCGGCGCTCTCGGTGTGCCCGGGGTGTTCCTGATCCCCGCCGGCCTCGGGGTGCTGTCCACCGTCGGGCTGGTGACCCAGGCCGTGGTGCTCGCCCGCCGCGCCGCCCCCCACCCCCGCCGCCGGCACCGGGGCCGACGCGACGACCGTCCCCCGCCAGACCCCTCTCCCGAAGACCCCACCTGAGCGCCCCCTGACGCCCGGTGCGACGTCTGGCCGGGACAGCCCGGCCGGACGTCGCACTGGCGGAACCACTCGTGGTCGGACCTCATCGGCATCGCCCCTCGGCAGGCGGCGCGTCCCCGGCGTCGCACCGCTCCCGCGACGATGGAGCCCAACCCTCAAGGCCCCGGGTGAGCGGGCTCCCGGTGCGACGTCTGGCCGGGACAACCCGGCGGCACGTCGCACTGGGAGGTCAGGACACCGCGAAGCGGCCCAGCGGGCTCACCGGGCGGTGCGGCGGGAGGGCCACCAGAAGGCCTCGCCGGTCAGGAAGGCGAGGGCCGGGACGAGCAGGGTGCGGACCACCAGGGTGTCCAGCAGGACGCCGAGGCAGACGATCACCCCGATCTGGGTCAGCGCGACCACCGGCAGCACGCCGAGCACCGCGAAGACCGCGGCCAGCAGGATCCCGGCGCTGGTGATCACCCCGCCGGTGCTGCCCAGCGCCGCCACCATGCCCTCCCGGGCGCCGAGGACCGCCCGCTCCTCCCGGGCCCGTGAGGTGAGGAAGATGTTGTAGTCCACCCCCAGCGCGATCAGGAACAGGAACGCGTAGAGGGTGACGTTGGCGTCCAGCGCGGGGAAGTCCCAGAGGTGGGTGAACAGCCAGGTGCCGGCCCCCAGGCTGGCGAAGAAGGTGCCCAGCACGCTCGCGATCAGCAGCACCGGGGCGAGGGCCGAACGCAGCAGCACCAGGAGCACCAGCGCCACCACGCCGAGGATCAGCGGAACCACCAGTCTCAGGTCGTCCTCGGCGGCATCCAGGGTGTCGAGCGCGGTCGCGTCAGAGCCACCCACCAGGGCGTCGGACAGCCCCGGGTCGCCGGCGAGCGCCGCCCGCAGCGAGCGCACCACCTCGAAGGCCTGCTCGCTCTGCGGGGCCGCTGACGTGGTGACGGCCAGCCGGGTCAGCCCCTCGTGCTCGGCCGCGGGGCGTACCGACTCCACCCCATCCACCGCCTCGACGCGCTCGGTCGCCGCCGGGACGTCCTCGCTGGGCACCAGCACGTCGACGCCACCGGACAGTCCGGCGCTGAAGGAGCGGTCGAGCACCTGCTGGGCCTGCACCGACTCGGGGTTCCCGGTCAGCTGCTCGGTCTGCGACAACCCGACCCGGTAGCCGCCCAGACCCAGCGCCAGCACCCCGACCCCCACCACGGCGGCCAGCGCCACGAGCACGGGCCGGCGCGCTACCCCCCGTCCGAGGCGCTCCCACGCCCCGACCCTCGCCGGCGTCCCCTCCTCGCGCACCCTCGGCACCAGCGGCCAGAACAGCCCGCGGCCGCAGACCACCAGGGCCGCCGGCAGCACCAGCAGCGCGAAGACCATGGCGATCCCGACACCGAGGGCGCAGGCCAGCCCCAGGGCGCGGTTGCCCTGCAGCGAGGCCAGCAGCAGGGTGAGCAGGCTGAGCGCGACCGTGCCGCCGCTGGCTGCGATGGCCGGTCCGGCGCTGCGGACGGCGGTCACCATCGCCTGGTGACGGTCGGCCTGGCGGGTCAGCTCCTCGCGGTAGCGGGCGACCAGCAGGAGCGCGTAGTTGGTGCCGGCCCCGAAGACCAGCACCGACAGGATCCCGGAGATGGAGGCGTCCACCGGGAGCCCGACCGCCTCCGCCACCGGGGCGACCACCACGCGGGCCAGCCCGTCGGCGATGCCGACCACGGCCAGCGGCACCAGCCACAGCAGCGGGCTGCGGTAGGTGATGATCAGCAGCACGGCCACGACCCCGACGGTGACCAGCAGCAGCCTCAGGTCGGCTCCGGCGAAGGCGCTGGAGACGTCGTCGGAGAAGCCGAGCGGCCCGGTCAGCGCCGAGCGCAGACCCTCGGGGAGGTCCTCCGCGGCCAGGGTGCGGAAGCGGTCGGCGGTGCCGGCGAGGTCGGCCTCGACCTCGGCGCCGTCCACCGGCACCACCACCAGGGCAGCGGTCCGGTCCTCGCTGAGCTGGGGCCGGACGGCCTGGGGCGCCACCGACTCCGCGGCCAGCGCGTCCGCGCGCTCGGCCACGGCCGCCTCGTCGTCGGCGGTGAGCTCCTGCCCGCCACGCTCGTAGACCAGCAGGGCGGCGCTGGTGTCGGCGTCGGGGAACTCGTCGAGCAGTGCCTGCACCTGCGCGGACTGTGTCTCCGCCGGCAGCCCCGCCGAGGGGAAGGCGTCGCCCTCCACGCTGGGCACCAGGGCGAAGAGCGCGCCGCTGACCACCAGCGCCAGTCCCAGCACGACCCACGCACCGACCCGACCGACCAGCGCTCGCGCCACCGGACTCACCCCACTTCTTGGTAACCAAAACTTTTGACTATCTCGGGGTTTAGCATGACCCACATGACGACCGAGCACAAGCCGGAGCCCGACGGCCCCGCCGTCGCCGCCGGGGTGCGGCGGGTGCAGGTGCTCTCGGACAAGGTCCAGCGCCACCTGGCCCGGCTGCTGGAGGTCAACCCCACCGACCTCTCGGCGATGGAGCACCTGCTGGAGCGCGGTCCGATGACGGCCAGCGAGCTGGCCGGCCGGATGGAGATGTCGACCGCGGCGACCACCCACGTGATCGACCGGCTGAGCCGGGCCGGCCACGTCCGACGGGCCGCGCACCCCTCGGACCGGCGCAAGGTCAGCGTCGAGCCCGAGCCCGAGTCGGTCGAACGGGCCATGACCGAGCTGCGGCCGATCATCGCGGGCGTGGTGCGGGCGGCGTCGGCGCGCACGCCGGAGGAGCGGGCGGTGATCGCCTCGTTCCTCGACGACGTCGCCGGGTTCTACGACTCGCTGCTCGACGAGCCGGGGCGCTGAGCCGTCCTGGTCAGCCGGCCAGCCGGGGCGCCACCTCCGCGGCCACGAGGTCCAGGTGGTCCAGGTCGGCGAGGTCCATCACCTGCAGGTACAGCCGCTCCGCGCCCGCCGCGGCGAACGCCTCCACCTGCTCGACCACCTGCGCGGGGGTGCCGGCCAGCATCTCCTCGCCCCAGTGGTCGGGGTCGCGCCCGATCGCCTCGGCCCGGCGCCGGACCTCGGCGTCGTCGCGGCCGCAGCACAGGGTGAGCGCGGAGGAGAACACCGGCGGCTGGTCGCGACCGGCGTCCTCGCAGGCCGTCCGGACGCGGGCGAAGAGCCGGGCCGCCTCGTCGGCCGCGCAGAAGGGGCTGTTGAACTCGTCGGCGAAGCGGGCGGCCAGCGCCGGGGTGCGGCGGGGGCCTCTGCCGCCGACGATGATCGGCGGTCCTCCCGGGGTGAACGGCTTGGGCAGGGCCGGGGACCCGACCAGCTGCCAGTGCTCGCCGGAGAAGTCGAAGGTCTCCCCCACCGGGGTGCGCCACAGGCCGGTGACGATCTCCAGCTGCTCGGCGAACCGGTCGAAGCGGGTGCCGGTGTCGGGGAAGGGGATGCCGTAGGCGGCGTGCTCGCCCTCGTACCAACCGGCGCCGAGACCGAGGTCGACCCGGCCGCCGCTCATCTGGTCCACCTGCGCCACCGCGATGGCCAGCGGCCCGGGCTCGCGGAAGGTCGCCGACGTGACCAGGGTGCCGAGACGGATGGTCGACGTCTCCCGGGCCAGACCGGCGAGGGTGACCCAGGCGTCGGTGGGCCCGGGCAGCCCGTCGCCACCCATGGTCAGGTAGTGGTCGGAGCGGAAGAACGCCCCGTAGCCGCACTCCTCGGCCCGCAGCGCCACCCGCAGCAGGTCGTCGTAGCGGGCCCCCTGCTGGGGCTCGGTGAAGATCCTCAGCTCCATGCGGCGACCCTAGCCGCGGGCGGCCCCGTGTCCGGACGCGGCGTCAGCCGAAGTGGGTCAGCCCGCTGGACGGCTCCGGGGAGGCGGCCGACTCCTCGCGGGTGAAGGCGCGGACGCCGCGCAGCCACTTCTGCACCGGCTCGTCCACCAGCACCCGGTAGGGGAAGACCGAGCCCGCCGCCCTGCGGACCAGCTCGTCCACCGGCAGCGGCCGGCGCGACCCCAGCACCACGACGTTGCCCAGCCGGCGTCCCTTGAGCGTGGCCGGCTCGCTGCTGACCAGCAGGTGCGGGCAGTGCTCGGCCACCCCGGCGAGCACACGGCGGCCGTAGTCGAAGGGGGCCTGGTCGGTGATGTTGACCATCAGCGTCCCGGACGCGGTGAGCACCCGGGTGACGTCGGCGAAGAACTCGGTGGTGGTCAGCTCCGCCGGGACCCGGCCGGCCACGAAGGCGTCCAGCACGACCACGTCGGCGTAGTCGGCGGGCATGGCCGCGATGCCGGTGAGCCCGTCGACGCCGCGCACCTTGATCCCGCTGTGACGGCCGAGGGGCAGCCGCTCTCGGACCTGCTGGGTCAGCTCGGTGTCGGGCTCCAGCACGATCTGCGGCGAGCTGGGCCGGGTGTGGGCGACGTAGCGGGCCAGGGTCATCCCGGCCCCACCCACGTGGACCACCCGCAGCCGCTCACCGACGGGGGCGGAGGCGTCGATCGCGTCGGCGATCCGCTGCACGTAGTCGAACTCGAGCCGGGTGGGGTCGTCGGGGTCCACCCACGACTGCTCCGTGGTGCCGGTCAGCACGACGTAGGCGCCGGGGACGTCGCGGTCGGGCACCAGCTCGGACCGGTAGCGCTGCTCGGGCACCGGACCACCCTAGCCAGGGTGGTCCGGCCGGAGCATCAGAAGCCGCTGCCCGCGTAGTCCTCCCCCGCCGGGGTGTCGCGCTCGGCGCCCTCGGAGCCGGAGGCCCCGCCCTCCTCCTCCTCGACGGCCACGTCGTCGTGGGACGGCTCGCTGGGCGCGCCCGCGAACTCGTCCTGCGCGTCGTCGGTGGAGCGGGGGTCGTCGGGCAGCTCGGCCTCGGTCATCGGCTCTCCTAGGTCGTCGGGACCTCCTGACTACCCTGTCCCGCCACGGCGACACGAGGCGGGGGTGGCCCGCCGCCGCCCCGACCGGCGGTCCGTCCTCCTACGCTGGGGCTCCCGCCGACGAGGAGGACCCATGGCCGAGGCGATCGCCGACTACGCCCTGCTGAGCGACCGCCGCAGCGCCGCACTGGTGAGCAGGAGCGGCAGCATCGACTGGTTGTGCTTCCCCCGCTTCGACTCCGCCTCGCTGCTCGGGCGGCTGCTCGGCGACGAGGACCACGGCCACTGGAGCCTGCACCCCACCGACCCCGACGCCCGCTCCACCCGCCGCTACGACGGCGACTCCTTCGACCTGGTCACCCGCTGGACCACGACCCGGGGCGAGGTGGAGGTCACCGACTTCATGCCCAGCGCCGGGGACCACGCCGACGACCACCACCTGGTCCGCCGGGTGCGCGGGATCTCCGGGCACGTCGAGCTGGAGCAGGTGCTGCGGCTCCGCTTCGACTACGCCGGGACGGTGCCCTGGGTGCGGCAGGCCCCGGAGCTGGGGCTCGGGGCCGTGGTCGCGGTGGCCGGGCCGGACACCGTGGTGGTGCGCGGTGGCAGCCTCCACCCCGGCGAGGACCGCAGCCACGTCGGCACCGTGGCGGTGGGGGCCGGCGACGTGGTGGACCTGGTGATGACGTACCAGAACTCCCACCTGCCGCTCCCCGGACCCCTGGACGTCGACGGTGCCGAACGGGCCACCCGCGCCGACTGGCGGGCCTGGGCCAGCTCGGTGCACCACCCCCACCAGCCCTGGGCGGCGGAGGTGCGGCGCTCGCTGCTGGTGCTTCGGGCGCTCACCCACGCCGACACCGGCGGCATCGTGGCGGCGGCCACCACCAGCCTGCCCGAGCAGCTGGGCGGGGTGCGCAACTGGGACTACCGCTACGTCTGGCTGCGCGACGCCGCCCTCAGCATCGACGCCCTGCTCACCCACGGCGCCCTGGACGAGGCCCGGGAGTGGCGGGACTGGCTGGTACGGGCCATCGCCGGGGACCCCGAGAAGCTGCAGATCATGTACGGCCTGGCCGGGGAGCGCCGGCTGCCGGAGCAGGAGCTGGCGTCCCTGCCCGGGCGCCGCGGGTCGGCCCCGGTCCGGATCGGCAACGGCGCCTACACCCAGCGCCAGTGGGACGTCTACGGCGAGGTCGCCGCCGCCCTGCACCGGGCCAGGGAGTGCGGGCTGGAGGTGGACACGGTGGCCTGGAGCGTGCAGAAGGCGATGCTCGCGTTCCTGGCCCGGCACTGGGACGAGCCGGACTCGGGGCTGTGGGAGATCCGCGGCGAGCCCCGGATGTTCACCCACTCCCGGGTGATGGTGTGGACGGCCTTCGACCGCGGCGTCCGGGCGGTCGAGCAGATGGGTCTGGACGGGCCGGTGGAGGAGTGGCGGACGCTGCGGGACCGGATCCACGCCGACGTGATGGCCAACGGCTTCGACGAGGAGGCCGGCACCTTCCTGCAGTCCTACGGCCGTCCCGGCGTGGACGCCTCGCTGCTGATGCTGCCGATGGTCGACTTCGTCGCCTGGGACGACCCGCGGATGATCGGCACCATCGCGGCCATCGAGGAGTCGCTGGTGCGGGACGGGCTGGTGCTGCGCTACGACCTCGACGTGTCCGAGGACGGGCTGGAGGGGCACGAGAGCCCGTTCCTGATCTGCAGCTTCTGGTTGGTGGAGGCGCTGGCCCGCACCGGTCGACTGGACGAGGCCCACACCATGATGGACCGGCTGGTGGCCACGGCCAACGACGTCGGGCTGCTGAGCGAGGAGTTCGACCCCATCACCCACGGCCAGCTGGGCAACACCCCGCAGGCCTTCTCCCACATCGGGCTGGTCCGGGCCGCCGCCGCCGTCGCCTCGGTGGAGGACGCCGCCGCACCGGACAGCTCCGACCGCCGGTAGGGGCGACCGCCTACCGGCGACCGGGGCGGGTCAGGTCGGCTCAGTCGTCCTGCTCCTCGAGGCGGAGGGCGACGCCGAGGGCGAAGAAGGTGGGCGCCCAGTGGCCGATGAAGATGCCCCACCGGTCGGCCTGGGCCTTGTCGTCACCCTTCTTCTGGCGGCTGGCGAACCAGCTGATCAGGGAGACCCCGATGGAGGCGGCGCCACCGATGTAGGCGTACTCGCTCTTGATCCCCAGGTCGTGCAACATCTTGATCATGCTGGTCCTCTCGTCGGCCGGCACAGGTGCTGTGCGCGCTGGTGGTTCGCCCGCACCCCCTCACCGCGGACGCAGCGGCCGTCCCCCGGGCGCGCCGCCCTCGGCCCGGACGTCCCCGGACAGCAGCAGGAGCCCGCACGGCGTCCGCGCGGGCTCCTGCCCCGACGATCAGGAGGCGGTGGTGACCGGCTCCGCGACGGTCAGGCCGTCGCCCTCGGGGTCGACGTCGAACACGATCGTCTGACCGTCCAGCAGCTGCCCCGAGAGCACCCGCCGGGCCAGCTGGTCCTCGATCGCGGACTGCACCAGCCGGCGGAGCGGGCGGGCGCCGTAGACCGGGTCGAAGCCGGTGAGGGCCAGCCAGTCCTTGGCGGCCTGGGTGAGGTCCACCCGCAGCCGGCGGTCCACCAGCCGGGCGTTGAGCCGGGCCAGGTTGATGTCGACGATGCGGGTCAGGTCCTCGGTGCCGAGGGTGTCGAACAGGACGACCTCGTCCAGCCGGTTGAGGAACTCCGGCTTGAAGGAGCTGCGCACCACGCCCATCACCGCGTCCCGCTTGAGCTGCGGCTCCAGGCTCTGGTCGGCCAGGAACTGCGAGCCGAGGTTGGAGGTGAGGATCAGCAGCACGTTGCGGAAGTCGACCGTGCGACCCTGCCCGTCGGTGAGCCGGCCGTCGTCGAGCACCTGCAGCAGCACGTCGAACACCTCAGAGTGGGCCTTCTCGACCTCGTCCAGCAGCACCACCGAGTAGGGACGTCGCCGCACCGCCTCGGTCAGCTGGCCGCCGGCCTCGTAGCCGACGTAGCCGGGAGGCGCCCCGACCAGCCGCGAGACCGAGTGCTTCTCGCCGTACTCCGACATGTCGATGCGCACCATGGCGTGCTCGTCGTCGAACAGGAAGTCGGCCAGGGCCTTGGCCAGCTCGGTCTTGCCCACACCGGTCGGACCGAGGAAGAGGAAAGAGCCGGTCGGGCGGTTCGGGTCGGAGATGCCGGCCCGGGAGCGCCGCACGGCGTCGGAGACGGCCCGCACCGCGGCGCGCTGCCCGATCAGCCGCTCACCGATCCGCTCCTCCATGTGCAGCAGCTTCTCGGTCTCGCCCTCGAGCATGCGCCCCACCGGGATCCCGGTCCAGGCGGCGACGACCTCGGCGATGTCGTTGGCCCCGACCTCGTCGGCCACCATCGGCGTCGCGTTGCGCTCGGCCTCGTCGGCGTGGCGCAGCTCCTGCTCCAGGGCCGGGATCTGGCCGTAGCTGATCTCGCTGGCCCGGTTCAGGTCGCCCTCGCGGAGCGCCCGGTCGGCCTCCACCCGGAGCGCGTCGATCTGCTCCTTGAGCTCACCGACCCGGTTCAGCCCCTGCTTCTCGGCCTCCCAGCGCTGCTCCAGCGAGCGCAGCTCCTCCTCGGCGTCGGCCAGCTCGGCGTCCAGCCGTCCCAGCCGGTCCTGGCTGGCGACGTCCTGCTCCTTCTCCAGGGCGAAGCGCTGCATCCGCATCCGGTCCACGGTGCGGCGGAGCTGGTCGATCTCCACCGGGGAGGAGTCGATCTCCATCCGCAGCCGGCTGGCCGCCTCGTCCACCAGGTCGATGGCCTTGTCCGGCAGCTGGCGGGAGGGGATGTAGCGGTGGGACAGGCTGGCCGCGGCCACCAGGGCGCCGTCGGTGATCGCCACCTTGTGGTGGGCCTCGTAGCGCTCGCGCAGCCCGCGCAGGATGGCGATGCTGTCCTCGACGGTGGGCTCACCGACGTAGACCTGCTGGAAGCGCCGCTCCAGGGCCGGGTCCTTCTCGATCCGCTGGCGGTACTCGTCGAGGGTGGTGGCCCCGATCATCCGCAGCTCGCCCCGGGCCAGCATCGGCTTGAGCATGTTGCTGGCGTCCATCGAGCCCTCGGCGGCCCCCGCCCCGACGACGGTGTGCAGCTCGTCGATGAAGGTGATCACCTGGCCCTCGGCCTCGCGGATCTCGGTCAGGACGGCCTTGAGCCGCTCCTCGAACTCGCCGCGGTACTTGGCGCCGGCCACCATCGAGGTGAGGTCGAGGGAGACCAGCCGACGCCCCTTCAGGCTGTCGGGGACGTCGCCGTCGACCAGCCGCTGGGCCAGGCCCTCCACCACGGCGGTCTTGCCGACCCCCGGCTCACCGATCAGCACCGGGTTGTTCTTGGTGCGGCGGGCCAGCACCTGCACCAGGCGACGGATCTCCGTGTCCCGCCCGATCACCGGGTCCAGCCGGCCCTCGCGGGCCCGCTCGGTCAGGTCGACGCCGTACTGGTCCAGCGCGGAGCTGGTGCCCTCGGACTCCGCCGACGTGACGCGCCTGCCGCCGCGGGCCTCCTCGAAGGCCCTGGTGAGCGACTTGGCGTCCACGCCGAGGTCCTTGAGCAGCCGGCTCGCCCCCGAGCTCACCGACGCCAGCGCGATCAGCAGGTGCTCGGTGGCCACGAACTGGTCACCCAGCTGCTGGGCGCGGGTCTCGGCCTCGGCCAGCACCCGGGCGAAGGCGCCGGAGAGCTGCGGCTGGGCCACCGAGGACCCCTGGGCCGACGGCAGCCTGGCCAGCGCTCCCTGGGCCGCGGCGTCCACCACGTCGGGCTGGGCCCCGACCGCGGTCAGCAGCGGGGCGAGGGTGTTGTCGGGCACCATCAGCAGCGCGCGCAGCAGGTGCTCGGGTTCGGCGTTGGGGTTGCCGCCGGTGAGGGCGAGCCGCACGGCGGTGGTGACCGCGTCACGGCTGCGGGTGGTCAGCTTGTCCGTGTTCACGATGGTGTGGTCCTTCTGGTCGAGAGTTGAGCCTGTCCGACTCAAGGTTGTCGGACCTGAGTCTATTCCGACTTGAGCCGCCCGGACTCAACCCCGACCCGGATCCCTCCCTGAAGTTCCCCCGGGGTCGGACGCGGTGGGGCCGCAGGTCGCCTCAGCGCTGCTCCTCCGGGCACCAGAAGGTGGTCCGCCCGCCGACGGTGGCCCGCGACAGCTCGGCCCCGCAGCGCGGGCAGTGCCCACCGGCGCCCCGGTGCTCGATCACCTCACCGGTGTGCACCCCGCCGTGCGTGATGGCCGCCTCGGTGGCCGCCCGCAGCGCGGCGTGCAGGACCGCGAGGTCGTCGGGAGCCAGGGAGCCGGCCGGACGACGCGGGGAGATGCGGGCCTGCCAGAGCGTCTCGTCGGCCAGCAGGTTGCCCACCCCGGCGACCACGGACTGGTCGAGCAGCCGGGCCTTGACCGGGGCGGTGCCGCGGCCGACCCGGGCGGAGAACTCGGCGAGCTCGACCTGCTGGGCGTCCGGACCCAGGGCGGAGAGGTCCGGGTCGAGCCGGACCCGGCCGAGACGTCGCTTGTCGAAGAGCCGCAGCTCCCCGCCGTCGGCGAAGCGGAGGGTGAACCGGTCCCACTCGGGCTTGCGGTCGGGCTGGTCGGCGACCCGGCCGTAGCGCCCGCCGAGCCAGTCCCCGCCCTCGATCGAGCGGCCCTCGCCGTCGGTGACCACGATGCGACCGCTCATCCCGAGGTGGATGCCCAGCACCGGGCCGGAACCGTCCTCGCCACCGACGTCGGACGTCTCGCACCACATCGACTTGCCGCGCCGGAAGGCGCCGGTGAGCACCCGGCCCACCAGGGCGTGCTCGATGTCGCCCGGCGCGTGCGGGCGGCACTCCCAGGTGTCGGTGTCGTCCACGGCGGCGATCCTGCGACCCAGCGCACCGGCCTCCACGGTGGCACGGGCGCTCTCGACCTCAGGCAGCTCTGGCACGCCCCGAGTCTGCCCCGCCGGGCGCGCTCCCCCGCACCCGGGCACCGGTCCGGCGACCCCGCGGCGTCCTACAGTGACGGGGCCGCCGAGCCGGCGACCGCTGCTGAGCCCGAAGGAGCCCACGTGCCACGAGGACGCGCCGCCGCCCTGCGCGGCATCTTCGGGGAGATGCTGGACGACGTCCTGACGGTGGCCCGCCGGAGCGTGGACCCTGCAGCCGCCGGTCGCCGCCTCCCGCCGGGAGCGACCCCTCCTGCCCCTCGCCCGAGCCCGCGCGCCCCGCGCCCGGAGCCGCTGCGTCAGCCGTCGCAGCCCGTCTCGACCAACGACCACCCCTACGTCCGACCGACCCACTCGACCCCGGAGGTGGACGCCGTCCCCGGCGACGTGCCCGTGGCGCCACCCCCTCGGGTGACCCACAACCCGGACGGGCTCCCCGAACCGCCGCCCCGGGCGCTGGACACCTTCCAGGGCGACGTCCGCCACGAGGTGTGGCCGGCCGGCGAGGCGCGCTACCGCGTGGTGGGTGACGGGTCCTACGCCGGCGGGCCGTTCTGGACCCGGGACGCCCCGGCCAGCGAGCACGTCCTCCGTTCGGACTCCGCGGTGCTGAACGAGTGGAACGGCAACCACGGCGTGGTGGCGTACCGTCCCAGCCAGGACATCGACTCCTGGGTCGGCGAGGCCGCTCCGCAGCCGGGCAGCGGCTCCACCCCGGCGAACCCGTACCACCTGCCCGGTGGCGGGGAGCAGATCTGGATCGACCGGGGCGCCATCCCGGCCGACGACCTGGTGGACGGTGCACCGGGGTGGACCATCGAGCCGTCGGCCTGGACAGGAGCGTGACAGCGTGACCCCGAACGAGCTGAGGAGCGTGCTCGAGCACGCCGAGGCCTACCTGCAGGCGGTCGACGAGGCGCCGAGCACCGACGACCTCTGGAAGCGCGGACCCCGGGACCACTGGGAGGGGGTGCTGCGGGCCCCCTCGGCGGGCTGGGCCCTGTACTACGTGCTGGTCATGGTGTCCCTGGGCAGCGGCGGGGCCTCCTGGAACCTCCGCGAGGACCACCCGCCGATGAGCACCGAGGCGGACCTGCTGGTGACCCGGTGCCGGGCGGTCGACCTGGCGGTCGAGCACCCGGAGCTGGACGAGTGGCTCGCCGAGTGGCAGCAGCGCCGTGGGATCGGCCGTGGCGACGTCCTCACCAAGCCGCAGTTCCCGCCGACCTCGGCCGCGCCCGCCTCCTGACGGACCGCCAGCAGAGCGCCAGCGACACGAGTGCCCTCCTCCTCGGCACGCGACCCGCGGGCACCGCCTCAGCTCTCGCTGCCTGCGGTCAGCTCCACCTCGCCCCGCCTGCGGCGACCTTGCCCCGCCTGTACAAGGCGACCTTGCCCCGCCTGTACAAGGGGCCACGTGCTCGCAGGCGGGGCAAAGTGGGGAGTCGGCCTGCTGCGGGCACGCGTGGGGCGGGCAAGGACGACCGGCCCGCCACGGGGTGGTTGCATGTGCGGGTGACGGAGCAACGGGTCTCACGGGCCAGCGTCGGACTGCGCTCGGAGCGGGGGCCGGTGCTGCTGGCGGTCATGCTGAGCATGGGGCTGGTGGCCATCGACGCCACCATCCTGGCCACGGCGGTCCCGGCCATCGTCGACGACCTCGGCGGGTTCACCCAGTTCCCCTGGCTGTTCTCCATCTACCTGCTGGCCCAGGCCGTCTCGGTGCCGGTCTACGGCAAGCTGGCCGACGTCATCGGCCGGCGCACGGTGATGCTGGTGGGGATCGGGCTCTTCGTGCTCGGCTCGGTGCTCTGCGGCCTGGCCTGGACCATGCCCGCCCTGATCGCGTTCCGGGCCGTCCAGGGCCTCGGCGCCGGAGCGGTCCAGCCGATGTGCATGACGATCATCGGCGACATCTACACGGTGCCCGAGCGGGCCACCGTCCAGGGCTACGTGGCCAGCGTGTGGGCGATGTCCTCGCTGGTCGGGCCCACCCTGGGCGGGCTCTTCGTCGACTTCCTCGACTGGCGCTGGATCTTCTTCGTCAACGTGCCCCTGGGCTGCCTCGCCGCCTGGGTGCTGGCCCGCCGGTTCCACGAGCAGGTGTCCCCCTCGCGGCGCCGGATCGACTGGCCCGGGGCCGCGCTGCTCACGGTCGGGACGTCCCTGCTGGTGCTGGGGCTGCTCTCGGGAGGGGTGGAGTGGGCGTGGACGTCCACCCCGTCGCTGCTCGTGCTCGGCGGCTCGGTGGTGGTGCTCGTGGTCTTCGTCCTGGTGGAGCGCCGGGCGGTCGAGCCGGTGCTGCCGGGGTGGGTCTTCACCCGGCGGGTGCTCAACGGCACCCACCTGTGCAACCTTGCCGTCGGGGTGCTGCTGATCGGCCTCACCTCCTACGTCCCGGTCTACGCCCAGGGCGTACTGGGGACGAGCGCGCTGGTGGCGGGGTTCGCCCTGGCGGCGATGACGCTGGGGTGGCCGCTGTCGGCGTCGCAGTCCGGCCGGCTGTACATGCGGATCGGCTTCCGCGACACCGGCCTGGTCGGGAGCGTCCTGGCCCTGGGCGGCACCGCCTCGATGCTGCTGCTGGACGAGCAGAGCACCGTGCTCCAGGTGGCGGCCGGCTGCTTCTTCGTCGGTCTGGGCCTCGGTCTGATCGCCGCACCCACCCTGATCGCGGCGCAGTCCACGGTGGGGTGGGAGGACCGCGGCGTGGTCACCGGCGCCGTCACCTTCGCCCGCTCGATGGGCAGCGCCATCGGCATCGCCGTCTTCGGTGCGGTGGTGAACGCCCGGGTGGGGACGAGCGTGGGCGGGGAGTCGGGCACGGGCAGCACGGTGCCGCCGGAGCTGCTGACCCTGGCCATCCACGACGTGATGGTGGTCTCGACGGCCACGGCGGTGGTGCTGGTGCTGGCGGTGCTGGTGCTGCCCCGGCGGATCGTCACCGGGTGACGGACCCCGCCCGACGGGGCGGGGTGGTCCTCAGCGGCCGATGGCCCGCGGCGCGGCGAAGAGCCAGCGCTCGCGCTCGGACAGGTGCACCCGTCCGCCGGTGTCGGCGGCGAAGAGCCGGTTCTCCGGGGCGACCCGGGCGGCCTGCAGCAGCTCACCCAGCTCGGCGGCCTGCCGGCGGAGCCGGTCGATCTCGTCCTGCATCACCAGGATGCGGCGGATCCCCTCGAGGTTGACCCCCTCGTCCTGGCTGAGCCGCTGGATCAGCCGGAGCCGGGCCACGTCGCGCGGGGAGTAGCGCCGCCCCCGGCCGCGGGAGCGCTGAGGGGACACCAGCCCCATCCGGTCGTAGCTGCGCAGGGTCTGCGGGTGCATGCCCGCGAGGTGGGCGGCGACGCTGATCGCGAAGACCGGTGCGTCGCCGTCCACCACCTGCGGCAGGTTGGGCTCGTTCACGCCCGGGCCCGTTCGAACAGCTCCGCCCGGGGGTCACCGGACGGCACCGAGGCCACGAACGACTCCAGCGCCGCCCTGGCCGTGTCGTCCAGCTGCGAGGGCACCACCACGTCGACGGTGACCAGCAGGTCCCCGACCGTGCCGTTGGTGCGGCTGACGCCCTTGCCGCGCACCCGCAGGGTCCGCCCGCTGGGCGTCCCGGGCGGCAGCTTGAGCCGCACCGGCTGGCCACCGAGCGTGGGCACGCTGATCTCCGCACCCAGGGCCGCCTCGGCGAAGGTCACCGGCACGTGCAGCGTCAGGTTGTTGCCGCTGCGCCCGAAGACCGGGTGCGTGCGGACGTGCACGGTGACGTAGAGGTCGCCGCTGGCGCCCCCGTTCTCACCGGCGCCACCCTTGCCCTTCAGCCGGATCTTCTGCTGGTCGGTCACCCCCGCGGGGATGCGGACCGACATGTTCTTCGCCGACCGGCCCCGGCCGGAGCCGTTGCAGTCCGGGCAGGGGTCCTCGACCACGAGCCCGCGGCCCCGGCACTCGGTGCAGGGCTCGCTCACCGCGAACACCCCACCCGAGGTCGAGGTCTGCATGCCCGACCCGTCGCACTTGCGGCAGACCGTGGGCACCGAGCCCGTCTTCGCCCCGGTGCCGTGGCAGGTGGGGCAGGCGGTGTCGGAGACCATCTGCATGTTCACCGTGACACCGGCGACGGCGTCGACGAAGTCGATGGTGACCTCACCCTCGACGTCGCTGCCCCGGCGTGGCCCGCGGCCAGGTCCGGGTCGCCGTCCGGCGCTGGCGAAGAGCCCACCGAACAGGTCGGAGAAGTCCCCGGCCTGCCCGGTGCCGGCGGCGTTGCGGAACAGGTCGTCCACCCCGCCGGTGCCCGACGCCCCGCCGCCGGAGGGGAAGCGGAAGCCCCCGAACCGGCTGCGGGTCGCGTCGTACTCCTTGCGCTGCTTCACGTCGCTGAGCACCGAGTTCGCCTCGGAGGCGTCCTTGAACCGCTGCAGCGCCTCGGCGTTGCCGGGGTTCGCGTCGGGGTGGTTCTCCCGCGCGATCTTGCGGAACGCCTTCTTGATGTCCTCGGGCTTGGCGTCCTTGGAGACGCCCAGGACCTTGTAGTAGTCCTTCTCGAGCCAGTCCTTCGTACTCACCTGACGCCTCCTCCCTCGTCCCTGGTCAGCCCTGCGCGGCCGGCGCCGCCGGCTCGCTCACCGCGACCCGGGCCGGGCGCAGCACCCGCTCGCCGACCTTGTAGCCGGACTGCAGCACCTGCACGGCGGTCGGCTGGGTGACGTCCTCGGAGTAGGAGTGCATCAGCGCCTCGTGCACCTGCGGGTCGAAGGGGTCCCCGGCCTCGCCGAAGGCGGTGACGCCGTGCTTGGCCGCCACCTTCTCCACCTCCTCGCCGACCGCCTTGAAGGCACCGGCCAGCTCGCCGTGCTCGCGGGCCGAGCGGACGTCGTCCAGCACCCCGAGCAGGTCCTTGAGGACCGACTCCGCCCCGCTGGCCCGGCTGACCTCGCGGTCGCGGTCCACCCGGCGCTTGTAGTTGACGTACTCGGCCTGGAGCCGCTGCAGGTCGAGCGTGCGCTCGGTCAGGGCCTGCTCCAGCGCCCCCACCCGGTCGTCGGCGGGGCCCGCCCCGTCGGTGGTCGGGTCGGCCGGCTCCTGCACGGTGCCCTCGGTCACGTCCTCCGGCCCACCCGGGGCGGGGGCAGCAGCCTCGGGCTGCTGCTCCCGCACCTGGCCGGTCTCGGGGTCGATCCTGCGCCGGTCGCGGATGGTCGGGCCCTGGGGCCCCTGCTCCCGCTCGGTCGCCTCGTGGTCGGGGTGGGTCACTTGGACCCGCCCTTCTCGTCGTCGACGATCTCGGCGTCCACCACGTCGTCGTCACCGGAGGCGCTGTCCTCCGCACCCGGCTGCTGGGCGTCGCCGGCGGCCTGGGACTCGGCCTGCTGCTTGGCGGCTGCGGCGGCGTAGACCGCCTGGCCCATGGCGGCGGAGGTGCTGTTCAGCTTCTCCATGGCGGACTTGACGGCGTCGTCGTCGGTGCCCTCGAGGGCGGTCTTCAGCTCGGCGAGGGCCTCCTCGACGGGCGTCCGGATGTCGTCGGTCAGGCTCTCGGCGTTCTCGCTGAGGAGCTTCTCGGTGCGGAACACCAGGCCGTCGGCCTCGTTGCGCTGCTCCACGGCCTCGCGACGGCGGCGGTCCTCCTCGGCGTGGGCCTCGGCGTCCTTCACCATCTGGCTGATCTCGTCCTTGCCCAGGGCGGAGCCGCCGGTCACCGTCATGGACTGCTCCTTGCCGGTGGCGGTGTCCTTGGCGTGGACGTGCACGATGCCGTTGGCGTCGATGTCGAAGGCCACCTCGATCTGCGGCAGGCCACGCGGGGCCGGCATCAGACCGGTCAGCTCGAAGTTGCCGAGGGACTTGTTGTCCCGGGCGAAGTCGCGCTCACCCTGGTAGACCTGGATCATCACCGACGGCTGGTTGTCCTCGGCGGTGGTGAAGATCTCCGAGCGCTTGGTCGGGATGGTGGTGTTGCGCTCGATGATCTTGGTCATCACGCCGCCCTTGGTCTCGATGCCCAGGCTCAGCGGGGTGACGTCGAGCAGCAGGACGTCCTTGACCTCACCCTTCAGCACACCGGCCTGCAGGCTGGCGCCGAGGGCGACGACCTCGTCGGGGTTCACGCCCTTGTTGGGCTCCTTGCCACCGGTGAGCTCCTTGACCAGCTCGGCCACGGCGGGCATGCGGGTGGAGCCACCCACGAGGATGACGTGGTCGATGGAGCCGATCGAGGTCTTGGCGTCCTCGATGACCGCGTTGAACGGCGAGCGGCAGCGGTCCAGCAGGTCCTGCGTCATGCGCTGGAAGTCACCGCGGGTGAGGCGCTCCTCCAGGTGCAGCGGGCCGGACTCGCCCAGGGTGATGTAGGGCAGGTTGATGGTGGTCTCCGAGGCCGAGGAGAGCTCGATCTTGGCCTTCTCGGCGGCCTCCTGCAGACGCTGCCGGGCGATCTTGTCCTGGCTCAGGTCGGTGCCGAACTTGCCCTTGAACTGCTTGACCAGCCACTCGACGACGCGGGTGTCCCAGTCGTCACCACCCAGGCGGTTGTCGCCCTTGGTGGCCTTGACCTCGAACACGCCGTCGCTGATCTCCAGCAGGGAGACGTCGAAGGTGCCACCACCGAGGTCGAAGACCAGGATGGTCTGCTCGGTCTGGCCCTTGTCCAGGCCGTAGGCCAGGGCGGCGGCGGTGGGCTCGTTGATGATGCGGTCCACGGTCAGACCGGCGATCTCACCGGCCTCCTTGGTGGCCTGGCGCTCGGCGTCGGAGAAGTAGGCCGGGACGGTGATGACCGCGTTGGTGACGGTCTCGCCCAGGTAGGCCTCGGCGTCGCGCTTCAGCTTCTGCAGCACGAAGGCGCTGATCTGCTGGGGGCGGAAGGGCTTGTCGTCGATGTCGACCTTCCAGCCGGTGCCCATGTGGCGCTTCACGGAGCGGATGGTGCGGTCGACGTTGGTGACGGCCTGCCGCTTGGCGACCTCGCCGACCAGCACCTCGCCGGCCTTGGCGAAGGCGACGACCGACGGCGTCGTCCTGGCGCCCTCGGCGTTGGGGATGACGGTGGGCTCGCCACCCTCGAGAACGGCGACCACCGAGTTGGTGGTGCCCAGGTCGATTCCGACTGAACGTGCCATGTGTGCGTTCCTCCAGCAGTTGGTTCTGTATGAGTCGAGGTGGCTCAGGTATCACCTTGAGCCCGACAGACTCAACTATGCACCGTGCCACCGCATTCCTCCAATCGGGGTTGAGCCTGGTTCGCTCAAGGCGTCCGGCCAGGGTGCGGCCAGGGGTCCCCGGTCCGCGAGCCGGGGCGGTGCCAACGCCTCGCCTACGATGGGCGCGGCCGGACGACCAGCGAGGACACGCTATGACCACCACAGCCGAGGGGCCCCGGGGCCGCTCCCGCGACGCCGCGCACGCCGTCACCGCCCGTGGCGAGGACGACGTGCCCGAGACCGACGGGGACGACTTCGACGAGGACGACGACGCGGCCGGCGACCCGGGGGCCGACGAGCTGGACGACCGCCCGAGCCGCCGCTGGGGGCTGCTGCTGGTGATCACCTCCGCGCTCGGCTGGCTGGCGGCGATGTGGCTGACCGTGGACCGCTTCGTGCTGCTGGCCGACCCCGAGGCCACCTTCGTCTGCGACATCAGCCCCTTCGTGGCCTGCGGCCCGGTGATGTCCTCCGCCGCCGGCGAGCTGTTCGGCTTCCCCAACCCGCTGCTGGGCATCAGCGGCTTCGCGATCACCGGGGCCCTCGGGGTGATGGTGGCCAGCGGCGCCCGCCCGCCGCGCTGGGTGCTGGCCGCCCTCCAGGTGGCCGTGCTGGCGGCGGCGGTGTTCATCAGCTGGCTGCAGTTCCAGAGCCTGCACGTGATCAACGCGCTCTGCCTGTGGTGCATGCTCGTCTGGGCCGTCACCATCCCGATCGTGGTGACCACCACGGTCACCGCGCTGCGCACCGGCACCTTCGGACCCGCGCTGCAGCGCGTCGGTCGGGCGCTGCGGGACTGGCAGCCGGTGATCGTGATCACCTGGTACGTGGTGGTGGTCAGCGCGGTCGTGCTCCGCTTCTACGCCGAGTTCGCCCGGTACTTCTTCGGCATCAGCCTCTGAGCGGACCTCGTCGTTCAGGCGAGCAGACCCACCAGCAGGTTGCCCACCCCGGTGAGCAGCAGCGCCGGCGCGTTGAGGAGACCGGTCACGGCACTCGGCCGCCGACCACGGAGCCGGTGCGCCCGGACGGCCAGGAGCGCGGAGACGACGAGCACCGCGGCGGGGAGCAGGAGCGTCCAGTTGTCGAAGAGGGCGACCAGCGGCAGGAAGTGCACCCCGACCACCAGCGAGATCCAGGGCGCGATCCGCTCCGGACGTCCGCGGCGGTGCAGGACGAGCGAGCCGAGCAGCCCGAGCAGCAGCTCCGCCCCCACCACGGCGCCGAAGAACCAGCCGGCGGCCGGTCCGTCGACCGACGTCGGGGACGACCAGGCCGACCAGCTGAGCACGCCACCGGCCACGGCCAGCAGCAGGGACAGCACCGACAGCACGCCGAGCCACGGCCGCCACCGCCGCGGTGGGTCCTCCTGCCCCCAGCCGGACCAGGCGAAGCCGAAGGCGCCGAACAGCGCCGCCACGACGAAGAGGTCTCGGGTGCGCTCGGGATCGACCATCCGCCGACCCTACGGCCCGGGGCGGGTCACCAGACGAGGACGACCGCGGCCTCCCCGCCGGTGCAGGTGATCAGGGCGTCCTCGGCGGAGCAGGACAGCCGGTAGTCCTCCCCCGTCACCGGGCTGGTGACCTCGATCTCCTCGACGGCGAAGGGGTCCTGCTCCGCGCCCAGCCCCGCACGGGTCGCCTCGGCGAACCCGCAGGAGGTCCTGCTGGACCCCGCGGCCGAACCGCTCAGACCGCCGACCGGTCCCCCACCCGGCTCGCACACCGTGGCCCCGGCGGGCAGCGGCGGCGGAGCACCCGGCCCCTCGGTGCCCGGGTCGCCGGCCGGCGAGGCTGCCGTCCCCGGCCCGCTCCCCGGTGTGGGGGCCGAGGCGGTGGGGACGCCCGAGGGAACCGGTGCGGCACCACTGAGCGGGTGGACCAGCAGCCAGCCGACCGCCAGCGTGGTCAGCAGCGCCAGCGCCACCAGCACCAGGGCCACCAGCGGCACCCGGGACGGCCGCGCCCGCCCGGCGGCGACGGCGCCGCCCCGGCGCCTCGGCGTCAGGTCCCCGCCCGCGGAGGCGGCGCTGGTGACCGGGGCGGGGCCGGGGCCGGGGCGCTCCGGACCCGAGGGGCCGGAGGCGGGTGAGCCCGGGACCGCACCGGGGACCGGGGCGGACCAGGCTGCTGCACGGGCGGGCCGGCGCGCGCCGGGTGCGGGCGGTGGCGTCGGCGGCAGGGCGCTCCGGTACGCGGTGGCGTCCAGGTCCCCGCCGTCGTCCCAGCTCCTGCCCGGCCCGGGCGGGACGTCCTCCGGCAGCGGCACGGCCCGGGGTCGCAGCACCACGGCGGGGTCGCCGTCGGCCAGGGCGGCGGCCGCGGCACGCGCCAGCTCGGTGGCGGCCGTCCAGCGGTGCCCGCGGACCCCCCGGTGCACCAGGGTGGCCAGCCGTGGCGGGACCCGGACCGGGCCGGCCGCCGGCCCGATCCCGGTGAGGCAGTCGTGCAGCAGGGCGGCCAGGGCCCACACGTCCAGGGCGGCGGCCGCCGAGCTCGCCGGGTCGACCTGCGGGGGCTGGTCCGGTGAGCGGTAGGAGCGGTCGGCCGGGTCGGGGAGGACGCCGACCTCGGCCAGCAGCGCGGAGAGCCCGAGGTCGGTCAGCCGGGCCGTCCGGTCCCCGCCGACCACGACCACGGTCGGTGACAGCCCCAGGTGGGCCAGGCCCCGGCTGTGCGCGGCGTCGACCGCCTCGGCGAGGTCGCCCAGCACGGCGACGGCGCGGGCCGGGGTCAGCGGCTCGTGCTCCAGCAGGGTGCGCAGACCGGTGCCGGCCAGCACGCCCAGCTCGGCGCAGAGCAGGCCGTCGACCACGCCCCAGCTCCGCAGCGGCACCAGGTGGCGCTCGAGGACGTCCGCGGCCTGCCGCATCCGGAGCTCGAACCGCTCCTGCACCAGCGGGTGGGCCGCGACCTGATCGTCGAGCACCATCAGCAGCACCAGGCGGCCGGTGTCCTCCTCCTCGGCGCGGTAGACCGCGCGGGCGGAGGTGCTGTGCAGCAGGTCGGTCAGCCGGTGCCGGCCGAGGCGGGAACCGACCCGGTCAGCCGGTGTCGCTCCCTGCATCGGCCCCCCTGGACGTCCCCGGGCGCCGTCACCCGACGCCGCAGGGTGACAGTGTCGCCGCTGGTGCAGGTCGGGACCAACTGCAGGCGAAGGTCGAGCGCGGGAACGCTGCCTGGACCGTTGCCAGCCACGCGGGGGCGTCCTACGCTCGCGAGCAGGCCCATCCCGCTGGCGAAGGGATCGCGATGACGCGAACCACCCCGTCCACCCCTGCGCCCGCGACGCGCACCCGACGGCTGACCGCCCTGCTGGGCGCGCTGGCGCTCGCGGCCACCGCGGCACCGCTGGCGACGCTCACGGCCGCTCCGGCGGCCGCCGACGAGGACGTCGTCACGCTGGTGGGGAGCCTGCAGTCCGAGCTGGGCTGCGAGGCCGACTGGGAACCGGCCTGCGCGGCGACCGTACTCGAGCCCGTCCGGGGCAGCACCACCACCCGCTCGGCCACCTTCACCGTCCCGGCCGGCAGCTGGACCTTCAAGGTCGCGGTGGGCGGCAGCTGGGACGAGTCCCACCCCGCCGCCGACCGGCCGCTGGTGCTGACCACGCCCGCCGAGGTCGAGTTCGTCTTCGACACGGAGACCGACGCGGTCGACGTGCGCTCCGCCGAGCTGCCGGGGAGCGCCACCGCCGCCGACCGGGCGCTGGTCGGGGACAGCCTGCGCGAGGCCGTCACCGACGAGCAGTTCTACTTCGTGATGGCCGACCGCTTCGCCGACGGCGACCCGTCCAACAACACCGGAGGGCTGCCCGGTGGGCGGCTCGACCACGGCTTCGACCCCACCGACAAGGGCTTCTACCACGGTGGCGACCTGGCCGGGGTCCTGGACCGGCTGGACTACATCGAGGGTCTCGGCACCACCGCGATCTGGCTGACCCCCTCGTTCAAGAACCAGCCGGTGCAGGGTGCCGGGGACGCCGCCAGCGCCGGCTACCACGGCTACTGGATCACCGACTTCACCCAGATCGACCCCCACCTCGGCACCAACGAGGAGATGCGGGAGCTGATCGACGCCGCCCACGCCCGTGGCATGAAGGTCTACTTCGACATCATCACCAACCACACCGCCGACGTCATCGACTACGCCGAGGGCCGCTACTCCTACGTCTCCAAGGAGGCCCGCCCCTACACCGACGCCGCCGGCCAGCCCTTCGACGACGCCGACTTCGCCGGCACCGACACCTTCCCCGAGGTGGACCCCGCGACGTCCTTCCCCTACACGCCGGTCTTCCGCGAGCCCGCCGACGAGACGGCCAAGGTGCCGGCCTGGCTGAACGACCCGCGGCTCTACCACAACCGCGGCGACTCGACCTTCGCCGGCGAGTCCAGCACCCACGGCGACTTCGTCGGGCTGGACGACCTGTGGACCGAGCGCTCCGAGGTGGTGGAGGGCATGATCGACATCTACTCGACCTGGGCCCGCTTCGGCATCGACGGCTTCCGCGTCGACACCGTCAAGCACGTCAACCTGGAGTTCTGGCAGGAGTTCTCCCCCGCCGTGCTGGAGGCGGCCCGGGAGGAGAACGAGGACTTCTTCATGTTCGGCGAGGTCTACGACGCCAACCCGGCCTACCTGTCGACCTTCACCACCGAGGGAGAGCTGCAGGCCACCATCGACTTCGGGTTCCAGGCACGCTCGGTCGAGGCGGCCGCCGGCTCGGTGCCCACCACGGGGCTGCGCGACTTCTTCGCCGCCGACGACTACTACACCGACACCGACTCCAACGCCTACCAGCTCCCCACGTTCACCGGGAACCACGACATGGGGCGTGCGGCGATGTTGCTGGCCGCCAAGGGGCTCTCCGGTGACGAGCTGCTGCAGCGGGTGGGGCTGACCAACGAGCTGATGTTCACCAGCCGCGGCCAGCCGGTCGTCTACTACGGCGACGAGCAGGGGTTCGTCGGCGCCGGCGGGGACAAGGACGCCCGCCAGGACATGTTCGCCACCCAGGTGCAGCAGTACGCCGACGAGCCGGTGCTGGGTGGCCCGGCCGGCTCCCGCGACCGCTACGACACCTCGCACCCGCTCTACCGCCAGATCCGGGAGCTGTCGGACCTGCGCGCCGAGCACCCGGCCCTGGTCGACGGCGCGCAGGTGCACCGCTACGCCTCGGAGGACGGGCTCTACGCCTTCGCCCGGGTCGACGAGGAGCAGCGGGAGTACCTGGTGGTGGTCAACACCAGCGGGACCGAGCAGTCCGCCAGCCTCCGCACCTGGACACCACGGGGCACGCTGCGGGGCGTCCACGGCGACGACGCCCGGCTCCGCGCCGACGCCGAGGGCCGGGTGGACGTCACGGTCGCCCCGGCGAGCACGGAGGTCTACCGCTCGGACCGGACCCTGGCGCGGCGGAAGCGCGCGCCGCAGGTGCTGCTGACCAGCCCGGACGGTCGTCCGGGCCAGCCGGCCGAGCAGTCCGTCGTCGGCGGACGGGCCGAGATCCGCGCCGGCTCGGTGGAGGACGTCGCCGCCACCGCCGGGTTCGCCTGGCGCGAGGCCGGGACGCAGGAGTGGACCCCGCTCGGCGTGGACGACAACGCGCCCTACCGCGTCTTCCACGACGTCCGCGGTCTGGGTGCCGGCACGCTGCTGGAGTACCGGGTGGTGCTGCGCGACAGCAGCGGCAACCTCAGCGCGGACTCGGCGTCGGCCGTGGTCGGCGACCCGGTGCCGGTCGACCCCGGTCCCGGCGGGCCGACCGGCCCGGTCGAGCAGCCCGACGCCGTCGCGGTGGCCGGTGACCACAACAGCGAGATGGGTTGCCCCGCGGACTGGTCCCCGGACTGCGACGCCGCCCAGCTCACCCTCGACGCCGAGGACGGGATCTGGAAGGGCACCTTCACGCTGCCGGCCAGCCCGCACGCCTACAAGGCCGCGATCGACCGCTCCTGGGACGAGAACTACGGCGAGGGCGCGGTCCGGGACGGCGGCAACCTCTCCTACACCGCCCCCGGGACCCCGGTCACCTTCTACTACGACCACGCCACCCACTGGGTGACCAGCGACGCCCAGGGACCGATCATCACGGCCCCGGGCTCGATGCAGAGCGAGCTCGGCTGCGCCGCGGACTGGTCGCCGGACTGCATGCGGCCCTGGCTGCAGGACCCCGACGGCGACGGCACCTTCACCTGGAGCTCGGTCGAGGTGCCGGCCGGCAGCTACGACCTCAAGGTCGCCCACGGGCTGTCCTGGGACGAGAGCTACGGCGCCGGCGGCGAGGCCGACGGCGGGAACGTCTCCTTCACCGTGGCCGAGGAGGGGCTGGTGACCACCGTCAGCTACGTGCTCGCCACCCACGAGATCCGCGTCGGCACCACCCGCCCGGGTGCTGAGCCCGACCTGGGGGTGGCACGGGCGCAGTGGGTGGAGAGCGACCTGCTGGCCTGGCCGTCCGACGCGCTGCCGGACCTGCCGGTGGAGCTGCTGGACTGGCGGCTGCACGCCGCCCCCGACGGCGGCATGGGCATCGACGCCGAGACCCTCAGCGGGAGCACCTCGTTCCGGCTGACCCGCGACCCCGACGGGTTCCCCGACGACGTGCTGGCCGAGCACCCCGAGCTGGAGGGCTTCGTCGCCCTCCGGCTGAACCGCGCCTCGGTCCGTGGGGCCCGCGCGCTCCGGGACGGCCAGCTGGCCGTGGCCCTCTACGACGACCTGGGGCGGGTGGTCGACGCCGGCGGCGTCCTGCTCCGCTGACCCCCGCCCTGGGCTCCTGGGATCAGGGTCGGGCGGTGTCGGCCGCCACGAGACGGCTGCCGGTCTCGGCGTCGAAGCAGTGCAGGGTGGCCCGCTCGGCGCCCAGCGAGATCCGGTCCCCCACCGACAGCTGGCTGAAGCCCGGGATCCGGACCACGAACAGGCAGCTGCCCAGGTCGAGGGTGACGTCGGAGGCGTTGCCCAGCGGTTCGACGACCTTGACCACCCCGGTGGCCGGACCGCCGTCGGCCACCACCTGGATCGAGCACTCCTCGGGACGGAGGCCGAGCGTGATCCGGTCCGCGTCCAGGCCGGAGACGTCCACCTCGAAGGAGGAGCCACCGACCGCGTAGCGGCCCCGGCCCGTCCGGGTGGCGGGGAGGAGGTTCATCCTCGGCTTGCCGACGAAGGAGGCCACGAACTGCGAGGCCGGGCGGTGGTAGATGTCGTAGGGCGTGCCGTACTGCTCCAGCCTGCCCCGGCTCATCACCACGATCCGGTCCGAGAGCGTCATCGCCTCCTCCTGGTCGTGGGTGACGTAGACGCTGGTCGCCCCCAGCTCGGCGTGCAGCAGCTTGAGCTCGCTGCGGGTCTGGTCGCGCAGCAGGGCGTCCAGGTTGGACAGCGGCTCGTCGAAGAGGAACACCTTGGGGCGGCGGGCGATGGCCCGGGCCAGGGCGACCCGCTGCCGCTGACCGCCGGACAGGTTCCGGGGCCGGTTGCCCAGCACGTGCTCGATGTCGAGCCGTCGGGCGGCGTCGACGACCCGCCGCTCGGTCTCCTCCTTGCCCACCTTGCGCATCCGGAGCCCGAAGCCGATGTTGTCGCGGACGTCCATGTGCGGGTAGAGGGCGTAGTCCTGGAAGACGAAGGCCAGGTCGCGCTCGGCCGGGTCGAGGTCGTCCACCCGGTGGCCGTCGATCAGGATCTCCCCGCCGGTGATGTCCTCCAGCCCGGCGATCATGTTGAGCGTGGTCGACTTCCCGCAGCCCGACGGCCCCAGCAGGGACACGAAGTCCCCGTCGGCGATCGTGTAGCTGAGGTCGTGGACCGCCCGGACGGCCCTCCGCCCCCGCCCGTAGTCCTTCTGCACCCCGACGAGCTCGATCTCTGCCATGGCTACCCCTTCACCGCACCTTCGACGAGTCCTCGGATGATCCACTTCTGGGCCAGCAGCGCCAGCACCAGCACCGGGATCGCGGTGATCACCCCGGCCGTCGCGGCCGCGGTGTAGTCCATCGCGAACAGCCCCTGGAACGCCGCGGTGCGGACCGGGAGCGTGGTGGCGCTGCTGATGGTCAGCACCTTCGCCAGGAAGAAGTCGCTCCAGCTGGTGATGAAGGCCAGGATCGCCGTGGCCGCCAACCCCGGTGCGGCCAGCGGCACCGCGATCCTGGTCATGATCTGCAGCCGGTTGCAGCCGTCGATGATCGCCGCCCGCTCCAGGCTCGGCGGCAGGTCCTCGAAGAAGCCGACCATCATCCACACCACCAGCGGGAGGATGAACGCCGTGTAGGTGATCACCAGCCCGAGCAGCGTGTCGTACTGGCCGAAGGCCCGCAGCAGGATGAACAGCGGCACCGCCAGCACGATCACGGGCACGGCCTGCACCGTGAGCATGCCCAGCAGCAGCGCCTGGCGGCCGGGGAAGCGGTAGCGGGCGATCACGTAGGCGCAGCCCGAGCCGAGCACCATGCAGACGATGGTGGTGGACAGCCCCACGATCGCCGAGTTCGCCATCGGCTGCAGGAACGTCGGGTCGGACAGCATGCCCGCGTAGGAGTCCAGCCGGATCTGACGCGGGTCGAGGTCGGGCGTGAGGGTCTGCAACGCGGTCGAGGGGTAGAGGCTGTACACCAGCATCCACAGGAACGGCGCGAGCAGGTAGACCAGCAGCAGGCCGACCAGCACCCGGTGGACCACCGTCCCGGCCAGCCGCCGGCCGGGACGTCCCAGGACCGTGCTCATCGGGCTGCCTCCTTGTGCCGGTCACGGAGCAGGACCACCCACAGCAGCGCGAACGCCAGCACCAGCAGCATCGAGGCGATGGCGATGGCGGCCCCGTAGCCGCGGTCCAGGTTGCTGAAGCTGACCAGGTAGGTCAGGAAGCTCAGCGTGGTGGTACCTTCCGCCGGCCCCCCGGAGCCGCCGGTGAGCACGTAGATGGTGTCGAAGACCTTCAGCGACCACATCGTCTGGACCACCAGGGCGAAGAGGATCGGCCCGCGCAGGTTGGGCACGGTGATCCGCACGAACTGCTGCCACGGGCTGGCGCCGTCGATGCGGGCGGCCTTGTAGATGTTGGACGGGATGCCCTGCAGCCCGGCCAGCATCAGCAGGCACAGGAACGGCAGCAGCTTCCACATCTCGGCGAAGATGAGCACGTTCATGGTCAGGCTCGGGTCGGCCAGGAACTGCACGCGCTCCTCGAACAGACCCAGCCCGAGGCCGACCGCGTTCACCACCCCGGTGGCGCCGTCGAAGATCAGCTTCCACATGATCCCGTTGACCACCGGGGGCACCGCCCACGGCACCAGCAGCAGCACCCGGGCCAGGGTGCGGCCCCGGAAGTCGACGTTCAGCAGCACGGCGATCAGCACGGCCATGCCGACCCCGCCGAGGACGGTCACGGCCGCGAAGAGCAGCGTCCGCCCCAGCGCGCGGTGCACCTGCCCGTCCCCGAGCAGCTGGGCGTAGTTGCCCAGCCCGACGAAGGGGTGGTCGGTCCCCAGCTTGTCGTTCCAGTCGTAGGTGGACATGTAGCCGGCGTAACCCATCGGGTAGCCCAGCAGCAGCACGATGACGGCGAGTGCGGGTGCACCCATCAGCAGCGCGAACCGCAGGTCGCGGTGCTGCCGGCGCCGGCCGCGACCGGCGGGCGGTGCGGGGGTCCCCGTCGGCCCGGTGGCCTCGGTGGTGGTGTTCACGGCGCTCATCCCAGGTAGCGCCGGACGAGCTCCTCGGTCTGGGCCGCGGCGCTGTCGAGGGCTTCCTGGGGGCTGGTCCTCTCGTTCATGACCTCGCTGATCTGGACCGAGAGGAGCTGGTCCAGCTCGCTGGACCACGGCACGCCCCAGCGCTTGGTCGCGAACTCGGTCGACGCGGCGTAGGTCTCCAGCACGGGCAGGGCCTCGACGCTGGCCGGGTCCTCCAGCACCGACTGCGACACCGGGAACCAGCCCTCCTCGGTGACGATCTGCTGCTGCACCTCACCGGTGGCCACAAACTGGAGCCAGGCCAGCGCCGCCTCCTTGTTCTGGGAGAACTTGCTGACCGCGAAGCCCTCGGAGCCGTCGATGGAGGCGGAGCGGACGCTCATCCCCGGGATCAGCCCGTTGCCCACGGTCGCTGCGTCCAGCGTCGAGTCCTCACCGGTGGCCACCGCGTACTGGAAGGGCCAGTTGAACACGATCCCGGTGCCGCCGCGGGCGAACTGGTCACCCAGGTCGGAGGCGTTGGTGGTCTGCAGCGAGGCCGGGTCCATCACCTGGTGCAGGTTCAGCAGCTCGGCGAAGCGGGTGAGGGCCTCCACCCCCTGCTCGCTGTTGAAGGTCGGCTTGAAGTCGGCGTCGTACATGTCCCCGCCGTTGAGCAGCAGCACCCGCAGGAAGTTCTGGTAGGCGCCGGCGGCGTTGCCGATGTCGCAGGCGTAGCCCCACTGGTCGTCCTTCGTCATGGCCTTGGCGGCGGCGACGAAGGCGTCCCAGTCCTCCGGGCCCTGCTCGGGGTCCAGGTCCGCCGCGGCGAACAGCTCCTTGTTCCAGAACATGGTCTGCACGCTGGAGAACTTGGGCAGCCCGTAGACCTTGCCGTCCCAGCTGACCGCGTCCAGCGCCGGCTGGATCAGGTCCTCGGGCACCGCGGAGGCGTCCAGCTCCTGCAGCCAGCCGGCCTGCCCGAACTCCGCCGACCAGCCCGCCCACGTCATCACCACGTCGACGCTGGTGTCCTGGGCGGCGAAGAGGGTGGCGAAACGGTCGTGCAGGTCGTTGAAGTTCCCCTGGGTGTAGGTCTTGACGGTGATCCCGGTGGCGGCCTCGAAGGCGGGGATCGTGGAGTCCTTGAACAGCATGTTCGTGTTGTCGTCGAGGATCGTGATCTCCCCGCTGGGCGCGGCACCGGGCTTGAGCGGCCCTTCGGCGGCGTCGGTGGCCCCACCACCGGCGGCCGGGTCGTTGGCGCTGACGCACCCGCCGAGGGTCATCGCGCCGGCGGCGGCGGCTCCCAGCTGGATCGCGCGACGGCGAGAGAAGGCACTGGCCATGATGGGTCTCCTTGTGGCGGTCAGAGGTCGGGCCCGGTCGGGCGCGACCCTCAGGCGGTGATGGTCTCGGGCTGGCCGCTGGCCAGGCTGGCGTGGACGGCCTCGATGCTGCGTGTGACGGTCAGGCCGTGACGGACGTCGGGGAGGTCGATCTCGGCGCCGTTCAGCAGCTCGACGAAGTCGTCGACCATGTCGATCGGGACGCCGCGCAGCCGCCCGGTGCGCTCGTGGGTGTGGACCCCGAACTGCAGCCAGCTGCCCCGGTCGGCGTCGTAGCGGGTGACCCCGCTCGGGCTGATCTCGATCTGGTAGGTGGTGGTGTCGGTGTGGACCTCGTGGCGGAAGTCGAAGACCGACGGCATCGAGGTGGGCAGCACCCAGGAGGAGTTGAGCACCACCACGGAGTCGTCGGACATCCGGAAGGAGGCGGTGACCGCGTCCCAGGTGGGGACGCCGAGGGCGGGCAGCACCCGCTGCACCCCGCGGGCGAAGACCTCGACCGGGACGGCGTCGGCCAGCCACATGGACAGGTCGAGGCTGTGCGGCATCAGGAACCAGGCCGGGGAGCTGTCCGCCGCCCAGGAGAGCATCTCGGTGGGCACGAACACGGTGTCGTTGAGGTTGGAGACCTGGTGCACCACCCGCCCGTGCTCCTTGCTGGCCAGCTGGCGCCGCACCTCGCTGAACTTCTCGTTCCAGCGGTTCTCGAAGCCGACCACGGCGCGGACCCCGGCCTCCTCCACCGCCGCGGTGATGGCCTCGGCGTCCTCGGTGGTGGTGGCCAGCGGCTTCTCCACGAGCAGGTCCAGCCCCGCTGCCGCACAGCGGACGGCGGCGTCGCGGTGGGCGAAGTCGGGGGTGGCGATCACGGCGCCGGTCAGGTCGTCGTGGTGCTCCAGCAGCTCGGCCACGTCGGCGTAGGCGGGGACGCCCAGCTCCTGGGCGACCCGGTCGCGGGTCGGCTCGGAGGGCTCGACCAGGGCGACCAGCTCCGCGGCGGGGTTCTGCTGCAGGGCCCGGGCGAACATGGAACCGCGGATGCCGGCTCCGACCACCGCGACACGGGCTCCGACTCGTCCTGCCATCACTGCGCTCCTGCTCGTCCGGCGGTATGTATGAATGGTTAACTTACATAGTGACTCCGGTCTTGCCTAGGCCCGGCAGGTCACGAAAGGGTCAACGAGGTGACAGTTGGGCGACAGCCCCGACGAGAGGTGCGCAGTGACGAGGACGACCTCTTCCGCGAGGACGCGGCTGCTCAGCCCGAGCACCATGGGCCGCAGCAACCGCTCCCGTGTGCTGCAGCAGCTGCTGCGGGACGGTCCGACCAGCCGGGCGGCGCTGGCGCGCTCCCTCGGGGTGAACCGCGCCACCATCGCCGCGATCCTGCAGCCCCTCGTCGACGACGGGAGCCTGGTCGAGGGTGAGGCGCTGGCCGCCTCCCCCGCCGGGGGCAAGCCCGCGCGCCCGCTGTGGTTCAACCGGGACGGGGCCGAGCTCGGGTCGGTGCGCATCGCCTCGGACCGGCTGACGGCCGCCCGGCTGGGCATGGACGGCACCATCAGGACGTCCGGGGAACGGCGGATCGACCCGCACTGGCCGCTGGAGCGCATCTCCGCGGCGCTGCTGGAGCTGGCCGGGGAGTGCTTCGCGGACCGGACCCTGCTGGGCATCGGGATCGCCGCGGCCGGGATGGTGGACACCACGACCGGGACGATCATCTCCCTGCACCTGGCCCCGGTGATGAACGGCTTCGCGGTGGCCGAGCTCCTCTCCTCGCGGTTCGACACACCGGTGAGCGTCGACCACCACCCCCGGGTGCTCGCCCTGGGCGACAAGTGGTTCGGGCTGGGCCGGGGCATCGACCACTTCGCCTCCGTCTACACCGGTGAGGCGCTGGGGATGGGGATCGTGCACGAGGGCGAGGTGTTCCGCGGCTTCCACGGCGCCGGCGGCGAGTACGGGCACATCGTGGTCGACCTCGGCGGGGCCACCTGCCTGTGCGGTCGGCGGGGCTGCTGGGAGACGGTGGCCACGGTGGGCTGGCTGCGCGCGCAGGCCGAGGCACGAGGCCTGCCCGGCGGTCCGCAGATGACCTGCGCCGCCCTCAGCGCCCTGGCCGGCGAGGGGGACCCGGGCGCCGGAGAGCTGCTGGAGCTGTACGCCGACAACCTGGTCATCGGGCTGGCCAACAACGAGCACATGCTGGCCTCGCAGACCTACATCATGCACGGCGACGTCGTGGGTGGCGGTGAGCGCGTGCGGGCGCTGCTGGAGGAGCGGCTGGCCGCCAGCGCCCCGCACCGCGACACCCCGCCGCGGGTGCTGCTGGACACCAGCGACGAGGACACCGTGCTGCTCGGTGGGGGCGGCCTCGTGCTCTCCAGCGAGCTGGCCACGGCGTACTGACCTGCTGCGAGCCGTCGCACCGACCGGCGTCGGCGAGCGGGACCGGTGGTCCGCTCAGTCCTCGAGGTGGCCGAGGTCGGGGCCGTCCAGGAACCGGCAGGTGGGGTCGGCGACCGCGTGCAGCTCCAGCACGACCAGGTCGTTGGTGCCGCTGCGCAGCTGCTGGGCGGGGACGAACAGGGTGTGCTGCGGACCCCGGGACCAGTAGCGGCCGAGGTTGAAGCCGTTCACCCAGACCACGCCCTTGCCCCAGCGGTGGGTGGCCAGGAACAGGTCGGTGGGCTGGTCCAGCTCCACCTCGGCGTACAGGAAGGCCGGGCCGGCGACGGGCCCCTGCACCGGCACCGCGTCGGTGAGCAGCTGCGGCCCGACCGAGTCCAGGTCGAGCGGGCGCACGGTCCAACCACGCAGCGGGCGGCCGTCCAGGGTGACCTCGCCGACCAGTCCCTTGGCCTCCCCGAGACGGGGTCCGTAGTTCACCCGGCCGCGGTCCTCGACCAGCAGCTCCAGCCGCTGGCCCGGGGGCAGCACGAGCGCCCGATCGTGCCGGTCCCGCTCCAGGGTGCCGACGGTGACGCCGTCGACGCTGACCACGGCCCGGTCCCGGACGCCGTCCAGGGCCAGCACCCCGCCCCGACCCGCGAGGTCGGCGGCGTAGAGGCAGAACCCGCGGTACCGGCCGAGCTGGTCCATGGTCGGCGGCCGCTCCGAGACCTGCGCCGGCCCGAGGCGGTCCTGCACGAGGGCCAGCAGGACCTGCCGCCGGAACGGCACCTCGAGGGCGGGGGCCGGCGGCCTCGGGGCCGGGTCCTCGGCCGGGACGTCGGTGTAGCGGGCCAGCACCTCCTTGAAGGCCGCGTACTTCGCGGTGGGCGCGCCGGTCTCGTCCAGCGGGGCGTCGTAGTCGTAGGAGGTGACGTGGGACCGGTAGATGCCCTTGTGGTTGGCGCCGTTGGTGAAGCCGAAGTTCGTCCCCCCGTGGAACATGTAGATGTTGACCGAGGCGCCGGCGGCCAGCAGCGCGTCCAGCTCCGCGGCGGCGGCCTCCACGCTGGTGGTGTGGTGGTGCTCGCCCCAGTGGTCGAACCAGCCGTCCCAGAACTCCGAGCACATCAGCGGCCCGGTCGGCTGGTGCCGGCGCAGCACCTCCAGCCGCTCCTGGGCACGCGACCCGAACGAGCCGGTGGTGAGCAGGCCGGGCAGCGTCCCGGCCGCGAGCATCTCGTCGGTCGGCTGGTCGACGGTGGTCAGCGGCACGGTGATGCCGCAGGCGCGCAGCTGCTCGACCAGCGCCTCGAGGTAGGCCCGGTCCGAGCCGTAGGCGCCGTACTCGTTCTCGACCTGGACCAGGACCACCGGGCCGCCGCGGTCGATCTGCAGCGGCACGATCAGGGGCAGCAGCGCGTCCAGGTAGCCGCGGACGGCCGCCAGGTAGCGCGGCTCGGAGCGGCGGAGCCCGATGTCGGGGTCCTCGAACAGCCACCCCGGCAGCCCACCGTTGTCCCACTCCGCGCAGATGTAGGGGCCGGGCCGCACGATCGCGTGCATCCCCGCCTCGTGCACCAGCTCCAGGAAGCGGACCAGGTCGTGCCGGCCCTCGGTGCGGAACACCCCCGGCTGCGGGGCGTGCTCGTTCCAGGCCACGTAGGTCTCGATGGTGTTCAGCCCCATCAGCCGGGCCTTCTCGATCCGGTCCGCCCACTGCCCGGGGTGGACCCGGAAGTAGTGCAGGGCGCCGGCGAGCACGCGGTGCGGCTCGCCGTCGAGCAGGAAGTCGGTGGGTCCGATCCGGAAGCGTCCGGTGTCCTCGGGCACAGCAGGTCCCCTCTCAGGCGTGGGCGACGGGTCAGCCGGCGTTGAGCTGGGCGAGCAGGTCGGCGGCCGGGATGCTGCGGGCCTCGCCCCCCACCAGGGACACCGCCGCGCGCCGCACCAGGTCGTTGACCGGCGCGGTCCGCCCGGTCGAGTGGGCGACCGCCACGATCTCCCCGGCGAGCCAGTCGACCTCCACGCTGCCGGTGCCCCGGGCCAGGCTCTGGTAGGTGGAGCTGCCGCCGCGACCGGGACGGGTGGCGATCAGGTCGCCCCGCCGTTCGCGGTCGGCCTCGCTGCTGACCAGGTCGATGCCGGCGGCGGCGAGCACCTCCTCGCCCTCGACGCGGGCGCGGCGCACCAGCTCGTCGCGGTCCTCCCCGGGCGGGCAGGCGGCGTCCACGGCGTTGCCGAGGTTGGAGACGAGCTTGCGGTACTTCCAGACCATCACGTCCGACCGGGCCACCGACTCCATCCCGGCGCTGCGGAGGTCCTCGGCCAGCTCCTCGGCCAGCGGGTCGACCTCGCCGTCGGGCAGCGCCGGGTACCGGCCGCAGTCCAGGATCGCCGGCACGTTGGTCGAGCCGGCCTCCACCAGCCCCGGCTCGAGGTGGGTCGCCGGGAGCATCACGCAGACCCCGATCACGTGCCCGAACCAGCGGAGCGCGGCCGGCTCGTTGGCCACCCCGTTCTGCAGGCAGACCACCGGTGTCGCGCTCGGGGCGACCTGGTGCAGGCGGGACAGGACGGTGGGGGTGGCGTCGCTCTTCACCGCCAGGTGCACGACCTCGTCACCGGTCCAGTCGATCTCGCCCGGGTCGCCGACGGCGGGCACCGGCAGCACCTCGTCGCCGAAGGGGCTGATCAGGTGCAGACCGTCGCGCTGCAGCGCCTGCAGGTGCTCCCCGCGGGCGATCAGGGTGACCCGGTGACCGGCCCGGTGCAGCAGGCCGCCGACCACGCCGCCGACCGCGCCGGCGCCGTAGACCACGTGGTGCCGGCTGCTCACGGGAGCTCGACGACCTCGTTCTCGCCGGTGACGGTGGCGCCGCCGCCGGTGAGGCGGGCCTTGACCAGCGACACCGCGGTCGCGACCTTGCCGCTGCTCTGCCAGTACTCGGCGGTGTCGCCGTCCACCTTGACCAGGACCGCACCCAGCTCGGCCGGACCGGCGTCCTTGGCGTCGGCGTCGGTGGAGCCCTCGGCGGCGAACCAGGCGGCGACGTAGGGGTTCCACAGCTCCTGGGCCTTGGCCTCGTCCTGCACCACCTCGGCGCGGCCGGCCACGGAGACCCAGCTGCCGTCACCGGTGACCGAGACGTTGACCCGGGGGTCCATGGTGATCTGCACGAGCAGGTCGGCCTGGCGGTCGACGAAGAACCAGAGGTCGCCGTCGAACTCGGTCTCCTGCAGCGAGAGCGGCCGGGAGACCAGGTGCCCGTCGGCGGTCCTGGAGGTGACCATCGCGAAGCGGGAACCGGAGATGATGTCGACGACCTTCTTCAGCTGGTCCTGCTCGGCCATGGTGCTCCTCCTGAGGCTGTGCGGGCGGACCGGACGTCCACCTGCTCGGGCCAACGCTACGGGCGTGGTCCGCGGCGTCCGGGACGGGCCCTGCTCAGGACGTCTCGGAGGCCCCCAGGACGCGCAGCAGGGCCTTGGCGTAGACGCACTCCACGTCGTTGTCGATCACCCGGACCTCCTCGCCGTCGGCCTCCACCGTCACCACCCAGGAGTCGTAGACCCGGGCCAGGGAGAGGAAGGTCTCGCCGAGGGCGTGCCGGAGCTGGTCCTCGCGCGGCAGCCACACCACCTCGCCCTGGGCGATGCTGTCCAGGGCCCACTCGGTGGTGCCGTTGAACTTGACCAGCCCCCCACCGACGGCCTGGTGCTCCACCTCGATGGTCATGTCGCTGACCAGGTACACCTCGTGGTCCAGCTCCTGGCGCGGGATCATGAACCGGTCGCCGTTGGTGGGCTTCCAGCCCAGTCCGGCGCGGGACAGCTCGGCGGCGAGCTCAGCGGTGATCATCCCCACATCCCACCACGTCGCCCCAACCTCCGACCGACCCCCTGCCCGGCTGTATGTCGTCGTGGTCACGCTCGGCGCGGCGCGGCGTGTCCGGCTGTCCCGAGACCACGGCCGACACGTCTCCAGGGGGCAGCCCCCGCGCCGACACCCCCTGACCGCGGGCACCTCCGGAGGGCCGAACCCGACGGCGGCGTCCGGACGGCGGGGCCTCACAGCCCCAGTCCCTGGCTCGCCCTGGGGACGTGTACGCCGTGAGCCCCGGACATCACGACACGCCGCGGCACGCCGGGCGTGACCGGGACGACATACAGCCGATCAGGGGGTCAGGAGGTGGCGGGCGGGGCGAAGATGTCGGCGAGGTCGTAGCGGACGACCTCCTCCAGCTGCGCGTAGGTGCAGGAGCGGGGGTCCCGGTCGGGACGCCAGCGGTTGAACTGGGCGGTGTGGCGGAACCGGGCGCCCTCCATGTGCTCGTAGCGGACCTCCACCACCAGCTCGGGCCGCAGCGGGGTGAAGGAGAGGTCCTTGCCGGCGTTCCAGCGGCTGGTCTCCGAGCTCCGCGGGGTGCGCGTCCCGTCCTCCTGCTTGGCCCAGGCCCAGGGGTGGTCGTCGAAGGTGGTCACCAGCTCCTGCATCTCGGTGAAGAGCTCCTTGCGCCGGGCGGCGGGGAAGGCACCGATCACCCCGACGCTGGCCAGGTCGCCGGCCTCGTCGTAGAGCCCGAGCAGCAGCGAGCCGATGGCGTCCGGTCCGGACTTGTGGGTGCGGTAGCCGGCGACCACGCAGTCGGCGGTGCGCTGGTGCTTCACCTTGAACATCGTCCGCTTGTCCGGCAGGTAGGCCCCGTCCAGCGGCTTGGCCACCACGCCGTCCAGCCCGGCGCCCTCGAACTCGGAGAACCAGCGCCGGGCCAGGGCCTCGTCACGGGTGGCCGGGGTCAGGTGGACCGGCGCCCGGACGTCGGCCAGCGCCTCCTCCAGCAGCGCGCGGCGGCGCTCGAAGGGCTCGCGGGTCAGGTCCTCGTCGCCCAGGGCGAGCAGGTCGAAGGCGACGAAGCTCGCCGGGGTCTCGCCGGCCAGGCGCTTGATCCGGCTCGCGGCGGGGTGGACCCGCTGCTGCAGCACCTCGAACTCCAGCCGGTCCCCCACCACCACGACGATCTCGCCGTCCAGCACCACCCGCTCGGGGAACTGCTCGGTGAAGGCGGTCACCAGCTCGGGGAAGTACCGGGTCATCGGGCGCTCGTTGCGCGAGCCGATCTCCACCTCGTCGCCGTCGCGGAAGACGATCGAGCGGAAACCGTCCCACTTCGGCTCGTAGCTGAGCGCGCCGGTGGGCACCTCGGGCACCGACTTGGCCAGCATCGGCTTGACAGGTGGCATCACCGGCAGCTGCATGGGGCCCATCATGGCGGTTCGCGGTCGCGGCGTCAGCGCTGGGCCCAGACGCCGAGGACGTTCCCGCTCGGGTCGGCGAAGGTGAACCGCCGCCCGCCGGGGAAGACCTCGGGCTCGGTGACCACCGTCCCGCCGGCCGCGGTCACCCCGGCCAGCGTGGCGTCGAGGTCGTCGGAGTACAGCAGCACCAGCGGGCCCTCACCGCCCGGCCGGCGGGTGGTGGTGATACCACCCACCTCACCCTCCCCGCCGGGACCCTGGATGCCGGCGTAGCCGGGCCCGTAGTCGGTGAACGCCCAGCCGAACGCCTGCTCGTAGAACGAGCGGGCGGCCGGCAGGTCGGTGACGCCGAGCTCGACGTAGTCGATCACGTGGTGCAGGTTCGGCACGGCGCCTCCTCCGGTGTCGGTGCCACCCGGCGTGGCAGGCGGCACCGACAGATCCGTGGGATCGGGGCGTTCAGAGCTGCTGCCAGGACCCCTCGGCCGAGCTGGTCTCCACCGCGGCCAGCAGCTGCTGGATCTGCGCGCCGTCGGCGAAGGACGGGCTCGGGTCCTCCCCCGCGGCCAGGGCGACCAGGAAGTCCCGCGCCTGGTTGACGAAGGTGTGCTCGTAGCCCAGCCCGTGACCGGGCGGCCACCAGGCCTCGAGGTAGGGGTGGGTCGGCTCGGTCACCGAGATCGTGCTGAACCCGGCCCGGTCGCCGAGGCTGTGGTCGTAGTGCTGGAGCTCGTTCATCTGCTCGAAATCGAAGGCCAGCGAGCCCGCCGAGCCGTTGACCTCCAGCGAGATCCGGTTGCGGCGCCCGGTGGCGAAGCGGGTGGCCTCGAAGGTGGCCAGCGCGCCGCCGTCGGTACGGGCCAGCACCACCGCGGCGTCGTCCACGGTCACGGGTCCGGTGCGGGCGCCGGCGGCCGAGGCGCCGAGCTTGCCGCCCGAGCCCCCGGCCTGCTCCACGAGCGGTCGTTCCTTGACGAAGGTCTCGGTCCGCGCGGTCAGCGACGACAGCCGCTGGCCGGTGACGAACTGGGCCATGTCGAGGATGTGGGCGCCGATGTCGCCGAGCGCCCCCGAGCCGGCCTTGTCCTTCTGCAGCCGCCAGACCAGCGGGAACTCCGGGTCGACGATCCAGTCCTGGAGGTAGAGGCCGCGGATGTGGCGGATCTCCCCCACCGCGCCCTCGGCCACCATCTGGCGCATCAGCGCCACCGCGGGGACGCGGCGGTAGCTGAACCCGACCATCGAGCGGACGCCCTCGGCGCGCGCCCGCTCGGCCGCGGCGACCATCTCCTCGGCCTCGGCCACGGTGTTGGCCAGCGGCTTCTCGCACAGCACGTGCTTGCCGGCGGCCAGGGCGGCCAGGGCGATCTCGGCGTGGGTGTCACCCGGGGTGCAGATGTCCACCACGTCGATGTCGTCGCGGGCGACGACCTCGCGCCAGTCGGTGCTGGTCTCGGCCCAGCCGAGGGTGGTGGCGGCCGCCGCGACGGCCTCGGCGTCCCGGCCGACCAGGACGGCCATCTCCGGGGTCAGCTCGAGGTCGAAGAAGCGGTGCACGTTGCGCCACGCCTGGGAGTGCGCGGCGCCCATGAAGGCGTAGCCGATCATGGCCACGCGCAGCGGTCGGTGGGCTCTGCTCATCGGTGTCCTCCGGTCCAGGGTCGGGTCAGGCGACGTCGGGGGTGGCGTCCAGGGGCACGGCGGCGGGACGCTCGCAGCGGCTGCGCACCGCCACCTCGCGCCGTTCCTGGATGGACTCCAGGGCCCGCTCCATCACCTCGTTGACGTGGTAACCGAGCTCGGCGCTCTGCCGGTGCGGCTCGTCGCGGAGGATGGCGCGGGCCATGTCGGCCAGGCCGTAGCCGCGCCCGGCCTCGCGGTAGCCGGCGCTGGGCGGCACGGGGGTGAAGGTCGTCCCGCGCATCTCGGTGCTGATCCCCACCGGGTCGTCGAACCGGTTGGGGTCGGGCACGTCGAGGCTGGCCTCGGTGCCGTACAGCTCGATCCGCGGCAGCCGGCTGGCCGGGGCGTCGAAGCTGACCACCAGGGTGCTGAGCACGCCGCTCTCGTGGCGGAGGACCGCGCTGACGTGGGTGTCCACCTCGGGCTCGATCACCTCACCGGCGCGCGGCGCCCCCTCGGGCACCACCCGCTGGCTGCGCACCCGGGAGCCCATGGCGCTGACGCCCTCGATCGGGCCGAGCAGGGTGACCAGGGCGGTCAGGTAGTAGACGCCCATGTCCAGCAGCGGCCCGGCGCCGTGCTGGTAGTAGAAGGCCGGGTTGGGGTGCCAGCTCTCGTGCCCGGGGCTCATCATGAAGGCCGTCGCCGCCACCGGCTGCCCGATGGCGCCGGAGTCGACCAGCTGGCGGGCGGTCTGGACGCCGGTGCCGAGCACGGTGTCCGGGGCGCTGCCCAGACGCCGGCCGGCGGCCGTGGCCGCACGCAGCATGGCGTCGGCATCGGCCAGGCTGGTGGCGAAAGGCTTCTCCAGGTAGACGTGCTTGCCGGCCTCCAGCGCGCTGATGCTCAACGGGGCGTGCATCTGCGGCGGGGTGAGGTTGAGGACGGCGTCGATCCCGTCGTCGGCCAGCACCTCCTCCACCGTGCGGGCCGGTGCCCCGGTCTCGGCGGAGACGCGCTCGGCGGCCGCGGGGACGGCGTCCACCACCGCGGCGAGGCGGAGCCCCCCGAGGCGGGACAGGCTGGCCAGGTACTGGGCCGCGATGTTGCCGCAGCCGACCATGGCGACGTTCAGCGGCTCGCCCACAGCAGACCCCTCCGGACGATCAGGTTGACCGACGGGTCCTCCAGGACGTCCACCTGGTGACCGGCGGTGGTCACGAAGATCCTGCCCTCGCCCCACTGGCGGGTCCAGATCGCCGGAGAGGTGACCTCACGGTGCCAGGGGTCCCACTCGCGGACCTTCTGGGTGGTGGTGGCCAGCACGTCGACGTAGTCGTCGGACAGCACCCAGTACTGCTCGGTGACCAGGTCGAAGTCCTCGATGCCGGTGGTGATCGGGTGGTCGGCGGCCTCGGGCAGCATGGTAACCCGGTAGGGGACGTAGTTGTCGGACATGTCGCCGACGCGCTCGTCGGGGTGCTTACCCGGGTGGCAGGCGAACTGCCCGCCGACCAGGTGCAGGTAGTCGGAGGTGTTGCGGTAGGAGTCGGCGATCCCGCCGTGCCAGCCCGCGAACCCGGCGCCCGCCTCGACGGCGGAGCGGAGCCCCTCGAACTGCTCCTTCTCGATGGTGCTCATGGTCATGCACTGCACGATCAGGTCGACCCCCGCCATGTAGCCGGCGTCGGCGTAGGGCTCGGGCGAGCCGTGGACGTCGACGGTGAAGCCGGACTCCTGCAGGAAGGGGATGAAGAGGTCGGTGGCCTCGACGGGCTGGTGGCCCTCCCAGCCGCCGCGGACCACGAGGGCCCTCCGGGAACGGGACGGGTCGAAGCCGGCCAGGGTGGCAGACGGCTCGTTGGACTGGGTCACGAAGGTCGGTCCTCTCGGTGGCGACGGTGCACGGGAACAGCCTGCCCTGTCGCCGTCGCGGCCCGGCACTCGACCCCCTGAGACGCTGCCGCTCCCGCTGCTGATCCCCGCGGGGATCGAGATGAGGTCCTGGCGGCTGTCTGCTCAACCGCCAGGCCACCTCAGGTCTACCCCGTCGTGGTGCCACGAGCCCTTGCGCACTCGGTTATCTTCTGCAGCGTGGGACACCGAGACCTCGCCGACGCCCTGGCCGTCGCCGCCCGCGCGATGCAGGACTCGCGCGGGGAGACCGACACCCTGGAGGTCGCCGTCAGGCTGGCGGTGGACGTCGTGCACGGCTGCACCTCCGCGGGCCTGTTCGAGCTCGACAGGAACGGTCGGGTGCGCACCACGGCCGCCACCGACCCGCTGGTCGAGCGCGGGGACCAGCTGCAGCTCCAGCTCGGTGAGGGGCCCTGCCTGACCGCACTGGTGGGGGAGCCGGTCGTGCTGAGCCGCGACCTCTCCAGCGAGTCCCGGTGGGCGTCGTGGTCGAAGGCCGCCTCCGACGAGCTCGGGATCCGCTCGATGCTGTCGCTGCAGCTCTACACCGGCCCCCGTGGCCACGGCTCGCTCAACCTCTACTCCACCGAGCAGGACGCCTTCGACGACCGGGACCAGGCCGTCGCCGTCACGCTGGCCGCCCAGATCGCCGCCGCCATCGCCGCGGCCCGCCGCGACGACCAGCTCACCGCCTCCGCCGCCAGCCGCACGGTCATCGGGCAGGCCCAGGGGATCCTGATGGAGCGCTACCACCTGGACGCCTCCCAGGCCTTCGCCGCCCTGATCCGCACCTCCCAGTCCTCCAACACCAAGCTGTACGCGGTGGCTGAGACGCTGGTGCGGACCCGGCAGACCCCTGCCGCCCTCACCGAGGACGACCCCGCGCGCTGAGGCGCCCGGTCCCGGGGACGGGCGCCCGTCCGGTCGACCGTCAGCGGCGCTCGAGGACGAACAGCGGGATCTCCCGCGACGTCTTGGTCTGGTAGTCCGCGTACGGCGGGTACGCCGCGACCGCGCGCTCCCACCACTCGGCGCGCTCGTCGCCGGAGATCTCGCGCGCGGTGGCCGGGTACCGCTCGGTGTCGACCATCACCTCGACCTCCGGGTGGGCGACCAGGTTGTGGTACCACTGCGGGTGCTCGGGCGCGCCGCCCTTCGAGGCCACGGCCAGCTGCACGCCGTCGTGCTCGACCCGCATCACCGGCACCTTGCGGATCTTCCCCGACCTCGCACCCCGGGTGGTCATCAGGATGACCGGGCGGTCCATCACCTGGGCGGCGTTGGTGTTGCCGGCCGCCTCGATGGCCTCGACCTGGTCGCGGACCCACTTCTCCGGGCTCGGCTCGTACTCGGGTTCGGTGCTCATGCCCCCACGATGCCACCCGGACCCAGCCGCACCGCACCTGGTCCGGTGGTCGGCAGCCGCAGCTCCACCGGGACGTGCGAGGGACGCGGGTCGCTCACCAGCCGGGCCATGGTGCGGACGTCGTGGCGGGCGCCGTCGTGGTGGAACTTCTCGCGCTCCACCCCCTCGGCGACGAAGCCGGCGACCTCGGCGACCCGGGCCGAGGCGGTGTTGTCGACCCGGTGACCGAGCTCCAGCCGGTGCAGCCCGAGGACGTCCAGGGCCCAGTCGGCCACGGTGGCCGCGCACCGCCCGGCCAGGCCGCGGCGCCGGTGGTCCGCGGCCACCCAGTAGGAGAGCCAGCCGGTGCCGTGCCGCGGGTCGAGGTGGCTCACCGCGACCTGGCCGACCGCGTGGCCGTCCACCTCGATGGCCAGGAACACGCCGTAGGGGTCGCGCTGGCGGTCCCGGACCCAGCTGCGCGCGACGACCTGGTCCTCGATCGGCGCCAGCTGGCGGGCCAGGTCGGGGTGGCTGGCCCGGGCCCGGACCAGGTCGCCGGCGTCGTCCAGGCCCCAGGGCCGCAGCAGCTCCACGACGGCGATCCTGCCACCGGTCCGCCCCGACGCCCCGACCGTCCGCGGCCCGGGCACTAGGGTGGCGGCGACCGTCCGGGCTCGAGGAGGGACGCATGGAGTCGTTCGTGCGCGTGCTGCGCGACGTGGTGCTGCTGGTGTCGAGGTGCGTGCTGGGGGCCGTCGCCCTGTGGCACGGCTGGCAGCACTGGCGCATCGACGGCCTGGACGCCCAGGTGGCGGCGATGACCGCCCAGGGCGTCCCGCAGCCGCAGGTGGTGGCCTGGGGGTTCACCATGCTCGAGCTGGTCGGCGGTGCGCTGCTGGTGTTCGGGGTGCTGACGCCGGTGCTGGGGCTGCTGTTCGCGGTGCAGGCGGCGCTGACCCTGTTCTGGCTGGACCCGGGGACCGTGGGTGGGGTGGAGCTCGTCGCGGTGATGGGCGCGCTGGCGCTGGTGCTGGCCGTCTTCGGCGCCGGCCGGGCCGCCATCGACCAGCTGTTCCGCCGGCCCGAGGAACCCGAGGACGACGAGCTCCGCTACGACGAGACCCGTCCCGCCTGATCTCCGGCCTCACAGCAGACGCACAGCAACCGCACAGCGTCCGCCGCGGTCTCGGTGCCAGACTCGGGGCATGCCGACCTCCGACGTGCGCCGCGAGCCGCTGACCCGCCCCGACGGCACCCCCATCCGGGTGCTCGCGGTGGACGACGAGCCCAGCCTGACCGAGCTGCTGTCGATGGCCATGCGCTACGAGGGCTGGCAGGTGGGCACGGCCGGCAGCGGTCTGGCTGCGGTCCAGGCCGCGCGCGAGCTGCGTCCGGACGCGATCGTGCTCGACATGATGCTGCCCGACTTCGACGGCCTGGAGGTGATGCGCCGGATCCGCACCGAGCAGCCCGACGTCCCGGTCATCTTCCTCACCGCCAGGGACGCCGTCGAGGACCGCATCGGCGGGCTCACGGCCGGCGGTGACGACTACGTCACCAAGCCGTTCAGCCTGGAGGAGCTGATCGCCCGGCTGCGCGGGCTGCTGCGCCGCACCGGGGCCGACCAGCCGCGCTCCAGCTCCACGCTGGTCGTCGGCGACCTGGTCCTGGACGAGGACAGCCACGAGGTCACCCGGGCCGGGGAGCCGGTCAGCCTGACCGCCACCGAGTTCGAGCTGCTGCGCTACCTGATGCGGAACCCGCGCCGGGTGCTGAGCAAGGCCCAGATCCTGGACCGGGTGTGGAACTACGACTTCGGCGGGCAGGCCAACGTCGTGGAGCTCTACATCTCCTACCTGCGCAAGAAGATCGACGCCGGGCGCCCGGCCATGATCCACACCATGCGGGGCGCGGGCTACGTGCTGCGGCCCGGCGGATGACGCTCCCCCGGACCACGGCCGCGCACCGCTGGGTCGGCGGCACCGGCAGCCTGCAGCGCCAGCTGCTGCTGCGCACCCTCGCGGTGCTGGCGGCGACCTGCGTGCTGATGGGCGCACTGACCACCCTGATCGCCCGCGAGCTGCTGGTCGGTCAGGTCGACCGCGAGCTGGGGGCGGCCAAGGAGCGGACCCAGCGCGGCCCGCTGTCCGAGCGCCGCGACGGCACCCCGCCCGAGGGCGTGGACCTGCCGGGCCAGCAGATCGGCACCGTGGTCGTCGTCTCCGACGGGTCCTACGTCCGCTACGGCATCCTGTCCGAGGGCGGGCCGGACGACGTGGACCGGGACGCGGTCAACACCCTGCTGGGCGTGCCCCCGGACGGGCGCAAGCAGACGCTGGAGGTGCCCGGGCTGGGCCGCTACCGCGTGGTGGCCTTCCTCCGGGGCAGCGACCTGGTGGTGGTGGGCCTGCCGCTGAAGGAGCTCGAGCTGGTGCTGGCCCGGCTGGTCGCCCTGGAGGCCCTGCTCACCGTGGCGGCGCTGGCCGGGGCCGCGGCGGCGGTGCGCACCGTCGTCGTCCGGGGGCTGACCCCGCTGAACCGGCTCGCCGCCACCGCCCAGCAGGTCTCCACCCTCCAGCTGGGCAGCGGCGAGGTGGACCTCGCGGTCCGGGTGCCGCCGGCCGACGCCGACCCGGCCAGCGAGGTGGGCCGGGTGGGGGTGGCCTTCAACCACATGCTGGGCAACGTGGCCGGTGCGCTGGCCGCCCGGCAGGCCTCGGAGAACCGGCTGCGACGGTTCGTGGCCGACGCCTCCCACGAGCTGCGCAACCCGCTGGCCGCCATCCGCGGCTACGCCGAGCTGACCCGGCGCGGCTCGGACCAGCTGCCGCCGGACACCACCTTCGCGCTGACCCGGGTGGAGTCGGAGGCGGAGCGGATGTCGCGGCTGGTGGAGGACCTGCTGCTGCTGGCCCGGCTGGACTCCGGCCCCTCGGTCCAGCTGGCCCCGACCGACGTCAGCGAGCTGGTGGTGAACGCGGTCAGCGACGCCCGGGTGGCCGGTCCCGGACACCAGTGGGCCCTCGACCTGCCCGGCGAGCCGGTGGTCGCCCTGGCCGACCACCACCAGCTGCACCAGGTGGTGGTCAACCTCCTGGCCAACGCCCGCACCCACACCCCGCCCGGGACGCACGTCACCACCGCCCTGCGCGCCGAGGAGGGCTGGGCCGTGGTCACCGTCACCGACGACGGCCCCGGCATCCCGGCCGACACGGTGGAGCGCGTCTTCGAGCGGTTCACCCGCGCCGACGTCGCCCGGGCGCGGGTGGGCGGGGGCGACGGGCGTCCGTCCGGGACCGGGCTGGGGCTGGCCATCGTGGCCGCCGTGGTCGAGGGGCACCGGGGGCGGGTGGAGGTGACCTCCCGGCCCGGCGAGACGGTCTTCACGGTCCGGGTGCCTCTGGCCGACGGATGAGGACGGGCTCCGGCGGGGCTCAGCCGGCGGTCTGACAGAACCGCAGCGTGCTGCCGAAGGGGTCGAGGACCTCCATCGTCGGGCCGCCCGGGGAGTCGGCCTCGATGCCCGGACGGAGCCCGCGGAAGGGCTCGGCCAGCAACTCGCCCTGCAGCGCGCGGAGGTCGGCGACCGGCACCCACACCGCGGTGCCGGGGGTGCCGTCGCCGTGGTGGCCGGACAGGTCGAGCAGGAGGTCGTCGCGGCGGACGCGGAGGTAGAGCGGGAGCCCGGGTGCGAATCGGTGGGCGAAAACCTCGGTGAAGCCCAGCCAACCCAGGTAGAAGTCGCGGGCCAGCATCTCTTCGAAGATCCGCAGCACCGGGACGGCCGCACCCATGCCCACCACGTCGCCTCCTCAGCGTCAGACCCGATGGTGCCACGAGGCGACCCGGCTCGTCACCGCCCGCGGGTAGGGTCCTGCCATGACGGCCAACATCGCCCGCTGGATCGACGACCGCGCCTCCACCGACCCGGGGCTGCCGGCGATCCGGCAGGGCGAGCTGCTGCTCGGCTACGGCGAGCTGGCCGACGCCTCCGCCCGCTGCGCCACGCTGCTGGCCGGCAAGGGGGTGCGGGCGGGCGACCGGGTCGCGCTGACCATGCCCAACGTCGCCTGGTTCCCGGTGGTCTACCACGCCATCCTGCGGCTGGGGGCCGTGGTGGTGCCGATGAACCCGCTGCTGCGCTCCCGGGAGATCGTGCACGCCTGGAGCGACTCCGGGGCCCGGGTGGCGGTGGTGTTCGCGCTCTTCGCCGAGGAGGCGGCCGCCGCGGCGGCGAGCACCGGCACCGAGGTCGTGGTGGTCGCACCGGGCGCCTTCGAGGACGAGCTCGCCGCCCTTGAGCCCACCCCCGGCGTGGTCGACCGCGAGGCCGACGACACCGCGGTCATCCTCTACACCTCCGGCACCACCGGCACCCCCAAGGGCGCCGAGCTCACCCACGACAACCTCAGCACCAACGTCGCGGCGGTGGTCGAGACGCTGACCCACATGACCACCGAGGACGTGGTGTTCGGCGGGCTGCCGCTGTTCCACTCCTTCGGCCAGACCGTCGGGCTGAACTCCGCCATGCAGGCCGGCGCCTGCCTGACCCTGCTGCCGCGCTTCGACGGCGCCGAGGCGCTGGAGGTCGTGCAGCGCGACCGGGTCACCATCTTCCTCGGGGTGCCGACGATGTACACCGCGCTGCTCGCCGTCGCCGACAAGGAGGGCTACGACACCTCCTCGCTGCGGCTGGCCATCTCCGGCGGGGCGTCGCTGCCGCTGGAGGTGCTCAACCGGGTGCAGCGGACCTTCGGGTTCCAGCTGCTGGAGGGGTACGGGCTGTCCGAGACGTCCCCGGTGGCCTCCTTCAACCACCCCGACGCCGAGGCCCGGCCGGGATCCATCGGCACCCCGATCCGCGGCTGCGAGTTCCGGCTGGTCGACGAGGACGGCCACGACGTCGCCGAGGGCGAGGTGGGCGAGATCGCCATCCGCGGCGAGAACGTCATGCGCGGGTACTGGCAGGACCCGGAGGCCACCGCGGAGATGGTCCGCGACGGCTGGTTCCGCAGCGGGGACCTGGCCCGCCGCGACGCCGACGGCTACTACTACATCGTCGACCGGGTGAAGGACATGATCCTGCGCAACGGCTTCAACGTGTACCCCCGCGAGGTCGAGGAGGTGCTGTACAGCCACCCCGACGTGACCGAGGCCGCCGTCTTCGGCGTCCCGCACCCCGAGCACGGGGAGGAGGTCGCGGCGAAGGTCACCCTGCGCGAGGGGGCCACGGTGACGGCGGAGGAGCTGCGGGAGTGGGTGAAGGCGCAGGTGGCGCCGTACAAGTACCCGCGCACCGTGAGCTTCGGGGTGCTGCCGAAGGGGCCGACGGGGAAGATCCTGAAGCGGGAGATCAGCGTCGAGGAGTGACCGGTCGGGGCCGGCACGCCCGCCTCCGCCCGGGGATGGGCGTCGGCCCGCGCCGGGCCGGACTAGCTCGCGTCCGCCGGCGCGACGTCGCTGATGACGTACTTGATCTTGCCGCGGGTGTACGGCAGCGACCCGACGTACTCCAGCCGCACCGGGGCCTCGCCGGCCACCCGCTGCCGGAGCGTCTGGACCGCCTCCTCGATGTGGGTGCGTGCGTCCGGGACGGTCTCGTCGGCGACCACGCGGACCACGATCGAGTAGTCCGCCTGCTGGTGGATCTGGAAGAGCTTCACGCTGCTCGAGTGCTGGCTGAACATGGCCATCAGCCGGTGGTTGAGAGCAGCGCCGCTCGGCAGCCGCAGGACGTCCGTCGTCCTCCCCTCCGGCTTGGCCATCACCGGCAGGGTGACACCGCAGGGGCAGAGGTCGGCGGTCAGCGCGCCACGGTCACCCAGGCGGTAGCGGATCAGCGGCTGGACGCGGTTGGTGAGGTCGGTGACGACGATGTCGCCCACCACCCCCGGCGGCACGGGCTGGTCGTCGGCGTCCAGCACCTCGATGCGCCGCATGTCGGAGAACACGTGCAGCCCCTGCTGCTGGGAGCACTCCCCCGCCATCCAGCCGAGCTCGGATCCCCGGTACTCGTCGTACACCGGTACGCGGAAGACCTGCTCGAGCCGGGTGCGGACCTCCTCGGTGAGCGGGGCGGCCGTGGTGGCCACCGCCCTCAGCCACGGCACCTGCAGGCCGTGCGCGTCGACGTGGTCCGCGAACTCCACCAGGGCGCCGACGTACCCCTCCAGCAGGGCCGGACGGGTCGCCACCATCTGGTCGTGCAGCGCCCTCAGGGTGTCGGCCTCGATCTTGCTCGCGTCGGCGTACACCTGCCGCGACGGCCACCACGCCGCCGCCCGCTTGACCGCGTCGGCCCGCCCGAAGCCCCAGCGGGCGAACCGCGCCAGGTTGTCCCAGGGCTCGACCCCCCACCAGCCGTACATCCGCCAGGCGAGGGGCAGGGTGGGCACGCGGGCGTCGTGCAGCACCTTGAGCGGCTCCCCGGTGCTGCCGCCGGTGAGGGCCGGCCGGGTGGTGCGGGGCGACGCCTCGCTGGTCGTCATCCGCCCCGTGTTCTGCTTCACGACCGTCCGGTTGACCACCGGGAGCCGGGCCCACACCGCCGGGTCGCGCAGGTCGGCGAGATCGCGTGGCGACAACCCGTGCTCGGCGTACAGGTCACGGTAGAAGCCGGTCTCCCGGGCCGCGAAGGTGGCGATGGCCGCTGAGCGCTCCGCCGTCAGCTCGTCGAGCTGCTGGCGGGGCAGCCGCTGGTTCGCCAGCAGCTCGGCGTGCAGTGCGCCCACGCGCCTCCGCACCGTGTGGCTCTTCAGGGCGAAGGCAGCCTGGGCCAGATCCATGTCGAGCAGCGTAGTGCTCCGCCCGTGCCCGCGCTGGGAACCGGACGTCCCCGACGGATCAGCCGGTGTCGCGGGCGTACTCAGCCCCGCGGCGCCCGAAGGCCCCCTGGAGCCGACCGAGCGCGAACCACGCACGACGTCGGGCGACGGCGTCGCGCCGGGTGTCCCGCCGGACCCGGCCCCACCAGTGCTGGGCCGTGAACACCGCCCAGCGGGCGCAGGCCCCCAGGACCTGGGCGGTGCGGGCCAGCGCCAGCCGCGCACCCTCCCGCTGACCCAGCTCGAAGTGGGCCCGGGCCTGCCCGTGCGCGAGCGTCCGCTGCCGGACGAAGGCCACCGTGGCGCGCTCGGCCGGCACCACGTCCCGCACCACCGACTCCGCGCACGCCACCACCGATCCCCCGGCCTGCAGCACCGCCTGGCCGAACGCGGTGTCCTCGCCACCGGCGAGACCCAGCGTCACGTCGAATCGCACCCCCAGGGAGCGGACCGCGGCGGCGTCCACCAGCACGTTCCCGGTGGCCAGGGCCGGCAGGGAGGTGCCCGTCGGTCGGCGGGTCCGGCGGAAGAAGCCGCCGGCGACGAGCCAGGGGTCGCTCCCCTCCGGCCAGACGTAGTCGACGTGACCCATCACGACGGTGGGCCGGTGCGCCAGCCAGGTGCTGACCAGCTCGGCCAACCACCCGGGCTCGGGCTCCACGTCGTCGTCGATCATGACGAGGAGCTCGTCGGGGCCGGCCAGGTCGAGCGCACGCTGGCGGACGCGTGCGATCCCCGGCCGGGGCTCGTGGGAGTGGAGGACACCGTGACGCGCCGCCACCGCGGCGGCCGAGGCACCAGGGTCGTTGTCCACGACTGCCACCCGCCCACCGCCGCCGTGGCTGCCCAGCTGCTCGAGCACCTCGGTGAGCAGCCGGTCCAGCAGCGCCTCGCGCCGGTAGGTCGGGACCGCCACCAGCACGGACGGCTCCGCCTCCCCACCCACACCACCGGTCGCGTGCACGTGCGCATCCTCTCAGGTCCAGCAGCCCGGCACGCCAGCCCTGCGAGACGAGGTCGACCGACCGCACGTGGGGCGGGTCCGAACCTCGTGCCCGACCGGTGCTCGCCCGTCGCGGGCTTTGTGCCCAGCGCCTCGTCCATTCTCCTGCCACGGGCGGTCCGCACGGCTAGGCTCCGACCGTGTCGAACCGGGGACCGGCGCTCGAGCAGGCCGTGGCCGCTCCCGCCGCACGCGAGCGAGCCGGGTGGATGGACACGCTCCGCGGAGCGGCCATCCTCCTGGTGATCCTCTGGCACGCCCCCTCCGTCCTGAGGATCCACGGCTTCGACGTGCCCGGCGTCCTCATCCTGCTGAACGAGACCTTCGCCCCGTACCGGATGCCGGTGCTGATGGTCCTGTCCGGGCTGCTGCTGCAGCGGTCGCTGAACAAGCCGCTCGGGGGCTACCTGCTCGGCAAGCTCCGGCGCATCCTCTGGCCGCTGCTCGTCTGGGGGATGCTGAACTACGCTCTCGGTGACCAGGAGACACCGGTGTGGTCGAAGGTGAACTGGACCACGCCCTACCTCTGGTTCCTCCTGTACATCCTCCTCTTCTACCTCGTGGCCCCCTTCCTGCGTCCCCTGCCGCGGTGGGTGCCCGTGCTGGCCCCGTGGGTGGTCAGCCAGCTCCCCGGGCTGACCCAGGACGAGCGTCGCTTCATGTTCCTGGCCGGCTTCTTCTTCCTGGGTGCGCTGGTCGCCGCCCGTGACGATCTGCTGCAGCGGGTGCTGGCGGCCCGGGCGACGTGGCTGCTGGCCCTTCCTGTGGTGGCGTTCAGCCTGCTCTTCGTGCTGCTCGGGCCGTGGCGTTACTACGGGGTCCTGGCACCGTTCTCGGTCGCCGGCGTGCTGCTCGCCGTGAAGGTCGCCCGGCTCCCATCGGTCGAGCGGCTCACCGGTCCGCTGCGATTCGTCGGCCGGCACTCGATCGTGTACTACTGCACCCACTTCCCGCTGCTGCTCGCTCTGGTCTGGCTGGCGGGTCGGCTCGCCCTGCCCGCCACACCAGCGGCCGCCCTGGGGGTGCTCGTGTGCCTCGCGCTGGGCACGCTGGTGGCGCGGGCGTCGACGTCACCACCGGTGGCCTGGCTCTTCGTGGCTCCCTGGCCGCAGCGGTCCAGGGCGCACCTCGAGGCGGTCGACGTGCCCGCGCTACGCCCCGGCCCGGGTCCTGCGCCGAGCACCGCGGCGCTGACGGCCGTGTCGGCCGTCGCCCTCACGGGTCTGCTGGCCGTCGGCATCCGCTTCATGTGACCGGGTGGCGCGCCAGGCGGAGCCGCAGGACGGGGAGCCTGTCGCCCCGCTCGGCGGAGGGCACCCGGCACCGGGTCGGAATAGCATGCGGCCTGAACCGCGGCCCCGCACGGCGGCCCGGACACGACCCTTGGGGGAGCTCGGTGGACGCTGGACTCAGTATCGCGATGATCGGGACGCGCGGCGTCCCCGCGCACTACGGCGGTTTCGAGACGGCCGTCGAGGAGGTGGGACGCCGCCTGGTGGAGCGCGGCCACCGGGTGCGCGTCTACTGCCGCCGGGGTAACGCGGAGGGGGACCCGACGGAGCACCTCGGCATGGAGCTGGTGACGCTGCCCGTGGTGAAGCGCCGCTCGCTCGAGACACTGGCGCACACCGCGCTGTCGACCGCCCACCTGCTCCGCCACCGCACCGACGTGGCGTTCGTCTTCAACAGCGCCAACGCGCCGCTGCTGCCGCTCATCCGGGCCGCGCGCATACCGGTGGCGACCCACGTCGACGGCCTGGAGTGGAAGCGGGCCAAGTGGGGCCCGGTGGGCCAGCGGTACTACCGCCTCGCCGAGCGCGCGTCCGTGCTGCTGTCCGACGCGCTCATCGCCGACGCACAGGGGATCGCTGACTACTACCAGGACAAATTCGGTGCCCTCTCGGACCTGATCAGCTACGGCGCCCCCGTCCTGGGCGAGGCCTCCTCCGACCGGCTGCCCGAGCTCGGACTGCAGGCGCAGGGCTACCACCTCGTGGTCGCGCGGATGGAGCCGGAGAACCACGTGCACGTCATCGTGGAGGGCTACGTCCAGAGCTCCGCCCGACGTCCCCTCGTGGTCGTCGGCTCGGCGCCGTACGCCGACGAGTACATCGCCCGCACCCAGCAGCTGGCCGCCGGGGACGACCGCGTCCGCTTCGTCGGGGGCGTGTACGACCAGGAGCTCCTCGACCAGCTGTACGCCGGCGCGCTGACCTACCTGCACGGCCACTCGGTGGGGGGTACCAACCCCTCGCTGCTGCGCGCGATCGGGGCGGGGACGGCGACGCTCGCCTACGACGTCAACTTCAACCGCGAGGTGCTCCGCGAGGACGGCGGGTACTTCGGGACCGCCGCCGACCTCAGCGGTCTGCTGGACCGGGCGGAGGCGGAGCCGGCGGCCATGGCGGTGCGGGGTCAGCGGCTGGCCGCGCGTGCGCGCGACTACGACTGGGACGACGTGGCCCAGGCCTACGAGTCCCTGGCCACCCGGCTGCACCGGCCACGCGGGCGGTGAGCGCACGACGCCGACCCCGGCAGCCGTGGTCGGCTGCCGGGGTCGGCGTTCGTGGTCGGTCCCGCCGACCCCGGGGGCTCAGATGAAGTCGACGTCCGCGTACTCGACGGTGAAGTCGGTCAGGGTGCGGTCGTCGTCCGGGCTGTAGATCCGGCTGGACAGCGTCCCCTCCTCGGTGTCGATCTCCACCAGCCGCACGGGGTTCGTGGCACCCGGGGAGTTCTGCAGGAACGAGTAGACCGTGTTGCCCTCGGCGCCGACGTCGGTCCTGCTGGCGGCGGTGCCCGTGTGCCCGGAGAACACCATCTTGATGTTCGGGTGCTTCTTGATCAGGTTGTCCCACAGGTACTGCGGCGACGTGGTGCCGTATCCCCCGTTGGTCTGGCCGATCCTCCCGCTGCCCTCCAGGTAGTGGTGGGTCTGGACGATGACGTTGTACTCAGGGTGCGAGGCGACGACGTCGTCAGCCCACTCGATCGCAGCCTTGCGGGGCCACAGCTCGATGTTGAGCACCAGGAACTTCTTGCCGCCGGCCTCGAACGTGCTCCACAGGTTGTCCACCTTGTTCGGCTCGAACACCCCGCCCACGTTGCGGAAGCGATCGGCTGAGAAGACGCCGTTGATCTCCTGGGTCTGGCGCACGAGCAGGTCGCTGCGGCACTGGCTGGCGCCCAGCCGCTCCGGGCACTCGGGGTTGTACATGTACGCCCCGCCGCCGTAGCCGGTGCTGCCCTCGACGTTGTTCCACCCCACGGCCCGGGTGTCGTGGTTGCCCACGGTCAGCACGTACGGCAGCCCGGCCTCCTCGACGGTGGCCATGGCGTCCACCGCGACATCAAGCTGGCTGGGCTCGAGCCAGCCCCAGTTGGTGACGTCCCCGGAGTGACCGACGTACCTGAGGTCCAGCTCGCTCCGGTTCTCCACCAGCCAGCTGGTGATGTTGCCGAACCTCTCGTCCCCACGGCTCGTCATCGCCTGCGTGTCCGGCAGCACCGCCAGGGAGAAGGTGCTGTCGCCCGTCGTGGGCGGCGGCTCGTGGGCCTCTGCGGGAGGAGCGGCGTAGAAGGCGGTGTCGCCCTTGACCCAGCCGGCGGCGGTCAGCTCGCGCTGGGTGGCGGTGTCGGCCGCCAGGCGGGTGTGCCCGCCCTTGGCGTACCGGACCACGCCCACGCAGTCGGTGCCGGCCTGCGGCAGGGCGTGGAACCGCACGCCCTGGTCCCGGTAGCCCTCGGCGACGAGCGCCTCGACCGCCGCGCCCCGGGGCGCGAGGGTGAAGTCGGCGCGGGCCGGGTGGTAGAGGCGGTGGATGGGCACGAGTCCTGACGGGGACAGGCTGCCGAGGTAGGCCACCCCGTGGCGCTCGGTGAACCCGTACCGGCTCTCGGCCCCGTCGGCCTCGGACACCCAGGGGGTATCCAGCGTCGAGAGCAGCTTCGGGTTGCTCGCCTGCTGGATCTCGGCGGTCAGTGCGTCGCACCCGACCGCCGCCTGGGCCGTCGAGGCACCCAGCCCGACCAGCGGCACCGCCAGCGCGACAGCCAGGACGCCGCGCAGGCCCCGGTCCAGTCCACGGGTCGGCCCGCTGCCGGCGATGTTCTTCTTCTTCGTCCGACCATGACGGCGTCCGACACTCATATGCACTCCCCCGAGTCCATGGGCCGATGCCCTTGTGTGCGCTCAGGGTCGCACACCAAGTGACGCACAGGAAACCCTTGCCCTGCGCTCAGGTTCGGCGCCCGCGGAAGCCCTCCGGGCGCCCGGGAGGTCGGCTAGAGTCGTGCCGCGCCTCGGAGGGCGTGTCTCCGTCAGGAGCTCGATCGGAGAAGGTCCGCCATGACGCACCAGGTGCCACCCGAAGAAGACCCCCGCGTCGAGCGCGTCCGGGGTCGATCGTGACGACGCGCACCGTCCTGGTCGCCCACCCCGGCGCCGAGCTCTACGGCTCGGACCGCATGGTCCTGGAGTCCATGCGCGCGCTGACCACCGACACCGTCCGCCCTGTCCTGGTGGTCCCCCGGCGCGGGCCGCTGCTCGAGGAGGCCGCCAACGAGGGCCACACCGTGCTGATCTGCCCGACACCGGTCATCAGCAAGTCGGCCCTCGGGCCGCACGGGCTGCTGGACCTGCTGCGGACGACCCTGCGGTCCCTGCTGCCCGGCTGGCGCCTGCTCCGCTCGGTCGATCCGGCCGTGGTGGTCGTCAACACCGTGACCCCACCTCTCTGGCTGCTCCTCGCGCGTCTCCGTGGCGTCCCCACCATCAGCCACGTGCACGAGGGCGAGGCGAGTGCCTCCCGGCTCGTCCAGCGGCTGCTGTACCTCCCGCTGACGCTGGCCAGCTCGATCGTCGTGAACAGCGAGTTCAGCCTCGGGGTGCTCAGCAGCGCCGCGCCCTGGCTGGCGCGGCGCTCGGAGGTGGTGCTCAACGCGGTCGAGGGCCCTCCGCAGGTCGTCCCGCCGCGCGAACGGGTCGAGGGTGCGATCAGGCTGCTCTTCGTCGGCAGGTTGTCCGCGCGCAAGGGACCGCACGTGGCCGTCGAGGCCGTCGGCCTGCTGCGCGACCGCGGGGTCCCGGTCACGCTCGGGCTGCTGGGGTCGGCCTCCGAGGGATACGAGTGGTACGAGCAGCAGCTCCGCGACGCCGTGCACGACCGGAAGCTGACCGAGCAGGTCCACTTCCACGGCTTCCAACCCAGGATCTGGGACCTGGTGCGCGACGCGGACGTCGTCCTCGTCCCCTCGACGGTCGACGAGCCCTTCGGCAACACGGCGGTGGAGGCCCGACTCGCGGCCCGTCCGCTCGTGGTCAGCGACATCAGCGGCCTGCGCGAGGCCAGCGCCGGCAAGGGCTCCGTCCGGCGCGTCCCGCCGTCGGACCCCGTCGCCCTCGCCGATGCGGTGGAGTCCCTCCGCGACGGGTGGGACGAGGAGCGCGGACAGGCGCTCGCCGGGGCCGCTGACGCGCGGGACCGCTTCTCCTCCGCCCGCTACGCCTCCAGGCTTCGGTCCGCCGTGGACCGCCTCCGGAAGGATCGACGATGACGACCCCTGCTGGCACCACACGGCCCGCGTCCTTCCGTGGCTCGATGACGCAGCTCCGGACCGGCCAGAAGAGCAACGTCAACGCCGCCGCCTACTCGCGGTGGGTCAACCGACCGGCGGGCCGCGTCCTCGCCGCCGCCGCCCACCAGGCCGGACTGACCCCGAACCACGTCACCGCCACCAGCGCCGTGTTCACCTTCACCGGCATCGCCTGCCTCGCCCTGCTGCCCCTCGGGGTACTCACCGGCGTCGTGGTGGCCCTGCTGCTGGCGCTCGGCTACGCCCTGGACTCCGCGGACGGGCAGCTGGCCCGCCTGCGGGGCGGCGGACGGCCCAGTGGTGAGTGGCTCGACCACGTCGTCGACGCCACCAAGATCGCCGTCCTGCACCTCGCCGTGCTGTCGCTGTGGTTCCGGGAGCTGGTGCAGCCGGAGCTCCTGCCGCTCGCCACCGTGCTGATCCCGCTGGGGTTCTCCGCGGTGGCCTCGGTGTCCTTCTTCGGCATGATCCTGACCGATCTCCTGCAGCGCCGCTACGGCTCCAAGGTCGACCCGGGCCTCCAGGGGGAGCAGCACGCCCCCGCGCTCGGCTCGTTGCTCGCGCTGCCGGGCGACTACGGCCTGCTCTGCGTGGCCTTCGTGCTGCTGGCCTGGTGGCCCGCCTTCGTCGTCGCGTACAGCCTGCTGGGTCTCGCCGCCCTGGGCATGCTGGCCATCCAGCTGGTCCGCTGGTACCGCCGGATGGAGGCCCTGTCCTGAGCGGGGACGGAGCGCGGCCGGAGGACGGCACGCGGCTGACCGGCCCCCCCGACGCCGCGACGTCCTCGGTGGCCATCGTGGTGGTCAACTACGGGGCCTCGGCGATGGTCGAGGGAAACCTGCTGCGGACGGTCGGGGACGGCTTCGCCGGCTCGGTGGTCGTGGTCGACAACTTCAGCAGCGACGCCGAGCGGCAGGCGGTGACGGAGGTGTGCTCCCGGAATACCTGGCTGCTGGTCCCCTCCGAGGTGAACAGCGGCTACGGCGGCGGCAACAACCTCGGCGTCCGGGCGGCGATCGCCGCGGGTGCGACGGAGGTGCTGCTCCTCAACCCCGACGCCCACATCGGGACCGACGACCTCGCCCGGCTGCAGCAGCGGGTCCGGCAGCAGCCGATGACCTTGCTGGCACCCCTGGTGGTGCGTCCGGACGGACGGGTCTACTCGGCCTCGACCGACCTGCACCTGCGCACCGGCGAGATGCTGGCCACCCGCCGCCGGCCGGGCGGGGTCCGGGACAGCGACGTCCACGTGTGGGTCAGCGGGGCCTGCATGATGCTGAGCACGCGTCTCTGGTCCCACGTCGGTGGGTTCGACGAGGCCTACTTCCTCTACTGGGAGGACGTCGACCTGTGCCGGAGGGTGGTCCTGGCCGGCGGGGACGTCGCCGTGGACGAGTCCTGCACCGCCGTGCACGACGAGGGCGGCACCCACGGTTTCGAGGGACCCTCCCGGGCGAAGTCGCCGATCTACTACTACTACAACGTCCGTAACCGGATGCTCTACGCCCGTCTCCACCTGCCGGCGCGGGACCGACGTCGCTGGGCGCTGCGGGCGCCCCTCGTCGCCTACCGGATCCTGCTGCAGGGTGGGCGCCGCCAGCTGGTCCACCCGGGCCGGACCGTCTGGCCCGCCCTGCGCGGCGTCGTCCACGGCTGGGCGCTGCTGCGCAGCCGGGGCTGACGGACCCCTCAGGCGGACTCCCCCGCGGCGAACGGTGCGGTCTCAGCGCGCGCCCTTCGGACCCGCCAGAAGGTGCCCTTGGCCGCCCTCCAGCTGGCCCGGGGGTTACGGGCCGCGAGCCGCCACAGCCCGAAGCCGCGGTAGCGCGGCATCCGGCGACCGCCCAGCCGGCTGCCGAGACCCCGACCCAGGAGGGTGCTCCGGCGCAGCCGCTGGAAGGGCTGCACCGTGGCCAGCGCCTCCACCTCCAGCGGACGGGCGTCGATGACCCCGGCCGCGATGGCCTCCTCGACGACCTGGCGACCGCGCTCGGTGCGGGCCAGCAGGGCGCTGCGCCCGTCCTGCTCCCCGAAGACCGGGTAGCCGCGCTCGTCGGCCTCCCAGAAATCGGCGGCGGTGATGTCGCTGAACTCGCCCACGCCGTCCGGGCACACCTTGCACCGCCACTGCACGGCGGGCCCCAGCAGCTTGCCCCAGGACTCGTCGTAGGACAGCGAGGTGGTGCCTTCGTCGGTGACGGCGGTGAAGCGTCCGGGCCAGCCGCGCCCCCGGAACCACAGGTCCTTGACCACGACCCCCGGACCGACGCCGATCTCCGACAGCGCCCGGTCGGTCGCCTGCTGGCTGGGTGTCCCGGCGCAGAAGAACGACAGCAGCAGCGGGTCCTGCTGGCCGCGCGCATGGTCGAGCTGGCGGATCGCCGCCACCTCGCAGGGCTTGCCGGTGACGACCCCTGCGGGGTCGGTGACACCGTCCTGGGCCGCCACCGCCACCGGGTTGTACCGGGACCCGGCTGAGGCGAGGGCCTCCTCGCGGGAGGTGATCTGCAGGGTCACGGTGCGCCGGACGTCCTCGCGGTCGGCACCGACGACGACGCACGGGCGCTCCTGCGACGCCAGCCAGCCCGACAGGGCCGTCAGGACCCCACCGCTGCTGCCGCGGTGCCTGGTCCCGCTGTCCGCGGCCCAGGCCGACCAGGCCTGGAGGTGGGCCCCCATGGTGGGGTGCCACCGGGTGCCGGGGGTCGTCGGCCGCACGAGGGTGACGCCGGGGCACATGCGGCGGAACGTCCGGGCGGCCTCCGCGTCGTCGGGGCCGGGCCCGCCGTCCACCGCCGCACGACGACGGGGGCGCAGGAAGCCACCGTCGTCGTAGGCCATCTCCAAGCCGGGGTCCAGCTGGGTGCAGGCACCGCAGCCGCTGCACAGGTCCGCTGCCACCACCTCGGCGATCTGTCCATCGAGCGCTCGACCAGCCTCCACGTGCCACCTCTCATCGGGCGATCCTGCGTGCCGACGGGACCGGCGGCTCCGTCTCCGGCGTCGTCACCGGACGCGGCGAGCGGCGGGGCTCACTGCGTCGAGCACCGTCACCACGGCGTCACGAAGGTACCCGGCCACCCGGCGGTGCGTCCTCCCGGACCTGCCCCACGGGTCGGGGAGGTCGTCGTCCTCCGGTCGTTGGGGCAGGACGAGCCCCCGCTGGCTGATGGCGAAACCGGTCATCTCCCCCAGGTCACCGACCACCGAGCCCGATCTGGTGCCGCAGTAGCGGGCGAACTCTCGCAGCGTGAACGTCTTGTCGATGGCCTGGGGGACGAGGTGGGCGACGACGGACCGGTGCCGGCGGCTGGCGGTCAGCACGAGGTCCGCGCGCTCCACCATGCCCGCGTCCAGCTGGCGTGCCCAGTGGTCGTCCAGGGGGACGTCGAGACGTCTGAGGGCCTGCGCGGTCGCCGGGGCGATGCCCTCGCCGACGAGCGCCGCGGTCCCGGCGCTGCTGATCAGGACGCCCGGCGGCAGACCGGGCAGACCGTCGACGCCGTGACGCATCATGAGCTGGGTCGCAGGAGACCGACACACGTTTCCGGTGCACACCACCAGGACATCCATACCGATCCCCCGATCACGTGGCCGTCCGATCCTAGGATGGAGCACCAGGCAGTCGACGGCAAGCGAACGGTGGTCCCAGATGTCCCCACACGAGCGGCGGCGGTTGGTCATCGCGGTCACCCGCCCCTACCACGGTCTGGGTAACCGGATGCGTGTGGTGTTCGGCGCCAAGGCCCTGGCTGACAGCACCGGGCGCGGGCTGCGGTTCGTCTGGTCGGTCGGGAAGCCCTTCGGGGCCCGCCTCGACCAGCTCTGGGAGGTGCGCGACCGCCCGCTGCCGCGCCTGGCCTCGAGGGCGCTCACCGCGCGCTACCCCTACCGGGACGAGAAGCTGGCCTGGCTCGACGGCGCCACGGAGGAGCGCGTGTGGCAGATCCGCACCGCACACGCCCTCCACCTGCCCGAAGCCGCCGGCCCCTGGGAGCGGACGCTGCAGCAGGTGCCACCCGTGGCCGGCATCCGGGACGCGGTCACCGACTTCCACACCCGTGACCTCGGCCGGTCCCCCTACGTCGGTGTCATGGTGCGGGCGCACCCGGTGTCGCACCAGGAGACGCTGCTGGCATCACCTGTGGAGTGGTACATCGCCCGGCTCAGGGCGCTCCGCAGCCAGCACCCGGCTCTCCGTTTCTTCGTCTCGGCCGACAGCCCCGAGGCCGCAGCGAGGATCGCCCAGGAGGTCCCGGGCTGCGTGAGCCTGAAGAAGACGGGGGGTTACAATACCCGCGTCGGCCTCCAGGAGGCGGTCACCGACCTGTACCTGCTGGCGAGCTCCAGCCACCTCGTGGGCCCGCACTTCTCCAGCTTCCCCGAGCTCGCCCAGCGGTTGGCCGGGCCCGGACTGCGTCTGGAGACCTCGCGCACGGCTCCGGAGCACGACTTCGACCCCGAACAGCTCAGCACCCCCTCGGACCCCACCCGCCCGCACGAGCGGCAGGCCACCTCCTTGTGAGCTGACTGGGACAGGACCGCGCAGCGGCTGGGTGGGAGCACCACCTGACCGGGGTGGATCACGGACCACCTCGACCATCCACCTGCTGAGACGTCGACTCGTCGGTATCGGAGGTGTCGTGTCACAGTGTGCCCACTTCGCGCTGCCGGGGGCCCAGGTGCAGCCGACGTCCAAGGAGTACCCGTGCCCCCGTTCCTCCCCCGCAGCCTCCGTCGACTCCTCAGCGTGACGCTGGGCCTCCTCCTCGTGCTGGCCCTCTCCGCTCCTCTCACACCCGCCCGAGCTGCCGTCAGCATCAGCGACACCTTCCAGCGCACGGTGGCGCAGGGGTGGGGTCGAGCCGACAGCGGCGGCAGCTGGGAAGTCACGGGAGGCACCAGCAGGGCTGTGAGCAACAAGACCGCATCCGTCGGCAACGTGCAGCCTGGGCGGTCCTTCTCCGCGCGGCTGGCCACGACCTCCGTCGAGGACGGTCTGGTGCGGGCGGAGCTGACCCTCCCCTCCGTCCCTGGCTTCTACTACGCCGTCGAGGCCAGGGTGGACGGTGACGGCTCGCGCTACCGCGGGCGGTTGCGCGTGGACTCCGCCTACCGCCTCCACAGCGAGCTGATGCGGGTCGGGCCCGGCGGCCGGGAGAAGATCCTGGCCACCAAGGCGCTGGACGTCGTGGAACCCGGCCAACGGCTCCGGGTGGAGCTGTCGGTGAGCGGCAGCACGAGCGTCAGCCTCGCGAGCCGGGTCCACCCTGTCGGCTCGAGCTCCACGTCGTGGCACACCCGCTTCGACGACCGCTCGTCCGAGCGCCTGACGCGCTCTGGTCCGGTCGGCCTCTGGGGTTACGTGTCCGGTTCGCACAAGAAGGCTGCCACGATCACCACCCACGCCTTCTCCGTCGGAGGACCCGCTGTCGCCTCTCCGCCTCCGACGGCCACCCCGAGCCCGAAGCCCGGCGCGCCCACGACCGGGGCTGGCGCCTCGATCGGGTCCCTCCCGGTCGGCAAGGCCACCTACCGCGCACCGGCGGACGCGCTCTACGTCGCCCCCAGCGGCAAGGACTCCGCCCGCGGTACCAAGAGCGAGCCGCTCCGCACCGTCACCCAGGCCATCCACCGGGCCCGAGACGGCCAGACGGTCGTGCTGCGCGCAGGCAGGTACCACGAGAGCATCCTCGTGCCGCCCCAGCGGGTGCTCACCATCCAGGCCTACCCCGGTGAGGCGGTGTGGTTCGACGGCGCCGAGTCCGTCAAGGGCTTCGCCCGTGACGGAGCCGCCTGGGTCAAGCGCGGCTGGGACACCGACTTCGACACCAGTCCCACCTACGGCAAGGGCCTGGCCGACAGCACCCAGCCGGGCTGGCAGTGGATCAACCCCGACTACCCGCTGGCCGCGCACCCCGACCAGCTCTGGATCGACGGCAAGGAGCAGCGGCAGGTCCGCCGCGTCCAGGACGTGAAGGCGGGGACCTTCTACGTGGACAACAGGGCGGATCGGCTCTGGATCGGCAGCGACCCCGCCGGTCGCCTGGTCGAGGCCAGCACCCTGGCCACCGCCATCTCACTGCGGGCGCCCGGATCGACCATCCGCGGTTTCGGGGTGAAGCGGTACGCCAACTCCGTCCCCTCTCAGGGCGTGATCACGACCTACTACCCGTCGATGAGGCTCGAGAACATCGTGGTCGAGGACTCCGCGACCGCTGGTATCGGCGTCTACGGCGCGAACTGCGTCCTGGAGGGCGTCACCATCCGTGGCAGCGGCCAGATGGGTCTCCAGGGCAACAAGGCGGACAACCTCCGGGTGAACGACCTGCGTCTGGAGGACAACAACGACCAGCGCTTCAACCCGACCCCAGCCGCCGGCGGGTTCAAGATCACCACGAGCCGCGGGGTGAGCCTGACCAACAGCCACCTCAGCGGGACGTGGGGGTCGGCCTTCTGGACCGACCACTCCGTGCACGACATCACCGTCGTCGGGAACACCATCACGGGGAACCACCGCTACGGGGTCGTCCTGGAGCTGTCGTCCACGGCGGTGGTGGCCGACAACGTCATCACCGGCAACGCCTTCGACGGGATCCTGGTGGCCAACTCCGACAACGTGGCGATCTGGAACAACTCCATCGCCGGCAACCGCAACGCGGTCGCCGTCACCCTGGACAAGCGCCGCAACGACGGCAAGGCCATGGGCGCGGACCCGCGACGTCCCCGACCAGACACCGCCATGCCGTGGATCAGCCGCAACATCACCCTCGGCAACAACGTGCTCCACGCCGGTGGGAAGGCGAGCGCCACCGTCAGTACCAACTCCTACGAGCGAGTCATGAACGGGAACGACATGATCACGAGCTCGGAGGGCAACGTGTTCGCGAGCACCGACGCGAGCCCCGGCGTGGTGACCGCCTGGGCGCGCAAGAACGACAAGCCCTCCGTGCACAGCTCCCTCTCGGCCCACCAGCGGGTCACGGGCAGGGACCAGGACAGCGAGGAGCTGGACGGCACCACGGGTCTCACCAAGGCCGGGGTGGCCAGGTCGGCGACGCAGGCCCTTGCCGGGTCCGTGGCGCAGCGGCTCCCGGCCCGGGTCGCGGAGGAGAGCGGTCTGCCGCGCGACATCCGGTGGCTCGGTGCCACCCACACCGTCGACGGGCAGAAGGTGCGCTGATCACCCGGCTCCGGCGGGGCGCGGCACCGGTCAACCCTGGCTGCCCGCCTCGCCGAAGAGCACGCCCGAGAAGTCCTCGTCGGGCCGCGGGACGTCGCTGCGGCACCCGTCCTGCTCGTGGTGGTCCTGCTGCGTGCGACGCCACGGGCTCGGGCGGAGGAGTGCGGTTGAAGACGAAGCCGAGTAGCCGGGCGTCCACGGAGCGGAGCGAGCCGGCGCGGTGCTGAGCCGCGACGCCGTCGCGGTCACGCTGGGTGAGCGCCGCGCCCACGGCAGGTCCATGGGTGCGGAGCCGCGACGTCCCCGTCCGGACGCCGCCATGCCGTGGAACAACCGGGACGTCAGCATCGGCAACGAGATCCTGCACGCCGGTGGGAAGGCGACCGCCCGGCCCCGGTCAGCCCAGCGATGCCGTCCAGCTCCTCGCCGTCCTGGTCCCTGCCGGTGCGCTGAGCCCCCGGGCTCCGGCGGGGCATGGCACCGGTCAGCCCCGGCTGCCCGCCTCGCCGGAGAGCTCGCCCGAGAAGTCCTCGTCGGAGCGCGGGACGTCGCTGCGGCGCCCGTCCTGCTCGTAGTAGTCCTGCTGCTTGCGACGCCAGGGGCTCGGGCGGGGGGTGCGGTTGAAGACGAACCCGAGGAGCCGGGCGTCCACGGAACGGAGCGAGTCGGCGGCGTGCTCGAGCTGCGGCCGGGTGGTGTGACCGTGGCGGACCACCATCACCACCCCGTCGGCCAGCACCCCTGCGACGGCGGCGTCGATGACCGGGAGCAGTGGCGGCGTGTCGAGGATGACGAAGTCGAAGGTGTCGCGCAGCTGCCCCATCAGGGACGCCATCGCGTCGCTGCCCAGCAGCTCAGAGGGGTTGGGGGGCAGCGACCCGCTGGGGAGCACCTGGAGGCGGTCGTGCTGCCAGCGACGCAGCGCGGTCTCCAGGTCCAGCGACCCAGCCAGCACGTCGGTCAGGCCGACGGAGCCCTCGAGCCCGGCGTAGGCCGCAACGCTGGGGCGTCGCAGGTCCCCGTCCACCAGCACCACCCGGTGGCCGTCCTGGACCAGCACCCGCGCCAGGTTCACCGCGGTGCTGCTCTTCCCCTCCCCGGCCACGGCGGAGGTCATCACGATCACCCGCGGCGGGTGGTCGACGTCGATGAAGCGGAGGTTGGTCCTCAGCCGGCGGAAGGCCTCGGCGCGGACCTGGGCCCGCGGGGTCCGGCTCTGGAGCGGGAGGATGGGGTTCTGCCGGGCGTCGCGCAGGTCCTCCACCGAGGCCAGCACGCCCTGCCCCCCGGGGAGGTCGGACTCGCCCCGCACGCGGGTGTCCAGCCGCTCACGGGCCACCACGAGCACGAGGCCGAGCAGCAGTCCCCCCAGGCCGGCGGCCAGGACGTTCCGCCGGGTGTCCGGGCTGCTCTGGAACCGGGGCGGCACTGCCGTGGCCACGGTCACCACGTCGATGGTGGGCTGCCCGTCGACGACCGGTGAGAGGTCCTTGACGACCACGCCGAGGCGCAGCGCGATCGCGTTGGCCAGGTCGGCGGCGAGCTGCGGCGAGGCGCTGGTGGCGGAGAGGTCGATGATGACCGACTCCGCCATCACGTCGGCCGACACCGACCTGGCCAGCTCGCCCGACGTCGTGTCCAGGTCGAGGTCGTCGATGACGGCATCGAGGACGATCGGCTTGGTGGCCAGCTCGGCGAAGGAGCCCAGCTGCTGCTGGGTGTAGTTGGCTCCCTGGTACAGCTCGTTGGCCGTGCCGCCGCCCTGCATCGAGAAGTAGGAGCTGGCTGTGGCCGTGTAGAGGGGGGTGGTGAGCATCGACCAGGTTCCGACGCTGCCGCAGGCGAGCAGGAAGGGGATGAGGATCAGGAACCAGCGCTTGCGCACCACCGCGACGAACTGCGCGAAGGTCATCCCACACCCCTTGTCCGAGTCGAGGCCCTCTGCTGGTCCTCGTCGGCCCTGAGTGTAGGTGCAGCCGGTTCGGTCGCCATCGCTATCGCCAGGCCCGCCACGAACCACGTCAGGTGCGCGTACTGGGTGATCAGCGCGACGGTCGCCAGGGCCGGGACCTGCGCCACCACCGCGATGGTGGCCAGGCTGGCCCGACGGGTCAGGACGAGCACGGCCCCCACCGCGAGCAGGGCGAGGACCAGCAGGAGGGTGAGGCCACCGTAGGAGATCCCGAACAGGATCAGCTGGCTGTCGATGGAGCGGAAGCTCCCGAAGTAGAGGGTGCCGTCGGCCGCGCGCTGCATCGCGGGACTCGGACCGAGGAGCTGCACCTGCTGCAGCAGCGGGATGAGGTTGCCCCGGTAGGACGCGCTGCCCTCGAGCTCGGCCCCCGCCCTGGCGTACACCGACTGGGCGAGCAGGGCGGCCACCACTCCCCCGACCACGAGGACCACCACCAGCCCTCGTCGGACTTCGCGGACGGCCGCGCTGCGCGAGAACAGCACTGCCAGTCCGAGCCCGAGCAACGAGCAGAGCACGCTCACCCGGCTCATGGTCACCGCCGCGCCCGCGAGCATGACGACGACGAGGATGAGCCGCACGGCGGGACGGAACCTCGCCTGCAGGGTGAGCACCATCGCCATGGCCAGGGAGCAGCCCAGTGCGATGGAGTGGCCGAACGCTCCCTCCGACCGCTCCAACCCACCCCTACCCTGGATCCGGCTCCACGCCGCCCGCGCCGAGTTGGAGGGGCCCCACTCCGAGAGACCGTGCCAGCCGGTCACGAACTCCAGCAGGGCCAGGACGGCGACGACCGCGAAGACCACCGCGACCGCCGAGGAGAGCCAGCTCGCCCCGACCGTCGACCCCAGCAGCCGCCCCACCAACCAGCCCACGACCCAGATGGACAGCACGCCGAACAGGGAGCTGATGCCCATCACGCCGAGGGCTGCGGGCGCGACGGACACGACGAAGAGGGCTCCGAAGAGCAGGTCACCGACGTTCCAGTGCCGTGGCAGGTGCCCTGACAGCAGCAGCCCGGCCACCAGCGCCATGCCGACGACGGACACCGACGACCAGCCGACCACGACGGTGACGCTCACCCAGATGGGCACCAGCGCCACCACCAGCAACCACACCACCGCACCCGTCCGGGGCGAACGGCGGACCACCAGCAGGAAGACCGACGCAAGGCCCAGCCCCAGCAGCCCCAGGGAGAGCAGCTCCGCACTCAGTGACGGCACGGGTTCACCCCACGGTCGTCGTGCGTCTCCGGCCACCGGCGGCCAGCCGCGCGAAGGCCAGCACGCCCTGTACGTCCCGGCGCACAGCGGGCACGAGGGTAGCCAGGGCGTAGGTGGCCACGGTGACCAGCAGGCAGGCGACGAGCTGCACCAGGACCGGCGTGCTCGACAGCAGCTGCTGGGCGCCGAAGGTGGTCAGCGCGGCGGCCGCACCGCACAGCACGATGCGCAGGCTGCCCCAGTGCAGTGCCCGCTGCGGGATGTTCGTCCACCGGGACAGGATGGCGTAGGACAACGGCAGAGCGACAGCAGGGGCCACGGCGTAGCCCACAGCGACCCCGACGACACCCCACTGGCTGCCGACCAGCACGCAGATCACGCGCAGCGTGAGGCTCAACAAGGAGTAGCGGAAGAGGCGCCCGCTCAGGCCCCTGGACACGAACACCCAGTAGTTGACGAATCCGATGGTCTGGAAGGCCCCCGCGGCGGCCAGTGCCGCGAAGAGCGGGATGGCCTGCGACCACTGCGGTCCCAGCGCCACGAGAATCACCGGGCTCGCGGCACCGGCGGCGAACGCGGTTCCGGCGACCAGCGTGTAGCCGAGTGCTGCCTGCCCTCGCAGCAGCATGCGGTCCGCCTCCGGCCCTCCGTCCTGCAGCCGGGCCAGCACCGGCAGGGCGACGGTCGTCGTCGGGTTGCGCAGCTGGTTGAGCGTCTGCATCAGGAGCTGGAAAGCCCGGTTGTAGACCCCGAGATCAGTCGGCGAGAAGCGCCAGGCGACGGTCAGGGTGTCGACGTTGTTGTTGCAGAACCCCACGAGCTGCGTGCCGACCATGCCTACGCCGAACTTCAGCATCGGACGGACGTCCGCGGACCGGTCGGGGAGCCGCGGCAGCCACCCCGCCAGGACGATCGCCAGGGTCGTGGTCACCAGGAGGCCGCCGACCTGCTGCGCGGCCAGGGCCCAGTAGCCGCCCCCGGCCAGTGCCGTGGCCACGGCGGCGACCAGCCCCGACAGGGGTCCGACCACGTCGGCGAGGGCCAGCGACCCGAAGCGCAGACGTCTGCTCAGGTCGGCCCGGTACTGGGCGAGCAGGCCGTTGATCACGAAGCAGACGGCCATCACCCGCAGCAGCGAGGCCGCCTCGCCGTACCCGTCGACACGTCCGAGGAGCGGTGCGGCGGTGAAGCAGATCGTCGCCAGCACCAGGCCCATGCCCAGGTTGATCCAGAGCAGGTTGCTCTGCTGGCCGCGGGAGAGGGTCTTGGCCTGGATCGCCGCCGTGGACAGCCCGAAGTCCCGGAGCACCTCTCCCAGGGAGACCACGGCCAGGGCGAGGGCGAAGTAGCCGTAGTCGGTGGGCGCGAGGATCCGGGCCAGGACGACCACCGAGGCGGTCTGGATGAGGATCCGGACCACCTGCCCGAGCATCACGACCTTGGTGCCCCGGGCGGTGCTGGCCCGCAGCGCACCAGGGTCGGCTGCCGGGCCGTCGGTCGACGTGGCGGCCGTGCCGGGCGGCTCGGCCGGCCCCCCGCCGCCGGCTCGGCCGTCGTCGGCCGGTGTCACACCACGCCCGCCAGCGCGTCCGCTGCGACGGCGATGTCGGCCTGGGCCCGTCCCCGGACCTCGAGCGCCCGCTCCTGGGCTCCCGGTGCGTCGACCATGGTCATGGCGCGACCGACGAGGTCGCCGTCGTCGCGGAGGTCGACGGTGCCGGGCCAGCCGATGCGGTCCAGCAGCGGCTTGAACTTCCGCGAGTACGCCAGCGGGACCGTCGGGGTGCCGACGGACAGCGCGTTGAGGCAGGCGTGCATCCGCGAGCCCAGGAGCACCCGGGCCCCGGACAGGCACGCCCTGACGTCGGCGACGTCGGTCGGCACGACCACGGGCAGACCGAGCTCCTCGCCGAGGGCCCGGACGACCGGCACGTCGTTGTCCGGCAGGGGGGAGTCGATGACGTGGGCCAGCAGCGTCACGCTGCGACCGTCCTGCTGCAGGCGCTGGAGCAGCTGCCGCACCACCGCCTGGTAGCGCTGGTGGTCGACGTGCGGGTTCGGCCCCCAGAGCAGTCCCGAGACGTTGAGCACGACGTCCAGGTCGTCGGCCCGCTCCGGCCGGGGCAGGGCGAAGCAGACGTCGGTGGTGAGCAGCGAGCGGCGAGCGCCCAGCGCCCGGGCTGTCTCGAAGCTCCTGGTGTCTCGGGCCATGGTGAGCGCCGCGCTTCGCAGGGTGCGGCGCCCCAACCACCTGCCCTGGCGGGTGTCGAAGGGGCCGACCGTCTGGGGTGCCAGGACCACCGGCACCCCCGCTCGCCGGACCGCCTCGTACATCAGCGTCATGCGGCGATGGCGAGGGCCCCCGTAGATGTCGGCGAAGCTGTCCCCGGCCCGCGTGTCGAGCACCAGGTCGAATCCGCGCAACCACTCGATCACCGCGTCCGGACGCACCAGCCGTGCGGCCATCCGCTTCTGCGAGCCGAGCGCAACCGGTGAGTCACCCGGGCCGTAGCCCTGGTGCTCGACCTCGATCTCACCCAAGGCCTGGCGGGCCAGTGCCGCCGTCCCCTGGGCCAGGACCCGGACCCCGAGGTTCGTCGAACCGGGTTCGGCCCAGAGGATCAGCACACGTCTCGCCGCCACCGCCTACCGCACCTCCAGGTCATCGATCGACACCACCACGGGGCCGTTGGTCATGGTGCCCGTGCCGTAGGCCGAGAAGGCCACGTGTCCGCTGTCCTGCAGGGTAGCGGTGCTGTCGGTGGTCGTCACGAACCACGCCTCGGGCTCGGGCTGTCCCTCGGGCCACACCTTCGCCCGCAGCCGGGTCGAGGTGCCCTCCGTCAGGACCTCCATGCGCACCTGCAGCTCGGCGCCCGCGGTCTGGGTGTACCCGGAGAGCAGGCGGTTGGCGACCAGGGTCTCCGTGCTGCCCACCATGCGGGCCAGACCCACGTTCACGTTCCCGTTCGCGGCGTACCGGAGCTTGAACCGGTACCCACCGTCGTCGCCCCTGCGCACGTGGTAGTTGACGTGGGCCCCGCCCCCGTCGGCCACCTTGTCGAGCCCGACGGTGAAGCGGGAGTCGGTGTCCCCCGCGACGGCCGAGGTCAACGTCGCCGTCCGCGTCTGGCTGCGTCCCACGGTCACGAGCCCCGAACCGCCGGCCACGGACAACCCGGTGGTGCCGGTCCAGGTGCCACCGACGTCGGAGGCTCCCCAACCGCTGGTCACGCTGCGCCCGAAGGCGTCCTGGGCGACCAGCTGCTCCTCGGTCACCGTCACCGTCTTCGTGAGGGTGGCCTCGCCGCCCGCGTCGTCGGTCACGGTGAGGACGACGTCGTAGCTGCCTGCCTCCGCGTACTCGTGACTCGCCGTGCGGCCGCTGCCGTCCGCCGTCTCGTCGCCCCAGCTCCAGGAGAAGCTCGGCACGGCGTCGTCGGAGGTGGTCGATGCGCTGGCGTCGACCGCGACGGTGAGCGCCTCGGAGGTGGTGGCCTGGAATGCCGGCACCGGGTCGGCATGGGTCACGGTCACCTGCTTGGTGGTGGTGCCCTTGGCGCCCTTGCTGTCGGTGACCGTCAGCTGGACGGCGTACGTCCCAGCCTCGTCGTAGCGGTGAGACGGCTGCGCCTCGCTGGACGTGGCCCCGTCACCGAGGTCCCATGCGTAGGACGCGATGGTGGCGCCGCTGGCTGCGGTCGAGCCGCTCCCGTCGAGGGAGGCGGTCAGGCCCTGAACGTCCTGGCTGAACGAGGCGACCGGAGCGGCGTGCGCGGCGCTCACCGTGACCGTCTGCTTCTTGACGGCGGTGCCGCCGCCGCTGTCGGTGACGGTCAGGGTGATGGCGTACTCCCCCGCCTTGGCGTAGCTGTGCGACGAGGTGCTGCCGGTCGTGGGCGGCGTGCTGTCACCGAAGTCCCAGGAGTACCCCGTGACGGTGCGCCCGGTGGGAGCGCTCGAGGCGCGGCCGTCGACCGTGACGGCCAGGTCCTTCACGACCGAGGAGAACTCAGCCGTCGGGCTGGCGACCGCGCGTCCGAGCTGGTGGTGGGCGGCGACCGTCGCCGGAGCCAGGCTCTTGCCGTACACCGCGAACTCGTCGATGCTGCCGTCGAACCAGACGTTGCTCACCGGACCGGGCCAGCCACCGAGGTTGTCGCCCCCGACCCGCCAGTAGCCGGTGTAGGGCTCGGCACCCGTGTTCGGGTTGCTGCCCACCTCGACACCGTCGACGTAGAGCCGCATCCCGGCCGAGGACTGCATCGCCACCACGTGGTGCCACTGACCGTCGTTGTAGCTGTTCGAGCTGGTGGCCATGTTGGTCACCCCGGTGTAGGCACCGAAGAACAGCCGGCCGTCGTCGGTCATGTAGACGTGACGGTCGTAGTTGTTGGACGTCCCCAGCTGGGAACCACCGAAGCCGGCCAGCTTGCCACCGCGGTTGGTCGTGGTGGAGAACCACAGCTCCACCGCGTAGGTCGAGGGACCGGGAGCGGCCTTGCTGCTCCCCATCGCCCCGGTGCTGCTGCCGGGGAAGCGGCTGGCCGCGTCCTGGTCACCGACCAGTGCCCCTGGGGTCGTGGCCTGCACGCCCGCCGTCACCTGGCCAGGGTCGCTGCCTGCGAGGTCCGTCTCGATGGCGGCGGCACGGTTGAGTCGCCAGTACAGCGAGGCACCGTCGTCCAGGACGCGCTGGGAGTAGGCACCCAAGGTCGCCGTCGAGACCGTGACCGAGACCGTCTTGCTCAGCGCGGTGTTGCCGTCCCCGTCGACCGCCCGCACCTGGTACGTGTAGGTCTGGCCCTTCACGACGGTGCTGTCGTTGTAGGTCTGCGAAGGAAGGTTCCAGAAGCTGGAGCTGGCCGTGACCGTGCCCACCTTCGTGCCGTTGCGCAGCACCTCGTAGCTCAGCCCGAGGTCGTCACGATCCCAGTTGGAGGGGAAGGTGACGCGGACCGAACCCGAGTGGGGCGAGATGGCGGTGGGCGCCCAGGCGTCCCCGCTCAGCCGCGGACCCTCTCGACGCCCGCTGGCGGGCTCGGAGGAGAACCGCACGAGGCCGTACTGGGCCTGCCCGTTCACACCGATGAACTCGCCACCGACGGCGATGTACTTGCCGGTACCGACGACGCTCCACCCGGCCTGGCCCTGACCGGACGCGGTGCCGGTGTACCAGTCGGGGTACCAGTTGATCGCGGCCGGCGCCGGGTAGCCGGTCCAGTCCTGGTAGAAGGGCGTGTTCGTGCCCCGGGTGAGAGTGCCCTTCCGGGCAGCGGTCACGGCGGTGGCGTTGCGCATGTTGCCCGGAGCGGGGTCCTTCTGCGGGAAACCGCCCATGGACTCGCACGAGTGCTCGTGGCTGGTGCTGTAGACCGTGGTGCCGTCGGAGTGGACGCCGTAGTGGTCCCCGTGGCAGTCAGCCACCCAGTTCAGGGCGCCGCTCGCCGGCTGGGCCGAGAAGACGCCCTCGAAGTTCCCGTACTCGGCCGCCGCGTACACCCAGCCGGTGCCGAACACCGAGGTGCCGTCGGCGCTCAACGCGTAGATGCCGGCCTTGCCCTTGTAGGTGCCCTCGGACACGCCGTTGCGCACGTGCGTCGGAGCCTCCCACGGCTGGATGGAGCCGTCGGACATGCTGAGGGCGACGAGCCCGCGCTGGGGGACGCCGTTGACCACGCCGAAACGCCCACCGACGATGAGCTTGTCGGTGCCTGGGGCAGCCACCATGGCGTCCACCTGCAGGTCGGTGGTGGGGGCCCAGCCCAGGAGCTGTCCAGAGGTGTTGAAAGCCATCAGGTTCTTGCGGGTGACCCCGTTGCCGGCGCCGAGCAGGCCACCGACGTAGACCACGTCGCCGACCGCCGTGATGGCGTTGACGTAGCTCCCGCCGACGGCGGGCTTGAAGGTGGTGAGGAGGTCACCGGTCTGTGCGTCGAAGGCGGCGAAGTTCCAGCGCGTCTGGCCGCTGGCCTTCGAGAACGTGCCCCCGACGTAGATGCGCTTGCCGTCGGGCGAGGCCGCGATGGACCTGACGGTCCCCGTCACGCTGGGGTCCCACTCGGTGTCCAGCTCCCCGGTGGTGATGTCGTAGGCCAGCAGGTTCCCCCTGGGGGTGAGCTGCGTGCCCTTCGCCGCCCCGTAGGGACGGGCGTTGGAGAAGCTGCCGCCGACGTAGACCTTGTTCCCCACCATGACCTGCGTCCACGCCAGCCCCGAGTCCAGCTGGACGGTGGGCAGGGCGTCAGCGGTCACCGTCGTGGGTGAGCGCTGCTCGATCGGAGCCGGGCCGGTCAGGTTGACCTCGGACTCCTCGGCCGCGGCGGGTGCTTGGCCGGTGCCGAGCACCAGGGCCAGGACGAGGGCGATCAAGAGCGCCCCTCGTCGAACTACCGGGTGCTGTGCGTTCACTGACGCTTCCTCTTCTCGGTTCATGGTGGGCTCTCAGGCTGCTTCGGCGGTGATGAGCACCGTGGAAGCGTCAGCGGAATGGGTGACGAGCAGGGTGAAGGGGTCTTCCTCCGCACCGGGCGAGACCCGGAACACGTAGGTGCCTCGCGCGGTCCCGTCGGGGGCGACGACGCCCTCGAGGGGTGCGTAGGGAGCTCCGGTACCGGGGTCCCCGGCACGGTCGTCGGCGTCGACCAGCCGGACGACCGCGGAGCCGAGGTCGAGCTCCTCGGCGCTGTTGTTCTCGAGCTCGACGACGGCGACGACGCTGATACCCGACGTCTCGCCGGGACCGACGGCCTCGACGGTCTCGATGCGCGCCTCCTGGAGACGGATGGTGATGCCGTCCTCGAGCTCGGCCTCACCGTCCTCGGCGGGCTCGGTGGGCGCCGGCTCCCGGGCCTCCACCACGTCGTCGACGGTCCCCGCAGGGACGGTCTCGCTGGTGGGTGCCGGGACGGGAGCGGTCGACGCCGTCCCGGGCGTCTCGGGCTCGGCGTCCGGTGACGCCTCCTCCTCGTCCGGCGCTGGGTCAGCCGACCCGGGTGCTGACGGTGACGCCGACGGCGAGGCCGCCGAGGACGGCGAGCCGGATGATGGCGTGGTGACGGTCGGCTGCGTCGTGGGTCGAGGCGTCGCATCGAGCGAGCGTCCCGGCTGGACGACGAGCAGGGTGATGACCAGCAGCGCGACGACGGCGCATGCGGGCAGGCCGAACTTGATGAAAGAGCGTGACACGTTTCCCCCGAAGACCGGGCCCGCCCACGGTCTACGTCCCCCCGACGCGTGACTCGCAGAATGGGCTGCCTCGATCTGCTGGATCAGTATGCATCGGCCCCGGGGGCGCTACAAGCAAAACGGAAGAACCTGCGGATAACCTGTTCGTCTGCTGAGCCTGCGACGTCGAACCGTGGTGCTGAGCCTCCTGGGACCGGCGGGTTCAGGCCAAGGCCGCCAGGAACGCCTCACGGTGCTGACGGCCGGCCGTGTCCCACTCCCTGCCGGTGAGATCGGGGCGGTCGGCCGAGGAGAGCCGCAGCGCTGCCGTGACCCTGATGAGGTCCTCGGACGACAGCTCCCCCTCGTAGCAGTGCACCCAGCCGTCTCCCACCTCGACCGCGAGATCCCGGTTGACGTCGTTGTCGGGGACGAGCACCGGTCGGTCGAGCGACAGGGCAGCGAGGACCGTCCCGGAGTTGTGCATGTGCCGGTACGGCAGCACCACCAGCTCGCTGCCGGTGATCGCCTCGACCAGGTCCGGGTCGTCGAGGAACCGCAGGTCCAGGGTGATGCGCCGGTCGTCCCCCGCCGAGGACCGCACCTCGGAGGCGAGCTGGGCGGTCGAGGGCCGACCGGCGATGTGCAGGCTGAGCCGCGGGTCGTGGACCGAGCTGAAGGCGGCGATGAGATGCTCCACGCCCTTGTACCGCCTGACCAGACCCACGTACGCCAGCCGCCCGGGCACCGGCTCCCGGTGCGGCATCCCCTCGAACCAGTCCCGGTAGTGACCGTGCGGGATGGTGGAGGCCCGTTGCCAGCGTTCGACGGGCGTGCGGTCGTTGAGGCGGATCACGACGCGGGTGAGCCGGTCCAGCCGGTCCAGCAGCCAGTGGTCGACCCGGGCGATGCCCTCCGGCCGGTGCAGGTTGTGCTTGGTGCGGACGACCACGCTCCGGGTCAGGTGCAGACGGAGCACCAGGGCGGCGACCAGCAGTCGACGCGACCAGCGCCTGACGGGTCGTCGGCTCTCGACGAGGATCTCGGGCCAGTGGAGGTGGAGGACGTCGTAGCGTCCGAGCAGCGCGGCCCGGAAGGAGAAGAACCGCAGAGTCACGTCCGGTGTCGACTCCAGGGCCCGGCACAGCTGCACCATGTAGGGGTTCGTGGTCGGCCTGACCACGCGCAACGACTCCATCACCGTGATCCCGGGGCTGCGGCCGCGCCTCACCTGCCCGCGTCGACGTGGGCGCGACCTCACCGTGCCGCCTGCCGGCCTGCGGGCACCCGCGCGCCGCCGTGCCGGTACCGGCAGGACGACCGCCGGGTCGCCTGGTCGGCTGCTGGCTTCCGGGGACTGGTGGACGTCCTCATCATGCTCCTCCTCATGCTGCACTGCTTCGACGTCGACCGTCCGCAGCCGACGGAGGACGTCGACGAGGCGGCGATCGGCCGGTCCGCGGTGTGGCCACACCCTGCCACGTCAGGGAGCGCCGGCACCACAGGTGCCGACTCCCGTCGGCCGGTTGCCTTTCCCACCGCCCCACGGCCAGAGTGACCTGCATGACGCTCACACCGGCGCAGCTGGCGCTGCTCGTGGACCACACCCTGCTCAAGCCCGAGGCCACTAGCGCCCAGGTCCGTGCGCTGGCCTCCGAGGCGCAGCAGCTGGGCGTCTTCGCCATCTGCGTGTCGCCGTCGCTGGTCGCAGAGGTCGGGGACACCGGATCGGTGGCGAAGGCCACGGTCTGCGGCTTCCCCTCGGGCAAGCACACCTCCGCGGTCAAGGCGGCCGAGGCGTCCCAGGCGGTCGCCGAGGGTGCGACCGAGGTGGACATGGTCATCGACCTCGGCCGGCTCCTCAGCGGCGACGTGGCGGCCGTCCGCGCAGACATCGACGCCGTGCGGTCGGCGATGCCGGACGCGGCCCTGCTCAAGGTCATCATCGAGTCCGCCGCCCTGGACGACGAGCAGGTGGTCGCCGCGTGCGAAGCGGCTGAGCAGGCCGGCGCGCAGTTCGTCAAGACCTCGACCGGCTTCCACCCCGCCGGCGGGGCCTCGGTGCACGCCGTCCGCCTGATGGCGCAGACGGTCGGCGGCCGACTGGGCGTGAAGGCCTCGGGTGGCATCCGCACCTGGTCCGACGCCGTCGCCCTGGTGGAGGCAGGGGCCACCCGGCTGGGTCTGTCCGGGACGCGCGCGGTGCTCGAGGGGGGCTCGGCGACGTCCGGGGGCTACTGACCCGCACGCCACCCAGGGCCGCGGTTCACTAGGCTCTGCCCCATGAGCCCCAGCCGTTCCGTCCTCATCACCGGCTGCGCCGACGGCCTCGGGCTGCGGATCGCCGTGACCGCCGCCGCGGCGGGGTGGCAGGTCTTCGCGACCATGCGCGACCCGTCCCGCTCAGGTGCCCTGCGCGCAGAGCTCGCCACCATCGGCCGCGACGCGACCGTGCTCCAGCTGGACCCCGAGGACGACGCCTCGATCGAGCGGGCCGTCGGGCTGACCCTCAAGGCCACCGGCGACCGGCTGGACGCGGTGGTCAACGTCCCTGGAGACACCCCGCTCGGCTTCTTCGAGGACCTCACCACCGCCCAAGTCCGCCACACCCTCGACGGGATGCTGTTCGGCGCGATGGCCGTCACCCGGGTGGTGCTGCCCCACCTGCGCCGACGCCGGCAGGGACGCATCGTCAACATCAGCTCCTCCGCCGCGCTGACCCCCTCCCCCGCCCTGTCCGCGCTGGCCGCAGCGACCTGGGCGCTGGAGGGCTGGTCGGAGGCGCTGGCGCTGGAGGTGGCCCCCTTCGGGCTGGACGTCGTCGTGCTGCAGCCGAGCCTGGAGCGGACGCTGGTCGGCGGCACCCAGATGCGACCGACGAGCGCCTACCGGACCCTGGTCGACCGCGCCGAGCCGCGGCTGCGGGGCATCGCCCGGCACGAGGGCACGGTCGAGCAGGAGGTCGCCGACGCGGCCGTCCAGGCGATCAGCACCAGCTCGCCCAGGCTGCGGGTCCCGGTGGGTCGCCAGGCCCGCTCGGCGACCTGGCGCCGCCGTCTGCTGCCCTTCCGCGAGGTGGTCGACGCCGCGGCGAAGGCCAGCGGGCTGACCGAGGAGGCCCCGGAGTCCGGTGCGGACCGGAAGTGGCGTCGCAGGGTCGGCTGACCTCAGACCCCGGCGCGCTGCCCCGCGAGCCCCCGGGCGTGCAGCTCGGCGGCCGAGTCGTCGTCGACCCTGCTGAAGAAGGTGCCCACCACGTCGTCCAGGTGGTCCAGGGACTCAGCGGCGAAGAGGACCGGCTGGTAGGCCGTGATGTCGTAGTTGAGGGTGCCCATGTCGGCGAGGTCGAGCGGCCGGATCTCCATCCGGGCGAACTCGTCCAGTTCCCCGGAGCTGGAGAGGATGCCGGCCCCGTAGGCCTTCGGCTCCCCGTCCTCGCGGATGACCCCGAACTCCAGGGTGAACCAGAACACGTCCGCGACCAGCTGCACCGCCTCGTCCGTGCCGAGACGCCGGACGGCCTCGCCGGCGGCGTGGGTCAGGGCGGCGAACCGTGGGCTGGCCAGCTGGTTGGCGTGCCCCAGGACCTCGTGGATGATGTCCGGCTCAGGGGTGTAGAGCGGCCGGGAGGGGTGGCGCAGGTACTGGGTGGAGTGGAACTCGCGGTCGGCCAGGGACCCGTAGAACTCGCGCAGCCCGACCAGACCGGGGGCACAGACGTAGCGGAACCCGGTCAGCGGCTGGAGCCGGGCCGTCACCTCGGCCAGCTGCGGGACGCGGTCGCGGGGCAGACCGAGCCGCTCCTTCGCCGCCAGGTACTCCGCGCTGGCGTGCTCGTGGTGCCGCTCCTCCAGCTCGGCCGAGACCACCTGCCAGACGCGGTGCTCGTCCTCGCTGTACTCGATCGTGGGGACGGGGTCGCCGGGCCGGTGCTGGAGGGCCACCTCGGCGATGGCGTTGCGCCGGCGGCGGTAGTCCGGGTCGCTGAACCCAGGATGGTTCTCGGCCAGGTGCACCTGCACGGCACCGTCCTCGTCCCGGCTGACCGGGGAGTAGAGCTGCCCTTCCTCGAACACCGTCGTCCTCCTCCCGCCGACCCTGGGGTCCGCGTCGCTCCTCCCTCCCACAGCAGCAGAGCGGGGCGACGCCGCCAAGGTGCCGCCCGCGGCGCTGGTCACCGCGCGCAACGGGCCGGGACGCGCCACGACCCGCGCTGAACAAGGTGTCCAGCGCGGGTCGCGGGTGCTGCCGGTCAGCCGGCGGCGACGCTCAGGCCAGACCCTTCGAGGCCAGCCACTCCCCCGCGACGTCCTCCGGGCTCTGACGGTCCGCGTCGACCTGCTTGTTCAGCGCGGTGAGGTCCTCGGTGGTGAGGGCCGCGGAGACGGCGTCCAGGGCCTCCACCGCCGCCGGGTCCTCGGCGACGGCCGGGGCCATCAGCGGGACCACGTTCTGCGGCAGGATCATGCCCTCGGGGTCCTCCAGCTGCACGTAGCCGTTGTCGGCGATCGCGGCCTCGGTGGTGAAGAAGGTGGCCACCTGGATCTTGCCGTCGTTGAGGTCCTTGATCTTGACCGCGGGCGCGTTGTAGGCCTTGAACTCCTTGAACTCCGCGCCGTACACCTCAGCCAGCCCGGGCGGGCCGTAGGACCGCTCGGCCAGCTCGCCGGGCCCACCCAGCACGGAGTCGGCCGACACCTTGCTCAGGTCGGCCAGGGAGGTGACGCCGTTGGCCTCGGAGAACTCCCCGGTGACGACGTAGACGTCCTGGTCAGCGGCCTCGGACGGGGTGCCCAGCACGAGCTCCTCCGAGGTCAGCGTCTCCTGCAGGGCGCTCTCGATCTCCTCCGCGGTGGAGGCGGGGGAGTTGGCGTCGAAGTAGAGCAGCAGGTTGCCGGTGTACTCCGGCACCACCGAGACCGAGCCGTCCTGCAGCGCGGTCAGGTAGACCTCACGGGCACCGATGTTGGGCTGGGTGCGGGCGTTGACGCCCTTGGCCACCATGGCCTGGGCGTAGAGCTCGCCGAGCACCTGGGACTCGGTGAAGTTGGCCGAGCCGACGACGACCTCGGTCTCGTTGCCGCCACCGCCCTCGGCGGACTCGGAGGGGTCGGCGGCCAGCGGGTCGGAGCCGCCGCCGCAGGCGACCAGCGTCAGGGCCGCGGCCAGCAGCGCGGCCGTCAGTCCGGTCTTCTTCATGGGAGGTGCTCCTCGGGTGCGTCGGTGGTCACTGGGTGGTCCAGGTGCGGATGCGCGACCTGCCGGCCACCCCGCCTCTGACCGACCAACACCGCGGACGCCCGCGGTGTTCCCGGTTCAGCTACGGGTCTGCTCGAGCGCATCGAGCTCGCTCCGGTCGCCACGGCGGACCCGACGTGACCGGCGGCGCAGCCACCAGCCGAGACCGCCGAGCAGCAGGTCGATCACGATCGCCATCAGGGCCACCAGCAGGGCCCCGGCGAACATCTGCGGGTAGCCGCCGGGGCCGAGCCCCTGGCCGTCCACCACGAACCGCCCGAGACCACCGGCCGCGGCCAGCGCGGCGACGGTGGCGGTGGCCACCACCTGCAGCGAGGCGTTCCGCAGCCCGGAGATGATCAGCGGCAGGGCCAGCGGCAGCTCGACGCCGCGCACCAGCTGCCAGGGCGTCATCCCCAGCGCCCGTCCGGCGTGCACCGCGGAGGCGTCGGCGCCCCTCACCCCGGCCGCGGTGTTGACCAGGATCGGCGGCACGGCCAGCACGGCCAGGGCCAGCACCACCGGGAGCTGCCCGGTACCGAGGAGGGTGACGACCAGCACCAGCAGCCCGAGGGTCGGGATGGCGCGGGCGGCGTTGCTGACCCCGCTCACCACGGCGTCGCCGCGGCGGGTGTGGCCGACGACGACCCCCACCGGCACGGCGACCACCGCCGCCAGCAGGACCGCAGCCACGCTGTACCCGAGGTGCTCACCCAGCCGCACCCAGATGCCGCCGGAGCCACTCCAGCTGTTGGGGTCGAGGAGGTAGGAGAAGGCGTTCACGTGGCGGCCCCCCGGTTCCAGGGCAGCACCAGCCGCTGCACCAGCAGGATCACGGCGTCGAAGACCAGGGCCAGCATCACGATCAGCACGATGCCGACGATGATCGGGGTGTAGAAGCCCTGCCTGAAGCCGAGGTCGAAGAGCTGGCCGAGGGCGCCCATGCCGATGACGGCGCCGACGCTGACCAGCGCGATGTTGGAGATGGTGGCCACCCGCAGGCCGGCGAAGACCACGGGCATGGCCAGCGGCAGCTCGACGGTCAGGACCCGCCGCAGGCGGCCCATGCCCATGGCGTCCGCGGCCTGGGTGACGTCGGTGGGGACCGAGCGGAACCCGTCGACCACGCCCCGGACCAGCAGCGCGATGGTGTAGATGGTGAGTGCGGCGACGATGTTGATCGGGTCGAGGATGCGGGTGCCGATCAGCAGCGGCAGGGTGACGAACAGCGCCAGGGAGGGGATGGAGTAGACGACCCCGGCCACGGCCAGCAGCGGCCCGGCGGCCGCCCGGGTCCGGGAGACCGCGTACCCCAGGGGGATGGAGACCACCAGCGCGATCAGCACCGGGGTGAGGGCCAGCAGCAGGTGCAGCCCGAGCAGCCCGAGGATGTCCTCACCGTCGGAGAGGTTGCGGCCGACCCAGTCCAGGTCCATCAGTGATCACCCAGGGTCCGGCGCAGGTCCTGCTCCTGGGCAGGCACGTCGGCGTCCTGCGAGCCGCCGTCCGCCCGGGCGGAGGGACCGGACCCCGGCTCGCCGGAGGACCCTCCCGGTCGGCTCGTCGTGCCGAGGGGGTCGACCGAGGGAGGACCCACGACGTCACCGACGGTGGGGGCACCGGGACCGGCCGGGACGTCGGTGGGCGCGGGGTCGCGCACGTCGCCGTCCGGAGCCTGCTCGTCGGCGGGGCCGGCGGGCTCGTCACCCCGCGGACCCTGCTCTCCCTCGCCAGGACCGTGCTCGCCGGTCGCCGAGGCCTCCTCGTCGCTGGGGTCGCGAGGCTGGCTGCCCCCCGCGGGGTCCTCGCCCCCGGGAGCGTGCTCGCCACGGTCCGCACCCGCGCCGACCGGACCGGTGCCGGGCTGGTCGTCCGGGACCGACGCCTCGGCCGCCGCCGCGGCATCGCGCTCGTCCTCGTCCTCGCCCTCGTCCAGCGGCACCATGGCCTCGTCGACCGAGCGCGGGTGGTCCACCAGGAGGGCGGGGTTGGTCGCCTCCGGCGACCTGTCCTGCTCTACCTCGGACGTCATCGCGGGCGCGGCCGGCTGCTCCGCCGGGTCCGTCGACCCGTCCCCCATTCCCTCAGGGTCGCGGGTGCTCCCGGTGCCGGACCCGTTCGTGGTATCCGTCCCGCTGACCGCGTCACCCCCGTCGACGTCCGCCTGGGGGCTGGCCGCGTCAGCGTCCTCCGCACCCGCGTCCGGACCGGTCGGCGTGTGCTCGTCGGCCACCGCGATCCGGCGCTGCCGCACCGCCTCCAGCGCGTCGGCGGCGCTGACCACACCAGCCAGCCGTCCGCTGGGCTGGACGGCGACCGCCTGTCCGACCGGGGAGGACAGGGCGGCGTCCACCACCGCCCGGAGGCTGTCGCGGTCGGGACGGAAGGTGGCACCCAGCGGGATCAGCACGCCCGGGCGGGACGCGTCGGCCCACCCCTGCGGACGGCCGTCGCCGTCGACCACCACGGCCGCCGACCCGGAGCCGGCGTTGGCCGCCGAGCGCACCGAGCGCACCCGGGACACCCGCAGTCCGGAGGCGGTGGCGAAGCTGAGCGCCCGGTAGCCGCGGTCCTTGCCCACGAAGCCCTCGACGAACTCGTCGGCGGGGCGGTCCAGGATCTCGTCGGGGGTGCCGCTCTGCGCGATCCGCCCACCCACCCGCATGATGACCACCTGGTCGCCCATCAGCATGGCCTCGTCGATGTCGTGGGTGATCATCACGATGGTCTTGCCCAGGTCGCGCTGCAGCCCCTTCACCAGCTCCTGCAGGTCGGCCCGGACCACGGGGTCGACGGCGGAGAACGGCTCGTCCATCAGCAGCAGCACCGGGTCGGCGGCGAGCGCGCGGGCCACCCCGACGCGCTGCTGCTGACCACCGCTGAGCTGGGCGGGGAAGCGGTGCGCCAGCGAGCGGTCCAGCCCGACCCGCCCGAGCAGCTCGATCGCCCGGGACCGGCTCTTGGCCCGGCTCCAGCCGAGGAGCGTCGGGACGGTGCAGATGTTGTCCAGCACCGTGCGGTGCGGGAAGAGCCCGCCGTTCTGGATGACGTAGCCCATCTGGCGGCGGAGGGTGGTGCGGCGCAGCGTGGTCAACGGCTGGCCGTCCCAGCTGATCGTGCCCGTGGTGGGCTCGATCATGCGGTTGATCATCCGCAGCATGGTGGTCTTGCCGCAGCCCGACGGCCCCACCACGATCGAGATCTCGTCCGAGGGCAGCACCAGGTCGAGGTCGGACACGGCACGCGTGCCGTCCCGGTAGGTCTTGCTGACGGACTCGAAAGTGATCACGCCTCAACCATCCTCAGGTGCCTCGCCGCCGGTCGATGACGACGACACGACCCTAGACCAGGCTCCCGACAGTTCCCGGAGGTCGCCCGGCCGCGCCGGGCGCGGGAGCTGTCGGTGCCGCCTGGATAGGCTGCCGCGGACCGAGGCAGGACACACGGACGGACGACGACCAGCACGGGGCGACGCGGCCGCGCGCCCGGTCGACCGCACCGCCCGACAGCACAGAGAAGAGCACACCGATGGCCCGACCCGCCCCCTCCCCGACCACCTCCCGCGCCCCGCTGCGCCTGGCCGCGGTGGTGCTGGCCGCCCTGGTCGGCTTGGCCGGGCTGGCGCCGAGCGCCTCGGCCGAGACGGCCTACCGCTACTGGGCCTACTTCACCGGCGAGGGCACCACCTGGACGGCGGCCATGACCGGTCCGGCCGACGTCGTCCCGGCGGAGGGCTCGGTGCAGGCGATGCGGTTCGCGGTGCACGGCACGGCCGCCCGCGAGCCCCGCACCGCCCCCGACTTCGCCACCGTGTGCGCGGGGACGGAGCCCAGCGCCGACGGTGCCCGCGTCGCCGTGCTGGTGGACCCGGGCGTGGCCGAGGACGCCCCCGAGGGCGGCGCCGGCCCGGGCAGCCCCACCGCCACCTGCGTGCTGGCGGGCCCGGGCGACACCGCCAAGGACGTGATCGCCGCGGTCGCCGAGCTGCGGGAGGGCGACGGCGGGCTGATCTGCGCGGTCGGCGGCTACCCCGCCACGGGGTGCGGCGACGAGGCCCCCGGTAGCGACCGGGCGGCCGACGAGCCGGTGCAGTTCGAGGTCACCGCCCCGGTCGGGTTCCCGGCCGACGCCGGCACCAGCGCTCCCCCGGCCGACACCGCACCGGGCCAGGACCAGGGCAGCCGGGCCCCCGCGATCGCGGTCACGGTGGCCGCCCTCCTCCTGGTCGCCGGAGCCGTGGTGGTGGCCTCCCGGCGCCGCCGGGGCCGCGCCTGAGGGCCGACCCCTTCCGGCGCGACGGCCGCTAAGTTACCCTCCAGTAACAACGAGGTGATCCGGAGGAGGACCGATGAGGACAGCCGCGGTGGTGGTCGCGCTGGCGGTCACCGTGGTGGGGGTGGCGCTGTTCGCGCGTGCGGTGGGCCGGATCGTCGGCGTCCTCCGCACCGGTGGGCCCACCCTCGGCCGCACCGACCGTCCCGGGCAGCGCTGGCGCACCCTCCTGGTGGAGTCGCTGGGTCACACCCGGATGCTGCAGTGGAGCACGGTCGGCGTGGCCCACTGGTTCGTCTTCGTGGCGTTCGGCGCCCTGTTCCTCACCCTGCTCACCGCCTACGGCCAGCTCTTCGACCCCGAGTTCGCCCTGCCGGTCATCGGGCACTGGGTGGTCTACGAGTGGGCCAGCGAGCTGATCGCCTGGCTGGGGCTGCTGGGCATCGTCTACCTCTCGGTGCTGCGCGTGCTGTCGCGCCGTCACGGCCGCGGCTCGCGGTTCTTCGGCTCGGCGAACTGGCAGGGCGTCTACGTCGAGCTGACCATCCTGGGGATCGTCGCCTGCGTGCTGGCGCTGCGGGCGATGGAGTACCAGCTGGTCGGCGGCCGGCTGCACTTCCCGCTGACCTTCTTCCTGCTCCCCGACGGCCTCCCCCGCGCCGGGCTGGAGACCGCGGTGGTGCTGGTCGCGGCGCTCAAGATCATCATCTCGATGGCCTGGTTCTGCGTGATCGGGCTCAACACGACCATGGGCGTGGCCTGGCACCGCTTCACCGCCTGGCCCAACATCTGGTTCAAGCGCGAGGCCGACGGGTCACCCGCGCTCGGCGCGATGGCGCCCCTGGTCTCCCGGGGGAAGGCCGTCGACCTGACCGAGGTCGAGGACCTCGACGACGTCACCCTCGGCGTCGGGGCGGTGGAGGACTTCTCCTGGAAGGGTCTGCTGGACTTCACCTCCTGCACCGAGTGCGGGCGCTGCCAGAGCCAGTGCCCGGCCTGGAACACCGACAAGCCGCTGAGCCCCAAGCTGGTGGTGACGGCGCTGCGCGACCACGCTCACGCCAAGGCCCCGTACCTGCAGGCGGCCGAGGAGGCCCGCGGCGACCTGCCGGTCGCGGTCCAGGAGGAGGCGCGCCGGCCCCTGGTCGGACCCATCCAGGTCGGCGACGACGGCCACGCCGGGATCATCGACCCCGACGTGCTCTGGTCCTGCACCAGCTGCGGCGCCTGCGTCCAGCAGTGCCCGGTGGACATCGAGCACGTCGACCACATCATGGACATGCGCCGCTTCCAGGTGATGGTGTCCGAGGAGTTCCCCAGCGAGCTCAACGGGCTGTTCAAGGGCCTGGAGAGCAAGGGGAACCCCTGGAACCTCAACCCCCGCGGGCGGCTGGACTGGACCAAGGACCTCCCCTTCCCGGTGCCCGTGGTCGGCAAGGACGTCGACGACCTCAGTGAGGTGGAGTACCTGTTCTGGGTGGGCTGCGCCGGCGCCTTCGAGGACCGGGCGAAGAAGACGACCCAGGCGGTGGCCGAGCTGCTGAACACGGCCGGCGTCGGGTTCGCGATCCTGGGCAAGGGCGAGACCTGCACCGGTGACCCGGCTCGCCGGGCCGGCAACGAGTTCGTCTTCCAGCAGCTGGCCGCGGAGAACGCCGAGACCCTCCGCGAGGCCGGGGCCGCCAAGGTGGTCACCACCTGCGCGCACTGCCTGAACACCCTCAGGAACGAGTACCCGCAGGTCGGGGTCGAGCTGGAGGTCGTGCACCACACCCAGCTGCTCAACCGGCTGGTGCGCGACGGCCGGCTGACCCCGGTCGCGACTCCCGAGGGGTCGCTGGCCGGCCGGTCGATCACGTACCACGACCCCTGCTTCATCGGCCGACACAACGGCGTCTACGACCCTCCCCGGGAGCTGCTCCAGGTGCTGCCCGGTGCCACCGTCACCGAGATGCCGCGCCACCGCGAGACCTCGTTCTGCTGCGGTGCCGGCGGGGCGCGGATGTGGATGGAGGAGAAGCTGGGCAGCCGGATCAACGTCAACCGCACCCAGGAGGCGCTGGCCACCGGGGCCACCACCATCGCCACCGGGTGCCCCTTCTGCCGGGTGATGCTGTCGGACGGGGTCGCCGCCGTCGAGCAGGACGCCGGCCGCTCCGACGGCGTCGAGGTGCTGGACGTCGCCCAGCTGCTGCTGGAGTCCGTGCGCCGGGGGCAGGCCTCCGACGCCTCACCCACGGAGCCGTCAGGATCCTGATCGCGAGGGAGCCGCGGCTCCGCCACCTTCGGCACCTCGGAGCCCGCGAGCCACGGCCCGGGGACCCGCCGCTCAGGTGAGGGTGGCGCCGCTCAGGTAGACGAGGCGGTAGGTCAGCTCGGGCCGGGAGGCGGGGAACAGCAGCAGCGACGCGGCGTAGGGCGCCTCCTCCCCCGTCACGTGGACGCTGACGTGCACCGGCCGGTCGGCGGGGATCTCGAAGACCACCGCGGGCCAGGTCACCACGTAGGGACGTCCGTCGACCCCCACCACGTAAGCCCCTGCCCGCCCGGAGAGCGGGGCCTCGAAGCGGAGGAGCAGGTGGCGCTTCTCCCCCGCGTGGACCTCGACGTAGGGGATCGGCGGCGGGGGCGTCTGCTGGTTCACCCCGCCAGTGTGCCGGTCGGCCGGGTCGACGGCGCCGACAGCGAAACCGACCCCGCCGAGGGGGTGCGTCGGGGCTGAAGAAGGCATAGGTTCCTCGCGTCCACGTGGTCCAACGAAGGAGTTCGGACGTGTCGCCCAGCCAGAGCACGACCGGAGAGGCCCGCCCGCTCCCCCCTGCCGCCATCGACGCCGAGACGCAGGAGCGCGAGCAGCGTCGGTGGACGCCGAAGAAGATCATCGGCTGGGGCCTGGTGGCCCTGCTGGGAGCCGTGGCCTGGACCATGATCGCCCTGGTCCGTGGGGAGACGATCAACGCGATCTGGTTCGTCTTCGCCGCCGTCTGCACCTACCTCATCGCCTACCGCTTCTACACCAAGGTGATCGAGCGCCACGTCACCCGGCCCGACGACACCCGCGCCACCCCGGCCGAGTACAACGAGAACGGCCAGGACTTCATGCCCACCGACCGTCGGGTGCTCTTCGGGCACCACTTCGCGGCGATCGCGGGGGCCGGTCCGCTGGTCGGGCCCGTGCTGGCCGCGCAGATGGGCTACCTGCCCGGCACGATCTGGATCATCGTCGGCGTGGTGCTGGCCGGCGCCGTCCAGGACTACCTGGTGCTGTTCTTCTCGATGCGGCGCAAGGGCCGCTCGCTGGGCCAGATGGCCCGCGACGAGCTGGGCCGGGTGGGTGGCACCGCCGCGATCCTGGCCACCCTGCTCATCATGCTGATCATCGTGGCCATCCTGGCCCTGGTCGTGGTCAACGCCCTCGGCGAGAGCCCGTGGGGCGTGTTCAGCGTCGGCATGACGCTGCCCATCGCCCTGTTCATGGGCGTCTACCTGCGCTTCCTCCGCCCGGGCAGGGTCACCGAGATCTCCGTCATCGGCTTCGTGCTGCTGATGGCGGCCATCATCGCCGGCTCCTGGGTCTCCGAGCACCCGGTGCTGTCAGAGGTGTTCACCCTCGAGCGCACGACCATCGCGCTGCTCATCATCGTCTACGGGTTCGTGGCGGCGGTGCTGCCGGTGTGGCTGCTGCTGGCCCCGCGCGACTACCTGTCCACGTTCATGAAGATCGGCACCATCGTGATGCTGGCGCTGGCCATCGTCATCGTGCGGCCGGTGCTCAACGCCCCGGCCCTCAGCGAGTTCGCCGGGGGCGACACCGGGCCGGTGTGGTCGGGCTCGCTCTTCCCCTTCCTGTTCGTGACCATCGCCTGCGGTGCGCTGTCGGGCTTCCACGCGCTGATCGCCTCCGGCACCACGCCGAAGCTGATCGAGAAGGAGCGCCAGACCCGCCTCATCGGCTACGGCGGCATGCTGATGGAGTCCTTCGTCGCGATCATGGCCCTGGTGGCCGCGTTGAGCATCGACCGCGGCATCTACTTCGCCATGAACGCCTCCGCCGCCGCCACGCTGGGGACGCCGGAGGGTGCGGCGGCCTTCGTCAACGGGCTCGGCCTCACCGGGGTCAACCTGACCCCGGAGGTGCTCACCCAGACCGCGGAGTCGGTGGGCGAGGAGTCGATCATCTCCCGCACCGGCGGGGCCCCCACGCTGGCGCTCGGGCTGGCGATGATCATGCAGCAGCTCACCTCCAGCGGTCTGACCGCGTTCTGGTACCACTTCGCGATCATGTTCGAGGCGCTGTTCATCCTCACCGCGGTGGACGCCGGCACCCGCGTGGCCCGCTTCCAGCTGCAGGAGTCGCTGGGCAACGTCGTCCCCCGGTTCAAGGACACCTCCTGGCGCCTCGGGTCATGGGTGTGCACCGCGGCGATGGTGGCGGGCTGGGGCGCCATCCTGTTCCTCGGCGTCACCGACCCCCTCGGCGGCATCAACACCTTCTTCCCGCTGTTCGGCATCTCCAACCAGCTGCTGGCCGCCATCGCGCTGGCCATCTGCATGGCCATCGCGGCCAAGGGCGGGGTGCGGAGGTGGTTGTGGGTGCCGGCGCTGCCGCTGGCCTTCGCCGCCGTGGTCACCATCACCGGCTCGCTGTACAAGATCTTCTCGCCCAACCCCGCCGTGGGCTACTGGGCGCAGAACAGCCTGTTCCGTGACGCGCTGGCCGCCGGGAGGACCAGCCAGGGCACGGCCACCTCGGTCGAGGCCATGCAGGCGGTCGTCCGCAACACCACCGTGCAGGGGACGCTGTCGGTCGTGTTCCTGGTGCTGGCGGTCATCGTGATCGCCGCCTCGGTGCTCTCGGTGGTCAGGACCGTGCGGGGCACCGGGCTGCCGAGCTCGGAGGAGCCGCCCACCCCCTCGCAGATGTTCGCCCCGGCCGGCTTCGTGCCCACCCCGGCGGAGAAGGAGCTGCAGGCCCGCTGGGACGAGGTGCCCGAGCGCCCGGGCACGCTGACCCGGAGCCACTGATGGACGTCCTCACCGGGCGGCTGCGCTCGGGCTGGTCCGGGCTGCGCTGGTTCCTCCGCGGGGTGCTGGGCGGGTCGGCCTACGACGGCTACCTCGCCTGGCACGCCCGTCACGGGCACGGCGCGCCGATGGGCCCGGCGGAGTACTGGCGCTCGCGCACCGACCACCAGGAGGCGCACCCGGAGGGCCGCTGCTGCTGAGCCACCACTCAGCGGTGCCGATCCGGCACGGCGGCTGACCCGACCCGCGTGGACCGAGCGCGGGAGGTGCTCCGGCAGGATGTGCTGCATGGGTGCACGTCGGGTGGTGCTGCTGAGGGCGGTCAACGTGGGCGGCGCCTCGTTGCCGATGGCCGAGCTGCGGGCCCTGGCCACGTCGCTGGGCGCGGAGGACGTCGCCACCCACATCGCCTCGGGGAACCTGCTGTGCACCCCGCCCGGTGACCCCGACGTCTTCGACCGGGCGCTGGAGCAGGCCGTCCAGGAGCGCTTCGGCTTCTTCCGCGAGGCCATCTCGCGGACGCCGGAGCAGCTCCGCGCCGCCCTGGACGCGCACCCCTTCGAGGTCGTCGACGCCCGGTTCTCCTACGTGCTCTTCCTGCTGCACCCACCCGAGCCGGCCGCCGTGACCGCGGCGCAGGAGGTCGACACCGGGCCGGAGCTCTGGCAGCTCGTCGGGCAGGACGTCCACCTCCGCTACGCCGAGGGCGCCGGCCGCGCCCACCCCGGGCTGGACAAGGCCCTGCGCCGGCTCCGCACCCCGGCCACCGCCCGCAACCTCAACACCGTACGAAAGCTGGTCGCGCTGACGGGCAGCTGAGCCGATCTATCGCGTGACGCCATACTGACGTCACAGATACTTGTGATGACGTCAACGTGAGGTCATACTGGAGTCATGAACATCGACAAGCACCTCGAGTCGGTCCGCGACGGCGTCCAGCACGCCGCCGCCCTGGCCGACGACCGCACCCGTCAGGTGGCGGAGCAGCTGGGCACCGCGCTGGAGCCCACCATCCGCCTCACCCTCGTCCAGGCCCTCGCCGAGGCCGCGACCGAGATCAGCGCCCGCACCTCCCCCACCACCGTCGCGCTGCGGCTCGACGGCGACCAGCCCGTCTTCGACGTCACCGTCCCCGACGTCACCTCCGCCGCCGACGACGGGCTGGGCGGCACCGAGGACGAGCTGGACCCCGACGAGGCCCAGCTCGGGCTGGACAGCGACGACGACGCCACCGCCCGGGTCAGCCTCCGCATCCCCCAGTCCCTCAAGGACCGGGTGGACCAGGTCGCGGCCGCGCAGGGCGTGTCCACCAACGTCTGGATCACCCAGGCCCTGACCCGCGTCGTGATCCGCCAGACCTGGCGGGGTCCGGGCGGACGAGGGCGGGGCTTCGGCCCCCAGGCCGACGAGCGCGACCCCGGAGAGCTCCCCGTGCCCCCGTTCGGTCCGGAGGGCGACCTGCCACCGGGCTGGCCCTTCGGTCCCCGGGGGCACCGCGGTCCGCGGGGTCGCGGCCGGGGTGGTCGTCGCGGCGGCCCGGGTGACCTCGGTGGCGCCCCGGGCGAGCGGCCGGGTCCGGGTGCCCACCGTCGGGGTCCTGCGGAAGAGCCGGGTCCCAGCGAGGGCTGACGGGAAGCCCGCGGTGCCCGAGGGCTGCACGGCCGACTGGTCGTGGGAGGCTGCGGTCTCATCACGGGAGGGCGGTGGATGCCAGGAGGTCATGGTCGGGAGGACCTGCGTCGCGGCGCGGCGGAGGTGGCACCGGTCGTGCGCCCCCCGCACCCGTGGCTGCCCCTGACCGTCGGCGCCGCGACCGCTCTGCTCGTCGTGCTGCGGGTCGCCACGAGGCCCGAGCTGTTCGACCGAGTCTGGGCCGAGGACGGGGCGGTGTTCCTCCACGACGCCCAGCAGGCCGGGGCGGTCTCGATCGGCATGGAGTACGCCGGGTACGGCCACCTGGTCCCCCGGCTGCTCGCTCTCGGGGCCTCCGCCCTGCCCATGGCGACCGTCCCGGTGTACGTCGTGGTGGCGGTCGCCCTCACCCTCGGCCTGCTGGCCTGGTTCGCCGCGGCGGCCGCTGGCTCCCTGACGGGTTCCCGTCTGGCCATGGTCGTCGCCGGCACCTCCTTCGCCCTGGCCCCGGCACTCCACGACGAGGTGATCGGGAACCTGGCGAACCTGCAGTGGTTCCTGCTGGCCGCGGCCTCCTGGGCACTGAGCACGTCCGCGTCCCGGCTGCGGTGGGGCGCGGCGCTGGTGGCCGGGCTCGCAGCGGCCACCACCCCCCTGGTGGCTCTGCTCCTGCCTGCGGCACTCCTCCTGCACGGGCAACGCCTGCTCCGGCTGCCCGCCGCCTGGGGGGCCGCCGTCGGCCTGGCCTGGCAGCTCGCCGTCATGACCCTCGGGTCCAGCAGCCGGCGTGAGCCGCCCGCGCGTCTCGGCGAGATCCGCAGCCCGTGGTCCTCCCTGCTGGACCACGTCGACGGCTCACCCGGCGACAGCCTGCTGGCCGTGACGCTCCTCACCTCGCTCCTGATCACGGTGGGCGTGGCGCTGGTCAGGCACCGTGACTCCCGCCGGCTCCAGCTCTCCCTCCTGCTGTCGGTGGCGGTGCTGGGCGTGTTCATGACCGTGTACTCCGGTCGGCTGCACGGGCGCTACGTCGCCGCCCTGCTCCTGCTGGCCCTGGTGGCCGTCTCCTGCGCGCTGCCCCGCCTGTCGCGTCCGCTCACGGCTCTCCTGAGCATCCCCCTGCTGTGCGCGGTGGTCCTGGCCTTCCCGCCGTCGGACTACCGGGCCGAGGGGCCCTCCTGGCGCCTGGAGCTCGAGTCGGTCGCCGTCTCCTGCCGTGCGGGCGATCCGCCGCCACCCATCCAGCTGAGCCCGGCTGGCTGGGGCAGCATGCCCGCCAGGTGCGAGCCCTGAGAGGCCACCCGGGAGGCTGTGGGCCACGGCTCCACCGGCCCACCTCCCTTTGCCAGGCAGAAGCGGTCGCTCAGCGGACGTCTCCGACGCATGCTCCGGCGGTGTCTGCTGAGGGACCGGTTGCGCTCCACCGGTCACGCGGGAACCAGTGCCGCAGCCGTCCCGCTCAGACCACGCCCTCGGCGTCGGGGACCTGCACCCCGTAGTCCTCCTCGTAGCTCTCCTCGACGTTGTCCAGCTGGTGCCCGCCGATGCCGTCGGACTGCAGGGTGCCGTCCCCGTACTCGATCGGTGCCCCGACCGCGTCGTGGACGTGCTGGCTGCCGGGGATGCCCTCCTGGGCGCGGGTGAGGATGTCGTCCCCGGTGCGGTAGGCCCGCACCTGCCCGTCGGAGGCCTGCTGCAGCAGCGCCTCGGACGTGGTGCCGTTCGCCCGGGCGATGTAGTCCACCGTGGCGTCGGAGACACCGGCGGCGTTGTAGGTGATGGCCGCGTTGCCCGAGGCCAGGCTGGCGATCGAGGCAAGCCGCCCACCCAGGGAGTGGCCGGTGTAGACCACGTCGTCCCCGCCCGGGGAGGCGTTGATCGCCTCCGCGACCGCCAGCGCCTGCTCGGTCTGCGGGGAGAGCGTGCCGGCCCCGACCGCGTCCTCCACGACGTCCGGACCCGCCCCGCCCGGACCGACGGTGGTGCCGCCGAAGGCGACCACCGGACCGTCCGGGCCCATGAACACCTCCACCACCACCCCGTTGTCGTCGGTGAGGCGTCCGTCGACGAAGCCCATCCCGTCCAGCCCCAGCGCGGCGAGCTCCTCGTCCGTGGCACGTGGGTAGCCCGGGATCTCGTCGTCGCTGCCGACCACGCCGTTGATGCCGATCAGGTCGGCGTCCAGCCCGGTCTGGGGGGTGGTGCCCTGGGCGTCCAGGCCCTGCCCCTGGCTCGGGGCGTCGGCGGCATCGCCCGGGTCGGTGCCGGTGGTGAGGAGCGAGGACGCCCGGTCCATCCGGTTGGCCAGCCCGGTCATGGTGCCGATCAGCTCGGTCATCGGCTCGATCGCGTCGTCCACGAAGTCGTCGATGTCGCGCAGGTAGCCCGAGACGATGGCCCCGACCGCCGCCAGCCACATCTCCATGGCCCGGCGCAGCCCCTCGTCGAGCCCGCGCTGGAAGCCCTCGGCGGTGCCGTCCCAGATGGCCCCGACCCCGCCCCCGCTGAAGGCGTCACCGACGCCGTCGATGAAGCCGTCGACGGCGCCGCCGGCGGCGGCCCCGGCGATGGTCAGCACCCCGCCCACGATCGCCAGTCCCGCCGTGGCGATGGCGCTGAGGGCCTCCCGGCCCATCCGCCCCACCATCTCGCGGACCAGCTCGATCACCTCGGCCCGGGCCACGGCGACCCGGCCACCGAGGTCGAGGTGGGCGGCGGCGACCGCGTCGATGGAGGCGGCCGCGGCCAGCACGCACTCGGCCGAGGTGCTGAGCGTGGCCCGGCAGGCCTCGGCGGCCAGACCCTCCCAGCCCCCGAGCCCGCCGGTGGCGTCGTCGACCGTGGTGGCCTGCGCCCGCACCCGCTCAGCCACCCGGCGCAGCTGGTCGGCGTGGGCGCGGATGGCTCCGGCGTCCCCGGTCAGCGCCTCGATCACGGACTCACCCGGGACGATCCGGTCGACGATGGCGGTCAGGAAGACCCCCGGGAGGTCGGGCAGCGACTCCAGGACGTCGTAGGCCCCCTCGATCCCGTCGAGCAGGGCCTCGCCGAAGCCCTGGCTCTCGGGGGTGAGGAGCGCGGTGGCAGCGGCGATGTCGGCCTGGGTGACCACCGGGACGGCGGCGGGCATCAGACCGACACCCCTCGTCCGACCACCGCGGTGCCCGCCTCGAGGGCTCCGGAGACCTGCGCCCGGACCAGGTCCACCACCTGGTGCTCGGTGTCGCGGTAACCCCGGGCGGAGGCCTCGCAGCGCTCCGACAGCGACTGCCCGAGCGTCGTCAGGGCCTGGAGCAGGGTGGTGGTGCTCTCGGTGTTCGCCGGCTCGGCGTGCGCGGCCGCGCTGCCGACGAGGTCCCCGTACATGGCGGGGTCGGGCGCGCTGACCGAGAGCCCACCCAGACCGGCCGGGACGGCAGCCAGCGTGCTGGCGGCGCCGTCGAGCTGCGCGGGTTCGACGCGGAAGGTGCTCACGCCTCCTCCTCCTGCCGCAGGGCGCGGTCGAGGCGGTCGCGGCGCTCCTGCTCGGCGTGCTCCCAGGCGGCGGTGAGCCACCGGCCCAGCAGCTCCGGCCCGGCCCGCAGCGCGTCGGTGCCGGCCCGGGCGACCAGCAGCCGTCCGCGCCCGTCCAGCTCGACCTCGACGCCCTCCGCGCGACCCGTCACCACCCAGGTGGGCAGCTCGGCGGCCAGCACGGCCGCCCGCGCGGAGGACCCGCGGTCACCGCCGGCCGTCGGCACGGCGGCCCCGGGCGCGGCGAGCTCGGGACGTGCGGGCAGTGGCCGGACGGCCGCGCAGGCCTCCCGGTAGGCGGCCTGGACGGCGGCGGTGAAGGCGGTCGGGGTGGCGGTGAGGACCGCGCTGTCGACGTCGGCGTCGAGCAGCCGGCCGACGGCGTCGACGCGGAGCCGCAGCAGCGCACCTCCTCCCGTCCCACCGGCGGCGGCCAGCCGGGCACGGGCCTCGACGGCCTCCTGCTCCGCGCGGCGGGCGCCGTCGGCCAGGCCGCGACGCAGGGACTCGAGCACGTGGGGGGTCACACCCCGACGCTAGGGCCGCGGGAGGTCAGCACGGCCCCGGCGGCCGGTTCAGACCTGGGTGCGGTGGAAGCCCAGGTGCGAGCGGGACGCCGTCGGGCCCCGCTGGCCCTGGTAACGCGAGCCGTGGCCCTGGGAGCCGTAGGGCGCCTCGGCCGGGGAGGAGAGCCCGAAGAAGCAGAGCTGGCCGATCTTCATCCCGGGCCAGAGCTTGATCGGCAGGGTGGCGACGTTGGACAGCTCGAGGGTGACGTGGCCGGAGAACCCGGGGTCGATGAAGCCGGCGGTGCTGTGGGTGAGCAGACCAAGACGTCCCAGCGAGGACTTGCCCTCGAGCCGCGCGGCGACGTCGTCGGCCAGGGTGACGGTCTCGAAGGTGCTGCCCAGCACGAACTCCCCGGGGTGCAGGATGAACGGCTCGTCGCCCTCGGGCTCGACCGTCCGGGTCAGCTCCGGCTGGTCCTCGGCGGGGTCGATGTGGGGATAGCGGTGGTTCTCGAAGATGCGGAAGTACCGGTCGAGGCGGACGTCGACGCTGGAGGGCTGCACCATCTCCGGCGTCCACGGGTCCAGGGCGATCCGGTTCGCCTCGACGCCCGCACGGATGTCACGGTCAGACAGCAGCATGACCCGAACCCTACTGGCCCCGGCACCCCCGCCGGACCTAGCGGGGGTTGGACGCGATGAGGGTGTTCACCCACTGGTTGCGCGGGTCGCCGTCGACCAGCAGCGTCTTGACGAAGAGCGTCGCGGGGAGGGCCAGCAGGGCACCCAGAGGGCCCAGCAGGAAGGCCCAGAAGGTGAGGGAGAGGAACGACATCGCGGTCGTGACCCCCACCGCGTCCCCGGTGAAGCGGGGCTGGATGATCGTCTGCACCACCAGGTTGAGCACGGAGTAGACCCCGATCACCCACAGCATGGTGGACACCCCGCCCTCCAGCAGCCCGAGCAGCGCCGGCGGCACCAGCCCCAGCACGAAGCCGATGTTGGGGATGAAGTTGGTGATGAAGGAGACCAGCCCCCAGAGCAGGGCCAGCGGGATGCCCAGGAACACCAGGGCCACCACGTCCAGCACCGCGACGATCAGCCCGAAGACCGCGGTGACCACCCAGTAGCGGCGCACCCCGACCGCGAAGGAGTCCAGCGCGGCCACGAAGGCGGGGTTGGCCCGCGAGGCCAGGGTCAGCCGGCGCGGGATGTCGGCGGAGTCGAGGGCGAAGAAGAGCAGCACCGCGAGCAGGAAGACGAACAGCGAGGTGGCCCCGAGCAGCTGGGACAGGAAGCCCTGCACCGCCGAGAACAGGGACCCGACGTTGAAGCTGTCCAGGGCCTGCTGGAGCTGGCTGCTACCCACCCCGACCCGGTCGAGCTGGGCCAGGGAGTCGTTGTACAGCGCGACGAACTGCGACTGGTAGGTCGGCATCGACTGACCGAGCTGGACGACCGACAGCGCCATCGCCAGCACCAGGCCGATCACCGTCAGGTAGAGCACGACCAGGCAGATCGCGGCGGCGAGGGCCCGGGGCACCCGTCGGGCCACCATCCAGCGCTGCAGCGGGTGGATGGTGATGACCAGGGTCAGCGCCAGGAAGGTGGGGGCGACGATGTCGGCGGCCGCCTTGAGCCCGGCGCAGGCGATCACCACCGCGGCCAGACCCAGCAGCAGCCGCAGCGAGCGGGACCCGTCCAGGACGCGTCGTGGGGCCGGCTCGGAGGGGGGCTCGCCCGCCGGCGCGGCCGGGGCCCCGGTCGCCTCGGCCGCCCCGGTCGCGGGGGCCTCGGTCGCGGTCGGCGGTGCCGTGACCGGGGCGCCGGTCGGGACGGGGGTGGCCGTCGGGACGGGGGCGTCGGTCATGGCTGGACAGTACCGCTCAGCCGTGGACGCGCTTGATCTCCAGACGGTTCTGCCCGAACGACACCAGCTGGCCCTCGCGGACCCGGACGACGTCGCCCGGGGCGCAGGGCTCGTACTCACCGGAGCTGTTGGCGATGGCCGAGCCGTTGGTGGAGCCGCGGTCCACCACGTAGATGCCGCGCTTGTCGACGCCGATGGCGATGTGGGTCTTGGAGACGGTGCGGGAGGTGTCGTCGACCTTGACCAGCTCCGCGGACTCCTCCCCGGGGCGCGGCTGGGGGTTGCGGCCGATCAGCACCAGCGAGGACACCGCCACCTCGCGGCCGTCCTCGAGGGCGAGCAGCCAGCCCTCGTCGGGGGCCCGGCGCCCGAGGGAGCCGCTGCGGGCCACCACGCGGGTGCCGTCGTCGACCTGCGCGGTGGGGTCCGCCGGAGGTGGCGGGGTGGCCGAGGCGGCGCTGCTGCTGGGCCCGGTCTCGTGGTCCGGACGTCCCCAGCGCAGCCGCTCGTCGGGCCTGTGCTGCGGTGCGGCGGCCGGAGCCGGCGGGGGCGCCCAGCCGGTGCCGGCACCGACCGGGGCCTGCGGCGGGGCGGTGCCCCAGCCGGCAGCGGGCATCTGGACGGTCGGCGCGCCGGAGCCGGGCGGCATCCCGGGCGCGGACGGCTGGGACCCCGGCCACGGGGCCGTGCCGGTGCGCGGGTCCTGGCCCTGCGGGCCGTTCCATGCTGGACCGGCTGGACCGGCTGGACCGGCTGGACCGGTCGGGGCCGGACCGGTCGGGGCCGACGTCGGCGCCCACTCCGCGGCGGATGCGGCGCTGCCGGCGCTGGGGGCCGAACCGGGGGTGCCGCTGAAGTCGCGCTGGCCGGTCAGGTGGGCGGGGAGCCCGACGGTGCTGCTGGCCGGCGGCGCCTGGCGCTGCGGGGCGGTCGCGCCGGTCTCGCGGGGGGTCGAGCGACCCACCCGCTCCTTGATCACGACGGCCTTGCCGACCTTGTCGTGCAGACCCTGGTGGCGCACGTCGGTGATCAGCATGACCACGAGCACGACGAACCCGATGCCGGTGCCGGCGAGCACCGACCAGACGAGGTGGCGCAGCAGCACCCGGCCCCACCCGATCGGGCGTCCGTCGGCCAGCCCGACCAGCTGCAGCCTGGCCAGCCGCATCCCGGGGCTGGCCGCGCCGACGGCGAGGGTCCACCAGACCAGCAGGGCCCAGGCCACGACCAGGCCGGCGGCGGCGAACCACAGCACGAGCGTCGCCTCGGGCCGCTCGGCCCAGAAGGCCAGCGCGAGGGCGAGGGCGGTGCCGACCACGGCGGGCACCAGGTTGTCCACGACGGCGGCCAGCAGCCGCGCCCCGAGGGGTCCGGCGTGCACGCCGGGCGGGAGCACAGCTCCCTGTCCGGCCCCAGCTGCTGCGCTCATCCTCGTGCTCCTCCTCGGCCCGACGGTGTCCCGCCCGGCCACTCGGTGGTGGCGGGGCCACCACATGATCCCCCACCCCGGGCCGGTGCACCACCCGCCGGGCCACGGTGACGGGCGCGCCGCCCGCCGGCGCGGGGGGCCCTGGGGAGCCTGCTCAGCGCCACGGCCGCAGCGAGACCGGCGAGAGCGCCGCCCGCAGCCGGCCCCACCACCCCACCGAGCGGCCCATCGACCGGCGCAGCTCGTCCACACCCTGCCAGTACAGGTCGACCTGGGTGGCCGACGGCTGGCGGGGGCCGAAGGTGCTGACGTCGGCGCGCCAGGCGAGGTCGTGCGGCTGCACCGGGCCCTCGGCGGCGGTCGGGAAGCGCTCGGTCACGCTGCGCGCCACCTCCGAGCGGGTGGCGGCCGGGACCGGCACCAGCCCCAGGTCGCGCGCCCGGTCCACCACCTCCGCCCAGCCGCCGGCCACCCGGTCCGACATGGTCTCGGCGAGCAGCCGGGCCTTGCGGCGGCGGGCCTTCAGCCCGAGCACCAGGGCCACCGGCAGCCCGAGCAGCAGCAGCGGCACCCCCACCGCGGCGGCCACCAGCAGCACCAGCCCCCAGTCGATCCGGGACCGGTCGTCCTCGTCGGTCCTGGGTTCCTCGGGCGGGGTGTTGTCCGGCGGGGGGTAGTCGGGGCGCTCGGGCGGCGGCGGCGGGTTGTCGACCTGGGGCCGCGGCTTGGCCTCCCGCTCGGACTCGTCGGGCTCAGGGGCCTGCGACTTGTCCGGGGTGGGGCGCAGGATCACCCAGCCCAGCCCCTCCAGCTGGACCTCGGTCCAGGCGGTGACGTCCCCGCCCCTGATGGCGACCTCGCCGGCGGACTCGGGCTGGAAGCCGTAGACCACGCGGGAGGGGACACCGAGCGAGCGGGCGGCCAGGGCCATCGCCACGGCGTACTGCTCCTCGTCGCCGATCATCTGCTCCTCCTCCACCAGCGTCTGCAGCCGGGCGACGCTGTGGCCCGAGGCCGACGGGGCGTCGCCCTCCAGGCCGTTGGAGTAGAAGCCGCGGCGCAGCTCCTGCTCGATCGCGACCACGGCCGCACCGGCGGAGGAGGCACCGGCCGACCACTGCTGGGCGGTGTCGGCGAGGGAGTCCGGGACCGGCTCGGCCGGCGGCAGCTCGTCCTCCCCGGCCTCGGCGGCCTCGATCTCGGCCGAGGTGGGCTGGCGCGGCACCACCACGTCGAGCCGGTAGACGTCGCCCTCGCGGACCCCGACGGTGCTGATCGCGGTGCCGGAGACCCGGTTGTAGAAGAGGTTCTCCGCGATCGCCCCGCCCCGTGCGGAGGTGAACTCGGCCCCGGTGACCTTCCCGACGGTCGGGAGCCAGATGTCGTCGTAGCCGCCGACGGTCACCGTGACCGTGGCCCTGCGTCCCTCGACGTCCTCGGGGACGGTGCGACCCATCCGCTTGAACAGCCCGGCGTCGGGGCCGAGGGCGTCGGCGTTGGACACGTTGAAGGTGATGCCGTCGTAGGCGTCCAGGGTGGCCAGCCGCACCGCGGCGTCCTCGGGCAGCCCGGAGACGGTGAGGAGGGTGTCCTCCTCGTGGTCCTTGAGGTGACCGCGGAAGGACTGCAGCGGGCTGGGGTACTCCAGCACGTCCAGCGGTGGCTCGACCTCGTCGCGGAGCACCGTGCGGTAGGCGTCCGGGCTGACCAGCGGGGCGCTGAACCCGGCGACGCACGCGGCCACGGCCAGGACGCCGGCGCCCATCAGGGCGGACTGCCAGCGGGTGGTGCGGCGCTGCCCGAGGAGGGACTGCTGGGTGCTGTCGCGGCGGTGCGCCGTCCAGGTCAGGGCCACCAGCGCGAACCCGACGCCGACCAGCACCGGCAGGAAGGACTCGGCGATGCCGGAGGAGATCCCCACCAGCACGGCCGCCGCGGGCGCCGCCCAGGCCAGCGTGGGACGGCTGGAGCGCAGGGCCACCGAGGCCCCGACGACGCCGCTGAGCAGCATGGTCAGCAGCGGCACGATCATCAGCGTCCCGATGCCCTCGACCGGGGCGTCCACGGTCAGCAGCCCCTTCCAGGCCGTGACCGCGCCGTAGACCAGGTCGCTGAGCGTGGTGAGGCCGGGCAGACCCCAGGTCGTGGTGGCGGGAAGGGCCAGCGCGCCGCCGAGGAGGAGGTAGCCGGCCACCACCAGCACCGCGACCTGCCAGGTGGGCAGCCGCCGCCAGGCGCCCACGACCCCGACGGCCAGACCGACCACGGCCCCGCCGACCGCCGCCACCCACACCTGCCGGCCGCCGAAGGTCAGCTGGAAGGTCACCGCCGCCAGCACGTGCAGCACCAGCAGCGCCGCCACGTCGACGCCGACCCGCAGCCAGCGGTCGCGGCCGCGGAGACCGGCGAGGGTGAGCCCGGGGGCGGTGCGGTCGTCGACCTGGTCGAGGGTGACGCGGGAGGAGGAGGGGTCCTGCTCCGGCATCGTCGCCGCGGCGCTGCGGACGTGGCGCCAGCCCGGTCGACGCTCCCCGTCCCCGGTCGGCCCGGTGGTCGTCGGGGTGGTGGCGGTGGGGCTGGTCCAGCCGCTCACAGCGCGGCCCTCCGCAGCGCGGCGGGGAGGGCATCAAGGCTGCCCAGGGTCACCAGGGTGACGTTGGACAGCGTCTGCGTGCTGACCTCCGACCCCAGCTCGACGCGGACGGCGACCACGCGGACGTCCAGGTCGAACAGGGTGCAGGCGCGACGCAGGTCCGCCGGCGCGACCTGGGAGCCGGTGACCACGACGGCGATGCTGGCCCCGGGCACCGAGCGGACGCAGGCGCGGACCAGCTCGGCGATGCTGCCGCGGTTGATCATCGCGACCCCGGACAGCTCGTCGAGGGCCCGGCGCGGGCTGACCGCCTTGAGGTGCTCGGCGGTGGTCATCACCGACAGGGTGTTCTCGTCGCGCAGCGACTGCAGGCTGACCGAGCCGACGACGGAGACCGCCAGCTCGAACTCGTCGTCGGAGAGGTAGGAGTCACCGGCGACGTCGAGGGCGACGGCCACGTGGCTGCGTCGGGTCTCCTCGAACTGGCGGACCATCAGGGTGCCGGTGCGGGCGGTGGAGCGCCAGTGCACGTAGCGCTGGTCGTCGCCGGGGACGTACTCGCGCAGGGCGTGGAAGTTGATGTCGGAGCTGGTGACCTCGCCCGTGGTCTGGCCCTCCAGGTCGCGGATGAAGCCGCCCTGGCGCCCGGGGAGCCGGACGGTCCGGGGGTGCACGTAGAGGTCGATGGCCTCGGTCCAGAGGATCTCGCGGCCCATCAGCCGGAAGGGGTCGCCGCGGACGGTCCGGGCCGGGCCGACCGTGATCACGGAGCGGCGGACGGTCGGGACGGCGAACACCTCGTCGTGGCTGGCCCGCCCACCGAGCGAGGGCAGCCCGAAGCTGGCCAGCCGGCGGCCCACGGGCAGCTCGATGCGGGCCGGCCACAGCCGGCGCTCGGAGGTGTTGACCACCCTCAGCTCGCCGAAGGCCCGCTCCCCCACCACGACCTGGCGGGACTGCAGGTCCAGGGTGACCGCGTAGGTCTGCCGTCCGACGGTGAAGGCGATGGCCAGCAGCAGCACCACCACGCAGGCCACCGACGCCACCCGCAGCTCGGTCCAGCCCAGCCGTCCCCCGACCCAGAAGGCGGCCACGGCCAGGGCCAGCACGGTCCAGCCGGCCGGGCTGACCCCCAGCAGCCGGTTGACGTGCCGGACCCGCTCCCCGGCCACGCGGGGCAGCCGTCGCCAGGTCGGCGCGTCGGCCACCTGGACGGTGCGGGTGGGCGCCGTGGCGGTGCCGGCAGCCGGGGTGGCCGACCCGTCGAGACGTCCGGCGCTGGCGGCGGACGCCGGCGCACCCGGCGCCTGTCGCAGGGCCTCGCTCATGCCGACTGGCGCTCCTGCGGCGGACGCACCGCCGCCAGCACGCGCCCCATCACCTCGTCGGCGGTGACGCCGTTGAACTCCGACTCGGGGTCGAGGATCAGCCGGTGCGCCAGGCAGGGCCGGGCCAGCACCTTGATGTCGTCCGGCATCACGAAGTGGCGGCCCTGGGAGGCCGCCCAGACCCGGGACGTCCGGACCAGGGCGAGGCCACCGCGGATGGAGACACCGAGGCGGACGTCGGCGGTGCGACGGGTCTCCTCCAGCAGCCGGGCGATGTAGTCCAGCACGCTCTCCTCGATGTGCACCCCACCGGCCAGCTGCGCCATCTCGGCCACCGCCTGGGTGGTGACCACCGGCGGGAGCGCGGCGGTGCGGGGACGGGAGCCGCCGGAGTGGAGCACCCGCATGGTGCTCTCCCGGTCCGGGTAGCCCAGCGAGGTCTTGATCAGGAAGCGGTCGAGCTGGGCCTCGGGGAGGCGGTAGGTGCCGGCCTGCTCGATCGGGTTCTGGGTCGCGATGACCATGAACGGGCTGCCGACGTCGTAGGGGCGCCCGTCGACGGTGATCCGGGACTCCTCCATCACCTCCAGCAGCGCGGACTGGGTCTTGGGGGAGGCCCGGTTGATCTCGTCGGCCAGCACGATCGAGGCGAAGACGGGGCCGCGGTGGAACTCGAACTGCCCGTTCTTCTGGTCGTAGATGTTGACGCCGGTGACGTCGGAGGGCAGCAGGTCGGGGGTGAACTGGATCCGGCTGCTGGTCCCCTGGACCGTCTGGGCCAGGGCCCGGGCCAGCGTCGTCTTGCCGGTGCCGGGGAAGTCCTCCAGCAGCAGGTGCCCCTCGGCGAGCATGGCCGTGACCGCCAGCTGGACGGTGTGGGTCTTGCCCAGCACCGCCCGCTCCACGTTGCGCACGATGGCGGTGAAGCTGTCGGAGAACCAGCGGGCCTGGTCCGGGGTGATGGTCATGCTCGTCCTTCGGGGGAGGAATGGGTCGGGCTGGGCGTCGGCGGATCGATCACGGCCAGGGACCGCTGCCGCCACCGGTGGTGTTGCCGCACTTGACGGCAGGTTTGGTCGAGTAACCCCAGAACCCGAGGTTGTTGTCACTGCCGAACGGTGCCGTTCCCGGGAACCGGTAGGAGCCGTCGCTGCTGATGCGCACGTCGCGCGGCTCGAAGGCCCCGCTCTCGGTCGGGATGCAGGTGACCGTCGAGCCTGGCTCGAAGTTGTTCAGCTGTGCCCCGATCCACTTGCAGGGCCCGTTCGGGTCGTCTCCGGTGTTCTCGCACTGCGGTGAGTGCTCACCGGAGAAGACCGTCAGGCTGGGAGGAGGCGGGCGGTCGTTGGTCCGGAAGCTGGCCGACTTCTCGGTCGTCCCGCGACGGTTGGTCGCGGTCACGGTGATCGTGTACCGCGTCTCGTACTGCAGGCCGCTCAGGTTCTGCGACCCGGACGTCTGCTTCGAGCGGCTGCCCCCCTCGACCCGCACGTCGACCGCCAGGTTCGCCGGGTCCCCGTTGGCGCCGGTGTCCCAGGCGACCTGCCCTGCCCGGTCACCCTTCGCGCTGGCGCTCACGTTGACGGTGGGCACGCCGTAGGGCGTGGCGGTGTTGCTGTCGGCCGACCAGTCCGAGCACTTGCCCTGCGAGCAGGAGCGCACCTGGGCCGTGTAGGCGGTGCCGTTCTGGGCCTCGAAGTTCTGGGGGTTCCCGCTCAGGGCACCGCTGCCGCCGTTGTTGAAGCGCACCTGGTTGGAATCCACCGCGGCACCGTTGGAGCCGCCCGGCTGCCAGCTCAGACCGACCGCCTGGTCGCCCTCGCTCAGCTGGGGCGTGGCCGGTGCGTCCGGCGCGCCGTAGGGGGTGATCGCCGGCGACGCCGCGCTCTGCCGGCCCTCACCGGCCTTGTTGGTGGCGCTGACGGTGAAGGTGTACTCGGTGCCGTTGCTGAGGTCCACGTCGGTGCTGGTGACCCCGCCACCGACCGAGGCGACGGTCGAGCCGTTGGCGTAGACGGTGTAGGCCGACACCGCGTCGCCGTTGGGGTCCGCCGAGGGCTGCCAGCTGACCCGGATCTTCTTGCCGAGGTTGCCGCCTGCGTCCTGGGCGCTGACGGCCTGGGCCGGCGCCGGCTTCCCGGCGGGCACCTCGGCCTTGGACTGACCCGACCAGTCCGAGGGCTCGGGGGCCTTGTTGCTGGCCTGCACCCGGAACCGGTAGGAGGAGCCGTTCTGCAGCCCCGTCCAGGTGTAGCTGGTCTGCCCGCCGGCGACCTCGCGCTGCTGGCGACCGCTCGGACCGGTCAGCTCGACGGTGTAGCTCTGCACCGCCGACCCCTTCGTGGGGGCGGCGGTCCAGGTCAGGGCCAGCTGCTCGTCGCCGAACTTCACCTGCGGCGTGCCGGGCTTGCCGGGGCGCACGTCGGGGCGGATCTCGGCGGACGTCCCCGACGGCTCGGAGTCCCCGATCGAGTTCGTGGCCACCACGCTGAGGGTGTAGCGGACGTCGTTGGTCAGCCCGGTGATGGTGCAGGTGGTCGAGGGGCAGCCCTGCTCCACCGACTGCCCGTCCTGCCCGGTGCCGGTCACGGTGTAGCCGCTGATCGACTCCCCGTTGTCCGCGGGTGCGGTGAAGGTGATCCGGGCCTGGCGGTCGCCGACCTCGTCGATCCGCGGGACACCGGGCTTGCCGGGGACGCCGCGCACGGTGAGCCGGATCCGGGCCTCGCTGCGCCGCTCGGTGCTGCGGGTGGCGTCCTCCACCACGTACCGCACCACCATCGACCCCACGAAGCTCTCCGCCGGGGTCACCGCGACCTGGCCACCGGAGATCTCGACCGTCCCGGAGCCCGACTCGATGGTCGCGCTCACCACCGTCAGCGGCTCGTCCGGGAACGGGTTGGCGTCGTTGTCCAGCACCGGCACCTGGCTGGTCTCACCCTGGACGGCGTCCGGGACGGCGTCGTCGACGGCCTTGGGCGGCGGCTCGGAGGAGGCCTGGACGACGACGTCGAGCTCCAGCGTCGCCTCCCCGCCCTGGCCGTCGGTCACCGCGACCGTGAACCGGGCGGTGGTCCCCGACGCGACGTCCAGCGCGGCGGTGGCGCTGACCCGCGCGCCGGACTGCTCCAGCGTCAACCCCTCAGGACGGTCCCCGGCCAGGTCGCCGAACTGCAGCGGGTCGCCGTCGGGGTCGGTGGCCGAGCGGGCCAGGTCGATGGTCTCGACGTCCTCACCGGCGCCGACGTTGAGGGTCACCGGCACCACCTCGGGGTCGGCGTTGACCTCCTCCGGCTCCTCCTCCTCCGGGGTGTCGGGGGCGACCGGCTCGGGGGCGGCCAGCACCGTGATCGGGACCGTGAGCACGGCCGTCCGGCCGTCGGGGTCGGTGCTGTCCTCGCCGTCGGTGACCTCGAAGATGATCGCCGCCGGCCCCTCGTGCTCCACCGGTGCGGTGAACTGCACGCTGCCCTCGTCCAGGGCGGCGGGGACGCCGTTGGAGGCCCAGATCCGCTCCTCGGAGGTGAGCTGCACCTGGCGTCCCTGGGTGCCGAGCACGAAGTCGTTGATGTCCAGGGCCAGCGGCTCGCCGGCCACCACCTCCTGGGCGGTCACGTCGGCCCGCAGCGCCGGGACGGCGTCCGCCCGGCCGGGCACCGTGATGACGGCCGAGGCGACCTGACCGTCGCCGTCGGTGACCTGGTAGCGGATCCGCCGCATCTGCGCGCCGATGTGCACCTGGACGTTCTGCCCGGCGACGACCGCGCGCTCCTCCTCCGGCACCGACTCGTCCTCGGCGACGGAGACGGTCAGCTGGCTGGTCGGCCCGTCGGGGTCGAAGTCGTTGCGCAGCACCGGGACGTCGATCTCCTCCTCGGTGACCACGTCGGCCGGGGAGACGATGTCGTCGCGGACCACCGGGACCATGTCCGGGGCGTCACCGTCGACGGTGATCACCACGTCCCCGACGCCCTCCGCACCGCGGGTGTCGGCGACCGTGTACTGCCCGGCGGTGGTGCCCGGCTGCTCCGGGGCCACGAACTGGACCGTGTCGTCGACCACCGAGGCCTCGGTGTCGAAGCGCAGCGGGTCCTCCGCGAACCCGAACGCGTCCCCGTCGGGGTCGGAGTCGTTGGCCAGGACGGCCACCCGGACGGTGTCACCGGGCTTGGCGGTCACCTCGTCCTGGATCGGCAGCGGCGGGGTGTTGCGGGCGCTGCGGGGCACCACACCGACCCGGATCTCGCCGACGGCGCGGGCGCCGCGGGCGTCGGTGACGGCGTAGCTGAAGCTGTCGGTGCCGGTGGCCTCGGGGTAGGCCTCGTACTCCAGCCAGGACTCGTCGACGGCGACCAGACGCCCCTTCGTCGGGCCGGAGTCCACGCCCAGCAGCCGGACCGAGTCGCCCTCGGGGTCGATGTCGTCCAGCGGGATCAGCAGCCGCCCGGTCGCGCCGGCCAGGACGCGCCCGGTGACCACCTCCGGCTCCGGCGGGGTGTTCTCCACCTCGTCGGCGATCACGTCGATGCGGATGCTGGCCGAGGCGGTCTGCCCGGCGGAGTCCTCGATCTCGTAGACCACCCGGTACTCACCGGCCACGGTCGGGGCGGCGAAGCGGACGTGCTCGCCGGAGACCCAGGCCTGGCCGCCGCTGACCTCGGGCAGCTCGGGGTCGATGGTCAGCTCGAGGCCGGCCGGGGAGGTGTCGTTGCCGAGCGCGCGGACGCTGCCCACGTCACCGGCGCGGACGGTCAGGGTGTCCGGCGTGGCCACCGGGCGGCTGGACGGCGGCGCCTCGGTGGGGACCACCACCAGCGTCCCCTCCACCGAGTGGTCGCCGTCGCTGACGGTGTAGGGCACCGAGATCGACTGGTCCGGCGTGGTGACCGCGGTCACCTCCAGCATCTGGCGGTTGATCAGCTTGGTGCGCAGCGCGGGGTGCTGCCCGACCGACTGGATCACCAGCACGTCGTCGTCGGCGTCCTCGTCGTTGGCCAGCGGGTCCACCAGCACCGAGCCGCCGGCGGGCAGCAGCGCGACGTCGCGGGTGGCCACCGGCGGTGAGCCCCCGCCGGGCTCCAGCACGTCGACCCGGACGACCCCGAAGCTGGTCTTGCGGTTGGTGACGATGTAGCCGACGTAGTAGGTCCCGGGCGCGTCGGAGCGGAAGGTGAAGGTGCCCTTGGGGTAGTCCACCGCGATCCGGGCGCCCTCGATCTGGGTCTCCACCGTGGCCAGGCTGATGTCCTCGCCGGTGTCGTTGGCCATCGGCTCGACCAGCAGCACCTCCCCCGCAGCCACCGAGACGTAGTCGCCGTTGGCCTGCGGGGGGACGTCGCCGCTGTCGCGGGCGTCGACCAGGAGGGTGCCGGTGGCCTCGTCCAGCCCGTCGGAGACGGTGATCTCGACCTCCTTGCGACCCTCGTCCTTGCCGACGTCGAGGAAGGTGAGCTGGCCGTCGGCGGTGAAGGTGACCTCGTCGTCGCCGGGGGCCTTCGCGTCGACCAGGATCAGGTCGTCACCCTCGGGGTCGCGCCAGTCCAGCAGCACGCGCCGGCTGGCCTCCCCGCCCAGGGTGACGGTCAGCGGCTCGACGTCGGCCTTGGCCACCGGTGCCTCGTTGGACTCCTCCTGCTCGGCGCTGCGGACGTCCAGGGAGACGCGGGCGCTGTCCTTGCCGCCGCGTCCGTCGCTGACGGTGTAGCTGAAGGCGAGCCGCGACGGCGCGTCCTCGGGGACGGTCACCTGCACGGCCGTCCCGCCGCGCACCAGCTGCAGGCCGGCCCCGCCGGAGACCTCGGGCGGACCCTGGACGGTGAGGATGTCCCCGTCGGGGTCGGAGTCGTTCTCGATGATGGGGATCAGGGTGGAGCGGCCGGCGCGGACGGCGAGGGCGTCGTCGATCGCGGTGGGCTTGCGGTTGGGCCCGGTGCGCTCGGGGCTGACCTTCTCGACGACGTCCTCGTTCTCGGACTCATCGCCCTCGTCGGGCTCGGGCGGGGTGACCTTCTCCCAGCCCTTGATCAGCTGCATGTTCTCGGTGGGCAGCCAGATGTTGCCGTCCAGCTCGTCGTTGAGCACCACCACCTCGCGGTTGACCCGCCAGGACAGCTCCCCGCCGGCCCACTCGGCCACGTCGGTCACCACCGGCGCGGTGCGGTCGCAGGCGTAGCCGACCCGGGCGCGCTCGCCGGAGGTGAAGGCGCCGTAGGCGCAGCCCGCCACGACCACCGGCTGGACCGGGGTCCCGGCCGCACCGGGGGCCAGCGGCACCAGCCGGTCGTCGGCCACCCCCTGCAGCCCCTCGGCGGTGGCCAGCACCACGTCCACCGCGTCCTCGCTGGTGCGGGTGCCCGCCGCCGAGGCGGCCTGCAGCCGGGCTCCGGCCACAGCGGGGACGGCCACCGGGTCCGAGCCCTCCACCCAGACCGTGCCGGCGGTCCGGTCCAGCACCACGGCCCGGTCGGCCACGGCGGTCAGCTCGACGTCGAGGGGCTGCGCCAGCGGGGCCGGCAGCGGCACCAGCTCCGGCTCCTCGCCCTCGGCCAGCCCCTCGGCGGGGACCCTGACCAGCTCGCCGCGGACCGCCGACAGCCCGATCGTGTCGCCGTCGGTGGTGACCACGGCGGTGCCCCCGGGACCGAGGTCGAGGTCGGCCTTGGCCTTGACGAAGTCGAGGCCGAAGACGTCGGCCACCGGACGGCTCCAGGCCCGTCCGCTGGGCGGGTCGACCACGGCCACCCTGGCCTCGTTCACCGAGACCACCGCACCGGCCGGCAGCGCCACCGGGGTGCCCAGGGCCGAGCTGGTGGGCTCGACCTGGGCCAGCTGGGAGGTGACGTTGTCCCGGGTGAGGATGGTGCCCTCGTCCTGCCAGAGGTCGAAGTCGCGGTTGATCATCTGCGTCGACGTCTCGAGCTCGTCGATCTGCTTGTTCAGCTTCCCCGCCAGCCGCAGGGTCTGGTTGACCACCCAGACCGAGCCGTCGTTGAGCCGCAGGTCCGCCGCCGGGTAGCCGCGGGCGACGGCGGCACCCACCACCAGGGCCACGGCCAGGACCCCGACCAGGGCAGCGGACCAGGAGCGGCGCAGGAACCGGCGGACGGTGTGGCCGGGGAGGAGACGTCGGAGCCGGGCGTCGGTGCGCGGAGCGGCCACGGCAGGATCTCTTCCGGCTCAGATCGGGTGGGACGGGCAGCGCTGCTGCCCGGGGACATTGTGACAAACCGACGGACCACTCCCAACCGCTCCGCGGGGCGCCCCGGCGAGCACCCACCGCCGCCGGAGCCCGAGCTCGCGGGTCGGGCCGTCGGGGGCGGTCTCAACAACGGCCGTCGGACCCCGGACCGTCTCTACCCTTGCGTTAGGGTTGAGTGGTCGGAGCGCCCCGCCGAGCGGGAGGGCGGCGTCCGCCCCACTCCCACCCACCCTGCCGAGCCCGACCCGGTGGAGGCCACCGCGCCCCACTCCTCCCGGGCCGGTCCCGGACCACGTCCGAGAGGCTGCACACCCGTGCCCACGTCCCGCACCCACCGGCGCCTCCCGGGCTGGCTCACGTGGCTGCTCCTGGTCGGTTCCGGTGGGGTGCTGTCGGTGGTGACCGCGCCGGGCCAGACCGCGGGGCTGTCGGTGTTCACCGACCCGCTGCTGGTGCAGCTGGACACGACCCGCACCGCCCTGTCGGCCAGCTACCTGGTGGGGACCCTCGTCGGCGCCGCGGCCCAGCCCTTCATCGGTCGCGGGCTCGACCGGTTCGGTGCGCCACGCACCCTGGCGGTGATCGTGGTGGCCTTCGCGGCCGTCCTGGTGGGGCTGAGCGTGGTGGGGTCCGTGGCCGGGCTGACGCTGGGCTACGTCGGGGTGCGGATGCTCGGCCAGGGCGCGCTCGGCCTCGCCGCCACCACGGCCGTGGCCCGGGCCGTCACCCACCGCCGGGGACTGGCGCTGGGGGTCACCGGCGCCCTGGGCTCGGCGGGCATCTCGCTGGCCCCCGTGGGTCTGGAGCGGCTGGTCACCGCGGTCGGGATGGGGCCGGCCTGGCGCTGGGAGGCTTTCGCCGTCGTGTCGGTGGGGCTGCTGGCCACCGGCGTCCTCACCCTGGCGCTGCGTCACGGCCAGCGGCCCTCGAACCGGTCCGAGGCTGCGGCCGGTCCCCGTCCCGGTGCCGCTCCCCGATCCCCGGCCGAGCCGGTGTGGACGCTGGCGCTGGCCGTGCGGACCAGCGCGTTCTGGGTCATCGCGGCGAGCCTGGCCACCTCGGGGATGCTCAGCACGGCGCTGGCGTTCCACCAGATCGCCCTGCTGGGCGAGCGCGGGCTGTCCCCGCTGGAGGCCTCGGCCAACTTCCTCCCGCAGACGGTCACCGGGCTGCTGGCCACCCTGGCCACCGGGGCGCTGGTGGACCGGGTGTCCCCGCGGTGGTTCGTGGCGGTGTCGATGGGCAGCCTGGCCGTGGCCCTGGCCCTGGTCGGGCTGGTCACCCCGGGGATCTCGGCGATCAGCTACGGGCTGGTGCTGGGCGTCGCGGGAGGGGCGCTGCGCGGCATGGAGGCGGCCACCTACGTGGCCTACTACGGCGTCCGCCACATCGGCACCATCCGCGGGGTCGCCACCTCCATCGGGCTCGCCTCCACCGCACTGGGCCCGCTGCTGCTCTCCCTGGGCCGGGACTGGGCCGGCGGCTTCGCCGCCCCCTCCCTCGTCCTGGCCGTGGTGCCGGTCGCGGTGGGCGTCGCCGGGCTGATGATGCGCGCACCGGTGCGCCCCGACCGCCGCACGGGGTGACCACGGGGCGGGTCGATCGCCTCAGACTCTATTCATGGGCTAGAGTAGAGATCGGTGCGGACGGTCCTCTCCCGAGCACCCACGGCGAGCGCAGGGTCGCGCCATTCCGCAGCGTGCGGGTCGTGCTCCTGAGAACCACCCACCCCGTGAACGGACACCCATGACCACACCGGCTCCCACCCTGCCCGCTGAGCACGACGCCGAGTCGCACTCGGTGCGTGCCGCCCTGCGATCCCCCCGACGGCTGCGCACGGAGGTCCTGGCCGGCCTGGTCGTCGCACTGGCCCTGATCCCGGAGGCCGTCGCCTTCTCGATCATCGCCGGCGTCGACCCGCGGGTCGGGTTGTTCGCCTCCTTCACGATGGCCGTCACCATCTCCGTCGTGGGCGGACGGCCGGCGATGATCTCCGCGGCCACCGGCGCCATCGCCCTGGTGATCGCCCCCGTCGCCCGGGAGTACGGCCTGGACTACTTCATCGCCACCGTGCTGCTCGCCGGGTTGATGCAGGTGGTGCTCAGCGTGCTGGGGGTGGCCAAGCTGATGCGGTTCATCCCCCGCAGCGTGATGGTGGGCTTCGTCAACGCGCTGGCCATCCTGATCTTCACCTCCCAGGTCCCCTACCTGCTCGGGGTGCCGTGGGCGGTCTACCCGATGGTCGCGATCGGCGTCCTCATCATGGTCTTCTTCCCGAGGTTGACCCGGGCCGTGCCGGCGCCACTGGTGGCCATCGTGGTCATCACCACCGCGGCCGTGGTCATGGGCATCCAGGTGCCGACGGTCGGTGACCAGGGCGCACTGCCCGACAGCCTGCCCACCCTCTTCCTCCCCGACGTACCCCTCACCCTCGACACGCTCCGGATCATCGCCCCCTACGCCTTCGCGATGGCCCTGGTCGGGCTGCTGGAGTCCCTGCTGACCGCCAAGCTCGTCGACGACGTCACCGACACCCACTCCAACAAGACCCGCGAGGGCTGGGGCCAGGGCGTGGCCAACATCGTCACCAGCTTCTTCGGCGGCATGGGCGGCTGCGCCATGATCGGCCAGACCATGATCAACGTGAAGGTCTCCGGGGCCCGCACCCGCATCTCGACCTTCCTGGCCGGGGTGTTCCTGCTCGTGCTGGTGCTGGCCCTGGGCGACGTCGTGGCCATCATCCCGATGGCCGCCCTGGTCGCGGTGATGATCATGGTCTCCGTGGCGACCCTCGACTGGCACAGCGTCGACCCCCGCACCCTGCGGAACATGCCCCTCAGCGCGACCGCGATCATGGTCGTCACCGTGGTGGTCACCGTCGCCACCCACAACCTGGCCTACGGCGTCATCAGCGGCATCATCGTCGCCGTCCTGTTCTTCGCCAACCGGGTGGCCCACTTCACCCAGGTCGTCGACGTCGCCTCCCCCGACCCCGACACCCGCGTGTACGCCGTCAAGGGCGTGCTGTTCTTCGCCTCCAGCAACGACCTCGTCTACCAGTTCGACTACGCAGGGGACCCCCACGACGTGGTCATCGACCTCTCCGAGGCCCAGATCTACGACGCCTCCACCGTCGCCGCCTTCGACGCCATCGAGACCAAGTACGCCCAGCGCGGCAAGAACGCCCGCATCATCGGGCTCAACGACGCCAGCACCGCCTGGCACGGCCGCCTCTCCGGCAAGCTCGGCGCCGGGCACTGACGACCCCGACGGCGGGCTGCCGCACGCCGGGACGGGGGTCCGGCCGGGGACCTGGCAGGCCGACGGAGGTGGATCGGACCGGCGTCGGACGCTGGTGCGACCATCCATCCTCTACCCTGCAACCAGGGGGAGACGTGCTCGACGAGGCGTCCTCGACCGGGGAGCAGCGCGACAGCGCGGTGTCCTCCTCGGACGCAACCGCCGCGCGGACGCAGGAACCCGCACGCCGGAGCCCCATCTGACCCACCCCAGGAGCACATGCACCAGCTGGCCGCCACGTCCGCCGATGAGGCGACGCCGTTGCAGCAGCACCACGACCACCCGACCCCGCGCCCTGACCAGCACTGCTGACCGCGACGCGGTCCACGACCGGAGGAACACCACTTGACACGCTCCACCACCCACAACCGGCCCCCCAAGCTCCCCCAGGACGGCCTCCGGGTCGTCGCGCTCGGGGGCCTGGGCGAGATCGGCCGCAACATGACCGTCCTCGAGCACCGCGGCGAGCTGCTGGTCATCGACTGCGGCGTCCTGTTCCCCGAGAACCACCAGCCGGGGGTCGACGTGATCCTGCCGGACTTCACCTGGATCCGGGAACGGCTCGACCGCATCAAGGCCATCGTCCTCACCCACGGGCACGAGGACCACATCGGGGCCGTCCCCTACCTGCTGCGCGAGCGTCCCGACATCCCGGTGATCGGGTCGCGGCTGACGCTGGCCTTCCTCGCGGCCAAGATGCAGGAGCACCGCCTGAGCCCGACGCTGGTCGAGGTCGTGGCCGGTGAGCGTCGCGATGTGGGCGTCTTCGACCTCGAGTTCGTCGCGGTCAACCACTCCATCCCCGACGGCCTGGCCATCGCCGTCCGCACCTCGGCCGGGCTGCTGCTGCACACCGGTGACTTCAAGATGGACCAGTTCCCGCTGGACCGCCGGATCACCGACCTGCGCGCCTTCTCGCGGTTGGGCGTGGAGGGTGTCGACCTCTTCCTGACCGACTCCACCAACGCCACGGTGCCCGGGTTCACCACCGCCGAGCACGAGCTCACCCCGGCCATCGAGACCGTCTTCCGCACCTCGCCGAAGCGGATCATCGTGTCCAGCTTCGCCAGCCACGTGCACCGCATCCAGCAGGTGCTGAACGCCGCCCACAGCTCCGGGCGCAAGGTGGCGCTGGTGGGACGCTCCATGGTCAGGAACATGGGCATCGCCCAGGACCTCGGCTACCTCGAGGTCCCCGAGGGCCTCATCGTGGACCTGAAGCAGCTGGCCCGGCTCCCCGACAACCGCATCACGCTCATCTGCACCGGTTCCCAGGGCGAGCCGATGGCGGCCCTGGCCCGGATGGCCAAGGAGGAGCACAAGATCAGGGTCGGCGACGGGGACACCGTCCTGCTGGCCAGCTCCCTCATCCCCGGCAACGAGTCCGCGGTCTACGGCCTGATCAACGGTCTCGCCCGGCTGGGCGCCAACGTCGTGCACTCGGGCAACGCCAAGGTCCACGTCTCCGGTCACGCCAGCGCCGGCGAGCTCGTCTACTGCTACAACATCGTCCAGCCCCGCCACGTGATGCCGGTGCACGGCGAGTGGCGCCACCTGCACGCCAACGGGGTGCTGGCCACCCGGACCGGCGTGCCGGAGGACCGGGTGCTCGTCGGCGAGGACGGGATGGTCGTCGACCTGGTCCGCGGGCGGGCCAAGATCGTGGGCTCCGTGCCCGCGGCCTACGTCTACGTCGAGGGCGGCACCGTCGGCCGCGCCACCGAGACGACCCTGGAGGAACGCCGGGCCCTGTCCGGGGAGGGGACCATCACGATCGTGGCCATCATGAACATGTCCACCGGGGAGATGTCGGAGGACCCCGACTTCATCGCCCACGGGCTCACCCACGACCGCTCGGACCTCAGGGCGATGATCCCCGCGCTGCAGGAGGACCTCCGGAGCGCCGCGCAGCGCAGGGACTTCGACCCGCAGGCCGCTGAGGCGACCCTCGCGAGGACCGCCGCCCGCTGGCTCCAGCGTCGGTGGAACCGCAGCCCGGTCATCGTCCCCGTGGTCGTCGAGGAGTGAGGGACCACCACTGGCGGCGGGCGCGGTGAGCACCCCGGACCTGGCAGCGCCCGCCCCCAGCGACCAGGTGGTCGTCGACGCCGCGCCGTCCGAGCACGCGGCGAGGCGACGGACGGTGGCGATCATCTCCCACCCCGACGCCGGGAAGTCCACGCTGACCGAGGCGCTGCTGCTGGAGGCCCAGCGGATCCACGAGGCTGGCGCCACCCACGGCAAGCGCGGCCGTCCGGCGACGGTGAGCGACTGGATGGAGATGGAGCAGAGCCGCGGCATCTCCATCTCCTCCGCGGCCGTGCAGTGCCGCATCGACGACGTCCTGGTGACCGTGGTCGACACCCCCGGCCACGCCGACTTCTCCGAGGACACCTTCCGGGTGCTGTCGGCCGTCGACGCGGTCATCATGCTCATCGACGCCGCGAAGGGGGTGGAGGCGCAGACCCGCCAGCTGTTCACCGCCTGCGCGGCACGAGGGCTGCCGGTCGTCACCTTCGTCAACAAGTGGGACCGCCCGGGTCTCGACGCGCTCGCCCTGCTCGAGGAGGTCGAGGCGACCACGGGTCTCGTCCCGACGCCGCTGCTGTGGCCGGTCGGCGTGGCCGGCGAGCTGCACGGCCTGCTGGACGTCACCACCGGCGCCCCCCTCGCGGTGACCCGACCGCAGCACGCCGGGGAGCGGGCGGTCCACACCCCCGTCTCGCACCCGGACGCCGAACGGTCCTGGGGCGCCGGGTGGACCAGCTGCCTGGAGGAGGTCGCCCTGCTGCGGGCCAACGGCCAGGTGCACGACCAGGAGCTGTTCGTGGGCCACGCCTCCACGCCGGTGCTGTTCGGTGCCGCCAGCCTGGGGATCGGCATCCGCACCCTGCTGGAGGTCCTCCGCGACCTGGTCCCGCCCCCACAGCCCCGACGAGACGTCGGTGGGACGCCCGTCGCCCTCGACGCCCCCTTCACCGGCTACGTGTTCAAGGTCCAGTCGGGGATGAACTCCGCCCACCGGGACCGCTTCGCCTACGTCCGCACCTGCTCGGGCCGGTTCGACACCGCCATGACGCTGCAGCACCCGCGGACCGGGCGCACCCTCACGGCCAAGTACGCCCAGAGCGTCTTCGGTCAGCGGCGCGAGGCCCTGCTCGAGGCCTGGCCGGGGGACGTCTTCGGCCTGGTGCACGGCGGGCAGCTGCAGCCCGGGGACACCATCCGGGCGGTGTCGAGCCGCGCGGTGTACCCGGGGATGCCCCGGTTCGACCCCACCTCCTTCGTGTCGGTGGGCCCCGTGGACAGCTCGCGGCACAAGCAGTTCCACCGGGGCCTGGAGCTGCTCGACGCCGAGGGCACCATCCAGCTGATGCACTCCACCGCCCGCGGACCGCAGAACCCGGTCCTGGGCGCGGTCGGCGTGCTGCAGTTCGAGGTGGCCGCGGACCGGATGGAGCGCGAGTACCACTGCCCGGTCGTCGTGTCGCCGTTGCCCTTCACCCGCGCGCTGGCGGTCCCCGGGCACGCCCACGAGGTGGTGCCCGCCGGACGGGACCGCGAGATCCTCACCCGCAGCGACGGCCAGGACTTCCTGCTCGTGAGCGACGAGCACGCGGCCAGGGCCCTGCGCCGCCGCTACCCCCGATTGTGGGAGACCGCCGGCGAGGGCGCCCCCGAGGCGGGTCCGGGGTGACGGTGAGCGGCGACCTTCCCCGTCAGCCGCCGACGCGAGCGGTCGCCCGGACTCTACTCTTGCGTTAGGGTCCGTACCGGTGCCGGCCGCTCCCCCGGCGCCCACGAGGGGACGCGGTGTCGCGTCGTCTGCCCTCGCGCGTCGTGCTGCTCGTAGGACACCGATCTCCGTGGACGGAAACTGATGACTGCCCCTGCGCCCACCCTGCCCCCTGAGCTGGATGCCGAGTCGCACTCGGTGCGTGCCGCCCTGCGCTCGCCGCGACGGCTGCGGACGGAGGTCCTGGCCGGCCTGGTCGTCGCGCTGGCCCTGATCCCCGAGGCGATCTCGTTCTCGATCATCGCCGGCGTCGACCCGCGGGTCGGGTTGTTCGCCTCCTTCACGATGGCCGTCACCATCTCGATCGTGGGTGGGCGGCGGGCGATGATCTCCGCGGCCACCGGCGCCGTGGCGCTGGTCATCGCACCCCTGGTGCGGGAGCACGGGATGGACTACCTCATCGCCACGGTGCTCCTGGCCGGGCTGATGCAGGTGGTGCTGAGCGTCCTGGGGGTGGCCAAGCTGATGCGGTTCATCCCCCGCAGCGTGATGGTGGGCTTCGTCAACGCGCTGGCCATCCTGATCTTCACCTCCCAGGTCCCCTACCTGCTCGGCGTGCCCTGGGCGGTCTACCCGATGGTCGCCATCGGGATCGCGATCATGGTGTTCTTCCCGAGGCTCACCCGGGTGGTGCCCGCACCGCTGGTGGCCATCGTGGTGCTGACCGTCGCCGCGGTGGCCCTCGGCGTCCAGGTGCCGACCGTCGGTGACCAGGGCGCGCTGCCCGACAGCCTGCCCACCCTCTTCCTCCCCGACGTGCCCCTCACCCTCGACACCCTGCAGATCATCGCCCCCTACGCCTTCGCCGTGGCCCTGGTGGGCCTGCTGGAGTCCCTGCTGACCGCGAAGCTGGTCGACGACGTCACCGACACCCACTCCAACAAGACCCGTGAGGGCTGGGGTCAGGGTGTGGCCAACATCGTCACCGGGTTCTTCGGCGGCATGGGTGGCTGCGCGATGATCGGGCAGACGATGATCAACGTGAAGGTCTCCGGGGCCCGCACCCGCATCTCGACCTTCCTGGCCGGGGTGTTCCTCCTGGTCCTGGTCGTCGTCCTGGGCGACATCGTGGCCATCATCCCGATGGCGGCCCTCGTCGCGGTCATGATCATGGTGTCGGTCGGCACGCTGGACTGGCACAGCGTCGACCCGCGCACCCTGCGGAACATGCCCCTGAGCGCGACCGCGATCATGGTCGTCACCGTGGTGGTCACCGTCGCCACCCACAACCTGGCCTACGGCGTCATCAGCGGCATCATCGTCGCCGTCCTGTTCTTCGCCAACCGGGTGGCCCACTTCACCGAGGTCGTCGACGTCGCGACCCCCGACCCCGACACGCGCGTGTACGCCGTGAAGGGTGTGCTGTTCTTCGCCTCCAGCAACGACCTCGTCTACCAGTTCGACTACGCAGGGGACCCCCACGACGTGGTCATCGACCTCTCCGAGGCGCAGATCTTCGACGCCTCCACCGTCGCCGCGCTGGACGCGATCGAGACCAAGTACGCCCAGCGCGGCAAGAACGCCCGCATCATCGGGCTCAACGAGGCCAGCACCGCCTGGCACGGCCGGCTCTCCGGCAAGCTCGGCGCAGGGCACTGACCCGAACGACACCCCCGACGACGACCGTCACTCACACCGCAGGAAGGACCAGGAGATGGGCTCCGAGGAACACATGCAGATCGGGGTGGTCGCCGAGCTCACCGAGGTGTCCATCCAGACCCTGCGCCACTGGGAGAAGGCCGGTCTGGTCGAGCCCTCCGCCCGGAGCGCCGGCGGGTTCCGCCTGTACACCAGCGACGACGTCGAGCGCCTGCGCACCATCCGCCGGATGAAACCCCTCGGGTTCACCCTCGAGGCCATGAAGGCCCTCCTCGACGCCCTCGACACCCTCCGTTCCCCTGAGGTCGACCCCCGGGCCGCGCAGGAGGCACGTGCCGTCCTGCAGGACCTCGCCACCCAGGTCGAGGACAGCACCGCCCGGCTGCAGCGCCATCTCGACTACGCCCACGAGCTGAGGGCGCGGCTGGCCCGCGAGCAGGAGAGCGCGGGCTCCTAGGTCAGCACGTCCCCACGGTCGTGCAGAACGCCGACGGTCGAGGCGGCGGGCAGCTCGTGCGGGCCGCGACCGCAAGGCTGAGCAGGTCCTGAGGTGATCCCGACGTGGATCAGGGCCGACGCTGATCCCGGTGGTGCAGAGTTCCACTCGTCGGGCCGCCGACCACATCAGCTCGGGGGAGACGGTGGCGGGGAGCGGGCCCGACGCGGACCAGAGGGTCACCGTGCAGCACCCCCATCGGGGGATGGGGTGGTGCACGGGACCCGCCGGTCCGAGTCAGCTGGACCGCTCGTCCGTCGCCCACTGGGAACGACGGCGGGACGCCCCACCTCTCGGGGGATGAGGTGGGGCGTCCTACACATTGTAGTACCTGCTGTGCGCTCCGTCACACCGGGCGCCCGCGACCACCGTGCAGCTCCGGCGGGGACGACGGAGAACGCGGGCACTCCCCGCCGGGATCAGCGTCCGCCGCGCCCGGTGGGGAGCCTGCGGGCCAGGGTCGGCACCACGAGCGCCGCCGCCGCCAGGTGGGTCGTCATCAGCAGCGCCCGGGTGCTGGCACCGGTGTCGGCGAGGAGGTCGGGGACCAGCGACAGGGCGGTCAGGGCCAGCGTCACGACCAGGAACGTCCGCCGGGGACGCCGCGCCCAGCGGCGCAGGGCCACCGCGAGGACGACGCCGACCAGCCCGAAGAGGACGGTCAGCACCCCGAACCAGTAGACCGGGATCGGCACGCCCCCGACGTCCGTGCTGATCCCGCCGGCACGTCCCAGCGCGGCGACGGTCATCGTGGCGGCGGCGGCGGCCAGCACCCCCAGCAGGCCCGTCCTGACCACCGACCAGGCCCCGCGCGCACCGACGGCGACCACGGCCGGGGTCGGTGCGCCGGCGACCGCGCTCACCGCTCCTCCTCGGCGAGCAGCCGGTCGAGCTTGGCGTAGCCCTCGTGGACGCCCACCTCCATGCCGCTGGCCAGCCACTGGTCGCGCGCCTCGAAGGAGTCGCAGAGGGACACCGCGTGCAGCCGGGTGCGCCCGTCACCGAGGTCCTCGAAGGTCAGGGTCTCCAGCGAGACGGCGTCCGGCATCCCCTCCCAGGTGAAGGTCTGCACGATCCGGTCCTCGCGGACGGTGTGGAAGCAGCCGCGGAAACGGCCCTCGAAGTCGGCGTGCCGGGAGGTGTAGCGCCAGGCGCCGCCGTCGCGGGCCTCCCACTCCACGATCTCGTTCTCGAGCTCGTCCGGTCCGATCCAGCGGACGAAGAGCTCGGGGTCGGTGTGGGCGCGGAAGAGCTGGGCCGGGGTCGCCCGGAAGTCCCGCCACAGGTGGATGGCAGGCACCGTGGAGTCGGCCTCGATGGCCGCCCGGTCGTGGCGCTGCGCGGTGCTGGTGTGCTCGGTGGTGGTCATGATGCGGTTCCCTCTCGTGGGTGCTGGACTGCGGTGTCGGGGGCGATCTCGGCCAGCACGGCGTCGAGGCGGCTGAACCGCTCCTCGGCCTGCCGGCGGTAGCGCTCGATCCACCTGGTCATCAGGTCGAACACCTCTGCCTCCAGGTGGACCGGACGCCGTTGGGCGTCCTTGCTGCGGGTCACCAGGCCGGCGTCCTCGAGCACCTTGAGGTGCTTGGAGACGGCCTGGACGCTGACGTCGTACGGCTCGGCGAGCGCCCCGACGGTCGCGTCCCCGACCGCGAGACGGGCGACGATGTCGCGACGTGTCGGGTCGGCGAGGGCCGAGAAGACGCGGGAGAGCTGATCGGTCACGTGCTGTTCCTTTTCAACCATTGGGTTGAATACAACGTAGGACCGTGCTCCCCTGCTTGTCAACCATCTGGTTGAGGACGCTGCTCCCGGCGCGACGACGCCCGGCCCCCTCGGTGTCGAGGGAGCCGGGCGGAGTCGTCAGGACCAGCGGGTGGGCCGGGGGGTGGGTGGGTGCCACCACCCGCGTCGGACCGTCGCCGAGGCGGCTACTCGTTGTCGCCTCCGGTCCCGGAGTTCTGCATCCCCGCCGGCGGGGCGTCCACCTCCGCCGCCTGCGGCCACACCCAGTCCCGCACCAGCGGCAGGTCCTCGCCGTGCTCACGGGCGTACATCCGGGCCTCCAGGCGCATGTCCTGCATCTGCTGGCGGACGCTGGCGTAGCGGCTGGCCAGGCCGGGGACGCGGTCGATGACGTCCATCACCAGGTGGAAGCGGTCCAGGTCGTTCATCATCAGCATGTCGAAGGGCGTCGTGGTGGTGCCCTCCTCCTTGAACCCGCGCACGTGCAGGTTCGCGTGACCGGTGCGGCGGTAGGCCAGCCGGTGGATCAGCCACGGGTAGCCGTGGTAGGCGAAGACCACCGGGCGGCTGGTGGTGAAAATGGTGTCGTAGTCGCGGTCGCTCAGCCCGTGAGGGTGCTCGCCCTCGGGCTGCAGCCGCATCAGGTCCACGACGTTGACCACCCGCACCTTGAGCTCCGGCAGGTGCTGGCGGAGCAGGTCGGCGGCGGCCAGCACCTCCACGGTGGGGATGTCACCGGCGCAGGCCAGCACCACGTCGGGCTCCGTGCCGGGCTGCTCGGTGCCCGCCCAGTCCCAGATGCCCAGACCGCGGGTGCAGTGCCGGACGGCCTCCTCCATGGTCAGCCACGTCGGGTTGGGCTGCTTCCCGGCGACGACCACGTTGATGTACTGCTTGCTCCGCAGCACGTGGTCGAAGGTGCTGAGCAGCGTGTTGGCGTCCGGCGGCAGGTAGACCCGGATGATGTCGGCCTTCTTGTTCACCACGTGGTCGATGAAGCCCGGGTCCTGGTGGGAGAAGCCGTTGTGGTCCTGGCGCCAGACGTGGGAGCTGAGCAGGTAGTTGAGCGACGCGACGGGGCTGCGCCACTCGATGTGGTTGGTGACCTTCAGCCACTTGGCGTGCTGGTTGACCATGGAGTCGACGATGTGGATGAAGGCCTCGTAGGACGACATCAGCCCGTGCCGGCCGGTGAGCAGGTAGCCCTCCAGCCAGCCCTGGCACTGGTGCTCGCTGAGCATCTCCATCACCTGGCCGGCCCGGCCCATGAACGCGTCCAGGTCGCCGCCCTCGTAACCGGCCATCCACTGCTTGTCGGTGACGTCGTAGACGTCCTGCAGCCGGTTCGAGGCGGTCTCGTCGGGGCCGAAGATGCGGAAGTTGCCGGGGTTGACCCGCATCACCTCACGCAGCCAGGCGCCCAGGACACGGGTCGGCTCGACCACCGCCGCCCCCGGCACCTGGACGTCCACCCCGTGCTGGCGGAAGTCCGGCAGCCGGAGGTCGATCCGGCGCGAGCCGCCGTTGGCCTGCGGCAGCGCCCCCATCGCCAGCTCCGGCGGCGGGGCCAGCGAGGCGATGTCGGCGTCGAGGCGTCCCTGCTCGTCGAAGAGCTCCTCCGGACGGTAGGACCGCAGCCAGTCGTCCAGGTCCCGCAGGTGCTCCTCGGTGTCGCGGGCGCTGGCTAGCGGCACCTGGTGGGAGCGCCAGCTGCCCTCGGTCTTCTTGCCGTCGATGGTCTTCGGCCCCGTCCAGCCCTTGGGGGTGCGGAAGACGATCATCGGCCAGCGGGGACGCTCGGCGTGCTCGGCCCCCTGCTCGGCGGCGGCGGCCCGGGCGACGGCGATCTCGTCCAGCACGGTGTCCAGCAGCTCGGCGAAGCGGCGGTGGTAGGACTCCGGGGTCTCGTCGTCGAAGCCGGCGGTGAACAGGTGCGGGGTGTGGCCGTAGCCGCGCATCAGCTCCTGGAGCTCCTCCTCCGGGATGCGGGCCAGCACGGTGGGGTTGGCGATCTTGTAGCCGTTGAGGTGCAGCACCGGCAGCACCACCCCGTCGGTGACCGGGTTGAGGAACTTGTTCGAGTGCCAGGACGTCGCCAGCGGGCCGGTCTCGGCCTCGCCGTCCCCGATGACGGTGAAGGCGAGCAGGTCCGGGTCGTCGAAGACCGCACCGTAGGCGTGGGAGAGGGCGTACCCGAGCTCGCCGCCCTCGTGGATCGAGCCGGGGGTCTCCGGGGCGACGTGGGAGGGGATCCCCCCGGGGAAGGAGAACTGCTTGAACAGGCGCTGCAGACCCTCCTCGTCCCGGCTGATCTCGGGATAGACCCGGGAGTAGGTGCCCTCGAGGTAGGTGGAGGCCACCAGACCCGGTCCGCCGTGCCCGGGGCCGGTGACGAACACGGTGGGCTGGCGCCGCTCGCTGATCGCCCGGTTGAGGTGGGCGTAGAGGAAGTTGAGCCCCGGCGTGGTGCCCCAGTGACCGAGCAGACGCGGCTTGACGTGGTCACGGCTCAGCGGGGTGCGCAGCAGCGGGTTGTCCAGCAGGTAGATCTGCCCGACCGAGAGGTAGTTCGCGGCGCGCCACCAGCGGTGGATGCGGTCCAGGTCACCCTCGGCCAGGGCCGGGGCACCGGTGTCGGCGCGCTGGGGCCAGCTGGCCCGTTGGAGCTGCACGGGAGCGGTCGTCATGGGTCCTCCAGAGGTGGGTTGCTCCCCATCATGTACCCACCCCGCCGGGCTGGCACGTGAACGCTCGGTGTCCTCACAGCACCCCGACCCGGTGGCGGCCGACGACCGCGACCGGGTCAGCGGGTCCGGTAGCGCGTGTAGACCAGTCCGGTGTCGAAAGCACGTGTCTCGACCAGGTCCAGCTCGAGACGCACGCCGTCGGGGAAGAACCGCAGGCCGCCGCCGACCGCGGTCGAGGTGGTGAACAGCTGGTACTCGTCGACCAGGCCGGCCCTGACCGCCTGGGCCGCCAGGGTCGGGCCGTCGATCGTGAGGTCGGTCTCGGACCCCGCCTTGAGCCGGCGCACCGCATCGGGGTCGAAGCTCCGCTCGATCCGGGTCCGGGCGCTGGAGACCGACTCCAGCGTGGTGGAGTACACCACCTTCTCGGCGGCCTGCCAGTCACGGGCGAACTCGAGGATGTGCGGTGGGGCGTCGGGGAGCGTGTGCGCGGTCTCCCAGAACAGCATCGTCTCGTACATCCGCCGGCCGTACAGGTAGGTGCGGACCGGGCGGAAGAGGTCGCCGATGAACGTGTGCACCTCCTCGTCCTCGGCCCCGCGACCGAGGTCGCCCTCCGCCGCCGCGGCGTAGCCGTCCAGCGAGACGAGCATCGAGTAGATGAGCTCGGCCATGAGTCCTCCTCCGGGTGCGGCCGACGTCCTGCTGGCGCCGGTCCTGCCGTGGTGACCCGGGCACCCGCGGGAACTCATCGTCCGCACCGGCCCGTTCCCCGGTGGTTGGTCTCGTCGGCCAGTGGGGACTGACGGGCCGGGCCGTCCCTGCGGTGCGCCATCCGTGCCCCACAGCGGTGGCTGACCGTCATCAACCCACAGCCCCTCGGCCCCGACGGACGCGGTCGCCGTCGGCTTGACCCCGACGCGACGTCGGGGTGTGCACTCGGCGTGTGAAGCCCACCACCACCGCGCACCGCGGGTCGCACCTCTCGTCCCGCCTCGACAGCGGGGTCGCCGCCGTCTCCCCGCCGCTGGTCCTCCTGCGGACCACCTCGGTCGTCGCGCTCCTGGTGGTCGTCGCCACCCACGCCCTGCATGATCTGGAGCGTGAGCGGACCTCCTGAGATGCACAGCAACGAGCTCGCCGAGCTCGCCGGGGTGACGGTGCGCACCCTCCGGCACTACCACCAGATCGGGCTGCTGGAGGAGCCCGAGCGCTCCGCCAACGGCTACCGCCGCTACACGGTCCGCCACCTGGCGACGGTGCTGCGCATCGTCAGCTTCACCGACCTCGGGGTGCCGCTCGCGGAGGTCCGTCGGGTGCTGGACGACGCCGGGGCCACCACCGAGCTGCTCGACGGCATCGACCAGCAGACGGCGGCCGAGATCGAGCGGCTCACCGCCCGGCGCCGGACCATCGCCGCCCTCCGCGACGGCGGTGCGACCCCCGACCTCCCCACCGCCCTGGTCCCGCACGTCCCCCTGCTGCGGCTCCTCGAGCAGGCGTGGGGCGCCAGCGGCGTCCACGAGCGGGAGCAGCTGGCGCTGATGAAGCACTTCAGCGGTGACGCGGCCATGCCGTGGCTCGTCACCGCCCTGGAGAGGCTGTCGGTCTCGGCCGAGCACCACGCGACGCTCCTCCGGGCGTTCGCCGAGCTCGAGGACGACGCACCGCCGACGGAGACGCTGCCGCTGGCCCGCGCCATGGTGGAGCTGCTCGACTCGGCCGTCACGCTCGGGGACGTCCCCGACCTCGGCCGCGAGGGGACCCGGATGCTCCTGGCGCACCAGGACAGCAGCCACAACGACGCCCAGCGGCGGGTGATGGAGCACGTCCTGCTGGAGCTCGACCGGCGGCACCCGCCGACGACCCAGCCCTGACCCCGGGTCAGTGGGCGCACCATCGGCCACCCCGCCCTGGTGGCGCCCGCCATGGACGACCTCGTCGCCTCTCACCTTCGTCGTCGTCCCTGGCCCGTGGGAGCTGGGGCCCGCGTGTCGGGTTCGCCCTCAGCCGCACCCACCCCGCGGTCACCACGCAGGCTGCTGCGGTCCCTTGAGAACACGGCTCCGAGGGCAGGCGAGGTCCGTCCTGCCGAGCACAACCGGTTCCTCAGCAGACACCACTCGACGTATCCGCAGAGGCGTCTGCTGGGAGTCCGGTTCTGCTTCGCGGCGAGCCGACGCGCCTGGGTGCTCTGCTCAGGGGGCACTGGTGCGTGGGACAGCGGATCTGGGACCCGACGTGCACAACCAGTCCCTCAGCGGACACCACTCGACGTATCTGGAGGGGCGTTTGCTGGGGGTCCGGCTCTGCTCGCCCGACGGACGGGTCGCAGCACCTGCTGCTCTCCTGGACCTGCAGGTCCGGATCCGGTGAGCGGCCGGTCATCCCGGGCGGGTGAGCTCCTCGATGGCCTGGGTGGCGATCCGGCGGTGCCGGGCCCGGGTCTCCTCGTCGTGGCCCTCGAGGTGGCGGGCGATCATCTGCGAGCGCGGGTTGGCGGCGAACACGTCGGCGTGGTCGGCGACGAAGTGCCAGTAGAGGGCGTCCCAGACCTCGGTCCAGTCCCCCTTGGGCACGTCGGACATCTTGCGCAGGTAGTTGCTGCCCGAGACGTAGGGCTTGGTGGTGATCGCGTCCCCCGCCGCGAACTGGCTCATCGCGTAGACGTTGGGCACCATCACCCAGTCGTAGGCGTCGATGAACAGCTCCATGAACCACTCGTAGACCGCCTCCGGGTGGACCCGCAGCAGGCACATGGCGTTGCCGGCGACCATCAGGCGCTCGATGTGGTGGGCCCAGGCCCGCTCGTTCACCCGGCCCACCACGAGGTCGACCGGGTCCAGCCCGGTCTCGCCGGTCCACCACTGCGGGCCGAGCGTGCGGGTGTGGCCGAGGGCGTTGCGGTGGCGCATCCGGCGTCCCCAGAGCACGTAGGCCCCGCGCATGTACTCCCGCCACCCGATCACCTGGCGGACGAACCCCTCGATCGAGGCCAGCGGGACCTGCTGCTCCTCGGCGGCGGCCAGGGCGCGCTGGACGACGTCGGCGGGGTCGAGCAGACCGGTGTTGAGGGAGGAGGACAGCACCCCGTGGAACAGGAACGGGTGGGCGCGGCTGACGGCGTCCTCGTAGGGCCCGAAGGTGGCCAGCCGCTCCTGCAGGAACTGCTCGAGCCAGGCCCCGGCCTCGGCGTGGCTGGTCGGCCAGGCGAACCCGTCGGCCTCACCGGGGTTGTCGGGGAACTCCTGCCCGACCCACTCGACGGCCTCGTCGACCGCCGGGTGCCGCTGCGGCCAGCCCAGCTCGGGCGGCACCACGTCCTTGGGCAGCTTCTTGCGGTTGTCCTGGTCGAAGGACCACTGACCGCCCACCGGCTGCTCGCCGTCGACCAGGATGTCCAGCCGCTGCCGCTGCCAGCGGTAGAAGTGCTGCATCCGCGGCCGGGCGCCCCGTCCGCCGCGCCCCCCGAGCTGCTCCTGCAGCTGGGCGTTGGTGGTGAGGAAGGCCGGGGTGTCGAGGACGTCGTCGGGGTCGAGCGGGCAACCCACCGCCTCGCACACCTCCGCCAGCCGCTGCTCGCACCAGTCGTCGACCACCTCGTGGACGGTGATCCGGTCCGGCGCCAGCCCGCGCAGGACGTCCGCGAGCCGCTCGGTGCTGGGGGTGTCGGCACTGGTCTCCACCACGCTGACCTCGAACCCGGCCCCGCGCAGCCGGTCGGCGAAGCGCCGCATGCTCGCCCGGTGCAGCACCAGCTTCTGGGTGTGGAACCGGTACAGCCGGAAGAACAGGTCGTCCTCCACCAGCACGAAGCGGGTGTCCGGGGGCGCCTCCAGGTGGGCCTCGAACAGCTGGTTGGGGAAGACGACGTGGACCTGACCGCTCACCTGGTGAACCTACGTCGACGGTCCGGGCGGCGCTCCCCGGGGTGCCCCCGGGCACGCCGCCGGCCGACGCGTCAGCCCTTGACCGCCCCCGAGGCCAGCCCGGAGACGTAGAAGCGCTGCAGGGCGATGTAGAGGATGACGCAGGGGATCATCGCGACCACCGCACCGGCCACCAGGAAGCCGAAGTTGACCTCCCCGTAGGCCCCGCTCTGCAGGTTCACCAGCGCCACCGGCAGCGTGTAGAGCTGCTGCTGGGTGAGGAAGGTGAGCGCACCCAGGAACTCGGTCCAGGAGGCCAGGAAGGCGTACAGCGCCACCGTCGCCGCCCCCGGCAGGATCAGCGGGCGCAGCACCGAGGTGATCAGCCGCAGGGTGCCGGTGCCGTCGACGTGGGCGGAGTCCTCGAGGTCGCGCGGCACCGAGGAGAAGGCGTTGCGCATCACGAACACCCCGAACGGCAGGTTCACGGTGGTGTAGAAGAGCACCAGACCGAGCAGGCTGTCGGTCAACCGCATCGCGTTCATCTGCAGGTACAGCGGGGTGAGGATCGCCTGGAACGGCACCATCATCGTCACCACCACCAGCCCGAAGAGGAGCAGCACGCCCCGGAAGCGGAACCGCGCGAAGCCGTACCCGGCCAGCGTGGACAGCACCGCGGTGAGCACGGCGGTGGAGACCGAGACCACCAGGCTGTTGGCCACCGCCCGCACCAGCTGCCCCTCCCCGGCCAGGCCGGCGAAGTTCTCCGTGGTCAGGTCCAGGAAGCCGCCCTCCTCGCCGATGATCACGGCGTTGGCCTGCAGCGAGCGGAGCAGGGAGAACAGCAACGGGGTGAGGAAGACGACCACGGCGAGGACGCCGCCCACCAGGTACAGGGTGCGCTTGAGGTTGGTCTCGCCGCGGTCGTTCGCGGTGGCGGTCAGGGTCGCCATGTCAGTCCTTCTCCCGGAGCAGGCGGAACTGGAGGGCGGTGACCAGACCCACCACGACCACCAGCACGATGGACAGCGCGGTCGCGGACCCCAGCTGCAGCTGGATGAACCCGCGGTTGTAGATGTACTGGACGACCGTGGTGGTCTCGGTGCCCGGACCGCCCTTGGTGAGCACGTAGAACTGGGTGAAGGCCAGGAAGGAGCCGATCACCGAGATGATCAGGCACATGGCGATGGAGCGCCGCAGCTGCGGCAGGGTGATCAGCAGCTCCTTGGCCCACCAGCCGGCACCGTCCAGCGAGGCCGACTCGTAGACCTCCGACGGGATGGACTGCATCCCCGCCATCAGCAGCATCATGGTCAGCCCCGGGACGGCCCAGATCACCAGCACGCAGATCAGGGCGGTGCCGAGGGTGCCGTCGACCAGCCAGGCGGTCTGGCCGTCGGTGATGCCGAGCGCGGCCAGCACCAGGTTGAGCGCCCCGCTCCCGGGCTGCGCCTCCAGCACCACCATGAAGCTGAGGGTGGTCAGACCCACCACGTAGGGCAGGAAGAGGACCGTCCGCAGCAGCGCGACGCCGCGGCGCCGCGCCCGGACCAGGACGGCCATGGCGTAGCCCAGCAGCAGGATGGGACCGGTCACGATCGCGGTGTAGAGCAGGGTGTAGAGGATGGCCCGGCCGAAACCCTCGTCGCTGAGCAGCCGGACGTAGTTGTCCAGCCCCGCCCACTCGACGGTGCCGATCAGCGGCCAGCTGGTGAAGCTGATCACCAGCGCGAAGGCCAGCGGGACGAGGGCGAAGACGACCACCAAGATCACCGCCGGGGCCACCAGGGCCAGGCCGGTGCGCGGCGGGTGGACCAGCGAGTGGTGTCGGCGGGTGCCGCCGTCGGCGGCCACCGGGGCGACCGCGGTGGAGACCGCGGACGTCGTGGCGCTGCTGCTCATGCCTGTGCCTGACTCAAGATGGCGTCCCAGCCTTCCTGGCCCTCGGCGATCGCGCCGTCGAGGTCCCCGTCGAAGACGGCGCGGCGGAACATCTTGAGCCACGGGCCGTCGGGTTGGTTGTAGATCAGGTTGTAGGCCAGCGTGGTCGGCGCGTAGCCGGCCTCGATGTCGTCCAGCGGCACGCTGGCGTGGGGGTAGGTCTCGCGGAACCGCTCGTCGGCGACGTCGGCGCGGACCGGGGTGTAGCCACCGGCGGGCAGGGCGAACTGCTGGGGCAGGTCGAGGGCGAACCGGACGAACTCCCAGGCCCCGGAGGCGTTGCGGGCCCCGCGCGGGATGCACATGTTGTCCCCGCCGTCGAAGAAGGCCCCACCACCGTCGGGTCCGGGCAGCAGCCGCGAGGTGATCCGCTCGGCGAAGTCGCCCTCGGCGCTGGACACGGCGACGGAGTAGTTGGTCGGGAAGATCCCGATCCGCCCGCCCCGGAAGTCGCTCCCCCACCGGCTGGCGTCGTCGGCGAAGCTGGTCGGGGCGACCAGGTCCTCGGTCCACATCGTGCGGTGCAGCTCGAGCATGGCGCGGACCGCCTCGTTGCCCTCGATGGCACCGCGCTGGACTCCCACCTCACCGGTGATGAAGTCGGTCTCGGCCGCCCAGACCATGGGCTGCACCACGAACCCGAGGGCGCCGGGGCTGTTGCCGGGAAAGCTCCAGGCGTAGGTGTCGGGGCCCAGCCCGCGGAGCGCCCGGGCGGCGTCGAGCAGCTGGTCGAAACCCTGCACCGCCACGTCGGGGTCGACCCCGGCGGCCTCGCACAGGTCGAGGTTGAACCAGAGCAGGGAGTTGTCGGCCAGGTACGGAGCGCCGTAGACGCGACCCTCCCGGGTGGCCAGACCGAGGTGGCCGGGGCTCAGCTCGTCGGCGTAGGGCAGCGCCGCGACCAGGTCGGTCAGGTCGGTGAAGGCGTCGCGGTAGATGAACAGCATCGAGTTGATGTCGTCGATGTCGACCAGGTCCGGCACCTCGCGACCGCGGATCGCGGTGGCCAGCTTGGTGACGTACTGGGCGTCCAGCACCGGGGTGAGCTCGACGGTGAGCCGGTCCTGGCTGGCGTTGAACGCCTCGACCAGCGAGGTCAGCCCCTCCTGGGTCGCGGCCCGGCACCAGACGCGGACGGTGCCGGTGGCCCCCTCGCCGAACCCGGGAGCCGCGGTGTCCGGGGCGGGCAGCACCGAGCTGCAGCCGCTCAGCCCGAGCCCGCCGAGACCGACACCGCCGGCCAGGGCCAGCAGGCGGCGTCGGGACAGCGACGTCATGGCCGGTCGCCGAGCGCCGGCACCCAGACCCGCATGGCGTCGATCTCGCGGTTGGCCCAGGCGTAGTACGGGATGGCCACCAGGTCGACCTCCTCGCCCACCTCCGGGGGACCGCCGGCGGTCGGCCAGGGCCAGGACCGGTACTCCTCCGGGACGTCCAGGTGTCGGCCGCGGGCGGTGACGAGGGTGACGCCCTCCAGCAGCTCGGGGTGGTGCTCGCCGCGGGCGGCGGACCCGGGCACCAGCGCGACGTCGTCGAGACGGACGTCCGCGCCCTGGTCGCAGTGCTCGAAGGCGTAGACCAGCGGTCCTCGTTCGAGGGCGACGCAGCCGCGGACGGCGTCGGCGCGGGGGTGGGCGGTGACGGTGCGGACGTCGAGCGGCAGGGTGAGGACGACCTCGTCCCCGGGCTGCCACGCCCGTTCGAGGGTCAGGTAGCTGCCCGGCTCGGCCGGTCGGGACTCCCCCGCCACCGTCACGCTCGCTCCCGACGCCCAGGCCGGCACCCGGAGCCGCAGCGCGCTGGGGCCGTCCGCGCGGGTCACGCTGAGCCGGATCTCGGGGTCCCAGGGGTAGTTGGTGACGACCTCCACCGCCAGCGCCCCGGACTCCAGGGTGGCGCTGGCGTACTGGTGCACCCAGAGCCCGTCGGAGGTGCTGGTGGCCAGCAGGTCGGCCAGCCCCGCCATCGTGCGCATCACGTTGGGCGGGCAGCAGGCGCAGTCGAACCAGCCGCGACGCCCGTGGGCCGGGCTGCGGTTCTCATCGGCCGTGGCGCCACCGCGCAGCTGGAGGGGGTTGACGTAGAAGTACTCGGTGCCGGCGAGGGAGACCCCGGCCAGGAACCCGTTGAAGAGCATCCGCTCGATCGCGTCGGCGTAGTGCGCCGAGCCGGTGGCCAGCAGCAGCCGCCAGGCCCACTGGATGCCGCCGATGGCCGCGCAGGTCTCGGCGTAGGCCCGGTCCGGGCCGAGCTCGTAGGGCTCGCCGAAGGCCTCGCCCTCCCAGCGGGAGCCGAGCCCGCCGGTGAGGTAGGTCTTGGTCGCCCACATGGCGTCGAACTGCCGTTCCAGCAGGGCGAGCAGCTCCCGGTCGCCGGTCTCGGTGGCAAGGTCGGTGGCCCCGGCGGTCAGGTAGACGGCGCGGACCGCGTGCCCCTCGACGGTGGTGGCCTCGCGCACCGGCACCCGGTCGGAGAAGTAGGCCGGCTCCTTGCCGTAGGAGGCCATCAGCCCGTGGCCGCGGGAGTCGGTGAAGTAGCGGGCCAGGTCGAGGTAGTCCTGGGTGCCGGTCTCGCGGTACAGCTCGACCAGCGCCATCTCGACCACGGGGTGGCCGTCGACGTCGTGCTGGAGGTCGCGGCCGAAGGTGGCGACCAGGTGGTCGGCCAGCCGGACGGCGACGTCGAGCAGCCCCCGGTCACCGGTGCAGCGGACCTGGGCCACGGCGGCCTGGATGAGGTGGCCGGCGCAGTAGTGCTCGTGGCTCCAGGGCAGGTTGGAGTAGCGCTCGCCCCGGGCGGGGGCGACGGAGTTGAGGTAGCCGTCCTCGTGCTGGGCGGCGGCGACCAGGGCGGTGACCTCGCGCTGCAGGGTCAGCAGGTCCTCGGCCGGCCGGCGGGCCTGCTCCCAGGCGACCGCCTCCAGCCACTTGTAGACGTCGGAGTCGGCGAACACGGGCCCGACCGGCTCACCCTCGGCCTGACCTGCGGCGATCCGCAGGTTCTGCAGGTTACCGGCCCGCTCCAGCTGCTCGTGACCCCAGCGGATGCCGCCGGCGACGGCGTCCTGGCGGGCGGCCCAGAAGCCTCCGGTGATCCGCGCCCGGTCCAGCCCGAGCGGGGTGTGCCCCCCGGCGGCGGACGTGGGTCGGGCGGCGCTCAGGCCGCGGCCGGTGGGGAGAGCGACAGTGCTCATGGATCATCCTTCGGAAAAGAGGAACACGATTTCCTTCGTCACCGTAGAACGGGTACCGGCTGCCGTCAACCCCTTCGCCCGCTGCGCTGCCGGGATGGGTACGGTTGTCCCAGGCAGGACGCAGCACCTATCCTGCCGCTCACCCGGAAAACCAGGAAATACGCGCCAGGAGGTCAGCATCGCTTCGCCAGCCCAGGGCCGCGTCACCCGGATCACCGACGTGGCCGCGCTGGCCGGGGTGTCTCCGGGGACGGCGTCGAAGGCGCTGAACGGGACGGGCTCCCTGCGCGAGGAGACCCGGCAGCGGGTGCGCGAGGCCGCCCAGCAGCTGGGGTTCACCCCCGACGCGCGGGCCCGGTCGCTGTCCTCGGGACGCAGCTACACCGTCGGGCTGGTGACCACCGACAGCTCGGGCCGGTTCAGCATCCCGGTGATGACCGGGGCCGAGGACGCCCTCAGCGCCGGTGAGCTGATGCTGCTGCTCTGCGACACCCGCGACGACCCGCTGCGCGAGCGGCACTACCTGACCACGCTGTCGGCCCGCCGGGTGGACGGCCTGATCGTCACCGGTCGCCGCAGCGAGCCGAGGCCGCCGGTGCGCGCCGACGTCCCGGTGGTCTACGCGTTCAACCGCTCCACCGACCCCGGTGACACCTCGGTCGTGGTCGACGACCAGGCGGGCGCCGTCCAGGCCGTGGAGCACCTGCTCGGTCTGGGCCGCCGCCGGCTGGTTCACCTGACCGGTCCCGACCGCCACCTCAGCGCCCAGGAGCGGGCCGCCGGGACGGTCCGCGCCGCCGGGGACGCACTGGCCACCGAGCCGCTGTTCGGGGAGTGGAGCGAGCGCTGGGGACGTCAGGCGCTCGACCAGGCGCTGCGGAGGGTGCCGGACCTGGACGCCGTGGTGTGCGGCAGCGACCAGATCGCCCGCGGGGTGTGCGACCGGCTCCGCGAGCTCGGCCGGTCGGTGCCGGGGGACGTGGCCGTGACCGGCTTCGACAACTGGTCGGTGATGGCCGAGGCCAGCCGGCCGCCGCTGACCACCGTCGACCTGGAGCTGACCGAGCTCGGGCGTCGCGCCGCCCAGCTGCTGATCCGGGCCATCGACGGGGACCCGCAGCCCGGCCTGCTGACGATGCCGACCCGGCTGGTGGCCCGGGAGTCGACGCTGGGCGACTGACCCCGGCCGCGTCGGAGGAGCCGGCTGCCGCGGGGAGCCGGCACGGCACGGAGCAGCCGTCTGCTCATACGAGCAGGACGTGCGCCCCACGGCTCCACCCTGCTCCTGTGGACAGATCCGTGCGCGGGACGCCGCAGTGACTGCCGGAGGTGACCCAGCCCGTCGGCGGGGCCGAGCCGGAGAGTGGGTCGCCGCTGCCGCGCGGCGCAGGGCCTGCGGCATCCTGACGTGGTGAGAGCACCGAGCGACGTCCCCTGGCAGAGCGACGAGCGGACCTTCCGCATCTGCGTCTTCGAGGGAGCCGACTCACGTCTCTCGACGTTCGACTACTCCCGCACCTCGCTGACCACGGTCCTGGAGCAGTGTGCGTGGCGCTCCGACGAGGAGGCGCGGCTGTGGGCGCTGGCCGTCGTGGTGCAGACGAGCGCGGGCGAGCCGGGCGGCCTCGTGTGGCTCTCCGGCACGGACTACCGCACCCGTCCCAGCAGGCCGTCAGGCTGGCGGGCACGACGCGAGATGCAGGACAGGTACCTCGCGGCGAGGACGCGCCGGGGCGAGGCCCCGCTGCTGCCGGACGGCCGCCGCCTCATCCGCATGTTCTTCGACCACGGGCGCACGCTCCCGCTGTGGGAGACCTTCACCGACCACTACACGATCGAGCGCGGGGCCCTCCCGCTGACCCCCGGCCTGGAACGGGACCTGGCGACCTGGCAGGAGACCTGGGAAGACCGTTCCCCGGATCCGGCCCCGGGCGACGACGAGACCTTCCTGACGACGGCGTGGGCGCTGCACGCCCGGCTCGAGCGCGAGCTCGAGGACATCGCCGAGGTCCGCCCGGACTTCTGCTGAGTGCCGGCAGCGGGCACGCCGACTGATCCGTGGCGACCCGCTCGACCCTCCGTGGTCGCCGCCGGGCAGGTGCGGGACAGGTCCCCGTGGTGCCGACCGCGTCAACCCTCAGGAGGCGCAGCGCACCACCGGAGCGCTGGTGCGCCCCGACAGCAGGGTCTCCACGCTGACGCAGGGGCTGACGCCCTCGGGGACGGCCGCGGTGAACCCGGGCTCCTCGAGGGTGGTGGTCTCGGCGGGACGCTCCTGGAAGCCCCAGCGGTACCGGGCGCCCTCGTCCTGCACCGGGGTCCAGTCGCACACCAGCTCCTCGCCGTCCAGTCGGCAGTCGACGTCCTCGGGCGGGGTGGGGGCGGCGGGCGGCAGGACCTCGGTGGGCGCGGCCACGGACGCACTGGGTCCTGACTCGGGCGCCCGCTCGGGACCGAAGACCAGCACCCCGACCACGACGCCGATCACCGCGACCGCGGCGACCAGACCCAGCACCAGCCCCAGCGGGCTCCGCGGCGGCGCCGGCGTCACCGGTGCGACGGGCGCGGAACCGCCGGACCACCCGGTCGTCCCGGGCACCACCGGACGCGAGCTCGACGGGTCCTCGTCGATGGTCACCACCCCTCGGACCCGGGTCTCCTCCGCCTCGGCGCCGGAGGCCTCGGCCACCAGGCTGTCGCGGACGTCGATCGAGGTGGGGGCGAAGCCCAGCTGGCGCTCGATCCCCTGCAGCCCCTGGGCCAGCTCCAGCGCCGAGCGGGGCCGGGCCTCGGAGCGCTTGTGCATGGCGCGGGCCAGCAGCTGCTCCAGCTGGGGGACGGAGTCCATCCGCCCGGTGGAGGGCACCGGCGCGCGCTCGATCCGCGACACCACCGCCGCCGCGGAGTTGTCCCCGGGCACCTCGAACGGCGAGCGGCCGGCCAGCAGGGCGTAGACCGAGGCGGCCAGGGCGTAGACGTCGGTGCGCCGGTCGCTGCGCGGCTCGGCGTCGAAGAGCTCCGGTGCCGCCCACAGCACCGACAGCCCGGCGGCCTGGTCGCCGGTGTCGACCTGCGCGGCGATGCCGAAGTCGGTCAGCGCCGGCCAGCCGTAGTCGGTCACCAGCACGTTGGCCGGCTTGATGTCGCGGTGCAGGATGCCGGCCTGGTGGGCGGTCTCGACCGCGCTGGCCAGCCTCACCCCGATCTGCAGCGCCTCGCTGACCGGGATCGGCTCACGTCTGAGCCGCACCGCCAGGTTGGGCCGCGAGCAGTACTCCATCACCAGGTAGAGCCGGCCGTCCGGGGCGACGCCGGCCTGGTAGATGGTGACGATGCTGGGGTGGGCCGACAGCTGGGCCATCGCGTTGGCCTCGGAGACGAAGCGGCCGCGCAGGTCGTCGTCCACCACCGTCTCGACCAGCACCTTCACCGCCACCCGCCGTCGTGGCAGGTCCTGCTCGTACAGGTACACGTCGGCGAACCCGCCCGACCCGAGGTGCTGCAGCGGGCGGAACCCCGGGAGGGCGGGTGGTGGTGCGGGTGGGCGTCGGCTCAAGGCAGCCGTTCGATCGTGATCGTGACGCCGTCGCCGAGGTCGAGCACCCAGCCCGGCTCCATCGTGACGGGCTCCCCCGGGGTCAGCCGCTCGCGCTCGGGGTCCTCACCCGGACGGATCAGCGTGGTGCCGTTGGTGGAGTGCAGGTCGGTCACCACCAGGCTCCAGCCCTCCGGCGTCACCTGCACGTGGGTACGGGAGATGTCGTGGCTGGGGCTGGGGACCGTGAGCAGCCGGGGCAGGTGCTCCCGCGCCACCCGGGTGGCCGCCGGGGAGCGTCCGACCAGGACGGTGCGGTCGACCTCGAGCGGCGCCCCGGAGGACGGCCGGAGCACCGCCAGCACCGGTCGCGGCACCAGCCGCGGGTTCTGGCTCTGCACCGCACCACCGCAACGCCGGCAACGCTCCGCCTCCGGCGGGTTCGGGTGCTGCAGGGCGCACATGGTGGCCAGCACCAGCGCCTCACCCTGCGTGCTGCCCTGCGCCGCCGGCTTGTTGCGACGCGCGATCCCGGTCTGGAAGATCGTCGCCCCGTCGTGGTCGGCGGCGGACTCCGGCGCGGCCGGCTCGATCGAGCGCTGCGGACGGGCCGCCTCGCCGAACCCGGGCACACCGCGGATCAGACCGCCCTCGACGGGCACGTCGGTGCTCGCACCCTGCTCGGCCTCGTCGGCGTCCGACGCGGACGCCGCGGTGCCGGAGACACCGCCGCCGGCCGGGCCCTCGTCGCTGCGCGGCGCCCAGGGCTGACCGGGTCGAGCGGGCTCACCGGGGTCGCCGGACTGGCCGGGACGTCCCTCCGGCTGACCCTGCCCTCCGAAGGGTCCGTAAGGGCCCGGCCGGCCCTGCCCGTCGTGGGACCCGTAGGGGCCGGGCTGACCCGGCTGACCCGGCTGACCCGGCTGGGCACCGTACGGCCCGGGCTGGGCGGTCGGGCCGCCGTAAGGCCCGGGCTGACCGGTGGGGCCGCCGTAGAGACCGGGCTGTCCCGTCGGACCGGGCTGACCGTCGTAGGGACCCGGCTGGCCGGGCTGGCCGTAGGACCCCGGCTGACCTCCGTGGGGAATGGGCTGACCGGGCTGAGCGCCCTGCTGGCCGGGCTGACCACCCGGGGACCCGGGCTGACCAGGATACGGACCCGGCTGACCCCCGTAGGGACCGGGCTGACCAGGCCGGCCGCCCTGACCGGGCTGACCGCCGTGGGAGTCGCCCTGACCCGGCTGACCTCCGTAGGGGCCGGGCCACCCGCCCGGGCCCTGCCCGGGAGGGCCGGAGGGCCCGCCGGGACCGGGCTGGCCGGTCCAGGGCTGGCCGGGCTGCGGACGTCCGGGACCGGTGGGCTGACCCGGGCCGGGACCGTACCCGGGGGGCGGGGTACCCGGGGGCAGACCGGGAGCCGCGGCGAAACCGGGACCGGTCCCGCCTGGCGGCGCCAGGGCCGGTCCGCCGGGACCGCCGGGACCGCCGGGACCGCCGGGACCGCCGGGACCGCCGGGACCGCCGCCGTAGGGTCCGGGACGCTGCGGCCCTCCCGGGCCAGCGGCCGGCTGCTGCTGCCACTGCGGGGGCTGCCCCGGTCCCTGCGGACCCTGGGGACGCTGCGGGCCGGCGGTGCGCGGGTCGTCCCCGTGACCGGTGGCCGGGATCCCCGTCCGGCGGTTGTTCCAGGCGTCGGGCATCAGCTCGGTGTGGGAGTCGAGCAGGTCCTCCTCGTCGTCATCGGCGGCCAGTGCCTGGGCGGTCGCCTCGGGCGATCCGACCACGTCGGAGGGGTCGCCCAGCGCCTGCGGAGAGACCCTGTCCGGCGTGGGGCCCGGGGCGGCCGTGACCGGGCCGGTGGTGCTGATGCCCTCCAGCGGGGCCACCTGCTCGGCCGGCTCGGAGGCGCTCCCCGGACCGCCTCCCCAGGGTCCCTGCTGGCGGGTCGGCTCGCCGCCGGTCGTCGTCCCGCCGGAGGTGCCTTCGTGGTCGCCCGCGCGCCCCGGAGCCGTCTGCTGGTCGTCGGAGCGGCCGGAAGCCGTCTGCTGGTCGTCGGGCGTCCTCTGCTGGTCGTCGGCGCGACCCGGCGTCGTCTCGTCGCCGGGACCGCGGGCCGACCGCTGGTCGTCGTGGTCGGGTGCGTCGTCGTGCTCTGGCGCTCCGTCGTCGTGCGAGCCGGGTCCGTGGTCGGGGGTGGCCGCGTCCTGGGGCGCCGGGCCGTCGGCCGCGTCGTCGGCCTGGGCCGCGTCGCCGTCCGCCGCGTCGTCGCCCTGGCGGTCCCCGGTCGGCGACTCCTGCTCACCCGCCTCCTCCTCGCCGCGCTGGTGCCCTCCGACGGCCTCGTCCTCGTCGGGCTGGTGCCCTCCGACGGCCCCGTCCGGCGACGTCGGCTCGTACCGCCGGGCCACCTCGACGGCAACGACAGGGTCTGCGGTGGACGACCCGGACAGGTCGGCCCGGGCGGGCTCGACCGCGTCCTCCCCGTCCTGCTCCGCCGACTCCTCGTCGTCGGCGGGGTCCTGCGCGCCCTGCTGGCCCGCCCCGGCCGGCTCGGAGCCGTCCGGCTGCCCGGCGTCGTCCTGACCGCCCTCCTGCTCCCCGACGGCCTGGTCGCCGCCGCCCTGCTCGACCGCGCTCTCAGCCTGCTGGCCAGCACCCCCATCGGGCGCACCTCGCTGGTCGGCGCCCTGGCCCTCACCCGGCTCGTCGCGGTCGCTGTCCCCCTCGGAGTCGTCCAGCCGCTCGTCGAGCTCCTCACGCACCTCGGTCACCGCGGCGGTCGACGCGTCGGCCTCGGAGACCGAGGTCTCGTGCCCGTTCGGCAGGGCGGACGCGGCGGCCGAGCCGACCACCCCGGAGGTCACCGAGCCGACCACCTGGGAGCCCACCGCGCCAGCTCCCGGCGCCACCCCGGCCGCGGCAGCGGCAGCCGCCGCACCACCCGCGGACACCGGGGCGGCACCCGCAGCCGCACCAGCACCCGTGCCGCCCGCACCGGTCGGAGCCGCCGGCGCCGGGACCTCCTGCGGCGCCGAGACGCCGGCCGTCGAGGCCACCACGAAGGACTGGCTGGAGGAGACCGGGGAGGTGGCGTCCAGCACGATCGCCGACGCCTGCACGGCCCCGACCACCAGCGGCAGCTGCAGCACCGTGTCCTGGTCCACCGGCTCCACGTCCACCCGCACCTGGCGCAGGTGGCCGAGCCCGACCTCGCTCCAGGTCTGCACCCCGTCACCGTCGGCCACGACGTCGCCGGTGCGCAGGTCCACCACCCGGACCGAGCCGCGGACCAGCGAGTGCATGCCGGTCTCGTCGAAGAAGAAGACGCCCAGGTGCGGCACCTGGTCGATCCGGAACCGCACCAGCCGCTCGGCCAGGTCGCTGATGTCGACCGAGCCCATCACGTCGTCCCAGAGGGCGTTGACCAGCGCGGCGTGCTGCGGACGGGCAGGCGGCAGCACCACCAGCGAGGTGGGACCGGCCAGCACGACCCACCGCCCGGGGGTGTAGGTGGCGCGCCAGTGACCGATCTGCGTGCTGCTCATGCTCACCTTCGTAGCTGGGGGTCCGGGATGGTGGTCTGATCCTCGACGGGTTCGGCGAGAACATCAACCACGACCACGCTGACGTCGTCACCGCCCCCGACGCGCAGGGCGGCGTCGACGAGCTCGTCGGCGGTCTGGCGGGCCGGGCGGCGGCTCTTGGCCACCAGGGCGGCCTCGACCTCGGCGCCGTCGCGCACGAGGCCGTCGCTGCAGACCACCAGCCGCTCCCCCAGCACCATCGGCAGCAGCCAGAAGTCGGGGTCGAACTCGCCCTGGCGCATGCCGACCGCGCGGGTCAGCACCGTCCGGTCCGGGTGGACCAGGGACTCGAGCCGGCTGATCCGGCCCGCGTCGACCAGCTCCTGGGCGTGGGTGTGGTCCACGCTCACCTGCTGCATCCGCCGTTGCTCGACGCCGGTCACCCGGTAGACCCGGGAGTCGCCGACGTTGAAGATCATCCAGTAGGACTGGCCCTCGAGCACCAGCCCGACGGCGCCCGCGACGGTGCTGGCCGCCGGACGCCCGATCCGCTGCTGCAGGGCCAGGACGTCCTCGTGCGCGCTGCGCAGGGCCTGCACGACCTCGTCCGGGCCGATCACGGGCAGCCGGGCCAGCCGCTGCAGGTGGTCGACCACCACCGCGCTCGCGCCGGCCCCGTCGCCGTCGTCGCCCATGCCGTCGGCCACCGCGAACACCGGCGGCTCGAGCACCACTGCGTCCTCGTTCCACGTACTCGCCCGACCACGCTCGCTGAGGGCGCGCGCATCGAGTTCGAACACGGCGTGAGCGTAGGGGACGTGCGGGCCACGGATCAGCCGTCGCGCAGCTCCTCGGCCAGCGTCACGATGAGGCCGCTGGGCCCACGGAGCCACGTGAGCCGGTCGACGTCGGCGTAGGTCCCCACCCCGCCCCGCGGGTGGCAGCCGTGCCGTGCGGCGACCTCGAGGGCAGCGTCGAGGTCGTCGACCGTGAACGCGACGCGGTGCATCCCGATCCCGATCGGCCGGGTGGGGCCGGTCCCGACCGCCTCGACGTCCTCCAGCGGAATGGGCACGGCTGGCACGCCCCGCCCGGGCTCAGACGCGCGTCGGCTCCCGCTCGGCGACCGGCGCGGCCGGGCGCCGGGACCAGAAGGAGGCCAGCAGCGAGCCGGAGATGTTGTGCCAGACCGAGAACAGCGCTGCCGGGAGGGCGGACTCGGGGGTGAAGTGCACCCGGGCCAGCCCGGCGGCCAGACCGGAGTTCTGCATCCCGACCTCGATGCTCACCGCACGACGCGTCGCCTCGTCCATGCCGACCAGCCGCGCGGCCAGGTAGCCGAGCCCGAGCCCCAGCCCGTTGTGCAGCACCACCACCAGGGCCACCAGCAGACCGGTGGTGAGGATGGCGGCGGCGCTGCCGGCGACCACCGCCAGCACCACCAGGGTGATGCCGACGACCGAGACCAGCGGCATCCAGTCCAGCACCCGGTGGACGAACCCCGGGGCCAGCCGGCGCAGCAGCAGCCCGACCACGATCGGGGCGATCACGATCTGCACGATGGAGACGAACAGCCCGGCGGTGTTCACCGGCAGGAAGCTGCCCGCGAGCAGCAGCACCAGCAGCGGGGTCAGCAGCGGCGCCAGCAGGGTGGAGACGGTGGTCATGGCCACCGAGAGCGCCGTGTCGCCCTTGGCCAGGTAGACCATCACGTTGGACGCGGTGCCGCCGGGGGCCGAACCCACCAGCACCACCCCGACCACCAGGGCCGGCGGCAGCTGGGCGAGCAGCGCCAGACCCAGACCGGCCAGCGGCATGATCACGTACTGGGCCACCACCCCGATCACCAGCGCCCAGGGACGGCGGACGACCACGGTGAAGTCGGAGGCCTGCAGGGTCATGCCCATGCCGAGCATGATCAGCGCGAGCAACCAGGTGACCAGCGGGCCGAGGACGAGGAACGGCCCCGGCACCGCGACCGCAATGGCCCCGGCCACCAGGACGACGACCGGGAACCAGGCCCCCGCGACCCGTCCGATCCGCTGACCCGTGCCGTGCTCCATGCGTCCTCCTCACCCGTGCCGCCCCTCCGGCGACCCCCTGACGCTACCGACGAGCAACCCGATCGGGGAGGTGTCTCGCCGCCTCGGCCCCGACCGCGAGGTCCCCGCCGTCATGCCGCGACCGCGGCGTCTGCAGCGTCAGGACCCGACCTGGGCGGCCCGCACCGGAGGCGGCTGACGCAGCAGCCGGTGCACCACCACGGCCAGCACCGCGGACATGCCGAGCAGCTCCCCGGCGGCCTCCAGCCAGGTCAGCACGTAGACGACGTAGGGGTGCACGTGGTCGCGGACCGCGATGTGCACGAGGTCGACCCCGAGGCCGAACACCAGCAGCAGCGCCAGGCAGAGCAGCAGCAGGTGCGCCAGCCGGCGCTCCGGACGTCCGCGCAGGTAGCCCACCACCAGGGCCGCGCCCAGCGGGAGACCCATCAGCGCCCAGGCCACCAGCTCACCCACGTCCTGCCCCCTCAGACCGGGCACCGCGACGTCGGTCCGGGCGGCGAACCACCGGCCGAAGGCCTCGTGCAGCTGCAGCGCGTCGTCGAGCACCATCACCAGCAGGGTCGCCGCCACCGCGACCAGGAAGGAGCGCGCCACCCGGACCCGGGTCACCACCACCAGCAGCACCACCGCGGCCACCAGCAGCTTGAGGTAGCCGAAGCCCTCGGCGAAGGAGCGGTCGAGGTCGGCGTCCCAGCGCGGGTGGGCGAGCACGGGGAAGAGGTCGAAGGCCCGGTGCAGCCGGTGGCCCCAGTGGGCGGCGAGCAGGGCCCCGTCCACGGCGAGCAGCCCCAGGCACAGCAGCAGCACGCGTCGCGTCGTCGTCGACCAGCTCCGCCACCGCCGCACGATCCCCGTCCCCGGCACCCGCACCCCCCGTCGCGACGGCGCTGACCGCCGTCGGTGGCGAGGAGCGTAACCCCGCGGGTCGGCCGTCCCGGGCAGGCGCTGCCGGGGTGCGGCCGACCTCTGCGGCACCCGGCGGGGTGACCGGTCGGGGAGAATGCGTGCGTGACCTCCTCCCCGCCGCCCGACGGCTCGCTCGACCCCGACCCGGTGACCCGGCTGGTCCTCGACGAGGCCACCGACGTGCTCCCCGGCGGGTGGGAGGGCGCCGAGGTGCTGGTGGTCGACGACGTGGACGCCGCCCTGACCCGCGGCGTGCTGGCCGGCGGCGGACGTCCGCTGGCCTGGGTCGACGACCTGCGCGAGGCCCGGGTCTGCGAGGCCGCCGGCGCCCGGCTGCTCGACCCCGAGGACGGCACCCCCCTGCCTGTGGTCGCGGTGCTGGGACGGCTCTCCCCCGCGGTGGCGGCGGTGGAGGACCTCGCCGAGCGGCTGGCGGCGGTGGTCCCCGAGGGGGTGCGCGTGGTGCTCGGCGGGCGGGTCAAGCACATGACCCTGGCCCAGAACGAGGCGCTCGCCCGCTCCTTCGGCACCGTCTCGGCCAGCCGCGGACGGCAGAAGTCCCGGGTGCTGCACGCCTCGGACCCCCGCGCGGGGACGCCCCACTGGCCCCGGACCACCGTGCTGGACGAACCGGCCCTCGGCGCTCCGCTGACCCTGCGCAGCCGCGGTGCCGTCTTCGCCGGAGGACGTCTGGACGCCGGCACCCGGCTGCTGGTGCAGGCCCTCGACGCCGGCCCGGTCGCTGACGGCGGGGACGCCCTGGACCTCGGCTCCGGCTCGGGGGTGCTCGCGGTCTGGCTGGCCCGTCGCGGCCTCCGCACCAGGGCCGTCGACGTCTCGGCCGCCGCGGTCACCTCGACCCGGCTGGCCGCGGAGGCCGACCGCGTCGCCGTGGAGGTGTCCTGGGCCGACGGTCTGGAGGACGTCGCGGACGGCAGCCTCGACCTGGTGGTCAGCAACCCGCCCTTCCACGTCGGCGCCGCCAAGGACTCCACCCCCACCCTGGAGATGATCGACGACCTCGCCCGCGTGCTCCGGCCCGGAGGTGCGTCGTGGCTGGTCTGGAACGCCCACCTCCCCTACCTGCCCCGGCTGCGCTCAGCCGTCGGCCCCACCGAGGTGGTCCGGCGCGACCGCAGCTACCTGGTCACCCGCTCCGTCCTCCGCTGACGCACGTCCGACCGGCGTGAGTCGGCCCGGGGTGGGCCTGGCCGGGGCGGGTCCGTCGGGTCGGCCGGCCGGGTCACCCACACGCTGTTCACTTCTGCTGCGACTTGGCAGCAGGACTGCACACGCGGGGCGGACGGCGGTCGGTCAGACCCCTCACCCGGACGTCCAAGGCCCGCCGGCGCCCGCGGGGGCCGCCCGGGACCCGCGAGCGGCCCGAGGTCAGGCGGCGCCGCGCTCCAGGTCGAGCAGCACCTTCTTGACGTCGGCGCCGCCGCGGTAGCCGCCCAGCGCGCCGTCGGTGCGGAGCACCCGGTGGCAGGGCAGCACGATCGGGATCGGGTTGGTGGCGCAGGCCGACCCCACCGCCCGGACCGCCCCCGGGTTCTCCACCGCCGCCGCCACCTCGGCGTAGGTGGCGGTCCGCCCGTAGCCGATCCGGGCCAGCTGCTGCTGCACCCGTCGCCGGAAGACGGTGGACAGGCTGAGGTCCAGCGGCAGGTCGAACCCCTGCCGGCGACCGGCGAAGTACTCCTCCAGCTCCACCACCGCCCGCTCCAGCCGGCGCGGTGCCCGGACCACCCGCGGACCGAGCCGGCGGGCCAGCACCGCCAGCACCTCGTCCCCGTCCTCGTTGGCGAAGGCCACCCGGACCAGCCCCCGCTCCGTGGCCGCCAGCAGCAGCGTCCCCACCGGGGAGTCCGTGGTCCGCCAGGCCACCTCGACCAGCCCCTCGCCCTCGGCCTCGACGGCCAGCCGGTCCCGCAGCCGCTCCAGCAGGTCACCGGTGCCGGCGCCCAGGCCGCCCAGCACCGCGGGTCCCTGCACGACCTCCTGCCCCTGCACGACACCCAGCCCCCTCGTGCGCTCGTTCACCGTGCTCTCCTCTCCTGCTCCCGGTGGGCCAGGACCCGCCGCAGCACCGCGATGCCGTCCGCACTGGCCCGGCGGGCCGCGGCCTCGCTGCCCCCCACGATCGCCGCGACCTCGGCGTGCGGCAGCCCGGCCACGTGGTGGTAGGCCACGCACCGGCGCTGCTTGTCGGCCAGCCGGGCCAGCGCCTCCCACAGCTCGGTGTCGGGCGGCTCACCGATCCCCTCCGACCCCTCCCGCTCGGGCACGTCGGCCACCGGCAGCGCCCGCCGCGACCGGGCCCGCGTCACGTCGAGGGCACGGCGGTGGGCGATGGTGACCAGCCAGGCGCGGACGTCCGCACCCGGGTCCAGCCCGGGCCAGGCCCGCAGCGCGGACAGGTAGGTCTCGGACCAGGCGTCCTCGGCGTCGGCACCGGGACCGAGGACCGTGCGGCAGACGCGCAGCACCACGGTGCCGTGCTCGCGCACCGCCACCTCGAACGGCTGGTCCATCACCCTCCCTCGTCCACCGGTCCCCTCCCGGGGCCCACCCTCTCAACGCCGTGGGCGGGCGCGGTGTGAGGTCGCTCCCACCGACGGGCCCAGGTCGGACGCCCCACTAGGGTGAGCCCGCACCGGCGGCGGGTCCATGCGTCCGCAGGAGGCGCTGTCGTCGAACAGCACGAGGCACACCATGACGGAGGACACGTTGCTGCACCGAGCCCCCCGCTCCCACGACGCCGAGGTGACCGACGCCTTCAGCGAGGTGGCCGAGCACTACGACGTCCTGGTCGGGCTGAACCCCGGCTACCACGAGCACCTGCGCGCCTCCGCGGCGGCGCTGCTGGAGGAGCTGGGACCGGACGCCGCCCCGCTGCGTCTGCTGGACCTGGGGTGCGGGTCGGGCGCCTCGACCGCAGCCGTGGTGGCCTCGGTGCACGAGCACGGGCTGAGCGACGTCGTCGAGCTGGAGGGGGTGGACGCCAGCGACGGCATGCTCGCCTCGGCGCGGGCCAAGTCCTGGCCGGACTGGGTCGACTTCCGGGCCGGCCGGGCGCAGGACCTGGGGCGGGACGGTCGTGAGTGGGACGGCGTGCTGGCCGCCTACCTGGTCCGCAACGTGCCCGAGCGCGACGAGCTGGTGGCCGACCTGTACCGGGCGCTGCGTCCGGGCGGGGTGCTGGTCGTCCACGAGTACGCCGTCCGCGGGCACCGCCTGCCCACCGCCGTCTGGAGCCTGGTCTGCTGGGCGGTGGTGATCCCGCTGGCCGTCGTGGTCACCCGCCGCAGCCGGCTGCACCGCTACCTGTGGCGCAGCGTGCTGGAGTTCGACTCCGTCGAGGAGCTGCAGGAGCGGCTGCACCGGGCCGGTTTCACCGGGATCCGCCGGCGCACCTTCGGCAACTGGCAGCGCGACATCCTGCACACGGTCGTGGCCACCAAGCCGGGTCCTGGGTGATGCCTCCCCTGCTGCCCTCCTCCACCCGACGCTGGCACCCCGGCCGCGACCGCCACGCCGTCCGGCACCTGCCGCAGCCGCCGCGGGCCGGTGCCGACCCGCACCGTCCCCGCTCGGTGGTGGTGGTCGGCGGAGGCATCGCCGGGCTCGCGGCGTCCAGCGTCCTGGCCGAGCAGGGCGTGCACGTCACCCTGGTCGAGCGCGAGGACACCCTGGGCGGGCGCGTCCGCTCCTGGCCGCTGGGTGACGGGCGCACCATGAGCCGTGGCTTCCACGCCTTCTTCCGGCAGTACTACAACCTGCGCGCGCTGCTCCGCCGCACCGACCCGGCGCAGCGGCACCTGGTGGCCGTCCCGGACTACCCGCTGCAGCTGGCCGGCGGGCACCGCGACTCCTTCGCCCGGATCCCGCGGACCCCGCCGTTCGGCATGGCCGCCTTCGTGGCCCGCAGCCCCTCCTTCACCGCCCGCGACCTGGCCGAGGTGGACGTCCGCCGCGCGCTGGACCTGCTCGAGGTGGACTTCCCGGCGACGTTCCGCGAGCTCGACGGCACCAGCGCCAGCGAGGTGCTGGACCGGCTGCGGTTCCCGGCGAAGGCACGCCACCTGGCGCTGGAGGTCTTCGCCCGCAGCTTCTTCGCCCACCCCGACGAGTTCTCCGGGGCCGAGCTGGTGGCGATGTTCCACAGCTACTTCCTGGGCTCGGCGGAGGGGCTGCTGTTCGACGTCCCCGACGACGACTACGACCAGGTGCTGTGGGCCCCGCTCGGACGCTACCTGACCTCCCTCGGCGCCGAGGTCCGCACCGGCACCGCCGTGACGTCGCTGGCCGAGGACGGGGACGGGGTGCTGGTCGGGGTGGATGGTGCGGAGCTGCGGGCCGACGCGGTGGTGCTGGCCACCGACCAGCGTCCGCTGCAGCAGCTGGTGGCCGGCGCTCCGTGGATCGGCGACGAGCCGTGGCGGGAGCGGGTGGCGAGCCTGCGCAGCGCGCCCTCGTTCGCGGTCTGGCGGATGTGGCTGGACCGGCCCTGCGCCCCCGGGACGCTGCCCTTCCTCGGGACCTCCGGCTTCCCCGGCGGGCTGGACAACGTGACCATGGTGCACACCTTCGAGGAGACCGCCCGGCGCTGGGCCGCCCGCACCGGTGGTTCGGTGGTGGAGCTGCACGCCTACGCGGTCGGCCTGCCCACCGGGGTGGACCCCCACGCGGAGCGGTCGCGGACGTCCGCCCCGGACGAGGTCACCCTGCGCCGGGAGCTGCGGGCCTCGCTGTCGACCCTGCACCCGGAGCTGGACGGCGCGCAGGTGCTGGCCGAGGAGTGGCTGCTGCGCGACGACTGCGCCCTGGTCGGGACGGGCCCCTGGGACGAGCGGCTCGAGGTCGAGACCCCCGACCCGCGGGTGGTGCTGGCCGGGGACGGCCTGCGCTGCGACCTCCCGGTGGCCCTGATGGAGAGGGCCACCACCACCGGCTTCCAGGCCGCCAACGCGCTCCTGGCTCGCTGGGGCCGGACCGGCGAGGACGTCTGGTCGGTCCCGGTGCGGGGTCTGCTGGCCTGAGGCCTCGGTCCTGCGTCAGAACCTGCTCCTGAGAGCCGATCACGTCCCCTGAGCGTCTGACAGGCGCTGGGACGCACGCCCTGACGGCGCAGACACCCCCGGTCGACGACGTCGGGCTCAGCAGGACGCCTGGGTCGGCTCACCTCCAGCGGTTCCCGGCTGCGGTCCCGGCCCGGGCTCCTGGGGCGCCGCGGGAAGGGTGGTCAGACCGCCGGCAGCAGCCGCTGGACCGTCTCGATGATGTGACTCCACGGCAGCGGTCGCTCGGTGCCGTTGAGGCGGGGCTCGTCGAGCGGCCACACGTCGTCGCCCTGGACGAGGTGGGCGCCGGCGGCCCGGAGCCGGCGGAGGTGCTCCTCCCACGCAGGGTGGCGGGTGTGGGCGGCGTTGACCCGCGGGAACACCACCGTGGGCAGCACGGTGATGCCCTCGCACAGCACGGTGAGGGCCTGGTTGTCACCGAGGCCGAGGGCCAGCTTGGCGCAGGTGTTCGCGGTGAGGGGGGCGGCGACCAGCAGGTCCGGGTCTGGGTGCGGGCGGGGCGCTCCCCAGACGCGGGGGGCCGAGCGCACCGGCCACCCGGTCAGGTCCTCGAGCGCCGCGGTCTCACCGAGGTGGTCGAACCAGGTCCGGGCGGTCGGGGTCAGCGTCACGGTCACCCGCTGCCCCTGCTCGACCAGCGGCTGCACCAGCCCCTCGCGCAGGGTGTGAGCTCCTGCCGCCGCCGCGGCGACCACTCCGATCGTCCTCACCGTCACCCTCCTCCTCCCACCGCCCGCACCCGGAGCGACCTCGCCTCCGCAGTGTGCACTCCCGCTGCGAGTACGCAGCAGTGCTGCACACCGAGCGGGTGGCGGCGGGTCGGTCGTGCCGGGTGGTCGCGGGCCGTCGTCTCGCCACCCCGAGCCGCCCGAGGACGCGTCCTGGCGCCCCCCGGTGGCCTCGGCGCAGCGCGTCAGCAGCCGTCAGGGCGTTAGCGGACGTAGACGACGTCCCCGACCGGACGCTCCCCGGCGGCGTCGGAGGGGCTGCTGACCAGACCCCCGTCCACCACCATCGCCGTGGAGCCGCCGCCGTCGAGGTTGAGCGCCTCGGTCAGGCCGAGGGCCAGGGCGACGTCGGCGGCCTCGGGGATGGAGAGGCCGAGCTCGTCGGGCTGGCGGCCGTCCACGGTGACCAGCACCGTCCGGCCGCGGGCGTCGACCCCGGCGAAGGTGCGCGGGTTGCGCTGCAGGGCCCAGCCGTAGGCGAAGGACGGGTCGTCGGGACGGACCATGCCGTCGCGCGCCTGGGTGACGTGGGCCCGGCCGTCGCGGACCAGCTCCGGGCCGCCGTTGACCACCGAGACGCCGTCACCGGTCAGCGGGCGCCGGCCGTCGGTGAGGGTGGTGCGGATCCGCAGCCGGCTGGTCCGGTCGGCCGCCAGCTCCTGCACCCGGTCACCGGTGGCCTGGACCGAGCGCTGGCCCGGCTCCAGCGCGGTCCCGCGCTGCTCGGCGACGCGGACCACGCGTCCGCGCCCGTCCACCACCACCTCGCGTCCGGGGCCGCTCGGCGTGGTCGGCCCGAAGGCGGTGCTGAAGGCGACGAGCTCGCCGTCGTCGGTGCAGGTGACGTCGTGCAGCGGGAGGTCGGTGGGCTGGTCGCCGGTGCCGCCGCAGTTGCGAACCAGGCCCGGGACGCGGTCCTGCCCGTCGAGCCGGGAGGTGCGCTCACCCCGCTGGCTGGGCCGGGTCCGGCCGTCGACGGTGACGCTGCCCTGCCAGGTCGGACGGACGACGTCGCTGCGCCGGGCGTCGTCGCGCAGCACCAGCACCGGGCGGTCGCCCACCGGCTCGGAGACCAGGTCGCCGTCGTAGACCGCCGCCCCGGCCGGGTCACCCGGCGCGCCGGCGGCCGGGTCGAGCACGAAGAAGCCGGCGTTGACCGCGGCCAGGGCGCCGGCCTCGGCGGCCAGCTCGCTGACGCTCTCGCGGTCGGTGAGGTCGGGGCCGTAGGAGGCGCCGAGCTCCCCGTCGAAGGTGCGCGGGTCGATGGTGAGCACGTTGACCGTCCACCGGCCGACGTCGGTGCTGCCGCCGTCCCAGCCGCGGTACCAGTCGCGAGCGCTGAACCCGGCGCCGCGCAGGGCCGCCACCGCGGCCCGGGCGGCCTCCTGGGTGGGGTACCCGGCGGTCAGCCGGACCCGGTACCCGCTCACCGAGGCGGGGACGTCCGCGACGGCCGGCTGCCGCACCGGCTGGACCTCCGCGGGGAACCCGGCCGCGGCCAGGCGGGCCATCAGGGCGTCGGCGCTGGCCCGGTCCTGGACCGCCCGGGCAGGCGCGTCGGGGTCGGGGCCGGTGGCGGGGATGGCCAGCTCCACCACCCAGGGCGTCGCCGCGTCGGGGGCGCCACGGACGATCTGGGTGTGGGTCACACCGTCGGCCAGCCGGGTGGTGACCTCGGTCTGCGCCAGCCCGGCGGGCCCGAGGGGCAGCGCGGGGACGTCCGGCTCGGCGGCGGCCCCCGGCGCGGCGCCGAGCCCGAGGGCGGCCACGCAGGCCAGGGCGAGGACGGTGGACAGCGGAGCGGGGTGCCTCATGGGGACGAGCCTGCACCCTGCCGGCCGACAGGACCAGGCCCGCACCTGAACCGGAGGTGAACGGTGGCCGCGACGCACTCCGCGAACCGGGTCGACCCGGCTCTGGACGCCGCCGGGCGGCGGGGTTAGCGTCGGCACCACCGCCACCGGGAGGACGACGATGTCCCGTCTGCCACTGTCCACACGTCCGGCACGGTCGCTGCGCCCCTGCGCCGCCGTGCTCGCCCTCGGCCTCACCGCCGGGCTGCTGACCGCCGCACCACCGGTCGAGGCCGGGCCGCGGACACCGCCCAAGGTGGCGGTCGCCGAGGGCACCGGCGGCGCCGTCTCCACCGTCGACCCCGACGCCACCGCCGCCGGGATCGAGATGCTCCGACGCGGCGGCAACGCCGTGGACGCCGCCGTGGCCGCCGCCGCGACCCTCGGCGTCACCGAGCCCTACTCCGCCGGCATCGGCGGCGGCGGCTTCCTCGTCCACTACGAGGCGGCCACCGGCGAGGTGCACACCCTGGACGGACGGGAGACCGCGCCCGCGGCGATGCGGGCCGACACCTTCGCCCCCGACGGGCAGCCGATCCCCTTCGCCGAGGCGGTCACCAGCGGCCTGTCGGTCGGCGTCCCCGGCACGGTCGCCACCTGGGAGACCGCCCTGGAGCGCTGGGGCAGCGTGTCGTTGCGCCGGGCGATGACCCGGGCGACGGTGGTGGCCAGCCGCGGCTTCGTGGTGGACGAGACCTTCCGCAGCCAGACCGAGAGCAACGCCGCCCGCTTCGCCGACTTCCCCGCCACCGCCGAGCTGTACCTGCCCGACGGCGAGCTGCCCCGGATGGGCAGCAGGCTGCGCAACCCCGACCTCGCCGCCACCTACCGGGCCATCGCCCGTGACGGCTCCGACGCCCTGCGCGAGGGACCGGTCGCGGCCGACCTGCTGGCCGCGGTGCAGGACCCGCCGCTGGCCGAGGGGTCGACGCGGGTGGCCCGCCCGGGGCTGCTGACGGCGGCGGACCTGGCCGCCTACGAGGTGGTCGAGCGGGCACCGACGTCCGTGGGCTACCGCGGTCTGGAGGTCTACGGGATGGCCCCGCCCTCCAGCGGCGGCACCACCGTGGGCGAGGCGCTCAACGTGCTGGAGCAGTTCGACCTGGCCGGGATGGGCACCACCCAGGCGCTGCACCACTACCTGGAGGCCAGCGGGATCGCCTTCGCCGACCGCGGCCGCTACGTCGGCGACCCGGCCGCGGTGGACGTCCCGGTCGGGGAGCTGCTGTCGGACGGGTTCGCCGCGGAGCGGGCCTGCCTGATCGACCCCGGCTCCACCCTGCCCCGACCGATCGCCCCGGGGAGCCCGGACGGCGTCTACGCCGGCTGCCCGAGCGGCACCGCCGTGCCCGAGGACGACCACGAGGGCCTGTCGACCACCCACCTGACCACCGCGGACCGCTGGGGCAACGTGGTCTCCTACACGTTGACCATCGAGCAGACCGGGGGCAGCGGCATCGTGGTGCCGGACCGGGGCTTCCTGCTCAACAACGAGCTCACCGACTTCAGCTTCACCGACACCCAGGGCGGGGACGACCCCAACCTGCCCGGGCCCGGCAAGCGGCCGCGCAGCTCGATGGCGCCCACGATCGTGCTGCGGGACGGCGAGCCGTGGCTGGCGCTGGGCTCCCCCGGCGGGGCGACCATCATCACCACCGTGCTGCAGACCCTGGTGAACCGCGTGGACCTCGACCTGACCCTGCCGGAGGCGGTGGCCGCGCCCCGGGCCAGCGAGCGCAACGGTGCGAGCACCCAGGTCGAACCCGGCTTCGCCACGCAGGACCTGGCCGGGCTGGGCCACAGCTTCACCACCACCGCCGAGATCGGGGCCGTCGCGGCGGTCGAGCTGAGACCCGACGGGACCCTGCAGGCGGTGGCCGAGCCCGTCCGCCGGGGCGGTGGCAGCGCGATGGTGGTCGACCCCGGGGACGGCTGAGCCGCACCGCGACCCGCCGGCACCGTCCTCCTCGACGGGTCGGCGGGGACGGCGTCGGTGGGCCGGATCACCCCTCGCCCGGCCGCGCGTCCCTGAGCTGGCGCGGGGACAGCCCCAGCTCGGCCCGGCACGCCTTGTTGAGGCTCTGCAGGTCGGAGAACCCGACCGTCGCCGCCACCGAGGCCACCGACAGGGTGCTGCTGCCGAGCAGGTGCTGGGCGACCTCCACCCGCCGGCGCCGCACGTAGCCGACCACGCTGCCCCCGGTCCGCTGCCG